>CAVGCY010000033.1:0-78037 GCA_963627915.1 Bacteroidaceae bacterium | reverse complement strand
CGCCTCCGCTGGATATATCATGGATTACCGCAAAAGAGGAACCATGGACAGGGACGAGGGAGCTTTCTGATACACAACCGAAAATTTCTCGAAACAGCAAATATTATAAAATTGCCTACGTGGATAAAACAACAGATAAATTGATAAAGATAGGAAAATGGATGACTTTTGTTGAAGCTCTTGCGTCATTAGGTGTTTCGGGGGCGACAAATTCATTAAAAACAAAATATTCATATAGGGGGTATTCAGTTGCTCAAACAAAAGCAAAATCTACCGGTCAAACAAACGTTTGGGGAATTTACGCCAAAACACAACAGGCAGCAAAGGCTTTAGCTGTTGTTTTTAATGGAACAGAAACACCCGAAGTTCACGGATATGGTCAATACGGTCATTATCATAGTGAAAAACATTTTTTCCATATTTGGTACGGCAATAGAATTTTTAAAGAGCCGTAACTTTTTAGAGGTGGTATTTGTGAAAAAAAGAGTAAAATTGTATTCGGAATTCTTTTATGAATTCGCCATACGTTACAGAGAGGAAATGGAAGATCAATTCTATTTCGATTATTATGAGAATAAAATATATGCTCATGTTTCATTCGACAATACCCAAATTTTTAAAGAGAACTCGATTAAGATGTCCGAGCTTCCCAAAGAGGTTTTAAACCGATTTTGTATAATCCCGTATTTCTATGTTTATGAGGATGATTGTCTTCGTGAATGTCTGAAAATCAGAAATATAGACGAGGAGACAGTTATAAGATACACACTTGATTGCTGCCCGACTGTAAGAGAGGATTTTTCCGAAGGTGAAAAGGACGCTTTTTTTAGAAACGCGTTCAGAATATATGCAGAAGATCATCCTTACGGACTGTTTATGGGTGATTTTAAGTGGCACGATTTATATAACAAAGAATTAGAAGAGGCCGGACAAAGATGGTTAAAAGATAACCCGCAGGTCAAAACCCGGCGTAAAATAATCTACGAGCAGCCGCCGAAGTCATTAGTAGATGGTCTTGCGTTAGCGGTAAGACCCGATTTGGATGTTGATGAATATGAATATGCCCCTGTTCCGAATGAATTTTGGGTCGGAATGATATTTCCGAAAAGAATTTGGGGAGACCCGATAAGAGATGACCCGCATTTTTTTGATAACTCTTTTTAGAGTTCTCTGTTAGTAACTTTTATACTAACGAATAACTCGAGGTATATTCTTCTATAGTCTGCGGGAATCTGTCTGTTTAGTTTTTAATTCAATATTAACGCTAACGGATTCCCGCAGACATTGGAAAAACAGAAAAATCGGCGGTTTTATAAATCTGATTACGGACAGTACGGGTATACGTACGACGATACAGCAGATACTGCTTCGCAGAAAATTCTTTCGCATTCGTCCTCGTTTACGAACGGTTCGACAGATATTTCTCGCACCGGCGTGGTCGGTACGAATATGTTTGCGTACTGTAATAACAGTCCGGTGGGATTTATAGACCCGGAGGGTACAAAAGCAAAGAAAGCTAATAATTCATTTTCAAGCATTTTTGATATACCAAAGCGAATTAAACAAATGGTTACGATTATGTTAGCTTTTAATAATAATTCTGAAATATCGAGTATTCGAGAATGTGTCGATATTATAATACCTATTTATAATAACACTGAAGCAGATTTTACCGGTGGTGTAATCTTTTTTCATTCATATGAAAATCCTAGCGATTGGTTGTATGATAGTTATTATAAGCGTGTTTGTATTTCAGAAACGGAGGATTTTTGGTGGTATACATGGAAAGATTGATTGTTTCAGTTGTTTGTATTGTTTGTATATTCTTAATTGTGTTTGCTGTCTTTGCAAATAAGGAAATAAAAAAAGATACATTTGTTGATGATGGCGTCAGTACTTCTTACACTTATGTAGACGGTTGTGATAAATTGATATCTTGGACTTATTATGATCATAAATTCCATACTAAAATAGAGTCTAAAGATGGTAAGTGTATAGATTCAATTGATAGTATCAAAGAACCGAAAATAAAAAAGATTACTGACTCAATTTTTGCGGTAACAATTTCGTACGGAAATGGACTATCGACTCTTGAAACTTATGTTTATAATCTTGAAAACTCAAAGAAAGAAAAATATGTCGGTATGTTAACATTTATAAATGATAATATTGTTTATGCTTCCGGTAATGATGTTGTTATACAAAAAGTGTTTACGCAGCAAAGTGAGGTTATTTCAAATTTTACGTACCCACTTTCTAATATTAATGAAATACCTTTTGTTTCTGCTGAATATGATTCTGAAAGTAAAAAACTTAATATAACGTATTATTACGGGGATAAAATGTATTGTTACACTGATAGTTTTGATATTTCAAATTTTGTTCGGTAATACGGGTAATTTTGCAAGGACAGAATATTCTTCAAGACAATGGTCTAAATCTACTATTATGTTATAAGTTTTTGCCGGACATAGAATGGAGGCTTATTGCTGTGATAAAATCTACCAATAAAAAAATATTATTATCTTTATTAATAGCTTTGGTTTTGATGAGTTTGTTGATTTTTTTATTTTTTATTTTTGTTCTGCCGAAGTTTGAAATAAACCTATCTTACCAGTATGTGTGTTCTATATCGGAGGAACTACCGGATTATTCATATGTTGCAGAACGTCGGTGGTTTACAATAAAAGATGAAAAATACGACTCATGGGCATATTATTGGGGAGATGAATATTCAGAAATCGAACAATACTTGAAAGAAAATGTACAGGATTTTGATACTTCAAAATATACTTATATTGCAGTATATGAATATAGTCTTGATTCATTGAGTTACAGCTTCGGGCGGATGTTTAATGCATATACGCAGTTTGTTGGAAAGGCAAATCTTGTAAACTATGAAAAGGGGATTATTAATGTTTATCGAGTAAAAAAGATGAATATTGATTCCGTGTTTAAACCATATAGCGTTTTTTATACGTATATTGACGGTGAACCCTTAAAAAGCTGCGCAAAGAGCTAATAAGAAAACCGAAAAATCAACAGCAGTCATCAACGGGTGACTGCTGTTGAATTATTTTTCCGGTTTTGCTCTGACGCCTGATGTAAAACCGTATTATTTTTTAATCATTCATGACAATTCGTGAATGAAAAGTCCGCTCAGAAGCTTCGGCTCGAACCATGTTGATTTCGGGGGCATTATAAGTCCCGCGTCAGCGATATCCATAAGGTCATCAAGCGTGGTCGGATACATCGAGAAGGCTATTTTCATATCGAGCGCGCATCTTCTTTCAAGCTCTCCGAGTCCTCTTATTCCGCCTACGAAGTCAATGCGTCTGTCCGTCCTCGGGTCTGAAATGCCGAACACGCTCGCAATGCAGTTCTTCTGTAAAATCGAAACGTCGAGCCTGTCAACGGGGTCGGAGTCGTCGTACGTACCCTTTTTGGCGGTAAGCTTGTACCACTTCAACTCCATATACATTCCGAAATCATGCTTGCGCTCGGGATGATACGCCTTGTCACCGTAAAGAGAAACGTCAAATTTTTCGCCGATCTTATTTAAAAGAACGTCCTTCGTCATTCCGTTATAATCCGCGATAAGGCGGTTATAGTCCATAATCGCAAGGTCGTCGCTTTTAAAATAAACGGCAAGGAAGAAATTAAATTCCTCGTTTCCCGTATATCCTGGATTTGCTTCTCTGCGCTTTTGTCCGACCTTAACGGCGGAAGCGGCTCTGTGATGCCCGTCGGCAATATAAAGACACGGTATTGACTTGAACTGCGCGGCAATCGCATTTATATCGTTATCGTCGTCAATAACCCAAACGGTATTTGCAACGCCGTCCTTTGTTACAAAATCGTATTCGGGAGCTTTCGCCGTGTATTTTTCAACAATCGAATCAATTTCCTTCTTTCCTCTGTATGTAAGGAATATAGGACCCGTGTTGGCATTACACGTATCAACGTGACGGATTCTGTCCGCCTCCTTATCAGCTCTCGTAAGCTCATGTTTTTTAATAACGTTGTTCATGTAGTCGTCGATTGAAGCGCATCCGACAATACCCGTCTGCGAACGCGAACCCATTATCTGACGGTACACGTAAAGACAGGGCTTGTCCTCTTTAAAACAGATTCCGTCGTCGGAGAGCTTTTTAAGGTTTTCCGCGGCTTTTTTGTATACCTCGTCGGAATAAAGGTCAACGCTTTCGGGCAGGTCTACCTCCGCTTTGTCGACATGAAGAAACGAATACGGTTCATCCTTAACCGCGATTCTCGCCTCTGCGCTGTTCATAACGTCATAGGGAAGAGCGGCAACGGATGACGCATATTCCTTTTTCGGTCTGACGGCTCTGAACGGTCTTATAACTGACATATATATCATCCTTTCATGGTAAACAATAATTTACGGTGGTGTAAATTATTGAGTAATTTTTCCGTTTATAAAATATACCTCGCTCTGTGACAGAGCATAAATTCCCGAAACGGAAGAATTTAAAACAAAATAGCTGTTCTGCGTGAGAACCGGGAGCAGAACGCAATCGTCTATAAGCTTCTGCTCGAGCTGTTTATATATTTCAATTTTTGCCTGCGCGCCGTTCGCCGTTCTTACCGAGTCAAAAAGCGCGTCATAGCTTTCGCTTTTATATCCCATCAGATTTGACGACGATTCCGACGTAAATCCGCCGAGCATCGCATAAACCTTATTTGACGTATATGACACGGGGCAGAACGCTATCTGATAGTCGCCGTTTTTGACCTGCTGCGTTACGTTTTCAAGCGTATCCGTCTTTATCTTAACGTCCGTGCCGAGCGCCTTCTGCCATTTCTGAATCTGAAGCTTTACCTGCGGGGCGAAATCCTCGGTCGTCAAAACCGTCACGGCGGCGGAGTCAAGCTCCGCGTTTCTCAGTCCGAGACTGTACAACTCCGACGCCTTTGTTTCGTCATATTCGTTCATCTTCGGCGTAAATTCATAGGACGGCGTCATATAAACGCTCGAAATTCTCGACGTTTTTTCAAAATACGCGCTGTCCGCCTCTATTACCGACGGGTCGTAGGCGTATGTAAACGCTGTTCTTATCGATTCGTCCTTCATATATTCGTCGTTTAAATTAAAGCAATATGCCCATACCGTATCGGAAAACGCCTCCGCCGTAAATTTCTTTTCATTGTTCAGCTGTCTGTTAAATGTCTGCGCGCCGACAAATCCGCCGTCGTATTTTTCGCTCTTTATCTTCTGCGCGGCGGTATCCTCGTCACAATTCAAATAAATGTACACGTTGTCTGGGCTTACCGTATTTTCGCCCTTATAGTCATCATTAGAAGTAATGAGAATATATGCGTCCTCCGAAAACGTGTAGACAAAAAACGGTCCGTTGCACAGCATATATTCGAGCGCAAGCCCGTATCTTCCCGAACATGCGTTAAAAAACGTTTCGTTGCACGGCATTGCGGCGGGACGCGTCAGCGCGTAGAGAAGATCCGAATCCGCGTAGTCAAGCGTTATTTCGAGAACATAATCCGAAACCGCTCTGACGCCCAGCTCCCGGACGTCCGTCTGTCCGTCCGAAATTTTCGACGCATTTTTGATTGAATTGTAAAGCGACGCGTCCGGACTCTGCGTTTCGGGGTCAACGGCGCGTCTGAGCGCGAAAACAAAGTCGTTTGCCGTAACTGACGGCGCAAAATTTTCACCCAGCTTATCGCCCAGCTTCTTCTGCGACGTTTTTGTAACGTGCCATTTTGCGTCCGGGCGCAGGGTAAAAGTGTATGTAAGCCCGTCGGACGATACGTCGGTTTTTTCTGCAGCGCCGGGCTGAATCTCTCCGTTTTCGTCAAGTCTGACAAGCCCCTCAAAGCAGTTTGCGCCGATAATTCTTTCGGCGGTCGTGTCTGCAATCTGCGGGTCGAGATACTGCGCGTTTTCGCTCACGGGATAGTAAAACGTCACGGACTCACTCTCAGAGCATGAAGCGAAAAGACAGACAACCGTTATTATGGATAAAATAAGCGAAATAATGCGTTTCATATATAGACAATCTCTCAAATTCATAGTTTGATTAAATTATAGCAGAATTTTTATATATTTTCCATAAGTAATGTTAATTTTTTTGAAAATCTATTAACTTTCAAAATTTTATTTGATATAATTACAAACGGTGATAAAAAAATGCAAACCGTACTTTATATTTTATCGGCGGCTGTCGTTATCGCAATCGTGCTTCTCATAGTATTGATAATGAAGGTAACGCGTCTGCCGGCCGGCAATAACGATTCGCAGCTTAAAGAGCTTTCGGTAAAATCCGACATTATATTAAAATCCGTCGGCAGCGAATCGGCAAGAATCGGAACCGAAATCAAAAACGCGTCAGAAACGGTAAACGCAAAGCTTGCAGATGTGACAAAGGCAAATTACGACTCTCAGCTTGCGCTTACAAAGCTCGTCACAAATTCGCTTAACGACATAAGCGAGGCAAACAGGAATCAGAATGAGAAAAATACGGAAAAAATCGAACGTTCTCTTGATAAAATGCGGGAAAATAACGAGAAAAAACTGGACGAAATGCGCGCCACGGTTGACGAAAAGCTGACCGCAACGCTTACAAACAGGCTTGATTCATCATTCAAAACGGTATCCGATCAGCTTTCAAACGTATACAAGTCACTGGGCGAAATGCAGGAGCTTTCCGGCGGAATTACGAATCTGAACAAATTATTTACAAACGTTAAAACGCGCGGAACATGGGCGGAGTATCAGCTCGGAACGATACTCGACAGCGTTATCCCGAATATGTACGTTAAGAATTATAATGCGAAGGACGGCGCGGGAGTCGTCGAATTTGCGGTAAAAATCCCGTCCTCGGATTCAAAAAAAACCACGTATCTTCCGATAGATTCAAAATTTCCGACGGAGGACTACGTAAGACTGTGCGAACTGAGCGAAACGGGCGACGCGGCGGGCGTTGAAAACGCGAGAAAAGCACTTGAAAAACGGGTTATCGACGAGGCGAAAACGGTATCCAAATACATAAACGAGCCGGATACCACCCCGTTTGCCGTAATGTATCTTGCCACGGAGGGTCTTTATGCGGAGATTGCTTCGTCAAAAAATATGCTTCTTGAAAGAATACAGAACGATTTTCGGGTCATAATCGCGGGTCCTTCGACGGTAACCGCACTTCTGAGTTCGCTTGCCGTGGGCTTTAAAACGGCGGCGATAAACGAAAAAGCAAGCGAAATAAGAGAAATTCTCTCCGCCGTCAAAAAACAGTACGAAACGTTCGACAAAGTATTAAACTCCGTAAAGAAAAAGCTCGAATCCGTTGATAAGGAGATTGACAACGCCGTTTCGAGAAACAATATTATAAATAAAAAGCTAAAAAACGTCGAGGATATCGACGCGGACAGAGCCGACAGACTTCTGTTCGGAGATTCGGAGGTTGATTATGAAACATTCTGACATTATTTCAAAAATGACGCTTGAGGAAAAAGCGTCGTTCTGCGACGGCGCGGATTTCTGGAATCTGCAAAGCTGTGAAAGGCTCGGTATCAAAAGCATTATGGTTACCGACGGTCCTCACGGGCTCAGAAAGAAAAAGGAGAAAAAAGACCCCGGCGAGCTTATGAGCTCAAACCCGGCAACGTGCTTCCCGACCGCAGTCACGACCGCCGCTTCATGGGATCCCGAACTTATTTACGAAATGGGACAGGCTCTCGGAGAGGAGTGCCTCGAGGAGCAGGTTTCCGTTCTTCTCGGTCCCGGCGTAAACATGAAGAGAAGTCCCCTTTGCGGAAGAAACTTCGAGTATTTTTCGGAAGATCCTTATCTTGCGGGCAAAATGGCGGCGTCATTCATAAACGGCGTTCAGTCAAAAGGCGTCGGCACGTCTTTAAAGCATTTTGCGGCAAACAGCCAGGAGTGCAGACGAATGACGGTCGATTCCGTCGTTGACGAAAGAGCGTTGAGAGAAATATATCTCACGGCGTTTGAAATAGCGGTAAAAGAGGCTCAGCCGTGGACGGTTATGAACGCTTACAACAGATTAAACGGCACATACTGCGCGGAAAACAAATGGCTTCTCACCGACGTTCTCAAAAAGGAATGGGGCTTCAAGGGTCTGGTCGTTACCGACTGGGGCGCGGAAAATGACAGAGTCGAGGGACTGAAAGCCGGTCAGGAGCTTGAAATGCCCACGTCCTCCGGCAGAGGCGCAAAGCAGATATGCGAAGCCGTCAGAAACGGAAAGCTTGACGAAAAAATTCTCGACGAGGCGGTCGACGCCGTTCTTGATTTGATTATAAGAGGAAACGAGAATAAGCGTGATTATAAATTCGATAAAAAAGAACATCACGCGATTGCAAGAAAAATTGCCGGAAATTCAATGGTTCTTCTTAAAAACAACGATAATATTCTTCCCCTTAAAAATAATCTTAAATACGCCGTTATCGGCGAAATGGCAAAATTCCCTCGTTATCAGGGAGCGGGCAGCTCTCTCATAAATCCTTTTAAAATAGACAATGCGTTTGACGAGCTTGTGGACAACGGAATTTCCATGACGTACTGCGCAGGCTATGACAAAAAGAGCGACAAGCCGGACGACGTTCTCATAGGCGAGGCGACCGCCGCGGCAAGAAATGCCGATATTGCGATTATTTTCGCCGGTCTTACCGAAACATATGAGGCGGAAGGCTTTGACAGAAGTCATATAAGTCTGCCCGAAAGCCACAACGAGCTTATCAAAGAGGTTTCAAAGGTCAACAAAAATACCGTCGTCGTCCTCTCGGGCGGTTCTCCGGTAACAATGCCGTGGCTATCAGACGTTAAAGCCGTTCTCAACGGTTATCTCGGCGGAGAAGCGGGAGCCGGCGCCGCCGTTGATATCCTTTTGGGCAAGGTTAATCCCTCGGGTAAGCTTGCTGAAACATATCCCTGCATGCTTGCCGACGTTCCGTGCGTAAATTACTTCCCCGGCACGGCCGTTACGACCGAGTACAGAGAGAGCGTTTATATCGGCTACAGATATTACGATACGGCAAAAAAAGACGTTCTGTTCCCGTTCGGTTTCGGACTTTCGTACACGACGTTTGAATATTCCGATTTAAAGCTTTCAAAGAAAAAAATTAAGGACGCCGATTCTCTCAAGGTATCGTTTAAAATTAAAAATACGGGTTCGGTCGCCGGCGCGGAAACAGCGCAGATTTACGTAAGCGACGTTGAAAGCACAATATTCCGTCCCGAAAAAGAGTTAAAGGGCTTTAAAAAAGTATTCCTGACCCCCGGCGAAGAAACGACCGTCGAAATCGAGCTTGACAAAAGAAGCTTCGCGTTTTATAACGTTCTGATTCACGACTGGTGCACGGAAAGCGGAGATTTTACAATAAAAATCGGAGCTTCAAGCCGTGATATCAGGCTGGAGGGCAAGGTTAACGTCTCCGCGGAAAAGACTGAAATTCCCGATTACCGTCAGAGCGCGCCTCAGTACTATACCGCTGACGTAAGAAACGTACCCGACGCGCAGTTTGAAGCCGTTCTCGGCAGACCCATCCCCGCAAATAAAAGGGATAACACTCTGGAACTGGAGCTTACTTCAACCCTTGAGGACGCAAATTTTACAAAACAGGGTAAGTTTGTAAACACTGTTATCGACAAGGCGGTAAATACGTTCCTTTCATCCGACGACGCGAACCGCGGTATGATTAAAGCAATGGCTCTTCAGATTCCGATAAGGAACTTTATTTCAATGAGCATGGGCGTGTTCTCCGATACGATGGCGCAGGGACTTCTCGACATCCTCAACGGCAAGGGTACGGCAAAGGGTATTGCAAAAATCTGCTCCGGACTCGGCAACGCGCTTAAAAATATGAAAAATCTGTTTAACTCGATTTGATTGACGAATCGGGTTCGCATAAAAAACACGGCTCTCCGAAAATGAGAGCCGTACTTTTATTTCTTAAACTGAAAAAAATACAATTCACGGTTTACCCGTACCGTGTACCCGAATCGAGGGCGTCATGCGGATATCAGCCTTCGTTTTCCGCCGACAGCTTTTCCTGCGACTGCATTTTCAGATACGCATTTATAAATCCGTCGATATCTCCGTCCATAACGGCATTGATATTTGAATTTGAAAATCCTGTTCTCGTATCCTTCGCAAGCGTGTAGGGCATGAAAACATATGAACGAATCTGACTGCCCCACGCAATTTCTCTCTGTTCGCCTTTTATGTCGTCAATTTTGTCAAGATGCTCGCGCTCCTTGATTTCTATAAGCTTTGATTTAAGCATGCTCATCGCGACGTCCTTATTCTGATACTGCGAACGCTCAACCTGGCACGAAACCACAATGCCGGTCGGGATATGCGTCAGACGTACCGCCGACGAGGTTTTGTTAACCTTCTGTCCGCCCGCTCCGCTTGCGCGGTAAACGTCCATCTTGATATCCTCCGGCTTAATCTCAACCTCGATTGTATCGTCAATTTCGGGCATAACCTCAACGGAGGCAAACGACGTATGTCTTCTGCCCGAAGCGTCGAACGGCGAAATTCTGACAAGGCGATGCACGCCCATTTCGCTCTTTAAATAACCGTAAGCGTTTTCACCCTCTATAAGAATCGCCGCAGACTTGATTCCCGCCTCATCGCCCTCAAGATAATCGAGTGTAGTAGTCTTGAATCCGTGTCTTTCGCCCCAGCGGTGGTACATTCTGAAAAGCATCATCGCCCAGTCCTGAGCCTCTGTTCCGCCCTCGCCGGCATGGAACGTAAGAATCGCGTTCTTTGAATCGTATTCGCCGATAAGAAGCGTTTCAAGAGTCTGTCTGTCAAGCTCGTCCTTAACCTTCCGAACGCTCTCTGCGCATTCGTCGACCATGGAATCGTCGCCCTCTTCGTCGGCCATTTCTATAAGCGCAAGAGTATCCTCGTAATCGCTGACAAGCCCCTCGTACGCCTCAACCTTCTTTTTCAGCATGCTCGTTCTCTGGACTATCTGCTGTGATTTTTCGAGATCGTTCCAGAACCCGTCGGAAGCGGCTCTCTGCTCAAGCTCCGCAATTTCCTCTTTCATTTTACCAAGACCGAGCGCGTCGGCAAGCTCGCCGATAGGCTCCTTGCATTTAAGCAGACTTAATCTCAGTTCTTCATACTGCAGCATAAGTATTCCTCTCTCATTTTAAAACATAATCAATCACTATATATTATAATAGAATAACACCGTATTGTCAAATAAAAATATCGGCACTTGAATTTAAAACAATATCGGTATATAATAAAATAGATTAATTATAATTTAACGGAGGAAACAAAAAATGTTCTATACGGGATATGAGTGTCCTGTCTGTCACAATAAATTCAAAGAATCCGACGATATTGTCGTCTGTCCCGCGTGCGGCACTCCTCACCACCGAGAGTGCTATAATTCGCTCGGCAGATGCGTAAACGAGGATAAACACGCGCTCGGCTTTGTATGGCAGGCTCCCGCGCTCGATAACGCAGAAGCAAACGCAAACGGAAGAAAGGCGGAGGTTCTTATCTGTCCGAGGTGCGGACTTCCGAATCCGGTCGGCGAAACAAACTGCGCAAGATGCAAAATGCCACTTGCAAATCAAAACGCGAACCCGAACAATCCGCAGAACGGTTCGTACGGCGGACGGTACGCCCAAAACGGATACCCGCCGTTCGGCGCGGGCGGACAGCAGAACACATATTCATATAACAACCCTTACGCAGATTCGGCAAAGGCTCTTTTCGGCGACGCGAAAGTCGAGGACGTTCCGGTTTCCGAGCTCGGAGAATACATTCAGGCAAATTCCGATAAATACATCGCCTCGTTTCTCGAAACTCAGAACGGCGGAAAGAAACACAAATGGAACTGGAGTTCGGCGATATTTTCAATATACTGGCTTTTTTACAGAAAGATGGTAAAAATCGGATGCATAGCGACCGTTCTTTTAATCGCGTTGCAATTTATATTTGCCCAGGGAGTAGACCTCGCGTTTCAGAAGCTTGCCCCCGACAAATGGCAGGCATACGAAACTGCCGCGATTGACCTTGCCGATATTTATCTGAAAGCGCAGCAGGGCGATACGGACGGCATATCGGACGCCGACGTCAGGCAGAAAGTTATGACCGTCGCAGCCTCGGATGTATTTCTTGCGGGCATCGGGTCGAACGTGCTGCTTTACGTCGCTTTCGGAATAGTACTGGGCTTTAAGGGAAACGATTTTTACAAACAGAGGACTCTCAAAAACATCAGAAAGCTGCGAACCGTCGCCGTCGACGACAGCACGTATCATTTCGTTTTAAGACACAACGGCGGTACGAGCGCGCTGAACATTCTATTCCCTTTTATAATAAAATCATTTATTTCGCTATTTTTAGAAATTTAGGAAAGACAGGATATTAAAATGAAAGTCACTAAAGCTGTTATCCCCGCAGCGGGACTCGGAACACGCGTTCTCCCCGCGTCGAAATCCGTTCCCAAGGAAATGCTCAATATTGTCGACAAGCCTGCGATTCAATATCTTGTCGAGGAAGCTGCGGCATCGGGCATTACCGATATACTCATCATTACAAACAGAGGCAAATCCGTCATCGAAGACCATTTCGACCGCTCATTTGAGCTTGAAAACAATTTAAAGGGCAAAAAGGGCAAGGAGGAGCTTTACGAATCCATATTAAAACCCGCCGAGCTTGCAAATATTTATTATATACGTCAAAAGGAAACACGCGGACTCGCTCACGCCATTCATACGGCAAAGGCGTTCGTCGGCTCAGACCCGTTCGCGGTGCTGTACGGAGATGATATCATTATAAATAATGAGTACCCCGTCACAAAACAGCTTATCGACGCATTTGACAAATACGGCAAGTGCGCCGTCGGCGTTCACGAATGCCCGAAGGAGCAGGTTATGAAGTACTGTACGCTTGACGTTACGCCGATTGAAAACAACGTTATGAACGTTTCAAATATTGTCGAGAAGCCTAAAGAGGATGAAATTCTGTCGTATTATTCAATTCTCGGGAGAAACCTCCTCACGCCCGAAATATTCGAATACATAGAGAGAACGCCCGTAAGTCCTGTTCTCGGTGAAGTGCTTTATACCGATTCGATGACGTTGATGGCTCGCGAAAAGGGACTTACCGCGGTCGATTTTATCGGCAGACGTTACGACATGGGTGACAAGCTCGGTATTATGCAGGCAAACTGTGAGGTCGCCCTCTCTCATCCGGAAATCGGAGAAAGATTCAAAAGCTATCTTAAAGAACTTGTTAAAACATTTTAATTATGCTCACTAAAAATCAGGATATACGTCTTACCGTAACCGGACTGACAAACGAGGGCAGCGGAGTCGGACGATATGACGGACAGGCTGTTTTCGTTTCCTCGACGGCTGTCGGAGACGAGATAGAATGTCATATTATAAAGGCAAAAAAAAGCTATGCCATAGGCAAGCTTACAAAAATCATAACTCCATCCCCCGACAGAACCGAGCCGGACTGCGCCGTTTATTCAAGATGCGGCGGCTGTGCATACAGACACATTTCGTATGACGCCGAATGCGCAGTGAAGGAACAAAACATAGCCGATTCTTTTAAAAGAATCGGCAATATCGACGTTAAGATAAAACCGATAATACCGGCAGTATCGCAAGAAAGATACAGAAACAAAGCGCAGTACCCGGTCAGAATGAATAACGGCAGAGTTGAAATCGGATTTTTCGCCCCTTTTTCCCACCGAGTCGCCGACTGCGCGGACTGCCTTCTTCAGCCCGAGGAGTTTTCCGATATTCTCAATGCGTTCAGAGTGTGGATAACGAAATACTCGATTCCCGTCTATGATGAAAATACGCACCGCGGGATTATTCGTCATATCTATATACGAAAGGCGTTCGCAACGGGTGAAATCGTCGTTACCGTCGTTATAAACGCGAAAAAAATTCCTAAAAGGGACGAATTGATAACCGGAATTTTAAAATCAAATAATAATATTGTCGGAATCTGCGCCGATTGCAATACCGACAAAACAAACGTCATTATGTCAGATAAATGCGAATGCATTTGGGGCAGAGAATATATCGAGGATATTCTCTGCGGCATAAAAATCAGAATTTCGCCTCTTGCGTTCTATCAGGTAAACCGAACCATGGCTGAGATTCTGTATAAAAAGGCCGCCGAATACGCGCTCCTTACGCCCGATACGGTTCTGCTCGACATGTACTGCGGAGCGGGAACCATAGGCTTGTCCATGGCGGACAGGGTTAAGGCGGTAATAGGCGCGGAAATTATCCCCGAGGCTGTGGAAAACGCAAAAACAAACGCCGAAATAAACGGAATAAAAAACGCGCGTTTTATCTGCGCCGACGCGGGCAAAGCGGCGAAAATGCTTGAAAACGAAAATTTAAAACCGAACGCCGTGATACTTGACCCGCCGAGAAAGGGCTGCTCAAAGGAGCTTATAGAAACGGTCGCAAAAATGAATCCCGACAGAATCGTATACGTCTCGTGCGACCACGCAACGCTCGCAAGGGATTGCGCGGCGTTCGATTCGCTCGGATACAAGACGGTCGAAGCAACGCCCGTCGACCTCTTTGCAAGAACAAGCCATGTGGAAACTGTATGTTTGTTGTCCCAACAAAAAAACCGATGATATCATCCGCATTGGGCTTGACCTGAGTGAGCCGGACATTACTGTTTCTGAGAAAAAAGCGACATACGAAGAAATCCGGTCTTAAGGTCAGCCATCTTTATATCGCACAGGTAAAGCAGAAATACGGCATCATTGAGCGTGAGAACTACAACAAACCGAAATCCGAGGACAGCAGGCAGACCCAACGCCCTCCCCGAAAGGAAGCTGCCGTTACCAAGGCGCTGAAATACTTCAAGATGATCTGACAGGGCGTATGTCAGCGGTCTGCATGAGCACAGGCCGGCAGATTGATACAGCGGCCATGCAAGAGCGGAATTGCTTTTGCATGACCGTTTTTCCGAAAAAAATCCGAGATTCGATTAATCACGAGTCTCGGATGATTATTTTGTTTTTTTACAGCCGCTTTTTTTCAAACTGTTTTTCGGCGTCTTTTGCCGACATATTTTATTTTCCGCTAAGTTTTGCTCATCAGCGTTATTTTGCCCGTATCGGACACCGAATATTTATACGTATATGAGCTTGCGACGTAGCCTCGGCTGTTGACATATTTAAACCGCACGCTGACCGTGCCTTCGCCGAGGGATTTTAATATAAAATACTGTTTTCCGTCCTTCGTTTCATCGGAGAACAATGTAAGATTCTGTTTATAATACGAATCCGAGAGAGTCATAACGCCCTGTTTGTCGAACGAGCACTCCCACGAATATCCCGAAGACGGATTGGCATACAGCGAAACCGTGACCGTATTTTGTTTGACGCCGAGCAAACTTGTAAACGCGGCGGCTATGGCGGCAAATCTCTGCAGCCATCTGAAAAGCATGGACATCGGCTCAGCCTCCCGAAAAACTCTTTCTTGTATTGGAATTGTAACATTTTATGAATAAAAAGTCAAACTTTTTTTAAAAAAAATTAATATTTTAAACAATGTTAGACGTTTTTTAAAGATTATATGCTTATTTTACATATATTTCTTCACAAATCTTCCTTAAAAGTTATTTACATTTATTTTTAAATAGTTTATAATGATTATGTATTATTATGCCCCGAACGTATTTGCAGTATCCGAGGATTTATGTCCGGCCGCCGATTCACGGCTGTAAACCTTCGGTCGGTACAAATCATGTATATCCGGGGTATCGGGAGGTCAACTTATGTCATCACCGACGTCAAAATCAAAACTGCCGTCAAAGATTATCGCGCTCGTATTGAGTCTTATAATGATTCTGACGGCAATGCCCCTGTCGTTTATCGCCTCGGCGGACAACGAGGCGGGCGTGCTTACGCTGCCTACAATCTCCGACGTGCATTATGTCGCGGATTTCAACAGAGGCAATTACAACGACGCTTACATGTCATGGGCGCATGCAAACAACAAGCATGTAAAACAGATGGATTCGCTGCTCGACTCCGCGCTTGCTGCGGTTGCGGAGCATGCAAAGGAAAACGGCATGAAATATCTGCTTCTTTCGGGCGACCTTACGGCAAACGGAGAGCTTTCCAACCATGAGGCTCTCGCAAAGCGTCTTGAACAGTTTGAAAAGGAATCGGGCATTCAGGTTATCGTCACAAACGGCAACCACGATATCAACAATTCAAACGCTTCCACGTTCATGAACGGCAAGGAAGAAACGACGATGAAAACAACGCCGGAGCTTTTTAAGCAGACCTATAAAAATCTCGGCTGGGATCTCGCATACCATACGTTCAGCCCCTCGTCGGGCAAGGCGGGTATGCTCTCCTACTCTGTTAAGCTTGACGGCGGCTACAGACTTATCGTCATGGACGCCGGCAAGTATTCAAAGGACAATACCGCAAGCAAAACGTACGAGCATGAAACGGGCGGCAACATTACCGACGAACTTATGGACTGGATTCTTGCCGAATGCGCGGACGCAAAGGAAAGCGGAGAAACGGTTATCGGCATGACGCACTGGAATTTAAGTCCCGAATCATACTTTCAGGGATATGTTCTTCAGGGATTCGTAATGGACAACTGGGAGCAGGTATCCGAAAAGCTCGCCGACGCGGGCATGCACTGGGTATTCACGGGACACTCTCACTGCAGTGATATTTCCTCGACATACTCCGACAGCGGAGAGGTAATTTATTCCGCAATGACGTGCAGTCTTGTCGAGTTCCCTCATACATACAGAGAAACGACATTTACAAAAAACGGAAACAGCGTAAAGGCTGATTTTAACGTATACGACGCGGACTGCGTAAAGCCGATAACGGATTCCGACGGCAAAACATACGAAGTTCCCTACAGGGAGAGCGCGTCGCTTAACGACCAGTATTACGATCTCGACATTGCTCAGTACATTACGAATATAGTAATGCGTCTGGTAAACGAGAAAGTCGTTCCGGGAATAAAGGAAAACGGCAGTCTTATCGACTACATTCAGAACACGTTCAATCTTGACCTTCAGTCAAAGCTTAACGACCTTATCGGCGGAGGCATAACAATTGCCGGAATTGCCGTATTCGACGGCAAAAACATAATGAACCTCGTAAAGGATATTTCAACTCAGCTTGAGAAAAATTATCTCACCGATACGACAAAACTCAGAGATGTCGTTTACAACGCGGTCAACAATCTTTTAAATGAAAAAATTTCCGATGAGACAAGCACCGTATTCGCGGAAAAATACGGATTTTCGAGCGCGAACGACTACGGCACGCTCGGCGACCTCGTAAAGAGCGTACTTGTTTACATGTACGAGGGCAATGAGGACTCCTCCGCAGACGCGCTTGTTCTTGACGTTCTCGCTCAGTTTGAGGACGGCTCGTTTACCGACGTTCTTCTCGATATGCTTGTAAAGGATATCCTGCACGGCGTTATACTCGACGAGCTTCTTGCAAATGTAGAAATAAATCTTGAAACCGTACTCGGTCTTGACAAATCGTCAACTCTCGGCGGATATTTCGACTACGCAATTTCGGGCGTTCTCGGAATGCTCGGTTCCGATAAGTCGGCGAAAGGAATCGTAAACATGCTCCTTGAAAAAGGAATAGTAAAGCAGTACGGATATTCCGTCGACGAGATAGTCGAAAATCTCAGAACAACGTATATTGACGAGCCGAGAAAGAGAAGCGTAGGCTGGACGCTTACCAATATCGTAGGTTCAATGGTAACCGACGACGTTCCTCAGGCTAACGGCGACAACAACGTATCGTATACGTATTCCGGTCCCGTTGCCGTCACGGCGACGAGCGAGAATATGAGAAAGCCCTCCGAGGTTACCGTTACGTTCGGCACGGATACGAAAACTACGGCAAACATCAACTGGTACACAAAGTATTCCGTCAAGGGAACGGATATTGAAATTTACAAGGCAGGTTCGTCCGAACCCGTTTTCTCGGGCAGGAATTACGTTGACGACGGCATAAACGCTCAGAAAATCACAGAAGAAACGACAAGAACGTTCCCCGGAGTCGATATCGGCGTATTCGGACTGTTCGACCACACGCTTACAACGCAGAGACACACGGTTAAGCTCTCCGGTCTTGAACCCGGCGCGGTATATTACTACAAAGTCGGCGACGCTTCGCTTGGATGGTGGAGCGAAACGGGAACGATATCGACCGCTGACGGAAGCGATACCGTAACGTTTATCCACACCGCTGATCCTCAGGCTTCAAGCCCTGACGAATATCAGGACTGGTACAGCACTCTTGAGCTTGCGGGCAGCGTATGCGATTATGATTTTATACTCAACACCGGCGATATCGTTGACCACGGCGACAATCTGAAACAGTGGCAGTGGGCGCTTGACGGCAAGGCAAGCGAATCTGTTATGAACACATTCTTCGTTCCTGCGTCGGGCAACCACGAGGGTTACGGAGAAAAAGCGACGGTTACGAATTTTTATATAGATTCCGCTCCGGAGCAGGACACGACGACCGGCGTTTACTATTCGTTCGACTATAACAATATTCACATTGCGGTTCTCAACACAAACGACCTCAACGAAAACAACGCGCTCAGCGATACGCAGATTGAATGGCTCAAAAAAGATATGAACTCATCCTCGGCACAGTGGAAATTCGCCGCAATTCACAAGGGCATTTACACTAACGGAACACACTACCACGACGATGACGTTACGGCAATCAGAGAACAGCTCAAGACGCTCATGCCGGAGCTTGGAATCGACATGGTATTCCAGGGACACGACCACGTTTATTTAAGAACGAACGCTCTTAATAATAACGCAATCGCAAGCGAAGGTTATTCGGGAACATCCATTTACAACGACGAGGCATACAAGACGATGGAAGATCCGTCCGGAACCGTATACGTTATAAGCGGCACGGCGGGAAGCAAGCATTATCCCGACCTCGGCGACGGCGAATCCGGCACAGAGTTCCCCACTGCAGAAAAGATTTACAAGACGGAAAAATCAATGTTCTCAAAAATAACCGTTGACGGCGATACGCTCTATTTTGACGCTTACACGTCCGACGGTTCCAAAACCGAAAACGTTGATTCGTTCGCAATCAAAAAGACTGAGCCTCAGTATATAAAAGGCGACGTCAACCTTGACGGAAAGGTAACGGCGGAGGACGCAAGACTTGCATTAAGACAATCGGCAAAGCTTGAAAATCTCACGGGACTTTCATTCAAGGCGGGCGACCTCGACGGCGACGGAAGTATTACAGCCGGCGAAGCGCGCACAATACTCAGAGTATCGGCAAAACTTGAAAATTTCAAATAAAAGGAGTACGGCAAAATGAAAAAACATCTAAGAAAAATCCTCGCCCTCGTTCTCTGTTTCGCAATGATTCTTCCTCTCGCTCCCGCGGCATTTGCGGTCGAGTATGAAAATGATTACGTAATATCGGAATCCGACGGCACAAAGAACGTCAGCAAATTCACAAAAGGCTTCTACAATGCTGTTGACAAGATTATCAAACTTCTTGTTAAAGTCATTAACCTTTTCGTTCCCTCTCCCAAAACATGGGAAAGCTCGGATAACTATTCGTCCGATGGATTCATGCAGGGCAGTTCGGAATTTTTAAGCGAACCCGCTCAGGGCGCGCAGTGGTCGCTCGGCTACGGCGAAGCCTCCCTTCTTGAAGGACAGAATATCATGGACGGCAATCACTATGTCGCAGGCTCTCTTGCCGTTGAGGATAAGCTCGTTACAAGCGTAGCCGACGACCTTAAGGTCAGAACCATTGCCCTCGACGACGGAAGCTCGAGAGGAATCACCGTATTCGCAGTCATCGACGGCTACGGCATGTCGCTTACGGACGTCAGAGGCATACGTCTCTCTCTTGCGGATTACTGTAAGGAAAAGAATATTACAAGTCTTAATATCTCCGTCCTTCACCAGCACAGCGCGGTAGATACATTCGGAATGAACGGACCTCTTCTCAAGGAACTGGGCAACGGATTCAGAAATATTTCGGGCAAGTCCCCTGTTAACGGACAGAACAAGGAATACATGGAGAACCTTTACAAGGTTACGGGCGATACAATCAAGACGGCCGTTGAATCCATGACAACCGGTAAGCTCTATTATACCGAGCTTGACATGACCGAATACGTAAGAGACAAAAGACCTCCCTACGTTCTCGACACCAATTTCGACCGTTTCCGTTTCGTTCCCGACGACGGCAGCAAGGGCACCGTATTCTCTACCTCTCCCATCCACTGCGTCGGATTCGGAGCCGGCGGAACCGATGTAACCGGCGACTATCCTTACTATATGGAGCAGGCCGTAAACGAGATGGGATATAACTTCCTTCTCATCCTCGACGCGGAGCAGGGCACATCACAGGTTCATCCCGAGGAGTGCAACGGACTTGAAGGCGCGGAGGATCTCAAGGTTTACGGTGAAACGCTCGCAAATGTTCTCATGCAGAACGCCGACGAGAACGAGGTTGCGCCTCTTCTTAACATAAGACATAAGGAAGTTAAATTCACCATTGACAATCCGATTCTTACGTTTGCCGGCAAGATGGGACTTGTAACAAACAAGGTTCTCAACGATAACGGAAAGCTCTCCGTTCTCTCGGAGATAGGCTACATGGAGATAGGAAACGACCTTGCCGTCGCTCTCGTTCCCGGTGAGCTTGCCGCGGAAATCGCATACGGCGGATTCCTCACGAGCGAAACATCGTGGACCGGAACGGATTGGACGATGCCCACTCTTCAGGAAATTACAGGCGACAGACATATGCTTGTATTCGGACTCATGAACGACCAGATAGGCTACATCATCCCCGGCAACGACTTCATGTCGGTTATTTATCCCGAAAACAAGTCGCTTGAGCTTGTATCTCTCGGCGAAAATGCGGCAGCTCAGCTTACCGATTATTATTCGGAGCTTGTTGCAGAATGCAAATAAATAAAAACGGAGGCAAAAAAAATGTGGACTGAGCTTATACATCTCTTTATGCATATACTTATTCTCCTCATGCGTTTCGGAATAATCGATTCGGACGAAATCGCTTCGAAACTCGGAGATTATGCGGACAGTCTTGCCAAATAAGCGAAGAACTGCGGGGACTGCCGGGTTCGGTACAGAATATTTTCTGTTTCCGAACGGGGCAGTCCCGTTCTCATTTATATAAGGATAAAATATGTTATTACCAGATTTTACAAAAAACAAAGAAAATGAAGCCCTGATGTATTTTTCGCTTGAAAATAAAAAAGCAAACGAGCTTATGGATATGCTCGAAAAATTCTACCCGGGATATTCCGAAATGAAAATCGTATCCGCCGAGGGCAAAAAATACGTCTGCGTTCATATCGGATATACGGAATTTTAGGAGACATACATATGAAAGTTATCAGATTCTTAGCGGCTCTGTTTACAATACTTTTTGCTGTTCCCGGCATTTTTACCGAGGCGAAAAAGGAAGTAAACGAGAATTACGAATACCAGAATGCACACATGGAGGCTCTTGAAGAGTTTTATAAGGATTATACGGCGGTTGACGAAAACTCGTTCTGCGCCTTCGACCTCGATGAGGCAATCGGCAACGCAGTGAAATTCAACGAGGTTTCGTTTATGGCGACTCATAACAGTTATGAACGTCAGGGATGTTCCGCATATAAAAAGATTTTCAAAAAACTTGAGGATCTTACGTTCGGAATCGTTGCCGGTTCTCGTCCCGATTTTGAAAGCGAGGATCTTACCGACCAGTTCGAGGCCGGAATCAGAAGCATTGAACTTGACGTGGAAACAAAAGACGACGGCAGAGAGATAAGCTTTGTCGTATCTCATAAGCCGGGAGTTGAAATCCGCTCAACCTGCTACGATTTTAAAAAGGCTTTGGCGGAGATAAAAATGTGGTCCGATCACAACCCGAACCATCTTCCCATTACAATTATTATAGAGCCGAAAAAGGACGTTCCGTTCTACTCGGGACTTGAAAATTTCAGCGTCGAATACGCTCAGAAGCTTGACGAGGTTATAAGAGAAACGCTCGGAGACACGCTTCTTACGCCCGCCGACATGCTCGGAAGTTATTCATCTTTTAAAGAAATGAGAGAAAACGACGGCTGGCTGACGCTTGAGGACACGCTCGGCAAGGTAATGGTTCTTCTTCACGAAACGGACGTTACCGAAGAGTATATCGCGCTCGATTCCGGAATAAGAACGCAGGCGATGTTCCCGATGCTCAGAGCCGACGACGCGGACAGAGATTGCGCGTCCTTCCTTATAATAAATGACGCTGACGACGCGCTTGAATACTCACGGGAAATCATATATGAAAAAAAACTTGCGGTTAGGACGAGAACGGATAATTACTACACCGACGAAAAGGATTGTCAGAGAGATACAGCAATTAAGAGCGGCGCGAATATAATTTCAACCGACCATCCTGTATTTAACGATAAAGACCGCACATACGACTATCAGGTGACATTCGACGGCGGATATACCGTAGATTTAAATACAAAATAATAAACGAACACGGCGGCCGGACGCGATAAGCACAGGCCGCCGTCTTTTGTAACAAATTGTAACGATTTGTAACCTCAATGTAAGCGATTGTAACACACTTCGGTATAAATATATGGTACAATAACATGGAAAAGGCGTTTAAACGCTTTCTGCATAAAAAGGAGATTTTCATCATGAAAAAGTTAACGTCCGTATTAACGGCATTTTTGGTTTTTACGCTTCTTTTGTCGTCATGCGGCGGCGTTAAATTGTCCGAAACGGCGGAGGAAGAACCCTCGTCAACGGAAACCAAAAGCCTGCCCATGTCCTCGGATTCACTGAAAATCAACCTCGGCAAGGCAAAATTGTACTTTACAACCGACAGTAAAAATTCCGTAAGAAGCGTAGAAAATAATTTTAACATGCTCGGCAGCTTCTGCGCGGATATAATTATTTCCGAATATACGGACGAGGGAGAGGAATCATTGCACCCCGACAATGTAAACTGGGGCGGTTACGATATCAAAAACGGAGAGCTTACAAAATTTTTAAATAACGATTCGCTTACAGCCGACTTAATAAGCGCGGACAGCGTTATTATGAACGATACGGATTTGTATGAATTTGTCACGCCGAAGCACGAGGAAAGCAATAACGGAAAATGCGTCCTCATGTGCGCGTCTTATTCATACGGCGAATGCACAAGCGTTCTGACAATAGATTATCCCTCACCGTCGGAAATTAAAATGTCGAAGCTCAGCGAGGACGAATTTATCTATTTTGCGGACGACGTTATGAAATATAACGTGAAAACAAAGGAAAACGTCAAATTCGTTACCACCGAAAACGGAGTAGAAATCGTAAACGCATGCGCTTATGACAACATAGTCTATATAATATGCGATATTTCGGGCAAAAAGCAGCTGAGAACCTACGGCTCGGACGGCATATTGCAATCAACGGCGTCATTCCCCGATTCGTTGACGTCGTTCGGCAAATTTAAGGTTTTCGGCAGTTATATGTTCATCGGAGATAACGATACCGCGATTTACAAGCTCTCGGACAACGAAATCACGCTCTTTGAAAAAGAGCGTGACCCTGCGGAAATTTACCTTATCGACGGCAGCGCGGGCGCGGTAAACACCAAAAACTGTCCGTATGTTATTTACTTGAAAAAATACAGCGCGACAAGCGGCGAAACAAACGAATATAAGCTTCTCAATCTGTTCAACGACAAGGTTTACAATCTGTCATTCACACCCGAGGACAGCGAATATACCGTCGTAAGCTCAATCATTACGGACGAATACGGCAGTATATTGGCAGGTATGTCCGCAAATGAAGCCTCCGAAGACGCCGTTACCGATGTTAAATATTATAAAATAGATTCGTCGGTAATAAAACTGATGCTTGGTGAAAAACAATAGCAAAAGAGAGCCGAACCCATAAGGTTTATATCCACCCTCTTTCCGCTTCGACTGCGTTAAAGAAACTTGAAAGCCGTTAGGCTTCCTGCGTTCCTTTGCCTTGCCGAAACGAAAATATGATTGATATAACTGCTGTTGCAATCGTTCGCACGCACTGCTCCTTGCAAGCAAAGCAGTGTGTTGCTCCGATTTAAAACTGCCCCGCACCCAAAATACAGCGGATTGCGTCTATGGGAACGGTTCTTTCCCGCAGGAATACTGACGTATTTCAAGGGAAAAACAGTTCCCAGAGGCGTGAGACGGTGCGTTTTTGGGCTTATGGAGTTCGACCCTCTTTTGCTATAATAACAGCGGTGATATTAATGGATAATAAACTCTTTTTTTCCGACAGCGGACATTTTCGTATAATGCAGATAGCCGACGCTCAGGAGATATGCATGACGAATCCCGATACGATAAACCTGATTGACAGGGCGTTGGAATGCGCGAAGCCCGATCTCGTCGTTTTTACAGGCGACCAGATAAAGGGATACGGAATATCGATGGTTTCGGGCGATGTTCAAAATAAAACAAAAACTACCGTAGAAAACGTTCTTGAACCGCTCATAAAAAGGAACGTCAGGTTTTTGTTCACGTTCGGAAACCATGATATTTCAAAAAAATGTTCCGCTGATTTCCAGTTTATGGTATACAAAGCCGGCGGTCTTTGTCTTAATAATTCAAATTCAATCGGCGGATATTCACCGTTTTCTTATGAAACGATTTACTCGCATGACGGCTCAACGCCGTTATTTAATGTATATATTTTTGACACCGGCAAGTATGACGGAGTAAGCGTCGAACAACTGGACGAATACAGAAGAGCAAGAGATTTTAATAAAAATGCCTTGCCCTCGCTTGCGTTCTGCCATATTCCGCCGATTGAAATTTACAAAACGGCGAAGATATCGGACAGACGCGATAAACGTGCTTTCAGGGGAGCGGGAGAATTTAATAGGAATTATTACAGACTTAACGATTCTCTGTATGAAAAGGGCATGTTTATGGGTGAGAATTTTGCTTCGATAGAATTTGACGACGGATTTTTGTCCGCACTTAAAGAAAAGGGCGACGTTCTCGGACTTTATTTCGGACACGACCATAATAATTCGTTCGTCGTAAATTACTGCGGAATTGATTTGGGATATACTCAGGGGTGCGGATTTAATACATACGGTCCGGGTATGAAAAGGGGAGTCAGAATTTTTGATATCGAAGAACGTAATCCCGGTTCGTATTCGACTCATATTCTTAGTGCAAAGGAACTGTTTACATCAAATCTTAAGCGTCCCGTTACGGAGTATGTTTATACTCATTCGCCGTCATCCGTTTCGACGGCCGTTCCGTTTGTTCTGAAAAGAGCATCGATTTGTGCATCGGCAGTATTGGGAATCGGCGGAATTTATAAACTCTGCAAATTAAAGAACAAATAAAAAGAAATAATACTTCGTTTACTTGACAACGCTTTTTTACTGTGGTAGAATCACTATTGATATAGTAAAGGCTGTGACGGAGACAGTCGCATTTCGGTAAAAAGCAAAGCGAGCCGCGGACGGTGAGAGCGCGGCGTGAGTAACCGTATGCGTGTATCACTCCCGAGCCGCGTGCCGAAAGAATTTTTTCGATTAAGCATAGCCGGTATTCCCCCGTTACGGGAACGCATATATTTGTATGTTCGGTGGTATAAACAAAGCTTGCTTTGTCCTGACTTATACGGGGCAAAGCTTTTTTTGTTAAAGTTCCGCCGTTTTAAAGGAGCTGTAATTATGTACAAAAAAGTCTCTGCCGAGCTGAATTTCGTTCAGCGTGAAAAGGAGATAGAGAAGTTTTGGAAAGACAACGAAATTTTTGAGAAAACAACCGCAAAAAAAGGTACTCCGTATATATTTTACGACGGACCGCCTACGGCTAACGGAAAACCGCATATCGGACATGTTCTGACGCGTGTTATCAAGGATATGATTCCGCGTTACCGCACAATGAAGGGATATCAGGTTCCCCGTAAGGCTGGCTGGGATACTCACGGACTGCCCGTAGAGCTTGAGGTTGAAAAACAGCTCGGTCTTGACGGAAAGGAACAGATCGAGGAGTACGGTCTTGAGCCTTTTATTGAGATGTGCAAGGAAAATGTCTGGAAATATAAAAAAATGTGGGAGGATTTTTCATTTACCGTCGGATTCTGGGCGGATATGGAGAATCCATACGTAACATATCATAATTCATATATCGAGTCCGAATGGTGGGCTCTTAAAAAGATATATGAAAAGGGTCTTATTTATAAGGGATTTAAGATAGTTCCTTACTGTCCCCGCTGCGGAACGCCGCTGTCTTCTCACGAGGTTGCTCAGGGGTATAAAGCCGTTAAGGAACGTTCGGCTGTCGTTCGTTTCAAGGTTAAGGATGAGGACGCCTATTTTCTTGCATGGACGACTACGCCTTGGACTCTTCCCTCAAATGTTGCGCTGTGCGTAAACCCCGACGATGAATACGCAAAAGTGAAGGCATGCGACGGAAAAGTTTATTACATGGCTGTTGCGCTGCTTGATAAAGTTCTTGCTCCTCTTGCCGAAGAAGGACGCAGCGCGTATGAAATTCTTGAAAAATTCAAGGGAAGGGATCTTGAATACAGAGAGTATGAGCCTCTTTATGAATGCGCTTACGAAAAGGCGCAGGAGCAGAAGAAAAAAGCGTTCTTTATCATGTGCGACAGTTATGTTACCATGACGGACGGTACAGGTATCGTCCATTGCGCGCCGGCATTCGGTGAGGACGACGCGAGAGTCGGCAGAAAATACGACCTTCCGTTTGTACAGTTCGTTGACGGAAAAGGCAATATGACTGAGGAAACTCCCTATGCGGGATTGTTTGTTAAGGACGCCGACCCGGAGGTTTTGAAAGACCTTGATAAGGAGGGGCTTCTTTTCTCGGCTCCGAAATTTGAGCATGACTATCCGTTTTGCTGGAGATGCGACACTCCGCTTATTTACTATGCAAGAGAGTCGTGGTATATTCAGATGACCGCTGTCAGGGATAATCTTATTAAAAATAATAATACCATTAATTGGATTCCCGAGAGTATAGGCAAAGGCAGATTCGGCGACTGGCTTGTAAACGTACAGGACTGGGCAATCAGCCGTAACCGTTACTGGGGTACTCCTCTTAATATTTGGGAATGCCGCGGCTGCGGACACAGACATTCGGTAGGCTCTGTTGATGAATTAAAATCGATGTCCGATAACTGCCCTGACGATATCGAGCTTCATAGACCGTATATCGACGCAGTAACGCTTAAATGCCCGGAGTGCGGCGGCGAAATGAAACGCGTTCCCGAGGTTATAGACTGCTGGTTTGATTCCGGTTCGATGCCTTTTGCGCAGCATCATTATCCTTTTGAGAATGAGGAGCTGTTTAAATCGCAGTTCCCCGCAGATTTTATTTCGGAGGCTGTTGACCAGACAAGAGGATGGTTCTATTCTCTTCTTGCCGTATCAACTCTTATATTTGACAAAGCGCCGTTTAAAAACGTTATAGTTCTCGGACACGTTCAGGATGAAAACGGACAGAAGATGTCAAAATCAAAGGGTAATGCGGTCGACCCGTTTGAAGCTCTTCAGACATACGGAGCAGACGCAATACGTTGGTATTTCTATACAAATTCAGCTCCCTGGCTTCCCAACAGATTTTACGGAAAAGCCGTTACCGAGGGACAGCGTAAATTTATGGGGACATTATGGAATACTTACGCTTTCTTTGTCCTGTATGCGAATATAGATAATTTTGACCCCAATAATTTTAAGCTTGAATATGAAAAACTCTCCGTTATGGACAAGTGGCTTCTTTCAAAGCTTAATTCCATGGTCGGCGAGGTAGATTCAAATCTTAACGATTATAAAATTCCCGAGGCGGCAAAGGCGCTGCAGGATTTTGTGGACGAGATGAGCAACTGGTATGTTCGCAGAGGCAGAGAGCGTTTTTGGAAACAGGGCATGGAGCAGGATAAGATTAACGCTTATATGACGCTTTATACGGCTCTTGTAACAGTTTCAAAGGCTGCGGCCCCCATGATTCCGTTTATGACAGAGGAGATATATCAGAATCTTGTTCGTTCGGTTGATGAGGATGCGCCGGAGAGCATACATCTCTGCTCGTTCCCCGAAGTTAATAACGATTATATTAATAAAGACCTTGAGCGTGACATGGAGGAGGTGCTTTCGGTAGTTGGTCTTGGCAGAGCCGCAAGAAACGGAGCGAATATCAAGAACCGTCAGCCTCTTGCAAAAATGTTTGTAAAAGCCGACAAGAAGCTTGACGAGCTTTATATAGATATTATCGAGGACGAGCTTAACGTAAAGAGCGTTGAATTTGTTGACGACACCTCCGCTCTTACCGATTATATTTTCAAGCCTCAGATGAAGACTTTAGGACCTAAGCACGGTGCAAAGCTCGGCGCAATCAAAAACGCTCTTGCTTCGCTCGACGGTTCAAAGGCTTACGCTCAGCTTAAAGCGGACGGTAAGATAGTTGTTGATATCGGCGAAAATATCGAGCTTACTGAGGACGATCTTCTTATTGAGACAAAGCAAAAGGACGGTTTGTTTACTCTTACCGATTACGGCGTTACCGTTGCTCTTGACACTGTTCTTTCAGAGGAGCTTATTAACGAGGGATTTGTCCGCGAAATTATCAGCAAGGTTCAGACAATGCGCAAAGACGCGGATTTCAATGTAACCGACCATATCGCTCTTACGATTGACGGCAGCGATAAACTCAATAAAATAGTTGCCTCTCATAAGGCTGATATTGCCGGGGATGTTCTTGCAGACAGCGTCGAGGTTGGCGAAGCCGAGGGTAATACGGCCGAGTGGAATATCAACGGTGAAAAAGCCGTTATAGGCGTAAAAGTAGTTTGACAATTCAATGTATGCGGCGGCCGTTTCGATTGCCGCCGTATGTGTATTTTTTGAGAAAGGAAAATACCGATGAAAAAATTTTCCGTTAAAATTTTTGCTTTATTTCTTGTAATTTTAATGCTGATTACGTCATTAGCGCCTTTTGTTTTTGCGTATAAAGATGAAAACGGTACTCAGTCATATAATTCGATAACTCTTTCGGACGCACTTTACGTTGACGGAGAAAAGCTCTATAACAGACGGGGCGAGGAGATAAGACTTCGAGGTCTTAATCTCGGCGGATGGCTTATAATGGAGGACTGGTTCTGTCCGATAAGCAACGACAAAAAAGGCGACCTTTATACAATCGGTATTCTTGAAAGCCGTTTCGGTGCGGAAAAGACAAGAGAGCTTTACAATATATATCAGGATAACTGGATTACAGAGACTGATTTTCAGAATATTGCTGATATGGGCTTTAACTGCGTAAGAATACCTTTCTGGTACAGAAATTTTCAGTCTGACGATAACGGTACGTGGATTTTGGATGAGAATGGTGAGATAGATCTTTCAAGACTTGAATGGGCTGTCGATATGTGCCGTAAGTACGGTCTTTATGCAATTCTTGATCTGCATGGAGCAAACGGTTGTCAGGGTTATACAGATCACTGCGGCAGCGGAAACAACAACGGCAAGAGCTATCATTTCTTTGATCAGAATGACACGGGTAAACGCTACCGTCAGCAGGCTGCTGAGCTTTGGGGCGTTATTGCCGAACGTTTTGCGGGCGACCCGGCGATTGCTATGTTTGATTTGCTTAATGAACCGATGTGCGACGTTCCGGTTATAAAAAGAATTCACAGTTATATATGGGAATTCTATGATATGGCTTATAAAGAGATAAGAGACAAGGATCTCGCAAGAATTATAACTATGATAGGAACATGGTCGATAGATAAGCTTCCCAATCCTACAAAAAATATCTATAATTATAATTGGAAAGGCGTTGTCTATCAGTATCATCAGTATGACGATAACGAGCGTGACTATACGAACAGGATAACAGCCGGCTGGCGTATGGGATATAACGTACCTCAGTATGCGGGTGAATTTCATCCCGTAGGCGATAACGTCTCTCTTGATTTTGCCATAAATGCTTATGATTCCAACAATTTAAGCTGGACTCTTTGGACATATAAGGGTTATAACTCATGGGCTAAACGGTCGGATTGGTTTGTTTACGGCTCCTCGAACGCAGATTTGACCGTTAATGCGGAAACCGATTCGTATGAGACTATTGCTCAGAAGTGGGGAGAAGCTATGCAGACAAACAGCGGTAACTTTTCGCGTGCCGGGCTCTACGGCATTGCGAAGAAATATCTCCCGAACGCAAATTTTGCCGAGGCGCCGTATAACACGCAGGAAAACGTTGAGAACGCTATATTTGACGAAATCGTTTACAATGGGGATTATCACGGAAATATCGGTTATGATACCGGAAATACGGTCAATAAGATTAGATCGTTTATGTTAAGAGTTATCGACTTTTTCAAAATGATTTTGAGTATGATAGACTTTATAAACAAATAATACAGACCTATTTACGCGGGGCTTCGTCCTAAACAGACAGCCCTGCTTTTTTTGAAAGGATAATCTATGTTTTCAAATAAATTTATAAAAGCGTCGAGTGATTATTCGACATATACTCACTTTGTACCCGCACCGTATTTCAGAAAGAATTTTGAAATAAAAAAAGGTTTAAAAAGATGCGTATTAACCATAACCGGGCTCGGTTTTTATGACGCATATATAAACGGCGGAAAAATCACAAAGGGTATTCTTGCCCCATATATTTCCAATCCTGACGATATCGTTTATTATGACGAATACGACATAACGTCTCTCGTATCCGACGGAATAAACGTTTTGGGTGTTCATCTCGGCAACGGCATGCTTAACTGTATCGGCGGCGGAATATGGGATTTGGATAAGGCTCTGTACAGAAGCGCACCTCTGACGGCATTTTCTGTAGAAGCCGAGTATGAGGACGGTTCGCATACTGTCGAGGAAGCAGACGAAAATGTAAAAACAGCCGAATCTCCGGTTATATTCGACGATTTGAGATGCGGGTGCTTTTATGACGCAAGGAAAGAGATTGACAGCTGGGCTGAAATTGATTTTGACGATTCAAAATGGAAAAACGCATTGTCCGCTATGCCGGTAAGAGGCGAAAAGAAACTTTGTAATGCTGAAGCAATAAAGCCTCAAAGAGTTGTTAAGCCTGTAAAAATCAGAAAATGTGTTTTAAAGGACTATCATTCGAGAGGCGACGTTACAAATAATTACAAGGATTTTCCCTCAAAGGCTCATGAAGGATATCTTTACGATTTCGGCGTCAATGCGGCGGGAACGGTTAAACTTAAAATCAGCGGCGAACGCGGACGGCAGATTGATTTGCAATTCGGCGAATATTATGCGCCTGACGGCGAACCCGATACAAGTAATATCTGTTTCTGCCCCGACGGATATTCACAAAGGGATATTTATATTTTAAAAGGTGAAGGTAAGGAAGAATTTGAACCCGTGTTCACATATCACGGATTCAGATACTGCGTCGTTCTCGGCATAACAGAGGATGAAGCAAACGAAGATCTGCTTGAATTTATTATATATAATTCCGATTTGGAAGAACTTGGAAGCTTTAACTGCTCTGATGAAACAGCAAACGCATTGCAGAAAATGACGAGAAATTCGGATTCGTCAAACTTTTATTATTTCCCGACCGATTGTCCCCACAGAGAAAAAAACGGCTGGACGGGAGACGCGGCTCTTTCGTGTGAGCATATTTTAATGAATCTTGACGCGGTGAACAGCTATAAAGAGTGGCTTAACAATATCAGAGCAGCTCAGCGTTTTGACGGCGCTCTGCCGGGAATAGTTCCGACGGCGGGATGGGGATTTGAATGGGGAAACGGTCCCGCATGGGATTGCGTGCTTACGTATATACCGTATTTTTCATACATTTTAAGAGGAGATCGGCAGATTCTTGAGGATAACGCCTGTTCGATTTTCAGATACTGCGCGTATGTTTCATCCCGACGTAATGAACGGGGGCTCATTGAAATAGGGCTCGGCGACTGGTGTCCCGTCACCAAGGTAAAGTCGCCTCTTGAATTTACAGACAGCGTAACGTGTATGAGTATACTTGAAAAGGCTTCTTACATTTTCGGCGTGCTCGGAAAGAACGAAGAAAAAGAATACTGCGATATGCTTTATGATTCGATTCGTTTTTCCGTCAGAAAATATCTTATAGATTTTAATACTATGACTGCGGCAGGCTCATGTCAGACATCGCAGGCTATGGCGGTATATTACAATGTTTTTGATGATTCGGAAAAAACTCAGGCCGTAAAACGTCTGGTTGACATTATAAATTACAACGCCTGTCATGTTGACGCAGGTATTCTCGGTATGAGAGTATTGTTCAGAGTCCTTTCCGATTTCGGTTATTCGTCTCTTGCGTTTAAAATGATAACCCGCCGTGATTATCCGTCATACGGAAATTTTGTCGAGAGAGGATTAACGGCTCTTCCGGAGGACTTTTTAAGAGAAACGGATCGCCCGAATTCACAGAATCATCATATGTTCGGCGATATATCAGCATGGTTTATCGAATACTGCGCAGGAATAAAAGTAAATCCGTACAGGAATAATCCGTCGTTTGTTAAAGTATCTCCTTGTTTTATCGACTCTCTTGAATATGCCGAGGGTAAATATAAAACAGCCGGCGGAAACATATACGTCAATTGGAAAAGAAAAAATGACAAAATCGTTCTTTCGGTAAATGCATCCGACGGCGTTTGCGGCGAAATAATAATTCCCGGCGAATATTCGTTTGAGGACAATGGGGGAAATTATTTGCCTCTGAAAAACGGCGAATATATACTTGAATTAAATAAGTAAAAATGTTAAAATAAACAAAACATTTTTTGTGAGGTTGTTTTTATGCTTCGTGATATACAGGATGAAATTATAAGGCTGAAAAAAGAGAAGGATTTCTGTATCCTCGCTCATTGTTATCAGTCGCATGACATTCTCGAAATTGCCGATTTTGTCGGAGATTCGTTTGCGTTGAGTAAAGAGGCGGCAAAACAGAGCCAAAAAAACATTTTGATGTGCGGAGTTCGTTTTATGGCGGAGACAGTAAAAATTCTTGCTCCGGAAAAAAACGTAATTCTGTCGTCTGCAGATGCGGGATGTCCCATGGCGGAACAGCTTGACGCTCCAACGCTTCGGGAGTTGAAAAAAATGTATCCCGGTTATTCCGTCGTAGCATATATAAACACTACCGCCGAGCTGAAAACCGAGTGTGACGTTTGCGTAACGAGCGCGTCCGCTCTTGACATTGTAAGAAAGATTGACAATGATAAAATACTTTTTATACCTGATATTAATCTCGGTACGTTTATAAAGGACAATGTTCCCGAAAAAGAATTTAAACTTATTCACGGCGGATGTCCCACGCATGCGAGAATGTCGGCAGAAAATGTCAGGACTGTCAAGCAGGCTCATCCGAACGCGCTTTTGCTGGTTCATCCGGAGTGTAAACCGGAGGTTACGGCTCTTGCCGATTATGTCGGAAGCACCTCCGGTATAATGAAGTATGCAAAGCAGTCCGAAAGAAAAGAATTTATAATAGGAACCGAGAACAGTATTGTTCAGCATTTGCAGTTTGACTGCCCTGATAAAATGTTCTATCCTCTCTCAAAGGACTGCGTTTGCCATAATATGAAGCTTACGACTCTTGTTGACGTTCTTAACTGCCTGAAGGGTGCTGACGGTGAAGCAATTGAAATGAGCGAGGAAACAAGAATTAAGGCTAAAAAATGCATCGATGAAATGTTAAGACTCGGATAAAAAATGCGGCGGATGCCGGCAATAAGCCGGCATCCGTACTTTTTAAGCTCTTCCGTAGATATTATTCCATTTTATAAATTTGTCCTTATTGACGTCTTTAAGCTGCTCCTTTGTGATTCTGTAACTCCAGTTTCCGAACGCTCTTCCGGGTGTGTTTAATCTCGTGTCGCTTCCGTACAGCAGGAGATCCTGGACGGGAAGGATTACAATACCTGCCGACGACTGAAATACGGTTCTCAAAATGTCGTCATAACATGTATTCCAGTCCGAGCCTTTAAAGCCGCAGTATTCGAGAAGTCTTTTTCTTGTATTCTCGTCAAGCTCCCAAACATATCCCAAAAGCGTGTTATTGTCGTGCGTGCCCGTATATGCGATACAGTTATTTATGTAATTATGCGGTAGGTGCGGACTTGACGCATCGGAAAGAAAACCGAACTGTAAAACTCTCATTCCCGGGAATCCGCTTTTAAGCACAAGCTCATAAACCTCGGGCGTTATGTCTCCGAGATCTTCCGCAATAATCAATTTATCCGAACAGTATTCTTTAACGGCGTTTATCAGCTTCATTCCCGGACCTTTTTTCCATGTGCCGTTTTTTGCGGTTTTTGCGCCGGCGGGAATCGTATAGTAAGATTCAAGTCCTCTGAAATGGTCGATTCTGACTCCGTCGAAAAGTTCAGTCATAAACTCGACGCGTTCTTTCCACCATTTATATCCGTCTTTCTCCATGACGTTCCAGTCGTAGAGCGGATTTCCCCATAACTGACCGTCCTCGCAGAAATAATCGGGGGGAACTCCCGCCGTAAGTGCGGGATTCATATCATTGTCAAGCACGAACTGTTCCGGATTCGACCATACGTCGGAGCTGTCGTAGGAAACATATATCGGAATGTCACCGATAACCGAAACGCCTTTTTTATTTGCGTACTCCTTGATTTCAAGCCATTGTGTATAAAATTCGTACTCTATAAATTTCCATGCTTCTAACGTGCCGTTATCGGGAATCGCGCATGTCCATTCGTTCCACGGTTTTAAATTATTGGCGGTTTTCAGTGCCATAAATTCGCAGAATTTTTTAATGTGCGGGCGTTTTGAAATAAATTTTTCAATTTCGCTTCTGTCATTTACACGTTCCCCCGCTTTCTTCAAAAGAGAAAAACGTTCCTTTTCAAGGCGATCAAATTCGCATGAGTATGGGGTCTTTTGCTTTGCATTTTCTAATTCTTCCGATGTCAGAAGTCCTTTATCATATAGTTTTTTAAGTGAAACGAAGTAGGGATTCAGGCTGAATGCACTGTACGATTTGTACGGAGAATTACACTCGTCGGTAATGCAGAACGGAAGAGTCTGCCAAACGGAAAATCCGCATGATGAAATAAAATCTATCCATTCCTTTGCTTCTTCTCCGAATGAACCCGCGGAGTAATCTCCCCAAAGGGATGAAATGTGCATGAGCACACCGCTTTTTCTTTGCATAAACTTATACCTCGCTGATTTGATGTATGTAATTATAACATAATAAAATTATTTTTAAAAGCATAAAATATTTTCTCGACTGCCGGTAACGGGTAAACCAGTTTGAAAAGTACGGAATGACTTTGTTGATTTTATTTTTTATTTGTGATAAAATTCATTTTTGTCTGGAGGTTTTTTTATGCTTCGGTATCTTAAAAAATATTGGTTTTACACGCTTATCGCTCCGTTGTTTATGGTCGGAGAGGTATTGATGGATCTTATTCAGCCCCGGCTTATGAATACAATTGTCGATGAGGGCGTTCTCGGGCTTAACAATAACGGCATCAGTGATTTATCCGTTGTTCTGAATACCGGACTTAAGATGATAGGATGCGTTCTGCTCGGCGGAGCGTTCGGCGTGCTGTGCGGAGTTTTTACGAATATGTCAGCTCAGAATTTTGCCAATGATATGCGTAAGGACTGTTTCAAGAGCGTCATGAATTTTTCTTTTGAGCAGACGGATAAATTTACCGCAGGTTCACTCGTTACAAGGATTACAAACGACGTTACTCAGGTGCAGAATATGCTCAGTATGTGCATAAGGGGATTTGTAAGAAATATTATGTTTTTTGTAGGCGGAATAGTTTGCATGCTTCGTCTTGAACTAAGCTTCGGCATTGTCACAGCATGCGCGTTGCCGATTCTGGGATTGCTTGTCGTATGCTTTATAAAAAAAGCCAATCCTATTTTCGCCGCGCTGCAGTCAAAGCTTGACAGCGTAAATTCCGTCATGCAGGAAAACGTGACGGGCGTGAGGGTCGTTAAGGCGTTTGTTAAAGAAGATTATGAAAAAGAACGTTTTTCAAAGGCAAACGACGATCTTGTTTCCACTCAGCTGAGAGTTTTGCTTCTGCTGTCGTATTTGTCTCCCATTATGAATGTTATTATGAACGCCGCCGTCGTCGGTCTTATATATATAGGCGCGATAGAAGTTAAAAACGGTACGGCTACTCCGGGAAATATCATGGCCGCCGTAACATATATTTCGCAGATACTCGGCGGAGTTATGATGCTTGCCATGTTTTTTCAGACAATGTCAAGAGGCGCAGTTTCTGTAAAAAGACTTAAAGAACTCACAGACTGCACTCCGAGTACGGAAGACGGATATTTCTGCGAAAAAACGGATATAAAGGGTGAAATAGAGTTTAAAAACGTTTCTTTCTCTTATAATAAAGCAATAAACGATAATGTAATAGACAACGTTTCGTTTAAAATCTCTCCCGGTGAAACGGTCGGAATTTTAGGGTCGACAGGATGCGGAAAATCATCGCTTGTGAGCCTGATTCCGAGATTTTATGACGCTTGTTCCGGCGAAGTTCTTGTAGACGGAATAAACGTAAAGGATTATAAGCTCTCGGTTCTGCGGGACAGAATCGCTTTTGCATTGCAAAAAAGCGAATTGTTTGCCGACACTGTTGAAAATAATATCCGATGGGGAAATCCTAATGCTTCATCGGAAGAAATAAAATGTGCCGCAAAAACCGCTCAGGCAGACTCCTTTATAGAGGAAATGCCTGAAAAATATAATACGCGTATTGCGGAAAAAGGTGCAAGTCTTTCGGGCGGTCAGAAGCAGAGAATATCGATATCGAGAGCCGTTTTAAAAAATGCCGAGATAATGATATTCGACGATTCGACAAGCGCGCTTGATTTAAAGACGGAGGCGCGTCTTTATGCGTCCCTTAACGAGAGATATCCGGATACAACCAAAATAATCATTGCACAGCGCATATCGTCCGTGAAAAACGCTGACAGGGTAATGGTTATTGAAAACGGAAAAATCGCCGGTTTTGATTCGCCCGAAAAGCTAATGCAAAACTGCGCCGTTTACAGAGATATATATTCATCTCAGCTGAAAGGCGGCGAGGAGTATGCCTGACAGAGCAAAACCGCCGCAGAATATGCCCCCCATACGTCCGGGACGCGGCCGTCCGGGGTTTTCTCCGAGCGAAAAACCGAAAAATTCAAAAAAAACGATAAGACGGCTTCTCAAGTATTTTAAAAATGAGAGAAAAACGGTTGTTTGCCTGTTTGTTACTGTTATTTTGTCCGTCATATGTTCCGTTGCCGCTCCGAGCTTGCAGTCAAAGGCAATCGATTCTGTATCGGCAGGTAATTTTTCATCCGTGGGGACAATCCTCATAGCTATGCTTTGCGTTTATATTTTTTACAGTCTTATGAATTTACTTCAGGCGAGATTGAGCGCGATACTTTCGCAGAGTATTATAAAAAGAATGAGACTCGAACTGTTCGATAAAATAATTCATCTTCCGGTCAGGTATATAGATTCTCATCCTCACGGCGATATTATGAGCCGAATGACAAACGATGTTGAAAATATATCCAATACGGTTTCCCAGTCTCTGTCGTCGCTGTTTTCCGGCGTGCTGACCGTACTCGGAACTGTTGCCATGATGATACGGTACAGCCCGCTTCTTGCTTTGCTGTCATGTGTTACGGTTATTCTGACTGTGGTTGTTACAAAATACCTGTCAAAGGCAATGCGTAAATTTTTTGTCCGTCGTCAGGAGCTTTTGGGAGAACTTAACGCATGCGTCGAGGAAACTGTTACGGGATATAAAACCCTTACAGCATATAACAGGCAGGATGAATCAATAAAGAACCTTTCCGCCGTTTCCGATTCGCTCACAAAAACGGGAATAAAAGCAGAAATTCTCGGCGGCTCGATGGGACCGGTTATGAATGCTATAAATAATATCGGATTTGTTATCATAGCCGGATTCGGAGGATGGTTTGCCGTAAAGGGCTTGATTACAATAGGAGTTATATCGGCTTTTATAGTTTATGCGAAGCAGTTCGGACGTCCAATCAATGAAATAGCTCAGCTTTACGGTCAGATTCAGACGGCTGCCGCAGGCGCAGAACGTGTTTTTGAAATTCTCGATGAGAAAACGGAGGATTTTGGCGGAAATTCGATAAGCTCTGATTCACGGGGTGTTGTTGAGTTCAGAAACGTTAATTTTTCGTATATTCCGGGAAAACAGGTACTTTTTGATTTTAATTTGAAAGTTCGGGCAGGACATAAAGTTGCTCTTGTTGGTGCCACGGGAAGCGGAAAAACAACGGTTGTAAATTTGCTGACCCGTTTTTATGATGCGGATTCGGGGGAAATTCTTATTGACGGCGTAAATATAAAGGATATGAATTTATCTGCGCTAAGGAAGAAAATAGGTATAGTTTTACAGGATACCGTTCTTTTTTCGGATACATTGAAAAATAATTTAAAATACGGCGACGAGACTGCAGACGACGAAAAAATGAAAAATGCTGCCGAGCTTGCAAACTGCGATAAAATGATAGAACGTCTTCCTGACGGATATGATACAGTCCTTTCATATTCCGGTGAAAACCTTTCACAGGGGCAAAGACAGCTTCTGACTATTGCAAGAGCTTTTCTTGCCGACCCGGATATTCTTATTCTCGATGAGGCCACTTCGAGCGTCGATACGAGGACGGAAAAGAAAATACAGGACGCAATGGTTACTCTTATGAAGGAAAGGACAAGTCTTATAATTGCACACAGGCTCTCTACCGTGCGGGATGCGGATTTGATAGTTGTTCTCGATAAGGGCAGAATAACGGAACAGGGGAATCATGATTCCTTGATAGCACGCAGGGGCAGATATTACGAATTATACATGACGCAGTTTTCCGGTAAGGAGATATAAACGGCGGAAAAACTTTTTTGCCGATTTTGCCATAAAAGATATCTCGCAGGTTTTTGACGTCAAAACCGAATAATATACTCTTCGCAGTCATAGTAATTAGGGAGAAAATCTACAGTAAAGGACTTTTTATTATGACTGAAGGTAAAGATAAAAAAGATAAGAAAAAAGACGCTTTTTCTATTGTTATGATTACGCAGTTTGTTGTCTGTACGGTACTTCTGGCAATTATGTTTATATTATGTCGAGGCGGTTTTGACGCAGGTGAATCAATCCGTTCGCAATATGATAAACTGATGGAGAGTGATTTTTCGTCGGATGACTACAAGGAGGCATACAGTGCCGCAGCGTCATTTATCAAGGGTGAGCGTCTTGATCCGAATATCGGTATAAATCAAAATAAACCGGGTGAATCCGAGTCCGTACCAATGGGAGGTAACGACATCCATTCGGACAATCTGTCGATTTTGGAGGGAATATCGTTTGAAGAATATCATATATCCTCAAAATACATAAAACCGCTTGACGACTATACCATATCGTCGCCGTTCGGTTACCGGGAGGATCCGATAGCGGGCGGAAGCGGGGTGCACACGGGAATAGACCTCGCGTCTGCCGCAGGAAACAAGATAAAAGCTTCAAATTACGGAAAAGTTGTCAAAGCGGAGTATTCGGACGGATACGGCTACTACGTATTGCTTGCGCATGACGACGGGTTTAGTACGCTTTACGCTCATTGCAGTGAATTGAAATGCTCTGCGGGCGACATTGTAGACCGGGGTGATATTGTCGCTCTTGTCGGAAGCACCGGAAATTCAACGGGAAATCATTTGCATTTCGAGATAAGAAGAAACGGTGTGAAGCTTAATCCGTCGTATGCCGTAGAGCTATGATATTTTACTTTGGCAGGGTCGAAATAAAAATTCATTTTCTGTTTTTTATCGTTCTTGCATATATGCTGTCTTTTGAAAGCGGAAGATATTACGTTACCGCGCTTTTTTATGCAAGCGTTCACGAATTCGCTCATATTGCCGTTCTCTCAATTCTTTTTGACGGACGGTTCAGCGTGATTGTAGGTGTGTTCGGAATGCGGCTTGATTATGATGACGCGATTCGTTTTACTCTAAAAAAAGAAGCGATTACCGCTTTTTCCGGTCCGGGGGTTAATTTGATTCTTACGGTATTTTTTTATATACTGACTGAATCAGATCCCTCTTCACGGTTTTTTTACGCTTCTCTCATAATAAACGCAGGACTGGCATTTTTTAATTTACTTCCCGTTGTTCCGCTTGACGGGGGGAATTTTCTTTATAATATCATATTGATGAAATCAAGTGCAGCAGCAGCCGATTTGATTCTAAACATTACCGGAGTATTTACAATCGTTTTGTTCGGCATAATACTTATCTTTTTTAAAATCGGTATATCCGGCGTGATCGCTTTTATTTATATTGCTTTTTCATTTGTTTTACGGCTGTTGAAAAAATAGGACATTTAATATATAATACATATTGTATAATGCATAAGGATGTGTTTAAATGAACAGGGAAGTTGAAAAACTTCTGCCTTTGGTGCAGAAACCGGCGAGATATATCGGCGGAGAACTTAATTGTACTGTAAAAAATAAAGATGATATAGATTTAAGATTTGCATTTTGTTTTCCCGATTCGTACGAGATAGGCATGTCTCATCTCGGAATGAAAATTCTTTATTCTCTTATTAATGAGCGTTCGGATTCGTGGTGCGAGCGTGTATTTGCGCCGTGGGAGGATATGGAAAAAATTATGAGGGAGCGAAATATTCCTCTTTTTGCTCTCGAAAGCGGAGATTATATAAAGGATTTTGATATTATAGGCTTTACTCTTTTATATGAGATGAGCTATACAAATGTTTTGAATATGCTTGACCTTGCGGGGCTTCCCGTGAGGAGTGCGGACAGGAAGTCGCTGTCGCCCCTTGTTATTGCAGGCGGTCCGTGCGTATGCAATTCGGAGCCGTTGTCGGAATTTATCGATTTGTTTGAGTTCGGCGAGGGCGAGGAGATAATGAACGAGCTTCTCGATTTGTATAATGAGTATAAGAATAAAAACGCGTCTAAGGATGAGTTTCTTTCTGCCGCGTCAAAAATAGAAGGAATATACGTTCCGTCTCTTTACGATGTGGAATATAATGACGATAATACGGTAAAACGCATTGTTCCGAAATCGGGAGCACCCGAAAAAATCAAAAAAAGAGTCGTCAGCGATTTTGATAAATGCTATTATCCCGATAAGTTTATAGTTCCTTACATAGATGTTGTTTTTGACAGAGCAACGGCGGAGATTTTCAGAGGATGCATAAGGGGATGCAGATTCTGTCAGGCGGGATTTATTTACCGTCCGATAAGGGAGAGAAAAGCCGATACCGTAAATGAGCAGTGCAGGGCTTTATGCGAAACATCAGGATATGACGAGATTTCGCTGTGCTCTCTTTCGAGCAGTGATTATACACAATTGCCCGAGCTTCTTTCAAAACTTCTTGACTGGACTGTCCCCAACAGCATTAATATAGCGCTTCCGTCGCTGAGAGCCGATAACTTCCCGGACGAGCTTGTAAAAAAGCTTAATGAGGTCAGACGGAGTTCATTGACGTTTGCCGCGGAGGCGGGAACGCAGAGACTCAGAGACGTTATAAATAAAAATGTAACTGAGGAGGAAATACTTACAACGTCGGCTAAGGCATTTGCGGGCGGATGGACAGCGGTAAAGCTTTATTTTATGCTCGGTCTTCCGACTGAAACTCTTGAGGATGTGGAGGGTATTGCAAAACTTGCGCAGAGTGTTGTTGACGAGTTTTATAAAAATCCGGACAAGCCCAAGGGAAAGGGCGTAAACGTTTCAGTCAGCGCGTCGTCGTTTGTGCCGAAGCCTTTTACTCCGTTTCAGTGGGAGCCTCAGGACACGGAAGACGCTCTTGCAGAAAAACAAGAGCATCTTAAGAATAGCATTACATCGAAGAAAATTAAGGCTTCATGTCACTATATCCCCGTCAGTTTTATGGAGGCGGTTCTTGCAAGAGGCGACAGACGGCTTTGCCGGGTAATAGAAACTGCGTGGCGTTCGGGCTGTAAATTTGACAGCTGGGATGATTATTTTAATTATGACAAATGGATGGACGCGTTTAATGAATGCGGAATCGACCCGCATTTCTATGCGAACAGAAAACGTGAATACGACGAGGTTTTTCCGTGGGATCACATGGACGTCGGAGTAAGAAAAGAATTTCTTATAGAAGAGAACAAACGTGCTCATTCGGGGCTTACAACTCCGAATTGCCGTGAAAAATGCGCCGGCTGCGGCGCTGCAAAACTGAACGGAGGTAAATGCGATGCGATGCATAAGAGTATGGTTTGAAAAAATCGGGCTTTTGAGATTTGTTTCGCATCTGGATACAATGCGATGCATGACAAGGGCTGTTCGAAGGGCGGATATTCCGCTTTGGTACACAGAGGGATTTAATCCGCATCCTTATTTGAATTTTCCCGCGCCCATGCCTTTGGGAGTTGAGGGTGTAAAAGAGCCTATGGATATGCGAATTGAAGGCGATATTTCCGACGGTGAAATAATTACAGCATTAAACGCTCAGCTTCCGCCGGGATTGAGAATAACGGAGATAACCGAACCCGTCTGCAAGACAAACGCTCTTGCGTATGCAAAATATCTCATCAAAATTGACGATGAACCGGGATTATGCGATATAATCGCCGACGCCATAGCTTCGGGTGAGCTTAAATGTGAAAAACCGTGCAAGCAAAATGGCAGAAAGACCATGAAAACCGTGGATATTTCCGCGGGACTTTCGGATTATATGATAAAAAAAGAAAATAACGAAATAATAATTGACGTTACGCTTCCGTGTTCAAATGAGGTAAATATCAACCCGATTAATCTTATGTCTGCGATAAAATCATATACAAATAAAGATATTTTACCTGTTTCAATGATAAGATACGCTCTTCTAATTTCCGACAAAACCGATTTTAGATAAAAAACACTTGCAATCCTAAATTTTGTATGATATTATATATCAGTGTTCATGTGCGTTCGGGCATATCCTGTTCGGACGGCGGTTAATGATACGCAGCGTACATTAAAGCGGTCGGTCCTCTGTCGCGTTTATATCACGTTAAGAACGGCTGAAAATTCAGGAGGTAAATTATGGACGCATTAAAAATGATTGCTCAGGATTCCATCAAGACTGAGCCTCCCGTTATCACGGTCGGCGATACCGTTAAGGTACATGTTAAAATCCGTGAGGGAGAGAAGGAAAGAATTCAGGTATTCGAAGGAACCGTTATAGCTCGCAAGGGTAGCGGAATCAGCGAAACATTTACTGTAAGACGAGTTTCTTACGGCGTAGGCGTAGAGAGGGTTTTCCCCGTTCATTCGCCCAACGTTGCCAAGGTTGAGACTGTCAGATACGGTAAGGTACGCAGAGCCAAGCTTTATTATCTTCGTTCAAGAGTCGGTAAGGCCGCTAAGGTTAAAGAGTTGGTTAAATAATTTTCGGATATCGGCCGAGGGGGCGCAGGTGCCCTTTCGGCTTATTGAAGTCCTTCAGATGTCGGGCAGAGTTTTATAATCTGCTTTTGCCGGCAACGTTTGTTTTATAGCGCAGATGCGAGTTCTCTGTATCGCCTAAAATTTTACAATTGTTGTTTTGCCCGGTTGTGATTAGCATTGTACCTATATTCGACATGAGTCTGATTATATGCGTTTTTATATGCGTTTTATTTCTCTGTTAATAAACACAACCGTATCGGCAGTACTGATGTAAGCTTTTAGGGGTTACATAGCGCGATAGCCTTTTGTTTGTTTTTTATCTAAAATCAGGTGTTTCATTATGCGAAAAAAAATTGTAGAAAATATTTACGAATTTGCTTCGGTTGTTATGTCGTCTATTATTACGATTATAATTCTCTTTTCGTGCGTATTCAGATTGGTCGGAGTTGACGGAACCTCCATGGTTCCAACATTACATCACGGAGATTGGCTTATGGTTTCTGCGGGAAGTACGCATTATGATTACGGCGACGTTGTTATCGTCGTTCAGCCGAATGCGCTGCACAAGCCTATCGTAAAGCGCGTTATTGCAACCGAGGGGCAGACTATCGATATCGATTTTGACGCGGGTATCGTCTATGTTGACGGAAATGCTCTTGACGAACCGTATACAAACTGTCCGACAAATACACGGGAGGATTTTGACGGACCGATTACAGTCGAAAAGGGCAAGGTCTTCGTTATGGGAGATAACAGAAACGCTTCGACGGACAGTCGTTCAAATCTCATAGGGCAGATTGACGAGAGATATATTCTCGGCAGGGTTTACGGCAGACTGTTCCCGTTCGGAAACTTTGATATTTATGAAAGTTTTAAGTCAATAGGCAAAACCGCCGGATAAATAAAGTACATTTTAATATTTTGTTTGCAAGACGGTAAATCGGCTTTCGGTTTCCGTCTTTTTTTTGGTTATAAGAGAGGTATGTATTTATGGCAGATCAGCAAAAACAGGTAATACAGTGGTTTCCGGGACACATGGCAAAAACGCGTCGGCTTATAAAAGAACAGCTGAAAAATGTCGATGCCGTAACGATGCTGCTTGATTCTCGTATACCGATAAGCAGCCTAAATCCCGAAATAGACGAAATAACCGAGGGCAAACCAAAGATAGTTTTGCTTAATAAAGCTGATCTTGCGGATGAAAGAGCCACCGCGGAATGGATTAAATATTATGATTCGCTCGGTTCTCCGGCTCTTGCGGTTGACTGCCGTACGGGCAGAGGGCTTAACGCGTTCAGACCTCTTGTAAGAGAGGTTTTGAAGGATAAAATCAAACAGAATGAAGACAAGGGAATGAAGGGGAAAACTCTTCGTATTATGGTTATCGGAATCCCGAACACGGGAAAATCGTCTTTTGTTAATAAAATGGGTGCGGGAGGAAAGGCAAAAGTTGAGGACAGAGCCGGTGTTACAAGAAATAATCAGTGGTTTGTAATTGGCGGCGGAATAGAGCTTCTTGATACTCCCGGCGTTTTATGGCCTAAATTTGACGACCCTGAAGTAGGCGACAGGCTGGCGTTTACGGGCGGAGTAAAGGATCAGATACTCGATATGGAAATACTTGTATGCCGTTTCCTTGACGCTATGAAAAAGAATTATCCCGAAAGACTTGCCGAGAGATATAAGATAAAGGATTTTGAACACGCGCAGTCATATGAAATACTCGAAATGATAGGCAGAAAACGCGGAATGCTGATTTCCGGCGGGGAGGTTAATACGGAACGCGCCGCCGTTGCGGTTCTTGATGAATACCGAGCGGGCTTGCTCGGAAAAATAACGTTTGAATTACCGGAGGACATTGAAAAATGACGTATGAATTTGAACATCTGGCTCACGAAAACGGTTTTGACGTTGTATGCGGAATAGACGAGGCCGGCAGGGGACCTCTTGCAGGTCCGGTTTTTGCCGCGGCGGTTATATTGCCCGAGGGGCTTGAGGATATAGGCATAAACGATTCAAAAAAGTTATCCGAAAAAAAGAGGGACGCACTTTTTGATTTAATATGCGAAAATGCCGTATCTTACGGAATCGGAATGGCTGACGAAACGGAAATAGATGAATTAAATATTCTTAACGCGGCGTTTTTGGCAATGAAGCGCGCTGTTGAAAAGCTTAGCGTAAAACCCGAACTCGCTCTTGTTGACGGCAACCGCGAACCTCACACGGGAATTAAGGAATATACGATAGTAAAAGGCGACTCCAAGTCTATTTCAATAGCCGCCGCTTCGATTCTTGCAAAGGTAAGCCGTGACCGGTACATGAAAGAGCTTGACAAACAATATCCTCAGTATCGGTTTTCAAAGCATAAAGGATATCCGACGGCGCTTCATTACGAGCTTATAAGGGAATACGGTATTTCTCCCGTTCACAGACGCTCGTTTTTAAAGAAAATAACGGGTGAAAAAAATGATGCCTGAACATCTTCGCCTGGGAGCTCTCGGAGAGCATCTCGCAGTAGTATATCTCAGAAAAAATGGTTATTATATCATTTCCGGAAATTACTCCTCCTCGACCGGCGAAATCGATATTATAGCGACAGACAATGAATGGCTGTGTTTTATAGAAGTTAAGACAAGAAAAACGGGAGGAATGCTTCCGCCGGCATATGCGGTTGACAAGGAAAAAGAGGAAAATATTAAAAATACGGCGGCATATTTCAGATCAAAATATAAATTTGAAATGCCGAGCAGATTCGATATTGTAGAGGTTGAGATAGAAACCGACGATAAATATGTTATTAATCATATAAAAAACACATTTTAAAAAAATGATGTTTACATTGCGGATTCTATTTGATATAATAGCACCAGATTGAAAGTGAGGGTAAAACCATGTTATATACTTCAACGAGAGACAATTTATTAAAAGTTACATCCGCCGAGGCGGTAACGTCCGGAATATCCAAAGAGGGAGGACTTTTTGTCCCGTGTGAAATTCCGGAGACGAATCTCGATTTTATAAATTCAATGGTTAATGATTCATATAAACAGCGGGCGAAAAAAATTCTTTCGCTTTATCTTACGGATTTCACTCCCGATGAGGTTTCGTCGTTTGTGGAGGGAGCGTATGCGGACGGTAAGTTTTCATCCGATGACGTTGCTCCCGTAGTTAATCTTCATGATAACGTTAACATTCTTGAATTATGGAAGGGACCGACGTGCGCGTTTAAGGATATGGCGCTGCAGCTTCTTCCTCATCTGCTTACCGGAGCCGCGAAGAAAACGCTTGATAATAAGGAAATTGTTATTCTCGTCGCTACTTCGGGCGATACCGGCAAAGCGGCTCTCGAGGGATTCTGTGATGTTGATAAGACGAAAATACTTGTTTTCTATCCTAATAACGGCGTAAGTCCCATGCAGAGACTTCAAATGTGTACGCAGTCGGGCGGCAATGTCGGGGTCTGTGCAATAAACGGAAATTTCGACGACGCTCAGACCGGAGTAAAGACAATATTCACGGACAAGGAAATAAAAGAAAAATTTGAGGAAAACTCTCTTGTTTTTTCTTCTGCCAATTCAATAAACTGGGGCAGACTCGTTCCGCAGATAGTTTATTATTTCTCTGCCTATTGCGATCTTATCAAGCAGGGCAGAATAAAGCTCGGCGATAAAATTAACATTGTCGTTCCTACGGGCAACTTCGGTAATATATTGGCCGCAAACTATGCTAAAAATATGGGACTTCCCGTTTCACGGCTTATATGCGCTTCAAATAAAAATAATATTCTCACTGATTTTATTACAACCGGAGTTTACGATAAGAACAGAGATTTCTATACGACAATTTCTCCGTCAATGGATATTCTTATTTCGTCAAATCTCGAAAGACTCCTTTTTTCTCTTTACGATTATGACGATAAATCGATAAGAGATATATTCGCTTCTTTGAAAGAAACGGGAAAATACAAAGTAACCGACGAAGTTCTCAATAAAATAAAGAGCGTTTATTCCTGCGGATGCTGTGATGACGCTCAGACCGAGGAAACAATTAAAAACACGTACGATAAGTACGGATACCTTTCCGATACTCATACGGCGGTTGCCATAAAAGTATGCGAGGATTATATTAATTCGTTCGGAGATAAAACGCCTGTTGTTATTGCGTCTACCGCAAGTCCGTATAAGTTTTCTCACAGTGTGCTTGGGGCTTTAAAGAACGGCAATATTGAATCCGACAATGAATTTGACATGGTTCATGAGCTTGAGGAATATACGGGTATTAAAGCTCCCGAACAGCTTTCCGGACTTAAAAACAAAAAGGTCAGATTTGACCTTGTTTGCGAAAAGGATTCCGACAGTATGCGAAAAGTGGTATTTGACATGCTCGGAATATAATTCGATATAAACGTTTCAAAGCATAGTTTTGCTCCGATAAAAAAATCGGCGGGTGGATAAGCTTACTTCCACCCGCTTTTTCGGTTTGAAATCAGAATAAATGCGCGTCTTTGTTTAATTCAAAGGTAGAGCATTTTGTTTCGCCGCATGAACATGCGTCGTGACTGCCTACATGGATGCTTCCCGCCATACAGGAACATTCGCCTGTGTGATAGACGCAGTTGCGAGCGTCGCATTTAATGTTTTCGACTTCCTTGATTTTCTTATCCATTTTTTCATCACCGTTGATATATATTAAAGAGTACTCTTGGCTTTATTGTACCCTCGGAACTTTTTATTATTCAGAAAAAGGAGGCTTTTGTGATGTCTTTGTTTGCATTGGGTGATACTCATCTGTCTTTGGGAACGGATAAACCCATGGATGTTTTTTACGGATGGAGCGATTACGTAAAGAGGCTTGAAAAGAACTGGAACTCTGTTGTTTCCGATAATGATACGGTTGTGCTTGCGGGTGATATCTCATGGGCAATGAAGCTTGAAGAATGTTATGCCGATTTTAACTTTATAAACAGTTTAAACGGAAATAAGATAATTATAAAAGGCAATCATGATTACTGGTGGAATACGATGAAAAAAATGAATGCGTATTTAACCGACAATAATTTTAATTCGATAAAAATATTATATAACAATGCTTACATGGCAGGCGATATATCCGTGTGCGGTACTCGCGGATGGTTTTTTGACGCTGAGAGTGAAACCGACAAAAAAACGATATTGAGAGAGGCTCAAAGACTTCGCACGAGCATTGAAGCGGGAATCGTGCTTGGCGGAGAACCTGTGGTTTTTCTTCACTATCCGCCGATATCGTTTAATGAAAAATGCGAGGAAATTTATTCAGTGCTTCGTGAGTACAAAATTAAACGGTGTTATTTCGGACACCTTCATGCACAGCGTACCGCTCAGTATGCGTCTTTTGAATCGGATTTAATTAAATTCGGATTAATTTCAGCCGATTTTCTTTCATTTTGTCCAAAATTGATAGAAAAATTTTAAGCGTGCCTTGCATTTACGTCGATTTTTTTTAAATAACAGTGGAAAAATTTTATTTTATCTGTTATAATACATAAGTTAAAATATATCCCTGATTTCAGGGACAGGAGGATTTTTCAATATGAGCTTAAAATCAGCGAACAAGACAGATACAAACGTATATACTCTTGAACTTTCCATCGACGCGGATACGTTTGCAAAGGCAAACGATAAAGCGTTCAACCGCGAAAAAAACAGAATCCAGGTTCCGGGATTCAGAAAAGGCAAAGCCCCCAAGGCGTTTATTGAGAAGTATTACGGAGAAGGCGTATTTTATGAAGATGCGCTCGATATAGCATTCCCCGAGGTTTATTCCGACGCAGTCAAGGAATCAGGAATCGAGCCGGTAGATCATCCTTTTGATTTTGATATTAAGGCAATCGGCAAGGACGGCGTTGAGCTTGTTTGCAAGGTTACCGTTAAGCCTGAGATTGAGTTGGGAGAATATAAGGGACTTAAGGCAGAAAAGGAAACCGTTGCCGTTTCGGACGAAGAGGTTGACGGCGCTCTTAATCGTAAACTTGAGGAAAATGCAAGAATTATTCCCGTAGAGGACAGAGCTGTCGAGAACGGCGATATCGTTACCATTGATTTTGAAGGATTCGCGGACGGCGTCGCATTTGATGGCGGAAAAGCCGAGGGTTACGAGCTTGAAATAGGAAGCGGTCAGTTTATCCCCGGATTTGAGGATCAGATAATCGGTCATAATATTGACGAAGAATTTGACGTTAACGTTTCGTTCCCCGAAGAGTACGGCGAGGAATCTCTTGCAGGCAAGCCCGCAGTGTTTAAGGTAAAGCTCCACGAGATTAAATATAAGGAAATTCCCGAGGCTGACGATGATTTCGCAAAGGACGTAAGCGAGTTTGATACTATCGCGGAATATAAAGACGATCTTAAAAAATCCATTCTTGACAACAAACAGAAAAACGCTGACAGAGCGTTTGAGAATAAACTTCTCGATATGGTTGCAGAGCTTGTCAAAGCCGAGATTCCCGACGCTATGGTTGAAAAGGCAATTGACGACGCGGCAAACGAATTTAATTACAGACTTCAGATGCAGGGCATGAATCTCGATACATACCTTCAGTATACCGGTATGACTATGGAAGCGTTCCGTGATTCCTATAAAGATAAGGCTCTTAAGGACGTCAAGATTATGCTTGCGCTTGAAAAGATTGCACAACTTGAGGGCATTGAGGTTACAGAGGATGATCTTAACGCAGAGTATCAGAAGTTCGCCGATGCGTATCAGATGAAAATTGAAGATATAAAGAAGGCTGTTTCCGAAGATACCGTTAAGGGGGATATCGCCAATCGTAAAGCTATCGACGCTGTTGTTTCCGCCGCTAAGGTTAAGAAATCTGCCGCTAAGAGAATAACGAAGAAAAAGGCGGCAGCCGAAACAGAAGCTAAGAGCGCAGAGGAAGAAACCAAGACTGAGGAATAATATTCCTATTCGGTGATTATATCCTCTTAATTGTGTCAATAATGACATATGAAATAAAAGGAGGCTGAATTCTATGGCATTGGTACCTACCGTTATAGAACAGACAAACAGGGGAGAGAGAGCATACGATATTTTCTCACGCCTCTTAAATGACAGAATAATAGTTCTTTCCGACGAGGTTAACGACGCGACCGCAAGTCTTGTTGTTGCTCAGCTTTTGTTTCTTGAGGGACAGGACGCGGAAAAGGACATAAGTCTTTATATTAACAGTCCCGGCGGATCCGTTTCCGCAGGCTTTGCAATATACGATACGATGCAGTACATCAAATGCGACGTTTCCACTATCTGCATGGGTATGGCGGCGAGTATGGGTGCGTTTTTGCTTTCCTCGGGTGCAAAGGGCAAGAGATTTGCTCTTCCCAACAGTCAAATTATGATACACCAGCCTTTGGGCGGAGCTCAGGGACAGGCAACGGAAATTGAGATTGTTGCAACACAGATTTTAAAAATCAGAGAAAATCTTAATAATATTCTTGCCGAGAATACCGGCAGAAGTATTGATGATATTAAACGTGACACCGAGCGTGATAATTATATGACCGCTCAGGAGGCAATGGATTACGGGCTGATTGACAGAGTTATCAAAAACCGTGATTGATAAAATGAAATATAAGGGCGGACATCCGTTCGCCCCGTTTTTCTGAGATTCATAATTTCGATAGGAGTGAATATTCATTGCCGAGAAACGACGACTCTTCGACCAGAGAGGTTTGCTGTTCGTTCTGCGGTAAATCGCAGGATAAAGTGCGTAAGCTTATTGCCGGTCCGAAAAATGTTTTTATATGCGACGAATGCGTCGCGCTTTGCGGCTCGATTATTGATGAGGACGATTCCTACGTCCCGCCTCACAAAAAAAACGGAATGTCTTCGACCAGACGAAATTTACCGAAGCCTATGGAAATCAAGGCTAAGTTGGACGAGTATGTAATTGGACAGAATAAGGCAAAAATTGCGCTTTCTGTTGCCGTTTACAATCATTACAAACGTGTAAACTACGGCTCGTTTGATGATGTTGAAATAAAAAAGAGCAACGTTTTGATGCTCGGTCCCACAGGCGTCGGAAAAACGATGCTTGCACAGACGCTTGCGCAGATTCTCGACGTGCCGTTTGCCATTGCCGACGCTACGACGCTTACGGAAGCGGGATATGTCGGTGAGGACGTTGAGAATATACTGTTAAGACTTATACAGGCGGCCGATTATGATATTGAAAAAGCAGAGCACGGCATAATCTATATTGATGAAATTGATAAGATTTCAAGACGAAGCGAAAACCCGTCCATAACGAGAGATGTAAGCGGCGAGGGAGTTCAGCAGGCTTTGTTGAAAATTCTCGAAGGAACTCTTGCAAATGTTCCTCCGCAGGGAGGACGTAAGCATCCGCAGCAGGAATTTATACAAATCGATACGACAAATATTCTTTTTATTCTCGGCGGAGCTTTTGCCGGAATAGAAAAAATTGTCGAAAAGAGAATGGGCAATTCCGTGTTGGGATTCGGGGCGGATATCAAGACAAAAGCGGAGCTTGATGAGAACAGAATAATGGCTGAGGTCATTCCGCAGGATCTTGTAAGATACGGTCTTATTCCCGAACTTGTCGGAAGAATGCCGGTTATAACAGCTCTTGAAAATCTTAATGAGGAACAGCTTGTTAAAATTCTTACAGAGCCGAAGAATGCGCTCGTCAAACAGTATAAGAGTCTGTTTATGATGGACAGAGCCGAACTTGAATTTGACGATGACGCTCTTAAAGCTGTTGCGAAGCTTGCACTCGAAAAATCAACGGGAGCACGCGGACTCAGAGCTATTATGGAAAATGCTTTAACGCCGATAATGTACACAATTCCGTCCGATTACGCTATTGACAAGGTAAGAATTACCGGCGGGTGTATACTTGCCGGAGAAGAGCCGATAATCGAGCGTGATCCCGATAAAATGAGTGAGGATAAAAAAATAAAACCCGCCGGGGCGAAAAGCGTTTAATTGATTATAAAGTGTAAAGGTGTAAGCTTGTGTTGACAAGCTTGCACCTTTACATGTATTTTACTTTAAATTTTCGGCAAGAACATCAATTGTATTTAAACTGTCGTTATTCAATGAGGATTTAACTGTAACGACAGGTTCTGCAAACGTAATGTTCTTAGACGCGTCAAACATTGTTTTCATTACCTTGCCTGCGACAGGAGCCCATGAACCGTTTTCTATAATGCCTATCGTTCTGTTTTTATATCCGCGTTCTGTCAGAGCCTCAATAAACGTCCGCATAAACGGAAAAACATCCGCATTGTAGGTAGGAGAGGCAAGAACAAGTTTTGAATATCTGAATGCATCTTCAACATTTTCCGCATTGTCCGAACGTGCAAGGTCAGATGTTGCGATTTTTTTGCATCCCTTTTCCTTAAGCTTTTCGGCTAAAGCGAGAGCGGCTTTTTCGGTGTTTCCGTATACGGAGCAATACGCAATAAATACTCCGTCCGTTTCGGGTTCATATGACGACCAGGTGTTATAAAGACCAAGATAATAGCCGAGATTGTCATTTAATACCGGTCCGTGAAGAGGGCAGATTGATTTAATGTCAAGGGCTGACGCTTTTTTAAGCAAAGTCTGAACCTGCGCGCCGTATTTGCCGACTATGCCGAAGTAATATCTTCTTGCTTCGCACGCCCAGTCTTCCTCAATATCGAGCGCACCGAATTTTCCGAATCCGTCTGCGGAGAAGAGAATTTTGTCAAGCGAATCGTATGAAACAATAACCTCCGGCCAGTGAACCATGGGAGCCGTTATAAATGTAAGCGTATGCTTTCCCAAAGAGAGCTTATCTGATTCGCCGACGATTATTCGCCTGTCACTGAAATCCCTGCCGAAAAATTGTTTCATCATTGCAAACGCTTTAGCTGACGAAACAATAACTGCGTCGGGATATTTGTTCATGAATGCGTCAATGTTTGCCGAATGGTCGGGTTCCATATGGTGAACGATAAGATAATCGGGTTTGCGTCCTTTAAGCGCATTTTTAATATTGTCAAGCCATTCGTCTTTAAATGAAGCGTCAACAGTATCCGTTACGGCGATTTTGTCATCAAGAATTACGTATGAGTTGTATGCCATACCGTTGGGTACTGTATATTGCCCCTCGAATAAGTCAACGGAATGGTCGTTGACGCCGATATATTTTACAGTATCAGAAATTATCATTTATATTCCTCCGTTTCATAATAACTATAACATAAATAATATTAATAATCAATATTAAAATTAAACAATATAAACCGCTTTTTGCCCAAATTTGAGCAAAAAGCGGATTTTATTTTGTTTGCTATCTTATTTAATTGAATTTATCATGTTGAGCAGGTCGACATAAAAAGGTCTGACGTTATTATTTTTTATCATGCCGCCCTGAAGAGACATATGATCGCCGTGATACAGCGGCATCACATTCCATATACCGGAATCAATATTATCTTTATCGAAATCCGTATAAGGAGCGTTGTCGGGATGAAGCGCAGAACGTGTGTTTACAATACCGTCGTTCATTTGCCAGCTTTCATCCTTAACAATTCCGTTTTCGGAAATGCCGGTAAGATAACCGATTCTGTATGAAGCCGGAACAAAAATAAATTCCATGATATCTTCATCGGGTTTAAATGTTCCGTCCTTCTGCCGTTCGGATGCGTTGCAGGCGAATGAGAAATAATAAATGCCCGAAACAGTCGATATTTTTTCATTAAGTTCAGCGGCTCCGTCAACGTGAAGGTCGTATGTTGCAGTATCCTCGTCTATTCGTCCGTCGTTCTTTTTTAATGATGCAAGAAGGAACATTTTAACGGTAGCGCGCTCTCTTAATGATGAATTTTCATCTGCCTCAATTGCGTCCTGGGCGTCGTAGGCTGTCGTTCCGTTATGCGGAGATGCAAGAGTTGTGACAGAATAAATCCAGTTCGCCTTGCCTCCCGTAAAAAGAGGAGATATTTCTTCAGAGCCGGAGTATGTACGTTCGGTTTCGTCTCCGTTTGCCATAAGCTCTGTAAATAATCTTACAGTAGCTCCTCCGAAAGAGTGACCGAGCAGATTTATTTTGTGCTCAGAATCAAATTCGTCGATAAGAGGTTTGCCCGTAAAATCCTCTCCGTAGCGGGGATGATTGCATCTTTTGCTGTGCTCTGCACCGTAGTCGGTTTTAGTTCCCGTAAGCTGGGCATAAAGCTCACATGCTCTGTCCCATGCGCTGTCCGTACCGGAAACGGACGCGCTGTAACAGTCAAATCCGCGAGCGTTCAAATATTTTATAAGATCACCGCCGAACATGCCCCAGTACGGTACGATTCCGTTGACAAAATCATAACTTCCCCAGCCGGCAAGTCCGTGAACAAAAACGAATGCATAATCAGTCGTTGTATTTTCTTCCTTTTGAGTTTCCGGATAATTTGCGGTCGGGATAAAAAACATTATTATTGACATAAATAGAGCAACGATTTTTGACATTCTCAACACCTCTGTATACATTTTTTATTAATATTTTAACAATATGTGAATTAGATGTCAACAAAAATTTGAAGTTCTGTTAAAAATAATTATTATTTCTGCGTCTGAAATATAAATACATTATAAAATAAAGAATAAGGAAAACGGTAATTGCAATCAAATTATAAGAAAAATCAAACTGAAAACGTATAAATTTTATTGATAAATGAAAAAATATGAATCTTTTTGCATTTTACAAAAAAAATTGTTTACTTTTTTGACAATGAGTATTATAATGGCGATTGGAGCAATGGGGTTCGCACAAGGGTACCTTATTGCTTATTTTTTTATGTGAGGTTATTTTGTAATGAAGAACTTAGGCTACTATAACGGTAAATTTGATGAAATCGAAAAAATGTCTGTTCCTATGCTTGACAGAGTATGCTGGTTCGGTGACGGAATTTACGACGCAACCTATGCGCACAATCACATAGTGTTCGATATGGACGCGCATCTTAACAGATTTTATAACAGCGCAAAGCTTCTTGATATAAATATGCCTATTGAAAGAGACGAACTTGACAAGTTATTGAGAGATCTTGTTAAAAAAGTTGACGACGGCGATCAGTTCGTTTATATGCAGGTTACCAGAGGAAGCGGATTGAGAGGTCATATATATGATGAAAATATGGTCGGCAATCTCTGGATTACTCTTACACCCTGTCATGTTGCAAATACATATGAGCCTATTGACGTCATTACATATGAAGATAAGAGATTCTTTTATTGCAACTGCAAGACTCTTAACCTTATTCCTTCATGTCTTGCCGCTACGGCGGCGGACAGAGCAGGATGCAAGGAAGCTATTTTCCACAGAGGCGATATCGTAACCGAGTGTGCGCACTCCAACTGTTCGATTTTCAAGGACGGAAAGGTTATTTCTCATCCGCTTGACGATAAGGTTCTCCCCGGAACTGCGCGTATCAGACTTCTTGCTTTTGCAAAAAAACTTGGGTTCGGCGTTGAAGAGAGAGATTATACGCTTGACGAGCTTATGAACGCTGACGAGATTGTCGTTCATTCTACCGGTTCGTTCTGTATACCCGTTAAGACGGTTGACGGCAAGCCGGTAGGCGGTAAAGCTCCCGAAATGCTTAAAATTATTCAGGACGCGTTGGTTGCCGATTTTGAAGCGCAGTGCGCCGCGGAATGATCGATATTTTACAGGGGGGATTTTAAAATGAACAGGGATGAATTAACTCTTTTAAATATCGGAGACGACCTTGATACGCTTATGAATCTTGATCCGAGGGGCTACGGAGTCTGCCGTATTCTTTATGAAGGCTCAAGGGCAAAAACAGGCGAACCGCTCAGTATAAATGCGGCGAGGGGGCTTATTAAAAATGTAAAAAAAGGTGAAAAGGTTTTTATACTTACCGGTTTTATTCTGCTTCCGTGGAATGAAGCGGAGACTGACGGTATTGTTTCCTCGACGATTTTTGCACGTTTTCTTATGAGAGCTTTCGGCGCAAAGCCTGTTATGGTTGTTCCTTCGCAGTGTAAAAAGGGAATCAAGGCTATGAGTAATGTTCTTTCGTTCGGAACGACGGATGATATTGACAATATTCCGGACAATACCGTTTGCGTTGTTGAATTTACAAAGGATTTTGACGAGGCGGAAAAACAGGCGGACGAGATTCTTTCTCACGGCAAACCCTGTGCAATAATAAGCAATGAGGCTCCCGGCAGAAATGAGAACGGGTACTATCATAACGCGGTAGGCGTTAATACAACAGAGGTTGAGCCCAAGTATGATATTTTGTTTAAAAAATGTCGTGATGCGGGTGTGTTTAATATATCAATAGGCGATCTCGGAAACGAGATAGGAATGAACGCGATAGGCGAGCATATAAGAAAATATATTCCTTATGCGGAGTTCGGAGGCTGTAAAGCCGGTACCGGATGCGGAATACTTACGAATACCGAAACGGATAATATTATTACTGCCACATGCTCCGACTGGGGGTGTGACGCTATGATGGCCGCAGTTGCATTTATGCTCGGTAAGCCTGAGCTTTTCCATTCCGCCGACGATCAGGCCGCCGCCATGGACGCCGCGGCCGGTGCGGGTATGCTTGATATGTACGGAGAACCCAGACCGTTTATAGACGGATTCGGAAAAAATATTAATATACCTCTCGTTTCGATGATGAAGGCTCTTATAGAATATCCGCCCACTGTTCTGGATAAGACCGAAGCCTGGTTTTCAAACACGATAAAGAAAGGATTCTTTTCAAAATGAAATACTTATTTCTTCAGAACGGAGACTCTGCGCTGACCGTTCAGTTTGAAAAGGAAATAAGCAAAGAAGTCAACGGGTACGTAACAGCGTTGGCTTCACTTACCGAACAGGCTGACATCGTCGGCATTATTGAAACTATACCGACGTTTGCGTCGCTTACGGTTCTTTATGACTGCACCGTTATTTCATCAAAGAAGCTTAGAAAGAAATTATCCGAACTTATCGGAAATATTTCCGCAAAAGGCGATTTTCCCGTTCGTGTTTTTGATATTCCGGTCTGTTATGACGGTGAATTTTCGCCCGATATGGACAATGTATGCTCACATACGGGGCTTAAACGCGATGAGGTTATTTCACTTCATACGTCAAAGCCGTATCTTATATATATGCTCGGTTTTCTTCCCGGATTTGCATATCTCGGCGGTATGGATAAACGTCTTGCGGTTCCGAGACTTAAAAGTCCGAGACTTGAAATATTTAAAGGCGCTGTCGGTATAGGAGGAGAGCAGACGGGTATCTATCCGATCGCTTCGCCCGGGGGCTGGCAGCTTATCGGCAAAACGCCTGTCCTTGTATATGATCCGACAAAAGAAAATCCGATTCTTTACAATGCGGGAGATTATATAAAATTTTATTCGGTAACTCGCAGTGAATTTGATGAGATTGAAAAACAGGTTATCGACGGAACGTATAAACCTGAGATTCGGGAGGCGCGCTTATGATTGAAATTATAAACGGCGGTATGCTTTCGACGGTTCAGGATGCGGGACGTTTCGGCGTTATGAAAAACGGTTTTACTCAGTCGGGCGCAATGGATTCACATTCGATGAAAACCGTAAACGCGTTGTGCGCAAACAATTTGTTCGCTCCTGTCATTGAGATGACCATGTTCGGATTAACGGCTAAATTTTTAGATTCTCATGTGTTTTGTCTTTCGGGCGGAGATTTTTTGCCGAAGCTGAACGGAAAACCGATTGAAAACAATAAGCCGTATAAAGCGGAGGCTGGATCGATTCTGCAAATCGGCGCGGCAAAGTCCGGAATGAGATGTTATTTGGGTGTTTCCGGAGGAATAGACGTTCCGTATGTTATGGGGAGCGCTTCAACGAATTTAAAAATAAAAACTGGCGGTTATGAGGGCAGAAAACTGAAAACCGGCGATAAGATTAAAATCGGCAAATGTTCCTTTGAACCCGATATGACAAAAACCGCAGAGAGATGCGAATATCCCGACCATATAAAGGTCAGAGTTGTTTTAGGTCCGCAGGACGATATGTTTACAGATGTCGATTTGAAATTTTTCTCAAAACAGATTTATACAGTAACTCCCGATCTTGACAGAATGGGCATACGTCTTTGCGGTATCGCTTTGAGAGGCAAAAACGGAATGGATATAATATCCGACGGTATTACGTTCGGTTCGATTCAGATTGCCAGAAGCGGTATGCCGATAATTCTTATGGCGGATCATCAGACTACCGGAGGTTATGCGAAAATCGCGTCGGTTGTAAGCGTTGATTTGCCGAAGCTTGCTCAGGTAAGACCGTATGATAAAATAACGTTCGATATCATAAACGTTAAACAAGCGGAAAAAGCAGTAAAAAAAGAAAAGAAATATTTTGAAAAACTTGCGGGGAGATAAATTATGGATTATTCGTCAATGCACCCTCAGGATGTAAAAAAACTTATCCGCGAGGGTAAAATAGATTTTCAGACCTCTGGGATGTGCAACGGTTACGCGCAGGCAAACCTCTGTATACTGCCGAAGGAATACGCTTTTGATTTTCTGCTGTTCTGTATGAGAAATCCTAAACCGTGTCCGGTTTTGGAGGTCGGTGATGTCGGAAGCAGAGAGATAAAAACGATGGCTGACGGCGGAGATATATGCAAGGATTTTCCGAAATACAGAATTTGGAAAAACGGAGTCCTCGAAAAGGAAGTAACCGACATATCCGAATATTGGCAGAATGACTATGTATATTTTCTTATCGGATGTTCTTTCAGCTTTGAAAGCGAGCTTTTGGAAGCCGATATTCCCGTAAGGCATATCCAAGAGGGCAGAAACGTTCCGATGTTCAATACAAATATTGAATTACGGTCCGCGGGTAAATTTCACGGAAATATGGTCGTTTCCATGCGCCCGATTCCCGACGAGCTTGTCGTAAAAAGCGTCAACGTTACAGCGGCAATGCCGAGAGTTCACGGCGCGCCTGTTCAGATAGGTAATCCCGAATCAATCGGAATCAGGGATGTTGCAAAGCCCGATTACGGTGACTCTGTTACCGTTAATAAAGGTGAAACGCCCGTATTCTGGGCGTGCGGAGTTACGCCTCAGAACGTTATAATGCAGACTAAGCCGCCGATTGCGATAACTCATGCGCCGGGACACATGTTTATTACAGACGTTAAAAATTCGAGTCTTAAATACTGATATATAATAAGGTGATTTTATGTATAAGATTGATTTAAACTCCGATCTCGGTGAGGGCGCGTTATTTGACGCGGATATCATTCCTCTTATCACAAGCGCAAATATTGCATGCGGATTTCATGCAGGGGACTGCGCTCTTATGAAAAAGACAGTCGGGCTGTGTAAGGCAAATTCGGTTTCTTTCGGTGCGCATCCGGGGTATCCCGACAGAGAGAATTTCGGCAGAACCAATATGGATGTAACGAGCGAACAGGTTTACGAATATACGCTGTATCAGCTCGGCGCACTCGGCGCGTTTGCTGAGGCGAGCGGGGTTAAAATGAGTCATGTAAAACCGCACGGAGCGATGTACAATATGGCGGCAAAGAATAAGGAGCTTTCAAATGCGATAGCGGACGCGGTGAAAGACTATGACGATTCACTTATTCTGCTTGCTCTTTCCGGTTCGGAAATGATTAAAGCAGCTAAGGCCAAGGGGATAAAATACGCAAGTGAAGTTTTTGCCGACAGAGCATATGAATCCGACGGAACATTAAGAGCGAGAAAGCTCGAAGGTTCTATGATTACGGATGAAAACGAAGCTATAAACAGGGTTATCAGGATGATAAAAGAGGGTAAGGTTACGTCGTATACGGGTGAAGATATCGATATAGAGGCGCATTCCGTATGTGTTCACGGCGACGGAGAGAAGGCCCTCGACTTTGTCCGCGCACTCAATAAAGCATTTGAAGAAAACGGTATAAAGACGGCTCCTCTTTCCGAGGTTATAATATGATGAACCTCAGAACATATGCGGAAATCAGCCTTGACGCAGTTGAATGTAATTATGAAAATACAAGGGCGAAACTTCCCGACGGAGTAAAACTTTTAGGCGTTATAAAAGCTGATGCATACGGTCACGGCGCGGTTGAAATAGGCAGATTTCTTGATAATAAGTGCGATTTTTTCGGAGTCGCCTGTATCGAGGAGGCCGTTGAGCTTAAAAACGCTCAAATTAAAACGCCCGTTCTTGTACTGGGCAGAGTTTTCCCCTGGGATTATGATAAAGTTGTAAAATATGATATCAGAATACCTGTTTTTTCAATTGACGACGCGAAAGCGCTATCCGACGAAGCTCTAAAGCAGGGCAGGATTGCGAATTTTCATTTTGCAATAGATACGGGCATGAGCCGTATAGGGTTTCAGATAACAGATAAAAGCGCGGATATTTGCGCCGAAATTGTCAAACTTCCGAATATTAAGGCGGAAGGTCTGTTTTCTCATTTTGCAACTGCGGATGAAGCCGATTTGTCCAAAGCTGAAGCCCAGAGAGAAAAATATAAACAGTTTATTGCAATGCTTGAAAAAAGGGGTATTAATATCCCCGTAAAGCATCTTAACAACAGCGCAGGCATAATGAACTTTACAGAGTTTTTCGATATGTGCAGAATGGGTATCATCCTCTATGGTCTTTACCCGTCGAACGAAGTTGACCGTGCAAAGCTCGATATTAAACCCGTTATGAGTTGGAAAACAAGAATTTCGCACATAAAAACGCTTGAAGCTGGCAGAGAAATCTCCTACGGCGGAACATTTAAAACGACAAAGCCTACGTGCGTTGCTACAATTCCGGTCGGATATGCCGACGGTTATCCACGCTGTCTTTCAAATATCGGAAGAGTTCTGATTAACGGTAAATTTGCCGATATAATCGGCAGAGTATGCATGGATCAGTTTATGGTTAATGTAACCGATATAGACTGTGAAATCGGGGACGAGGTCGTACTTGTCGGAAAACAGGGGGAAAACGAACTGTCCATGGAGGAAGTCAGCGAAAGCGCGCATTCGTTTAACTACGAACTTCCGTGCAGAGTTGCAAGACGCGTGCCCAGAGTGTATGTAAAAGACGGCAAAGCCGTAAAGACGGTTAATTATTTGTATTAACAGAATAGAAATGATTTTAAAATAGAATAATGTAAAAAAATTTTAACTCCCGCTGACGGAAAATGAAGTCGGCGGGGGACGTTTTTTATCGGAAAAAATAAATCCGTTTAAAGGCTTTGCAATACTTTTTCGGTTCTTGAAGGGTTAAACTCCCGTGCATTTGGCGACTTTTTTGTTATTGTAATGCTCAGGTTTTACTTTTTGCATAAATTGATAATATAAAATTTTACACGTATTCATAAAAACACAGTGGAATTTCAGTATTTTTTATGATAAAATAATACATTATGAATTTAGGAGTGTGTCCTATGAAAAAGACATTAAAAATCGCCGTTTCGGCTATATTGGCGGTTCTCATGACCGTTTGCTGTTTCAGCACGGCTTTTGCGTCGTTCGATTCCCAGTCAACTGCGCTCAAGTTTAATGACGACGGTAAATTCAAAATTGTTGTTTTTGCCGATACTCAGGATGATTTCTTTCCCGATCAGAGAATGATAGATATGATTAATTATGCTCTCGATACGGAAAAACCCGATTTTGCAGTATTTACCGGCGATAATGTCAGCCAGGGCGGAACAATGCTTAACGCTGTTGCGATAAGACATATCTTAGAGCCTGTTGTCGAGCGTAGCATTCCTTTTGCCTATACATACGGCAATCACGACGGCGAGCACTGCAAAAAAGAGGTTATGCACAACAACTATTTAAGAGTCGGCGGAAACCTTTGTCTTACAACGAATCCCGTACCGGAGCTTACCGGTTTCGGAACCTGTTCCATTCCTCTTTATGCTTCCGCGTCGGATGATATTGCGTTCAATTTCTGGATAATTGACTCGAATATGTACGACGAGGTTAACGGCGGTTATGATTATGTTCATGAGGATCAGATTGAATGGTTTAAAAATGAATATGAGGCAATTAAGGCTGAAGCGGGAAAGGACGTAAACAGTATTGTTTTCCAGCATATAGTTGTACCCGAAGTATACGAATGCATTGAGAGTACAACTGAGGAAACAGGAAAAAATTATCTCGGAGTCAATTACAATCTTAAGCTTAACGAGCTTGCTTCGGGCAGCCTTCTTGAATGGCCCTGCCCTCCCAACTCGAATCACGGAGAGTTTACGGCTCTTAAGGAAAACGGACATGTTCTCGGCATCGTAACCGGACACGACCATGCAAATTCTTTTGACGGAGAGTATGAGGGTGTTAAATTTACTCAGATGCCCGGAATGTCATACCAGTCATACGGTAACGACGAGGTGAGAGGCTACGGCGTTATTACTCTCGACGAAAGCGATCTTTCAACGTATGAAACATACAGAGTAAGATATGTTGACGTTCAGGAGCAGAAAACCGGTTCAGAGCTTGCAAAGGATAAATTTATGATGTTCTTTAAATCTCTCGGTATGCTTTTCAATGAAATTTTTTCAAGGATTACAGGTAAATAATAATTTACAAACGAAAAATTATTAAAAAAGAGATTTCTTTCGGGAAGTCTCTTTTTTCGTCTTTATTATTGAATTTGAACGAAAAATGGTATATTATATAATTAAATTATAATAGGTTATTTTGACCGAATAAAAATATGAGGTGTTTTTGTGGCTAAATATACAATAGGCGTTGATTACGGTACGCTTTCCGGCAGAGCAATGCTTGTAAATACAGAGACGGGAGAGGAGCTTGATTCCGCCGTTCTCGATTATCCCCATGGCGTCATGGACGAGCGTCTGCCGAACGGAAAAAAATTGGGTATGGACTGGGCGTTGCAGCATCCCCAGGATTATCTTGACGTTTTATATTCTGCAATTCCCGAGGTTATCGGAAAAAGCGGAGTTTTGCCCGACGACATTATCGGAATCGGTCTTGATTTCACGGCGTGTACGATTCTTCCCGCGAAAAAAGATTCAACGCCTTTGTGCTTTATCGATAAATATAAAGACGAACCCCATGCATATGTTAAGCTTTGGAAGCATCATGCCGCGCAGAAACAGGCTGACAAAATAAATGAAATTGCGTCGGCAAGGGGAGAAAAATGGCTTAAAAACTACGGCGGAAAGGTTTCCTCCGAGTGGGCTGTGCCTAAAATATGGCAGGTTCTTGACGAAGCTCCCGAAATTTATGACGAAGCGGATATTTTTATAGAAGCCGCCGATTGGATTGTATGGAAGCTGACCGGGCATGAGAACCGAAACGCATGCTGTGCGGGATATAAAGAGATGTGGAATAAAAATACGGGTTACCCGTCTTCCGATTTCTTTAAAGCTCTTGATAAAAGACTTGAAAATATTACCGATAAGCTCGGTAAAACTATTAGCCCCGTCGGCACTAAAGCCGGAGAGTTAACAGTCGATATGGCTGCAAAACTCGGACTTAAACCGGGAATTGCCGTTGCTGCCGCTATCATCGACGCTCATGTTTTTGTACCTGCCGCAGGAATTGCTCAAGAGGGAAAAATGCTTGCAATTATGGGTACGTCAACATGTCATATGCTTTTGGGAAAAACGGAAAAACAGGTTGACGGCATGTGCGGGGTCGTTGAGGACGGAATACTTCCCGGATTTTTCGGTTATGAAGCCGGACAGGCGTGCGTAGGCGACCATTTTCAGTGGTTTATTGAAAACTGCGTACCGGCTGAATATACTCTTGAAGCGAAAAAGCAGGGCGTTAATATACATAAATACCTCCGTTCAAAAGCTGAGAAATTAAAACCCGGAGAATCGGGTCTTATTGCTCTCGACTGGTGGAACGGCAATCGTTCATGTCTTGTCGATTATGATTTGACGGGTATGATGCTCGGAATGACACTTCTTACGAAGCCTGAGGAAATGTACAGGGCATTAATCGAAGCGACAGCGTTCGGCACAAGAATGATTATCGAAAAATTTAGAGAATTTGACGTTGACGTGCATGAATTTTATGCTGCAGGCGGTATTGCAAAAAAAGATCCCATGACTATGCAGATATATGCCGATATTATCAATATGCCGATAAAAATTGCAGCGTCCGACCAGGGCGGCGCTCTCGGCTCTGCGATATTCGGCGCGGTTGCCGCAGGCGCAAACAGCGGCGGTTACGATTCCGTTTATGACGCGGCATGCGTAATGGGCAAGGTTCTTGATACCGTTTATATGCCAAATGAAGAAAACGTTAAGATTTATGATAAATTATTTGATGAGTATAAAATTCTTCATGACTACTTCGGTAAGGGCGCGAACGACGTTATGAAGAGGCTTAAGGCTGTCAAACGTTCAGTCAGCGAATGATATTAATATAAGGAAAATAAAATGACAGAATTTACACACTTGCATATACATACCGAATACAGCTTGCTTGACGGCGCGTGTAGAATCAAACCTCTCTTACAGCATGTCAAGGATATCGGACAGAAGGCTATCGCAATAACCGACCACGGCGTAATGTACGGATGCGTGGATTTTTATGTTCAGGCTAAAGCGATGGGGCTTAAGCCGATCATAGGATGCGAGGTCTATGTTGCTCCGCGTTCGAGATTTGATAAGGTTCACGGAATCGATTCGGAGCGTTTTCATCTCGTTTTGCTTGCCGAAAACGAAACGGGATATAAAAATCTTATAAAGCTTGTTTCAAAAGCCTGGGTGGAGGGTTTCTATACCAAGCCGAGAATAGATCACGAACTGTTGGAGCAGTATCACGAGGGTATTATCTGCCTGTCCGCGTGCCTTGCGGGCGAAATTCCGCGCGCTCTTATGAAAAATGAGTACGAACAGGCAAAACAGACCGCTTTGTGGTACAACAGTATTTTCGGACAGGGAAATTATTTTCTTGAAATACAGGATCACGGACTTGAAGAACAGAAAAAAACAAATCCCGATATTATAAGAATAGCTCGTGAAACCGGTATCCCTCTCGTGTGCACGAACGACGCGCATTATATAAAGAAAGAGGACGCGGAGATTCAAAAAATTCTTATCTGTATAGGTACGAAGCATACTATTAACGAAGACACCGGAATGGGCTTTTCTACTGAGGAGTTCTATGTTAAAACGGGAGATGAAATGGCCGAGCTTTTTTCATATGTTCCCGAAGCTATAGAAAATACGAATAAAATTGCCGAGCGGTGTAATTTTGACTTTGTATTCGGAGATATAAAGCTTCCTTTGTATGAAGTTCCCGATAATCAGGATCATTACGAATATTTTAAAAATTTATGTTATGAAGGATTTAAGAAAAGATATAAAGATCCGCCCGAGGAATATAAGGAACGAATGGATTACGAGCTTGGAATAATCAATCAGATGGGGTTTATCGATTACTTCCTTATAGTTTGGGATTATATAAATTATGCCCGCTCGGTCGGTATTCCCGTAGGTCCCGGACGAGGTTCGGGTGCGGGCAGCATTTGTGCTTACTGCGTAGGAATTACCAACATTGACCCGATGCGTTATAATCTGCTGTTCGAGCGATTCCTGAATCCCGAGCGAGTCAGCATGCCCGACTTCGATATCGATTTCTGTTACGTGAGAAGACCTGAGGTTATCGAATATGTTAAACGTCGTTACGGAGCGGACCATGTTGCGCAGATAGCGACGTTCGGTACAATGGCGGCAAAAGGTGCCGTGCGTGACGTCGGCAGGGTTTTGGGCGTTCCTCTCAGTATTACTCAGCAGCTTCAAAAGGAGATTCCCCAGGAACTCGGAATGACGATTCAAAAAGCTCTTGACTCCTCGCAGGATTTTAAAAAACTGTACGAATCCGACCCTCAGATAACAAATCTTGTTAATATAGCGATGAAAATAGAGGGTATGCCGAGAAATACGGGTATGCATGCATGCGGAGTCGTTATAAGCCGGCTTCCTGTCGATGAATACGTTCCCTTGTTTAAATCCGATAATTCAATTGTCACACAGTATTACAAAGGCTGGGTCGAAAAGCTCGGACTTCTTAAAATGGACTTTTTGGGGCTTCGTACCCTTACCGTTGTAACCGACTGCGAAAAGCTTATTAAGAAAAAAGACCCGGACTTTGACGTTTACGCAATAGACGTTGAGGACAGCGAAACATACGATATGCTTGCCGCCGGAGGCACAAGCTGTGTGTTCCAGTGCGAATCCGCGGGCATCAGGGCGCTTATGATAAACATGCACCCGAAGAATTTGGAAGATATTATAGCTGTTATTGCTCTGTACCGTCCCGGTCCCATGGATTTTATTCCCGCGTACCTTGAAAACAGAAAACATCCTGAGAATATTAAATATGCGACCCCGTTGTTAAAACCGATACTCGACGTTACGTGCGGATGTATCGTTTATCAGGAGCAGGTTATGCAGATATTCCGCGATCTTGCGGGATATTCGCTCGGCGCGTCCGATATGGTTCGCCGTGCCGTAGCAAAAAAGCAGGCTGACGTTCTTGCCCAGCAGCGTAAATTTTTCCTTTACGGTTCCGACGGCACGGACGGAGGCTCAAAGTGCGACGGATGTATAAAGCGCGGAATTTCGGAAGAAGCAGCAAATAAGATATTTGATGATATGGCTTCATTTGCTTCATATGCTTTTAACAAATCGCATTCGGCGGCATATGCTTACGTTACGTATCAGACCGCGTGGCTCAGAAAACATTATCCGTGCGAATTTATGGCCGCTATGCTTACAAGCGTTCTTTCTAATACCGATAAGGTAGTTCTCTATATTGCGGAATGCGCAAACCTCGGCATTGAGGTTCTTCCTCCGCATGTTAACCATTCGGAGCGTTCGTTTACCGTTGAGGGAAATAACGTTCGTTTCGGACTGCTTGCAATAAAAAACGTCAGTGAAAGCTTTATCGACCTTGTTATAGAAGAGCATCAGAGAGGCGGAGATTATTCATCGTTTTATAATTTCTGTAAAAGAACCTACGGTAAGGACTTTAACAGACGAAGCGTTGAGAATATTATAAAGGCGGGTGCGCTTGACGGATTTTCCACAAACAGACGGCAGATGACGGAGATGCTCGGCGCGGTAATTGAAAGTCTCGAGGGCGAAAAGAAAACCAGCGTCACGGGGCAGATGGGATTTTTCGAGATGAGCGCAGAGCTTGCCAAATCAAGCGAACCGCCCGCTCCGAATCTGCCCGAATTTTCGGACAAGGAGCTTTTGCAGTTTGAAAAGGATTCTACGGGTATATATATGTCGGGTCACCCAATGACGGATTATAAGGATTATTCACGCAGAGTTCATGCAGCAAAAATTTCCGACTTGCTTGAATGCGATGTTAACGATAAGCATTCGATGTATCATTCGGGACAAAAAGTTAAAATAGTGGCTATTTTGTCGTCTATAAGAAAAAAAATAACGAAATCCGATACTACAATGGCATTTCTGCAAGCTGAGGATGTCACGGGTATGATTAATTTGATTGTATTTCCGAAAAAATTTATGCAGTATGCGGAGCTTCTGAAAGAGGATAATATTGTTGAAATTTCCGGCAGGCTCGAATTGAGCGACGATGAAGATCCGAAAATGACTCTTGATGAGATTGCTCTTGCGCCGTCTCCGGAACAGGCTAAAAATGTCAAAAATGCTCCGCCTCCGCCGGAATACACGCCGATAAAGAGGAATATCCCCTTGGCGGCCGGGGCTGAGAGCGTTGGAAATTCATATGATTATTCACGTACCTCGCCGCGACCCGAACAGCCGGCAAACCGTGTTTGTCATAATTCCGCCGGTAGTTCAAACGGCAGAAATAACGGTCTGTTCCTGAGAGTTCCGACCAAAAACTGTGAGGAAGTTAAAAAAACCGTCAATCTTTTAAGAATTTTCAACGGAATGACTCCCGTTCATTTCTATTTTAACGATACAAAAAAATATCAGATGAACTGCGGTATTGCGGTTGACATAAATGAGTCTCTTATTGACGAGCTCAAAAAAATACTCGGAACGGGTAATGTTGTACTGAAAAAATAGTTGAACCGTGTAAATTTTAGACGAATAATATATTGACTATTTTTTATAAAAATATTAGAATTTTATACAAAGAATTTTTTGGAGGTATCTCTGTTATGAATAAAATTGCAGTTCTTACAAGCGGCGGCGACGCTCCCGGTATGAATGCCGCCATCAGGGCGGTCGTAAGAACAGCCTGCGAAAACGATATGGAAGTTCTGGGTATTCGCAGGGGATATAACGGTCTTATGAAGGGCGATATGGAAAAAATGAACATTCGCTCCGTTTCTGATATAATCCACAGAGGAGGCACAATGCTTTACTCTGCAAGAAGCCCCGAATTTCAGACAGAGGCAGGTCTTGATAAGGCTGTCGAGGTTTGTAAGGAAAACGGTATCGAGGGTATAGTTGTTATAGGCGGCGACGGTTCGTTCAGAGGAGCAAGGGATCTTTCGTTGAAGGGCATTCCCTGCATAGGTATTCCCGGAACGATTGATAATGATATCGCATGCTGTGATTATACCATCGGATATGATACGGCTCTTAATACCATTATGGATATGGTCGACAGAATCAGAGATACTACGGAATCGCACGATAGATGTTCGGTTGTCGAGGTTATGGGCAGAAGAGCGGGTTATCTTGCTCTTAACGCCGGTATCGCTATCGGTGCAACGTCTATTCTTATACCCGAAGTTCCCTTTGATATCGAAAAGGATGTTATCGACAGAATGAGACGTACGCAGAAAACGGGCAAGAAGCATTTCATTATAATGGTTGCGGAGGGTATCGGCGGAGTATCCGACCTTGCAAAGCTCATACAGGAGAAAACAGGCGTTGAAAGTCGTGCCACAATTCTCGGTCATGTACAGAGAGGCGGTTCGCCTTCGGTTAAGGACAGAGTTCTCGGCAGTCAGATGGGTTCTCGTGCCGTACATCTTCTTATGGACGGTATCGGAAACAGAGTCGTTGCTAATAAAAAGGATGAGATTGTAGATTATGATATCTACGAGGCTCTTAACATGAAAAAGCAGATAGATCTTGAGCTTTACAAGACTGCGCTTGAAATTTCAATCTGATTATAAATTTAATCGGGTTATGCCAATCCGCGCCTGATTCCGACGGGAAACGGGCGCGGTTTTTATTATTTCTGTATAATCTCATTAAATTACTTTTAAGATTCATTAAGATATTATGATACCTGTTGCAAATTATTTGTAAATCAATATAATTCAAGTTGTAAGGAGAATACAGCATGACAAGACCTTATGCGTTTCTTACCGTTTCTCAGAAAGCGGAAAAGAGCATAAAAAACGGGCATCCGTGGGTTTATACCGACGAGGTGACGGAAATAACAGGAGAGTATAAAAACGGCGATATTGTCGATGTCAGAAGTCAAAAGGGACGTTATCTCGGAAGCGGATTTGTAAACGATTCATCAAAGATTCGCGTACGCATTATTTCAAGAAATGCAAACGATAAATTCGATGAGGCATTCTTTGAAAGACGCGTCAACTACTGTCTTGATTACAGAAAAACCGTTATGAATCACGATTTTAAATGCTGCAGACTGATTTTCGGTGACTCGGACGGTTTTCCGGGACTTATTGTTGATAGATTTTCAAACGTTCTTGTCGCACAGGTTTTAAGCTGCGGCATCGAGGTCAGAAAAAACATGATTTTTGCTCTTCTTGTTAATGCGCTTCGTGAACGCGGTGAAAAAATAGACGCGGTTTACGAAAGAAACGACGCCGCGACAAGGAGTAAAGAGGGACTTGAACGATACAAAGATTTTTGGCACAGCGATATAACGCGTGACGACATTCCCGGTACGGTTGTTATAACGGAGAATTCGATTAAATACTGCGTTGATTTTATTAACGGACAGAAAACGGGATTCTTTCTTGACCAGAAGTACAATCGTTCTGCTGCGGCAAAAATTGCCTGCGGGAAAAGAGTTCTTGACTGTTTTACTCATACCGGTTCGTTTGCGTTAAACTGTGCTAAAGCCGGAGCTGAGTGCGTTACCGCAGTCGATATATCGTCCGACGCGCTTGCCATGGCAAAGGCAAACGCAAAGCTTAATTCTCTTGAAAAGAACATGTCGTTTGTATGTACGGACGTTTTTGACATGCTTACTCAAATGAGTTTAAAAGGCAAATGCGGTTATGATTATATTATTCTCGACCCGCCCGCATTTACAAAAAGCAATTCGACCGTTGCAAACGCATATAAGGGCTATAAGGATATTAACGTCAGAGCTATGAAGGTTTTGCCTCGCGGAGGATATCTTGCAACATGTTCGTGTTCTCACTTTATGACGGACGGACTGTTTAAAAAAATGCTTCATGAAGCCGCCGCCGACGCGGGAGTTTCGTTAAGGCAGATTGAACACCGTCAGCAATCTTGCGATCATCCGATTCTCTGGAATGTTCCCGAGACGGATTATCTGAAATTTTACATATTCCAGATAGTATAGGAGGTTTAAGGGTATGGCTTCATCTGTTCTTGAAATTAATAATGTTTGTAAAACTCTTAATAAAAAAACCATACTCAACGGTATCACATTTTCCGTAAACGAGGGCGAAATTTTCGGCTTCTTAGGTCCCAACGGCTCCGGTAAGACAACGACAATAAAAATGATTCTCGGTTTATTAAGCGTTGACGAGGGGCAGATTATCGTTTGCGGAAGAAACGTAATGACGGATTTTGAAAATGCCGTCAAACATATCGGAGGTATTATCGAAAATCCCGAAATGTACAAATATCTCACCGGCAGAGAAAATCTGATGCAGTATAAGAGGATGTATGATAATATTCCCGATTCAAGACTTGACGAGGTTATTAAAACAGTAGGTCTTGAGGCAAGAATCGACGATAAGATTTCAAAATATTCGCTCGGTATGAGACAGAGACTCGGTATTGCCCAGGCAATGCTTCATAATCCCAAACTGCTTGTGCTTGACGAGCCTACAAACGGACTTGATCCGGACGGAATCAAGCAGTTGAGAGATATTTTTAAGAAAATTACAAGGGAGAACGCATGCTCGGTACTCGTTTCGTCGCATATGCTGGCTGAGCTTGACCTGATGTGCGACAGAATTGCCATTCTCGACAGAGGTAAAATCGTCGATATCAGAACGTTATCTGAAATAAGGAACGTTTCCGAAAACGAGGCGGTTGAATACGAGCTTGACTGCGGCGACAGCGACATAGGAATGTTGCTTAATATGAAGAACATGCCGTTCACCGTGCATGAAAACGGACATATCGCGGTTATGCTGAAAAAATCGGATGTTCCCGGATTCGTTAATTCTCTCGTAGAACAGGGAATTACGCTTTATGCTCTCATTCCCAAAATGAAAACGCTTGAGGACGCGTATATGGAAAAAACCTCGCATAACGTACCGGGAGGCGTAGGAGTATGAAAGGCTTAGGAAACCTTGTAAAAAATGAACTTGTAAAGACCGGTAAAGCCGTTTATTTCAAAGTTTTTGTTATCTTAATTCTTGTCGCTTCCATCGCTTTGCCGACGGGATTCTTTATAAACGATAAAATTGACGAAAAAAGAAGCGACGATATTTCATGGGAAGAGGATTATTATTATAATTATGCCGAAAGACCCATTGAAAAAGCCTATTACGGCTGTTACGCTGAGGCTTCGGATTTTTTCAGCAAAAATTCAATTTCGAAAGATGACTGGCGTTATGAAGCGTATTATAATGCGTACGCCATGTACTACTGCGCGAGAGAGAAAGCCTTTGATATTCTTGCAAAAGGCGAAATATCGTATTCCGATGTTGAATCGTATTTTTATGAGGCTATTTATTCAAACGAATATTCCGGATTTGATTATAACACAACTGATGTATCCGATTTATCTGCAATTACCGAAAACCCCGACATCCCCGAAACGGATGAAGACGGAAATTCTTTTACTTATGAGGGACTTTCAAAAGAAGAATACGAAAAGCTCCGCGATCAGGCTAAAAAGAATAAGGAAAATGTCGCAAATTATATCAAGTCGGCTTCGATTGTAAAGAAATATGAAAATCTTGTTAAGGTTGCTCAGGATGAAGTAAAAACAGCGAAACAGGCTCTTGACGATGCGCAGGCTCGTTATAATAAAACAAAGACTGTCGACGACAAGAAAATTTTAGCCGACGCAAACGCCGTATATGAAAGCAAAAACGTACTCCTTTGGGGATATCAACAGCTTCTTGCGGGCAAGTATGAGGTCGACGACTGGCATTATACGGAAGTAAAAAACACCCTTACAGTTGCAGCCAATTCATTAAGCACCAATGTTATTTATGACGAGGATATTTATAAGAAAGATTATGCGGAAAACTACAAGAGTTATCACCGATATGTTCTCTCTTATGAACCTGCCGTAAAAACAGCAAATAACGCGATTGCCGCGATAAAGTATTCATTTGAAAAGAATATACCCATATCCGGCAACGATGCAAAATCCGCAAGCGAGTATCTTTCTACGCATATAAAGATTGTAAACGTCGTTATCTGTCTGTTTATGATTGTTATGGCGGGAACTACGATGTCAAACGAATTTATATCGGGCTCTATAAGATTACTGCTGATAAGACCGAGAAGCAGAAGCAAGATTCTTCTTTCAAAAATACTTTCCGTATTTTTCTTCGGCGCGGGACTCATGCTTGTTTCATTCGTTGTAATGAGCGCGCTGAATATGGGACTGTGCGAAACGAAAAACCTGTTTGCAAAAACCGTAATGGTTCACTTTTCGGGTAAAGCGTACGCGATTTCGTCCGTTGTTCTTGCATTGTTTAAGTGTATACTTTCATTGTTCTCTGTAAACGTAATGATATCGTTCTCGATATTCCTTTCCGTACTGTTTACAAAAGGCGGAGTGCTTGCCGTCACGCTTTCCAACATGGTTCAGATTGCGGACGTATGCGCGAACGCAATTTTCAACGAGATAAATATAGCGTTAAACGGATTCCTCGAATATACGCCGATTCCTTATCTTGACATGTCGTTCTATCTCGAAAATTCGATTGACTATAACGCTTTGTACAACGGTTACACCGCTTCGGTTCAGACGGTATTTAATCCCATTGCAGGAGCCGTTGTTGTGACGATATGTTCCGCAGTGTTCTACACGCTGGCGTTTGTAATTTTCAAAAGAAAACAGATAAAGAACTGAATTAAATATGATAACGGGGCTGTTCGTTTCCGAACAGCCCCGCGGTTTTGCTATTTTATAAATCTTATTTTTTCTCGCTCGGTTTTTCTGAGGAATTAATAATTTTTGCGATAAACTGAATAATTTTAATTAAAATGACTATAACTTCTAACCACATAATAAACACCTCCGTCGGGCAAAATGTTTTTACAACTCTATTTTACAACAGATATATTATAATTACAATACCGTTTGACAAAACTTTTTAATGCTGATATTATATTTCGGGGTGAGGAAAGATGTTTGAAAATTTCTCTAAAGAACTGCCCGAATTTCTTTGGGACTTACGTTTTAACAATAATAAGCCGTGGTTTGATGAACACAGGGATTTATATAAAAGATGTTTGCAGACTCCGTTCAAGGAACTTGCGAACGAAGTGTATAATTATATGAACGACACGTATACCTCGCATGTTTTTGACCTGCATATTTCGCGGATAAACCGCGATCTTCGCCGTCCGTCGCCGTTCGGACCGTATAAGGATCACATGTGGTTTTCGATATATAACGCTTACGCGGGCGAATATGACAGACCGTCGTTTTATTTCAGTCTCTCTCCCGAGGGCTGGAGCGTCGGATGCGGTATATTCAAGGCTCCGCAGACTGTTATGCTAAGATACCGCGATATAATACTGAACGAGCCGGAAAAAATAACGCCTTTAGCTGAAAAAATTTCCGAAAGCAAAATATTTATTCTCGGCGGAAATGAGTATAAAAGAAGCAAGGGTGACGCAGGGGAGCTTTTAAACGCATGGCTTAACAAGAAGGAACTGTATATAACGACGGGAAGCGAATACGATGAATTGTTTTATTCTCATGAAATAAAGGATTTTATTGTCCAATCGTTTGATTTTCTTATGCCGTACTATGAATTTATTGAACACATCTGTGACGAAGTAAGAGAAAACGGATAATTTGTTTTTGAGTTAATATTACGTTAAATAAAAGTTTACAAATTGTACATTATGATTTTATATATAATTAATCAAAAAAAAAGCTTTAATGATAAAATTAAAAGGAGTAACAAAATAAAATAAAAGGAGTTTATTATGGCTGCCAAAAAAACAGTATTTCTTACCGGCGGAACCGGCACTATGGGCTGGGCCGCGTTTCAGGAACTTATTAAGCATGACGATGTAACCGTTAAGGTTCTTGCTCGTCGCAGTGAGAAAAACCTTGAAAAGCTTAAAAAGTACATGCTCTATCCAAATGTTAAAATCGTTTGGGGCGATTTTCTTGATTACGACGCAATTCTTGAGGGCGTAACGGGAAGTGATTATATTCTTCATATTGGCGGAATGGTTTCTCCCGCCGCGGACTACAAACCCTACTCGACCCGTAAGGTAAACGTAGGAGCTGCCGAGAACATTTGCAAGGCTGTTCTTTCACAGCCCAACAAGGACGATATTAAGGTCTGCTACATAGGTTCGGTTGCCGAAACGGGCGACAGAAACTATCCCATTCACTGGGGACGCTGCGGCGACCCGATTAAGGTTTCCGTATACGACCATTACGCTATTTCAAAAGTAATGGCGGAGAGAGTTTTTGTAGAGAGCGGAATTAAGCATTGGGTTGTTATGCGTCAGTCGGGTATTCTTTATCCCGCAATACTTCATAACATGGAGCCTATTATGTACCACGTACCGCTTAACGGCATGCTCGAATGGGCGACCGTAGAGGACAGCGGAAGACTTATGTGCAATCTTGTTACGGAAGAGAATCTTCCCGAGGAGTTTTGGCAGAAGTATTATAACATCGGTTCTGGCAAGCAGTACCGTCTTACAAACTTTGAGTTTGAGGAGCTTTTGTTAGGCTGTATCGGTCTCGGTTCTCCCAAAGGGCTTTTCGACCCCGACTGGTTCACGCTTAAAAACTTCCACGGTCAGTATTATGCCGACTCCGATAAGCTTGAGGAATATCTTCATTTCCGTGAAAACATGCCTGTTAAGGACTACTTTGACAGAATGGCTTCGGAGTGTGAATTTTATTTCAGACTTCCGAAGTATATCCCGACAAAGAAGTTTATTGCCGCATGCGCAAAGCCTTTCATGAAGAAGATTGCAATGACTCCCAAGTGGGGTACTCTCGACTGGATTGCAAAGAAGGATCCCGTCAGAATCAGCGCATATTACGGTACGCTTACCGATTGGTATCGTATCGGCAGTTCATGGGATAATTTTGAATTAAAGAGTCCCGATAAGGATATATCGGATTCTTCAAATTATCTTCTTGATCACGGCTATGACGAGAGCAAGCCTTTAAGCGAGCTTGATATTGAGGATATGAAGAAGGCTGCTGAGTTCAGAGGCGGTAAGTGCCTGAGCAAGAGCATGAAAAAGGGCGACCTTTCAACCAAACTTAAATGGAAGTGCGGCACCTGTGGTGCGGAGTTTGAAGCAAGTCCGAATCTTATTCTCTTGGGAGGACACTGGTGCACGGAGTGCTATCTCCCCGTAAAGGAATGGCATTATGACGAGATTGCGAGAACAAACCCGTTCTTCGCTCAGGTATGGTATACAAACCATACTAAGGAAGAGAACAATGTTTATAAGTTCGACGAAATCTTTGATGGCTGGGAGAAGAAGAAATAATTTTAATTTTTGTAAACACTGTTTGCAGTAATTAAAATTTTTATAAACTCTGTTTGTAATAATTAACGGCGCGGTTGACGATTCGACCGCGCTTTTTGTATTAATTTTCAGAAAAAACAATTCTTTTCAACATATTATTGAAAATGTATTGAAGTATGAACCTTTTTTAGGTATAATTATATCAGTTTATCTATGAATGGAAGAAATAATTATGTTGGGTAAGAACGTTCGTGTGCGTGTGACGAAGCCCTGCAATTATTTTGACTCGAGACTGAATCTCAGATATCAGTTGAATTTCGGTATAGCCGAAGTAAAAACAGAAAAACGCGCGTTTATCTATTCTGCGTGTATACTGGGCATTAGTCACCCTGTTAAGATTTTTGAGGGTCGCATTATAGCTGTCGTGAGACATCCCGACAAGCGCCCCAATTACATTGTCGTCGCACCTAAAAAATCACGCTATATCAATCATGATATAGATGAGAGAATTGCCTTTTATGAAAGGGATTCAAAATATACGCTTGAATGTCTGTACGAAAGTTCGTGCGGGGCTGTCGTATTTAGGGATATAAACGGTTCAAGACGCTTTTTGCTTATAAAAAACAAGCGGTCGAGCCATTGGGGGTTTCCTAAGGGGCATATAGAGAAGGGAGAGACGAAGTTAGATACCGCAAAGAGAGAGGTTCTTGAAGAAACAGGATTGCACATACGTATTTTTGACGGATTTGAAATGTCTTCCGATTATAAGATTGCAGGGCGCGTTGAAAAAAACGTTACAGTATTTCTGGGAACTACGGATGATACGCAAACCGTTATACAAAAGGAAGAAATTGAGGATTTTATTTGGCTTGACTATGTCAAGGCTCTTGATATGCTTAAGTTTGATAATGATAAATATATTCTTGAAAATGCGCATGCTTTTCTTGAAAATCTCAATAAATAAGAGGTGTCTTTGTTGACGGAACAACTGCTTAACAATTTTGTCAATTTTTTTAAGGAGGTTATTCCTCCCGAATTAACTATCTTTATAGTTTCGATGCTCCCGATTTTTGAATTAAGGGGCGGAATGATAGCTGCAAAAATGCTGGATGTTGAATTAATAAAGGCATTTATAATCTGCTATCTCGGCAATATGCTTCCCATTCCGTTTATTTTGCTGCTTATTAAACAGATATTTAAGTTTCTCAGACGTTTTAAGCCGTTTGAAAAGCTTATAACAAAATTTGAGGGCAAAGCTGAAAAAAACCGAGAAAAAATTATGAGGGGAAAGCAGTGGGGATTATTTATTTTCGTTGCGATTCCTTTACCCGGTACGGGCGGATGGATGGGAGCGCTTATGGCATCGCTTCTTGATATCAGATTTAAAAAAGCTCTTCCGATTATTGCGCTCGGCGTATTTGTTGCAGGCGTTATTATGTCGCTTGTGGTTTACGGAGTGTTCGGAGCTATATTCGGTTAAAAATATCGAGGTTCGTTTTTTGCTAATGCCACATAAGGCAGTAATTGAAAATCAATAAATAAAACCTTATAGGGCATAGTAAAGAGGCGATTAAGGCTTTGACTGTGAAAGGTCAGAGCCTTTTTCTGCGTTTTCAAAATCCGCACATTCGCAATCTAAAAGCCAATCAGATAGAATATAGTCAAGGAGG
>CAVGCY010000032.1:0-19516 GCA_963627915.1 Bacteroidaceae bacterium | reverse complement strand
GTAACTGCCGTTATTAAATTTTGAGTAACCGTGTTTTATAAACGTATAAAACAGAGAGATATATATGTATATGGTCGAACGAGCCGAAGAGGCTTAAAAGGTGTAAATTTTGAGTTAGCGCTCATTTCCTGCGGTTTTAATCTTCATAAATATCATTTGAAGAAACAATTGCAGCAGCTTGCCGCATGTTAAAAACTAAAAAGTTTTTAACATGGCTGACGAAAACTCGTCGGGCTTGGTTGTTGTATCTAAAAAGCCGGGTTTTTAAATATTTCAACAATTCAAAACAAAAAATCATCCGAGACTCGTGATCAATCGAATCTCGGATTTTTTTTCGGCTGTTTTTTTACAGCCCCTTTCCTGTATAAGCAGCAATTTATCGAATTAATGTTTATTGAGCAAGCGAGTTGAAGAATTCCTCATACGAATCCACCTTTTCATAAAGCTCGACGCCGTTCATGTTATCGGGTATTTCAGGCGTGAATTTATCGCATATAATGCTTTCTATCAGAATCGACTGCGCGTCATACGCATTTATCTGAACCACTTTGTTGTTGACATAATAGACTTTATCCGAATATCCGTCGGAGTACGTGACGTCCAGACACAATCCCGCCTCGGAGTCAACCGTTGCCGCATAAAGACTGTAATCCTTGACAAGCGACATGTCGAATATTTTCAGTTTAAAGTCGTTTTCCGTCATGCCGAGATTTTGCATAATTTCGTTGGTAACCTCGAGATATGTTGAGTTCTTGACGTTTATATAATAATTTTTGCCTCCGTTGCTGCAAACGCCTATCACAACGCCGTTTTTATCCTCGGTCATAAAATGATTCGATCCGTCGACGGCGAGAGTAAACGTATCGGTCGTCCCGGAGGAGGCGGAAAAAATCTTACCGCTTATATAAAAATGTCCGTTTAAAAAAGACGACAGAGCGTCGGGGAGCGCGGAAACGGAAACAGACTGCCCCGATTCCGACAAATCGTGACCGCCCGCGGATTTTACATCGGGGTCAGTTGTATCGGTATTTTCGTCATTATTGTCTGTCGTTTCGGCGTACGACGGGTCGCCCGTTGCCGTAACGGCTCCCATTCCGTTCGGTTTCTTTTCGGAATCGGGAACGACAAGCAGTATAATGCCTGCGGCGGCGCAGACAACGGCGCAAACGATGAGAACGATAAGAAACGCATGCTTTTTACCGCCTTTTTTTTTGCTCTTGCCCTCGGACTGAACGGATAAAACCTGCGGACGTGGCTTTTTGTTAATTTCCCCGTAGTTGGTTTTAAGTATCTCAAATATAACGTCGGTGATTTCGTCTGTGCCGAGCGGATAAAGCTCCCTTGCCGGACAGACCTTGCCCGGTTCTCCCTCGATTATTTCGGCGGTAAATTCCTTTGTTTTTTCTTCGCCCGCACAGACGTATTTGATACGCATATCCGCGGATGAAACGTTTTTTTCGGAAATGTTTTCAAATACAAGTCCTGCTGAAATTTCGCCGGTATCGGTATTGTGTATAAGCTGGTACTGCTTCAGAAACACACCCTCGTCGGAATCCTTTTTTGAAAACAGTTCGGTGCGTAAGGTCTTGAAATTACTCTGCATAATATCACCCTGTTTGATTGTAACACACGAAACGATAAACAGTCAAGGAAACAAACAATAATTTATCGTATCGGAATTGCAATTAATTATTGTTTAGCTGTTGACATTGAATTGATATTATGTTAAAATTGCCATGATAACGGCGGTTTGCCGTTAAATTTTTGTAAAAGTTAATACCGACATGAGAGGTGGAGTCTGTCATAACGCGTTCAGGCGTTATTCATTCGGGTTATTTTTTAAGTTTTGCTTTTTAACTCGTACGGGATCTTCCTTTTCGGGAAGAGCCTTTATTTATTGTCTTTTTTTCGGATGTTAACTGTTTGGAGGAAACAAATTGATACCCGCATTGATTATTTTTATCGTTACATACGTTTTGATGCTTGCTTTTCAGAAATGGCGTCCGTACATTGCTCTGGGCTCTGCGGCTCTGTTTATAATCCTCGGTTATTGCGGAGTTTTTGAAATGAATATTGTCTCCGCGCTGAAGTCTGTCGATTATAACGTTCTTATGATGATAAGCGGAACGATGGCGACGGTATCGCTGTTTATCGAGAGTAAAATGCCTCAAAGACTGTCCGAAATTCTGCTGCACAGAGTTTCCAACGTTAAATGGGCGATTGCCGTTTTATCGCTGTTTGCCGGAGTTATAAGCGCGTTTGTCGATAATGTTGCAACGGTTCTCATGGTTGCTCCCGTCGGACTTGCAATTTCAAAAAAGCTTAAAATTTCGCCTGTTCCCGTTCTTATTTCGATAGCCGTTTCGTCAAATCTTCAGGGAGCGGCAACGCTTGTCGGCGATACGACAAGTATTCTTCTCGGCGGATTTGCCGAAATGAACTTTATGGATTTCTTCTGGATGGACGGCAGACCCGGCATATTCTTCGGAGTAGAGCTCGGCGCGGTTGTTTCTCTTCTTGTGCTCCTTTTCATATTCAGAAAAAATACCCAGTCAATAGACGCAAAGGTTGAAACCTCGGTCGAGGATTATTTTCCGTCCTTTCTTATGATTGCGACGGTCGTATGTCTTATAATCGCGTCGTTCCTTCCCAAGCCCGAATCGGGCGCGCTTCTCACTCTCTACGAACTCAGAAGCGGTTTAATCTGTATCGCGATTTGTCTTGTCGGAATAATCAGAGCGTGTATTCAGCGCAAAAACTGCGAGGTAATAAAGCTTGTCGCCGGTGAGTTCGATAAGGATACCATACTTCTCCTGTTCGGTCTGTTTATCGTTATCGAGGGCATCAAGTCCGCCGGTGTTATCGACGCCGCCGCGCAGATGTTTTACAAGGTTTCGGGCGATGATCCGTTCCTTCTCTATACGATTATCGTATTCGCTTCGGTTATCCTGTCGGCATTTATTGACAATATTCCGTATGTTGCGACAATGCTCCCCGTCGTACAGAGCATTGCAGCTCTTATGGGACTGCCCGCGTATGTTTTTTACTTCGGTCTGCTTACGGGCGCGACGCTCGGCGGAAACCTTACTCCGATAGGCGCGAGCGCGAATATCGCCGCTATCGGAATTTTAAGAAAGAACGGCGAAACCGTAAAAACAAAGGATTTCCTTAAAATCGGCGTGCCGTTTACTCTTTCGGCGGTGCTTGTCGGCTATGCGTTCGTATGGCTTGTATGGGGAATTTAATAAATGCGGTTCGGTATATCGAATTTTCAGATACTGATGAGCGAGGCTGTATGAACGGCTTTGCTCATTCTTTTTTTATGATGACGGGAGCCGGAAAAACAGACGCGGGGTTCGGTTAGCCGGGACAGGGAAATGACGGAATCCCGGCCGTATTTAACGAGGGGGGATGTAATAAACGTATTTCGCATTGTATCATACGCGGTGAAAGGAAAGTGATATAATGCTTATTAAAACAATAACGCTCGATGTTTCAAATAATATTCTGACTTCACCCGTCAATGTTCAGAAGCTCAGCGTAGGCGACAGAATCGACATTTATCTGCGTTCGCGAGGTATGGGCATAAAACTGAGCGACGGCATGCAGGCGCGCATTCTTGCAAAAAAACCGGACGGTACTCTGCTGTTCAACGACTGTACGCACGATGGGGATAAAATATCGTACGTTATAACAAATCAGACGATATCTTCGCCGGGAACGGTCGAATGTCAGCTTCGGATTACAGGTGACGGCGAGGATATATATTTGCCGAAATTTTCGCTTCTCGTTTCGGATAATCTCGATGTGGGAATAGAGAGCGCGGACGAAACGACAGCGTTCGGACGGTATCTTGCCGAGATGGATAAAAAGGAGGATTCCGAAAACAAAACGACTTCATTATCCTCGGAATCCACCGACGACGAGTATCCGAGCGCAAAGACGGTTTATGACGCGCTGAGCAAAATAGAAAGCGATTCTCTTTCGGTATCCGTAAAAGAGATAAGCGGAGGACATGCCGTATCGATAAACGACGGAAACGGCACGAACGTATTTAACGTTTACGACGGAAAAACGCCCGTACGCGAAACGGATTACTGGACGGCGGAGGACAAGGCATATATAAAATCATATGTCGACGACGCAATATTGGGAGGTAAATGGTAATGAACTTAAATTCATCATTGACAAATCTTGCTTCGGCAGTGCGGACAAAAACCGGAACGACGGATGCGATGACTATTGATGAAATGACTCAGAAGGTCAACGGAATTTTTTCGTCGTTTTACAGCTTTACAAACGGGAGCGGAGAGGCGTACTTTACGTTTAAACAGGTTCCGTTCGAGTGCAATCTCGTTTCCGTAATGCTTCGATGGGGAATCGGAAATCTCTCCAAGGATGATGTTTACAGCGTTTTTTACAACGGAAAAACATCCGACAGCAGATACAGAAAAAAGGCAGCCGCGGGCAATAACACGCCGTACAATGTTTCGGAGAGCGTTACGGTTACAAATACGCCCGATTCCAAGGGTACGTATACGGTAAAAATCTACTGTGACGGCTGTATTTTCAATTCATCTCAACAGTATATTGTTTTTCTTGCAAAGAAGGGATGATATAAAATGTATTATTATGTTGACGAAACGGGAGAGCACTATAGCAAAAGAGAGTCGAACTCCATAAGCCCAAAACGCACCGGCTCACGCCTCTGAGAACGGTTTTTTCCTTGAAATACGACAGTATTCCTGCGGAAAAGAACCGTTCCCATAGACGCAATCCGCTGTATTTTGGGTGCGGGGCAGTTTTAAATCGGAGCAACACACTGCTTTGCTTGCAAGGAGCAGTGCGTGCGAACGATTGCAACAGCAGTTATATCAATCATATTTTCGTTTCGGCAAGGCAAAGGAACGCAGGAAGCCTGACGGCTTTCAAGTTTCTTTAACGCAGTCGAAGCGGAAAGAGGATGGATATAAACCTTATGGGTTTGACTCTCTTTTGCTATACCGATTACCGGAAATTTATCGAAGCATGCACGCCGTAGTGGTCGGAAATATACCCTCGGCTTAAATCGTTGAGAATGTCGTAATTCACTCCCGTACCGCTTGTGAAAATAAAATCTATCGGCTCGTTTCCCGTATATCGGTAACCCCATTGCTGATATGTCGCCGTCTTTTTTTCGTTGTCCGTACAGTCCGTAAGACTTCCGGCTATAAGCTTATATGCCTTATCCTGCTGTGTTTCGTTAAAATCGCCTGTCAGAACGATATTTATATCATTTGAATATTTCGATTTTAATTCCCCGATTTTGTTCAGGATAACCTCAGCTCCGAAATCGGCTGCACGCTGCGAAGCATTGTCAAGATGAGTGTTGAGAAATGCAATCGTCTCTCCCGTTTTTCCGTCTTTCAAAACGACATACGTACATATTCTGTAACAGCCTGCCTCTGCATGGTTGCCGTTTTCGTCGGTATACGTATACTTACTCTCTCTGTCCGGCGTTTCGCTCAGCCAGAACGTATTTTTTTCCATAGGGGTAAATCTGTCGCTGTCCCAGAAAACAGCGTTCGTTTCACTGTTCTTTTCCTCACCGTCTCCGCCCCTTTTAACACCGTAACAATCGTATCCGACAAGAGATTTTTCAAGCGATTCAAGCCAGTACGGATTCAACTCCTGCGTTCCTATCAAATCGGCGTGAATCCGGGTCATATAATCCGCAAAGCGGTCGCATCTCGTCATTGAATCGGTATCGTCAAACACGCTTCCGAACGCGCTTGCGGTATTGAAGCTTACAACGCCTATATCGCCGTCCGAGCTCGGCTCGGCGGTGCGGCTCGGCATATTTTTTTCATACATTATATTAAGGAATGAAAATACGGCGCACAAGGCAAGCATTACGGCAAAAATTATATTGACCGCACGGGTATGATTTTTATTCCTCATATCCGAAAGACGACGAATAAGATAAATTATAAATATTATTATTACTCCCTGCTCGGCTCTTGCGCCGAATATAATCGAAGCAATCGAAAGGGAGCAAAATACGGCTGTATTGATTAAAAAAACGGGATTCTTTATTCTGTCGATTTTATTTAACGATGAAAGCAGCGATAATATTATTTCAAAAACGCTTGATACAACCGCAAAAAGCACCGCCGCGGCGGCAAGGAAATACGCCTTGTCCTCTGCAAGAAATTTGATGTCAAGCCCGTGATTTGCAATGCTCATTATAAATGATATAACAGAAACGCGCTTATGTCCCGCGTACAACACGGGCAGGCATGCCGACAGAGCGGTTACAATGATAAGAATGAATCCGACTACGTCATAAGGAGTTTTAAACGCCTTATTTCCGACGGCGCGTCCTGCGTCGATATTATTTTTGTCTTTTTTCATTGTCCGTCACCCTTTTTCACAGCGCCGTCATGCTTTTTGTGCAAAAATACGGTAACGGCCTGCATTGCCGTGACTGCAAAAACTCCTATGTGAACAAAAACGCCGTTTACGCATGCGATTATCGAAAAAACGACGAATAAGGCGATTGAAATTTCCGAAACAATAACATTTCTTTTATATCCGTTTTTCGTAAACGAGAAAAGCGAAATTATAAGACAGACAAGCGCAGACAGAACGACCGCCGCAAACGCCATAAAGCATAAAATCATTGCCGTATCCGAGAAAAACGAGGAGGAATCCGTAATTAACGACTTTATTACATAAATTAAATTTATATTTGTGTTTTTGATTTTATAAACGGGCAGAAGAAGAGCTGCAACGCTCAGAAGAAGCGTCAGCATTCTTATAACCGCATAAGGAGTGCCTGCCGCCGATTTTTTTATGCCGGAAATTAAATTTTCGACGTACTGCCATTCTTTTTCGGCATTTATTCTGTCGTTCTCAAGCCTCTCGTCAAAATTGTACTGCATAATAACGGTGCCGCATTCGGGACAGTCCGGTTTTAAATAAAACACTCCGAGCTTTTTACCGCATTTCGGGCATTTGTTTTCACTCATTCTCGTTTCCTCCGTCCGCCGGGAGTTCGGCGCACGACTCCCGTCTTATTTTCAATTCTCTGCGGATTTTCTCTAATTTATCGCCCCTGAGGTCGTAGAACAAATACGGAATAAGCGTCATAAGCCCCAAAAGCTTGGGAATCATAGTAAACAGAGCCCAAATCCACAAATCCGTATGCTCACCCTTGACGGCAACGGATTCACCCATTGCATTTCTCGTAAACGTCAATCCGATTACGGGTAAAAGAGCCGTTCCGACAGAGGTTGAAAGAGAACCCGTCAGCTTGCTTACGAACGTGAGAACCGAGAAACTGATGCCCTCGTTTCTCTTGCCTGTTTTCCACTCCATATAATCGACCGTATCGCCTATCATTTCCGTGGGGATAACGTTGTTTAACGTCTGGAAAAACGCGGTAAAAAAATTCTGAATCATTAAAATAATTGAAATAACGACAACGTTTGTTTTGTAAAAACCGAGTCCGCAGAGAAATACGGCCGTACCCATAAAAGCGTTGAATACTATATTTATTATAACAATCTGTCTGTTGTCGAATTTGCTTTTAAGACGCGGAATAAATATGTATGATATCATTCCGAAAATCGAGCCGGGCAAAGCAATCCATAAAACGGCGGAATTGAGATTGAGAACCTCGGAATAATAATAGGTCTGAAATACGTTTGCGATACCGCCGAGACTGCTTAAAACATTGGAAATGATAATCAAAAGAAGCGGTTTGTTTTTTACAAGAACCTTAAAATTTTCAATAAGCGACGGCTCTTTTACGCTTTGGCTTACGCGTTCTCTCGTTTTAAGTCCGGCAAGCGAAAAAAGACCCATGCCGAAAACCCCGGCAATACATGCGAGAATTAAAAAGTCCTGAGAAAGCGTAATGCTCCAAACGCCGTTGTTGCTCAAATCCATCATTACAACAAGAAGCGTCGTTGAAAGACCGCCGACGATACCGGAAATAAATCTTGCCGAGGATATCGCCCTCGTTCTGTCTCCGGGCGACGGAGAAATGGCCGCGCTCATGCTCCAGAACGGAACGTCGCCCAATGTGTAAAACATTTCCCATATGAAATAAGAAATATACATATATACTATTTTAATCGTTGTTGATTTTGCGTCGGCAAGTATTTCGGGACCCGCAAAAAGCATAATTGTCGAAACGGCAAGCGGAATCGGAACAAATAAAAGATAAGGTCTTAATTTTCCGTATCTCGTTCTTGTCTTATCGATAATACCGCCCATAAGAGGGTCGTTTACCGTGTCCCATATTCCGAGGAAAAATATCATTGCCGATACCGCCTCCGGCGGAATTTCAAAAACCTTCGTAAAAAACAGCGACAGATAACCGCCCGCGATAAGATTATAACCGAAAACCTGACCGGCATTCGCGAATCCGTACGCAAGAGTTTCTCTGACTCCGACATATCTTGCTTCTTTTTCCATAAAATCAACCCTCAGCCTAACCGGCATTTTCGTCTCTGAAAATACCTTATAATTCGTCTGTATGATGTATATGTCTTATTTTAGCACAGATTCGTCTGTTTGTAAATTAAATTTTTTGTTAAAAACAACAACTCCCAAAAACAGATTTTTTGAAAAGTCTGTTTGGATATCATATTCTAAAGCGTTTATTGTGCTATTTTTATAATTTTCGGTATAATGCGTTATCGAAACGATTCTGTCGTTTTCATACGTGTACGCATTCGCCATTTCCGTGCCGTTCGACAGTCCGCCGACCTGCTGAACAAAACGCGTCAGGTTGACTACGGAGTCGTACTCCATGTCTGCAACGGTTTCACCGCCCGAAATGCGGTCAAGAAATCCCGTTTCGTTATCATTGCCGGTATTATCTCTGATATATACTGTATTTCCAAGCAAGTCAAAGCGTTTCGTAATAATATTTCCGCTGTTGTCCGTAAACGTTGTGTTATTTCCCGTATATACAATGTGTAAAGTAATTTCCCTCTATGTATTCTCCGTTCCCTCGAAAAAAATCGGTCTGCGGGAATCTGTTTTTTATTCTCAAACTCTATATTAACGCATTATAAGATTCCCGCAGACCATAAGAGGACTGCGCGTCAGAAAAGTCCTCTCATATATACAGTCGGGAAAATTTCAATTTCTTACGGAAAAAAAGTCTATTGTTTACAAAAAGTTCACATTTAAAAGTCAAAATTTGATTCAAACATTGCCGCGGGAAATTTATATTTCTTATAATGACAAATCCGACGGCAATCACACCGAATCTTTTCACCATTTAATCCTCGCTTCAATAATTTGCCGAGGTAAATTATTGTTTTTATGCCGCATGTACTGTATAATAATATATATTCCTTTTTCTTGAAAAAACGGGGGATTGTCATGCTTAACATTATTTACGGAAAAGCAGGTTGCGGAAAAACGTACAAGGTCAAAAATTTAATTGCGGAAATGATTCTATCCGGCTCGGACAGTATCTTATTGATTACCCCCGAACAGGACTCGTTCAGAAGCGAAAGCGACATTCTGTCCCTCGTCGGCGCGGACAAAACAGACAGAGCCGCCGTTCTCAGCTTCAAAAGACTTGCAAAGAAAATTACCGATAAATTTTATCCCGACAGAAAACCTGCCGCCGACGAAAACAGCCGCAGAGCAATTATGAGTATGGCGGTCGAGAGCGTAAGCGATTCGCTCGATATTTTTTCGCGGTGCAAAACCGGAAATGCGGTTGGCAGTCTTCTCGGAGCCGTCGACGAATTTGCGCAGTGCGGAGTAAAGCCGGACGAGCTTAAGAATGCGTGCAATCAGACGGGAAATGAAATTCTTATGAAAAAAGCGGAGGAATTAAGCCTCATTTTTTCATCCTATAACGCAATACTCTCCGAGCGTTTCTCCGATACCGCCGACGAGCTTACGCTGTGCGCCGAGGCGGTGCTCAACACGGACATTTTAAACGATAAAACGGTATTTATCGACGGATTCAGCGGTTATACGGCTCAGGAATACTCGCTCATTTCCGCGCTCATGCAAAAGTGCCGTGACGTTTATATAACCGTATGCTGTGACGCGGTGTCAGGCAAAAAGAATGTAACGGACGTGTTTTACTACACATTCGGAACCGTTAACAGGTTAAAATCAACGGCAAACAGACTGTCCGTCAAGGTTTCCGCCCAAAAATGCGAATACGAATCGGATAAAGCGGAAGAATTAAAAATTCTGTCCGACAATATATATACTCCCGCGCCCGAAACATTCAAAAACAAAACAAACAGGGTTACTCTGTGCAGAGCGAAAGACCCGGCGGACGAAGCGTCATTCGTATCGTGTACGATACGAAGGCTCGTACGCGAAAAGGGATACCGCTATTCCGACTTCGCCGTAATAGGAAGGGGCGAAAGATTTTTAAAATATTTCCCCGCGCAGTTTAAAAAATACGGCGTCAGATATTTCGAGGACGAAACCTCGCTTATGAAAAACGAACCTCTCGTACGTCTTGCCGACAGCGCGCTGTACTGCGCCGTTGTGAATTTTGATACGGAACATATATTGAAATGTTTAAAAACGTCTTTTTATACCGATTTGACAGAAAGTGAAATTTCCGATATTGAAAATTACACCGTCGTATGGGATATTACGCCCGCGCAGTGGTTTTCGGACTGGACAAGACACCCGGACGGATACGGATTTGAAATAAACGCAAGCGCGGAAAAACGTCTTGCAAAATTAAACGACCTGCGAAAAAAAACAGTCTTTCCCATTAAAAAATTAAAAAATGATATTGAATCGTCATCCTCGGCAAGCGACTGTATCAAAGCTCTTTACGATTTTCTGATATGCTCGTCCGCGGACAAAAACATGCTCAAAACCGCAAAAAAGCTTTGTCAGAAAGGAAGAGAGGATCTTGCGCTGAGAAGCGAACGCGTATGGGACGATTTTATGGGGCTGCTTGACTCTCTGAACAATACGCTCTCCGACAGAAACGTCAGCCCGAAAAGATTCTACGAGCTTTTCAAGGTCTTTACCGACAAAGCCGAAACGGGTGACATTCCGCGCGAAAAGGACAGAGTTACCGTCGGCGACGCGCTGAGAATAAGAATCGAAAATATAAAGGTTGCGTTCATAGTCGGCGCAAACGAGGGCGTTTTTCCTCAGAACAATTCGGCAAGCTTCGTTCTCACGGATTCCCAAAGACGAGCGCTTAAAAAGAACGGCATAGAGCTTTACGAGGACGGCGAAGTCTTTGCCTCAAAGGAACGGTATCTTGTTTACCGATGCGTTTCGACGCCGGCAGATATGCTTTTCGTATCGCGTCCGAGTTCCGATATGACGGGAACGGATACCGGCGAATCCGAAATATTCGGGGAGATAAAGCGTATCATACCCGAATGCGCCGAAACGGAAACCGTGGAGCTGTCTGCGCTTGAAAGAACGGAAACATACGCGTCGGCGTTTGAAACGGCGGCGGCGTATTTCACTAACGAAACGGGTGAAGCCGCGGCTGTAAGAGAATTTATAAGACGCAGCGATGATTTCAAAGGAAGGGTTCTTGCGCTTGAACGCGCGGTGCACAGACAGACGGCCAAAATAGAAAAACGGGAGAACGCCGAAAGCCTGTTTGGCAAAGATATGTATCTCTCTCCCAGCGCAATAGAGGACTATCACAAATGTCCGTTCAGATACTTCTGCAAATTCGGATTGAAGGTCAGGGCTTTGAAAAAAGCGGAGCTTAATTCCGCGGTTCACGGACTGGTCGTTCATTACGTGCTTGAAAACATATTCAGAGCGCATACGAACAGGGAGCTTATCGAAATGGAGGACGGCGAACGCCGTGCAGAGGTAAAAAAATACGCGGACGAATACGTTTTAACGCAGATGAGCGGGGAATCGGATTCAAGACTTGATTACAGATTAAGACGAATCGAGGAAATAATCGATATTATTTTAAAACGGCTTATCGCGGAGTTTTCATCGTGCGAATTTGAAACGGCTGACGTCGAATTGAATATAGGCAGAAACGGCGAGGTTAAAGAATACACGCTCGGTCTGCCCGGAGGCGGAACAATCTCCCTTCACGGCATTGTAGACAGAGTCGACGTGATGAAAACGGACGATGAATCATTCGTACGCGTAATAGACTACAAAACCGGCGGAAAAGATTTCAAGCTCTCCGACGTTCCGTACGGACTTAATCTTCAGATGCTCATATACTTAATGTGCCTGTGGCAAAACGGAGAGGACAGATACGGAAACGTCGTTCCGGCAGGCGTGCTGTATCTGCCGGCAAAGCCGGGCGATATTTCGCTCGGACGAAACGCCGAACAGAAAAAAATTGACGAAACGCGAATCAACAACGGCAGAATGAACGGTGTAATTCTTTGCGACGAACGAGTTATATCCGGCATGGACTCGTCGGGCACGGGGATTTTTCTGTCCAATAAAATAATTAAAAACGGAAAACCGGGCAATTACGCTCTTACATACGACAAATTCGTAAAATTAAAAGATGCCGTCGACGAAGCCGTCATAAAAACCGCAGAGGAGCTTCATGCGGGAGATATAGAAATAAAACCGACGCTTTCTCACCCGTACGAGCGAACATGCGAATTTTGCGACTACCGCGCCGTATGCCGCCGGGAGGACGGCGACGGAAACGAAAATATTATAGGAAACGACGAAAGCTGGCTTTTCGGGGAGGAGGAAACCGATGGCTGATAAAAAGTGGACAAAGGAACAGTCCGACGCGATAAACGCCCGCAGCGGAACTCTTCTGCTCTCAGCGGCGGCGGGCTCGGGCAAAACAGCCGTTCTTGTTGAGAGAATCATAGGACTTCTGACCGACGAAAACGACCCGGTTCATCCGAGCGAGCTGCTTGCCGTAACATTTACGAACGCGGCGGCGGCGGAGATGAGAGAGCGTATTTCAAAGGCGTTAAACGACCTCGTGTGCGCAAATCCCGACAACTCGTTTTATTCGGAAATCAGGATGAAGCTTCCCGAGGCGACAATCTGCACCATGGATTCGTTCTGTATTAAGCTTGTAAGAGAAAATTATCATGTTCTTGGCATAGAACCGGATTTTACCGTTCTCGACGATTCCGATAAAAAAAATATGAGCGCGCAGGCAATGGATCGCGTTATGGACGAGGAGAGCGAAAAGGAAATTTATCATTCGCTCATATACACGACCGGTTCAGCAAACAGCGACTCGGATTTGTGCGCAAAAATACTTGAGCTGTATGAAAATTCACTTTCATATCCGTTTCCGGAAAAATACATAGAGTCCGTCAAAAATATGTATTCGGGCACGGACGGAACAAAAAAATGGCAGGGTATAATTACGGAATACGCGCACGACGGATTTACCGCATGCAAAAACGTATTGCAATCCGCTTACAAATCAATAGAAAACGACGAGATGTTTTTTAAAGCGTACGGCGCGGGGCTTATGAATATTCTTGACTTATTCGACGAACTGACAGAAATAACGCGCTCGGACTGCTGGGACGAAATTGCCGGAAATATAAACAACGCCTCTCTGCCCAAAGTCGGCACGGCTCCGAGAGGTCACGCCGACGACAAACAGGCTCAGAGGGTAAAGAGCGCGGTAAAATATGCCAGGGATTCGCTTAAAAAAATCGCCTCGATGTTCTGCGCGTCGAACGAGGAAAATAAAAAAGATATAGATACTCTTGCTCCGATAGTAGGCGAAATCTGCCTGTGCGCAAACAAATACGCCGAATACATCGCGGAGCTGAAAGAGATGCGCGGCGCGTACGAATTTTCGGACTTCATGCACATGGCTCTGAAAATACTAATCGGCGGCGACGGAAAACCGACGGAGCTTGCAAAAACAATTTCGCAAACGTACAGAGAAATTCTGATAGACGAATACCAGGACACGAACGACGCTCAGGACATGCTTTTTTCCGCAGTATCGAGGGACGGAAAAAATCTTTTTACCGTCGGCGACGTAAAGCAGAGCATATATTCGTTCAGAATGGCGCGTCCCGATATTTTTACGGCAAAATCGGATTCTTATCCGCCTTATGACAAAAAATCGAACCTGTCGAAAATTATTCTCGGCAAAAACTTTCGTTCGAGAAAGGGCGTGCTCGAAGCCGTTAATTATCTTTTTGAATATACAATGACGAAAACGTTTACGGGCGTCGAGTATAATTCCGACGAAAAACTGTACTACGGCGGACTTTACAACGACGAAGCCGAAAAGCCGCTTGAAATGCATTTTATTCCCGAGTCGTCGACAGACCATGAGCGCGACGCGAAATATATCGGAAAGCTTATAAAATCGATGCTTGCGGACGGCGTTGCCGTAAAGGACGGCGGAAAATACAGAAAATGCTCGCCGCGTGACTTCTGCATTCTGTTAAGAAGCACAAAAACAAAAGCCGAGGTATACGCAAAAACGCTTAACGACATGGGCATAGGCGCATACGCCGAAAAACGCAGAAGCCTTTTTGACACAACGGAAATTAACATGTTCATGTCGCTTATAAAGGCGGTAGACAACCCGTCCGACGACGTTTCGGTGCTGTCGCTCATGTATTCGCCCGTATACGGTTTTACGCCGGATGAACTGGCGGAAATAAGAAGCTCACACACACGCGAAACGCTTTACAACGCGGTTCGAATCGGCGCGGAAGAGGGGAACGTAAAATGCAAACGGTTCGCGGACGATATGCAGAAATTTCGTGAGCTTTCAAGCGTTATGGGAGTCGGGGAATACATTTCGGCTCTGCTTGACGAAACGTCGTTTGCGTCGGTTGTTTCGGCAATGGAACACGGCGAAGGCAGACGCACGAATTTATATATGCTTGCTTCTCTTGCTTCGCAGTACGAGGAAAATACCGCAGGCGGAGTCGGCGGATTTATTTCATATATCAATAAAAGCATAAAAAACGGTGCGCAGATTCCCGCGGGCGGCGATGTTTCGGCGTCGGCGGACGTTGTCAGAATTATGAGTATTCATAAATCAAAGGGGCTCGAATTTCCTTTTGTAATACTTGCCGGCTGTTCGTCGAAATTTAACGATACGGATCTTAACAAAAGCATGATTCTCGACTCAAAAACCGGTATCGGAATGAAGATATACGACCCCGATAATTTCATAAAATACGACACTCTGAGCTATTCGGCGGCACGTATCGAAGCCAAAAAAAGCATGCGCGCAGAGGAACTTCGGATTTTGTATGTCGCGCTTACGAGGGCAAAGGAAAAAATTATAACAGTCGCCAACGTCGGCAATATTACGGATAAATTAAATTCCGCGCTGCTTACCTCAAGCGCGGACAGGCTCGGATATTTCGAGGCTATGAACGCTTCAAGCCTTCTTGACTGGCTTCTCGGCGCGTACGTCCGTCATCCCGATTCGACTTTAATGAAAAAAGACTGCGCGTTTGACGATACGGCAACCAGGGACGGCGATTTCTCGATTAAATTCGTGACCGCGGACTTATCCGACGTTTCGGAGACGGACAATGAATCATCGGATATCAAACCCGACGAAAACGTTATCGCCGAACTTGAAAAACGCTGTTCATTCGTCTACCCAAAGCCCGCGTTCGGTTCGATTCCGTTAAAACGCACGGCTTCGGAATTTGAAAAGAATAAATTTACGCCCGAATTTTTTGCAAAAAGCCGTCCGGCGTTTCTCTCCGGCGGCGGAATGACCCCCGGCGAACGGGGCACGGCAAATCATATGTTTTTGCAGTCGTGCGATTTTGACGGCGCGTTAAACGACTTTGAAAAGGAAAAACGGCGTCTTATCGATTCGGGCAGATTAAGCGAAAAACAGGGCGGAGCATTACTTGAAAATAAGATAAAGGGCTTTTTGAAAAGCGACTTGTGCGCAAGAATGAAAAACGCCGGCAATCTGTACCGGGAAAAGCAGTTCGCCGTTTTCCTGCCGGCATACATGTTTGACGAAACGCTGCCGGATTATGCAAAAAACGAACCGGTATTCGTACAGGGAATTGCGGACGCTGTGTTTACCGAAAACGGCAAAGCGTACGTTGTCGACTACAAAACCGACAAAGTCAACGACCCCGAAGAGCTTATCGAAAGGTACAAAAAACAGATGGAGATTTATATACTTGCAATGCGGCAGACGCTGAGGCTCGATGTCGACGCGGCATATATATACTCGCTGGAAAAAGAAGAAACCGTAATTTATCGACGATAAATTATTTTTTAGCTGCGCTTTAGGTTCGCATTATATTATATAGCTGTAACAAAATTATACGTATGGTGATAATATGAAGATTCTTATAGCCGAAGACGAGGTTGACCTTGCCGAAGCATTACAGGTGTTTTTTGAAAAAAATCAATTTACCGCGGATGTCGTTCACGACGGCGAGGACGCGTACGACTACGCGTTGAACGGCGGATACGACGCCGTTATTCTCGACGTTATGATGCCCAAACGCAACGGAATCGAGGCGTTGAAAATGCTCAGGGCAAGCGGAGTTAACGTCCCGGTCATGATGCTTACGGCGAAAACGCAGAAGGACGACCGTATAACTGGCTTCGACGCGGGGGCGGACGACTATCTGCCGAAACCCTTTGCGCCCGATGAGCTTCTGTGCAGAGTACGCGCCATGCTCCGCCGTTCGGGCGAATACAAACCGACCGTTATGAAATATTCGGATTTGACGCTCGACCCGTCAGGCTCCGCGCTCTCGTCGAAAAGAGGATGCGTTCGTCTGAGCGCGACCGAATATAAAGTCATGGAACTGTTCATGCGTTCGCCAAATGTCGTTTTTTCGGCAGACGCCATAATGGAACGCGTGTGGGGATGGGACAGCGAATCGGAAATCAACGTCGTATGGGTTCACATTTCAAATCTCAGAAAAAAATTAAAATCCGTCGGTTCTTCGGTTACGATAAAGGCAAGCCGCGGACTCGGATATATCATGGAGGCGGGCGATGGTAAATAAATTAAAAAAGAAATTTATACGCATTGCGACAATATCCGCAACCGCCGTTTTGATTCTGTTCGGAACAATAATAAACATCGCAAACTTTGCCTTCGTCGACGCCAAGCTTGACTCCATGTTAAACGTTATAAGCGAAAACAAGGGGCGTATTCCCGAAAATATAGGAGAAAGAAACCGTTCCGGCAAAACGGACGAGCCGATCGATCACGGAGGGCAGAACCCGCCGCCCGAAGAAACGGACAGGTTTTCGCCTATGGGCGGTTTTTCAAGAGAATCCGCATATTCGACAAGATATTTCGTACTGTTTTTCTCAGCCGACGGAACGCTTGAAAAGGCGGATCTTGAAAACATAGCCTCCGTAAGCGAATCGGACGCGGGAAAATACCTTGAAACGGTTCTTGCAAAAAATTCAGATTCGGGATATACAAACGGATTCAAATACAAAAAAACGCAAACTCAGTCCGACAAATACATGGCGGTATTCCTTGACTGTTCAAATGAATTAAGCTCCCTTATGTCAATCGCGCTTTTATCCGTCGTTTCAACGGCAATCTGCATAATCGGCGTATATATCACCGTAAGAATATTTGCCGGACGCGCCGTCGACCCCGTCGTTCAAAGCACGTTAAGACAGAAGCAGTTTATAACGGACGCGTCGCACGAGCTGAAAACCCCGATAACGGTAATCGGAACGAGCCTGAAGGTTCTCGAAATGGAAACGGGCAGGCAGAAGTGGATAGACAAGGCGCTTGCGCAGACCCAAAAGCTTACGCACCTTGTAAATTCGCTCGTTTCGCTCGCACGGACGGACGAGGAATCTTCCAATATTCAAAAAAGAGAATTCGACATAAGCTCTGCCGTAAACGAAACAGCGGAGTCGTTCAGAGATTTTGCAAAATCAAACGGACATGACCTCATTATAACTAATGAGGAGAATATAATTTACAACGGCGACGAGTACGCGTGCCGTCAGCTTATATCGATTTTGCTCGACAACGCGGTAAAATATTCGCTCCCCTCATCTCCGATAAAGCTCTCTCTGAAAAAGACAAAAAAGGGCGTGGAAATAAAGCAGTCGAACGCATGCGAAAAAATCGACGAAAAGGAGCTGGGCAAGCTGTTCGACAGATTTTACAGGGTTGATAAATCGCGCTCATCCGCAGGAGGATTCGGTATCGGACTGTCAATGGCAAAATCAGTCGCGCTTGCACACTCCGGTTCAATAAAGGCGGCGGCTCCGAGTGAAAACGAAATTGAATTTACCGTCATTTTAAAATAAAAAAACGGAGATATTTAATAAAGAGAAAAAAACGGCTGTCTATGGCACAGAAATGCGTTTCAGACAGCCGGTTTTTTTAATTTTTGATTGGTTATTCGGCAATATTTGTATTTTTTAAATTGGTTCTTCGCAATTTTTTTGTACAAGCAGAAAGAACAAATTATTTATTTTGAATCGACAGTTTGTTTATAATGCTCTTTCACAAATGCAATTTCCGTTCTGTAGCCTTCGATGTCATTCGGCGTTTCGAGATTAAACGGCAGAGAATCAAACGCCGAATGGTTTACAACCGCCATGAGCGCGTCCGCACCGATATTGCCCTCGCCCAGTTTTTGATGTCTGTCCTTATGCGAACCGAGAACGTTCATGCTGTCGTTTAAATGAACAGCCTTAAGTCTGTCAAGACCTATTACCCTGTCAAATTCCTCAACAACGGCTTCGAGAGAATTTACAATATCGTATCCGCCGTCGAACACATGGCAGGTATCAAGACAAACGCCGAGCTTTTCGGGCATTTTGACGCAATCGATAATCTTGCGTATTTCCTCGAACGTCCTGCCGATTTCGCTGCCCTTTCCCGCCATTGTTTCGAGCAGAACAGTCGTTTTCATATCCTCTCTCAAAACGGAATCGAGAGTATCGACAATAAGCTCCGTTCCCCTTTCAACGCCTTGCTTTACGTGCGAACCGGGATGAAAATTATAATAATTTCCGGGAATCATATCCATACGCTTAAGGTCGTCTGCAAACGTTTCGCGCGCAAAGCGGCGGATATTTTCGTCCGCGGCGCACGCGTTTAGCGTATACGGCGCGTGGGCGACTATTCTGCCGAAATTATGCTCCTTTGCAAAAGCAAGAAACGCCGAAACATCATCCGGGTCAACAGGCTTCGCCGCGCCTCCTCTCGGATTTCTCGTAAAAAACTGAAATGTGTTTGCTCCGATGTCGTACGCCTGCCTCCCCATAGCAAGAAAGCCCTTCGACGACGATAAATGACAGCCGATATATAACATAATTCCTCCGTAAATTATTGTTTTGTAATTTCTCTTTCAAGTTCTTCTGTATTTTTAACTATTTTTTTCGCTCCGGCTTTTATAAGCTCCTCGTCCGTCCTGAATCCCCAATCGACGGAAACGCAGTCCATACCCGCGTTTTTCGCCGTCATAATATCGACCTCGCTGTCGCCTATGTATACGGCGTTTTCTTTTTTTATTTTAAACTTTTCAAGCGCGAGATTAACGGAATCGGGGTACGGTTTTTTGCGTACGGAATCCTTAAGCCCCAG
>CAVGCY010000031.1:25858-53831 GCA_963627915.1 Bacteroidaceae bacterium | reverse complement strand
TCTTCCTGTCTCCGGATATCCGCCATCCTTCCGTATCTAACGCCCAGCTTTTTCGATCCGCTTTCATTTGCCTGACGGATTGTGCGGTAATAAAAGATCTTTGCTGTATGCTGTTGAATTTGCGGTTTGCCATGCCGGACAAGCCTGCGTCTGTGCATACAATAAACCTTGATTTTTCAAAATCGTGTATAATTTTTTCCTCCAAAGGCTTCATTGAGCGCTGTTCATTTTCATTGCCCGGATAAATCGTAAATGCCATGGGAATTCCGTCTTCATCCATAAACAGTCCCATCTGCACTATGGGGTTCGGACGATGCTCCTTGCTTACACCGTATTGCTTCAAACCCGCTTCTTCTTCTATCTCGAAAAAGAAGTTTGTACAGTCATAATAAAGGATGCCATCCCTGCGATTTAAGGCTTTTTTGCTGTGTTTGTAGGTTTCGCTTTGAATAAAATCACTTTCCTTGCTCAAAACCTCCAGCGCACGATAAATATCATGCTGCGCAAAGCTTGGCTTTTCCAAAAGCTTTCCCGCTTCTTCAAATGTGCTTGCCTTTGAACCCGGAAACAATACCCGCCCGTAAATCAATTTAGAGAGAATATCTGTCAGATTGTATTCAAACCTGTATTTCTTTGAAATCGACCTGCATGTTTTATGCAGCCCCAATTCATAAAATATTTTTTGCAAAAAAAGATAACCGCCATAGTACAATATTCCGTCTCGCTCCGAAATCAACTTTGTCGGTGAATAAGTGACTGTGACAGGTATGGACTTTTCCTTTTCCTGACGATTCAGTTCATCAACATAAGCTTGTGCCCATGCCTTCGGGTTGTTGTGCTGTTGAAGCAATTCTTCGTGCGTTCCGATTTTTTCCACAATTCTGCTTGTGCTTTTTCCATTCTGATCTCGAAAGGAGTTTTTAACATAATATGTTGTTTTGCCGCTCTTTGAAGTATAGATGTACAAGTTCATAACGATTCACCCTGATATATTATATCACATACCACACCATACTACAAGTACTTTTTCGGAAATTTGACAAAAAAAATAAAGCCCTGTAAGGCTTCACTCGCTTTTTTACCTCTCTTAACTGTCAAACTCCCGAAAACGGAATCCGGCCGCGTTTGCGGCAGTCCTACGGCGCGTCGTTTTTTTGTTTCGGCGGGGCTGTTATTCTCCTTTATAAAATATTTTTTCGGCAATGCAAATTATTGTTGACAAAACCGAAAACTTGCTTTATAATAAAACTGTATCATTATAAAGGTGGAGTATACCCACCGTGAACAGGAGGTTTTTCTTTATGAAAAAAGTAATTTCCGTAGTCTTGGCTGTTATTATGATGCTTTCGGCTTTATCGGTTCTTGCTTTTGCCGCAGATACCTATACCGTAACCTTTACGGACATGAATTATGCGACAAAATACAGAGATGACCAGATTGGCAGACGCGGTTTCACTCTCGGTAAGGATTATTATTTTACATACACCGACGCTTCCGGCAATACGGTAGAGGTTAAAACGGACGGCACTCAGGTTAAGGTACCGGCAAACAGAGCGTTCTCATGCTTTGTTGTTCTTGCCGATTATGTTGAGCCTACCACGCTTCGCGTTATGGCTTATCCTTCAAGCTCGTCGGTTTCCTCCCTTTATGATCCGATTGACGGCGCTCCGTACGGCAAGTACAGCGTTGACAAGAGCTCGGATTCTTCTTTCGGCATTATTGTTAAGGAAGACATGACAATATCCGTTTCCGAGTATCATTTGTACAATGACGGATTCCTTTACAGTCTTAAGGGCAATAAGTATTTTAATGTTACAAGACTTAACGACAACGGTAAGGGTACTATCGGCGATAAGAATTATGAGGCCGTTCTCAATGAGAGAATTGTTTACTGGCATCAGGATCTTTATTTCATGGTTACTCTTCCTTCACCCGAGAGCGATGCGAAGCATACGTATAATTATGATACCTACACGGTAACATATACTCAGAAGCTTAAGGGCAATGTTGTTAAGCAGGAGGTTCTTACTCCCATTTGGACAAGTGACGACGGACTTTCGAAGATTTATTGTGCGGAGGATTGTTATAACAATGTTTCGATATCGATAAACGGAGTCGTTGATTTTACCTTTGACATGATAAAAGAGGTTCTTGACGATCTTAAAAACGAGGATATCGATATTGAAAATATCGGTTCAATGAACTTCGGCGCGTTTGATCTTACATCGCTTCTTGCATGGTTCAACAGCCTTATGAAGCTTTTGAGAAATCTCCTTGCCGGATTCGGCGTAGGAAAGTAACGCTGCAGGGAATCGTCATTTAATGTGCTTCGGATGATATATACGACCGCGTGAATTTGGTACGCGTACGGTATGTGCGTCCGTATGCACGGTTTATAAACAAGCTTTCATCGTTCTTTGCAAGACATATCCCATAAAACAAAGAGAGTCGGGCGGCAACCCGGCTCTCTTTGTCTATAAGCCGATAATTAATCGAGATAAATTATCGGTTTGGTGCGCGGTCGATAAATAGTGATTAGCGGTCAGCGGTCAGTAATTGGTGAAAGTCTGACGGATTGGTAATTTATATACAGCGTAAGCGTTCTGAACGCCGACCGCTGACCGATGCAATAATTTATTGCATTTCATGCGGTAAATTATTTTTTATCTGTCTACTCTTGCGCCCGCGCCGGATACAACCTTTTCAACCTCTTTAAGCGTCGCAGTTGAAGTATCGCCGGGCGTTGTCATTGCAAGCGCGCCGTGCGCCACGCCGTAGTTTACCGCCGTTTGAACATCGTCATACGTCATCAGACCGTAAATAAGTCCCGAAGCAAACGAATCTCCGCCTCCCACGCGGTCGTAAATTTCAAGTCCGGGCAGGTCGAGCCCTCTGTATACCTTGCCGAGCGAATATGCCATTGCGCTCCAGTCGTTGACGGTTGCTGTTTTTACCGTTCTCAGAGTCGTTGCTATAACCTTGAAATTCGGATATGCTTTGCAGACCTCGCCGAGCATTTTAACGTAGCCGTCGAGATTCAGCTCTTTCAGTCCCTCGCCGTTGCCCTCGACTTCAAATCCGAGGCATGCGGTAAAATCCTCCTCGTTTCCTATCATCACGTCGATATAGGGAGCGATTTTTTTATTTATTTCGCGTGCTTTTTCGATTCCGCCGATGCTTTTCCATAACGACGGACGGTAGTTAAGGTCGTATGATACTACGGTGCCGTATTTTTTCGCGGTTCTGACAGCCTCGATAATAACGTCTGAGGTTGTATCTGACAGCGCGGCGAAAATTCCGCCCGTGTGAAGCCACCTTACGCCGAGCGTGCCGAAAATATACTCCCAGTCGATATCTCCCGATTTAAGCTTTGAAATTGCCGTATTTCCCCTGTCGGAAACGCCCGACGCGCCTCTTATTCCGAATCCGCGTTCTGTAAAATTAAGACCGTTTCTTATATCTCTGCCGATTCCGTCGTAATCAAACCACTTGATAAGCGAAGTGTCAACTCCGCCCTGCAAAATAAAATCCTCGCAAAGTCTGCCTATGTCATTGTCCGCAAACGCGGTTACGACAGATGTATTCATGCCGAAGCAGCGGCGTAAACCCCTGGCAACGTTGTACTCTCCGCCGCCTTCCCAAACTCTGAACGAGCGTGCGTTTCTTATCCTCATATCGCCGGGGTCAAGACGAAGCATAATTTCACCCAGCGCAATCATATCGAACGCGCAGTCTTTTTTATCTCTTAAATTAAGTAACACAAGTATCAACTCCGATGTTTTTTTTGAAATAATTCAATAAATCAGTATTTATTAATCTATATTGTAAATTAAAATAAACTTTTTTTCAATACATTTAATTGACATAACGTCTCGGAAATATTAAAATATATTTTCGGTGATTAAAAATGACTTATAAATTCTTCGGCTATGATAAAAAAGTCGAAAAAATGAGCGCGGGCGCGCTCGAAAAGGCAAAACGTGTTTTTGATAAAATAGATTCCGTTACCGAATACAACCAGCAGAAGGTGCTTTCGGCATTTATCGAATATGCCGTCAGTGAAACGGATATGTTCCCATCGACGGGTTACGGCAATTCCGATAAGGGCAGAGATAAACTGGATAAAATCGTTGCACGCTCGTTCGGCGCAGAGGACGCTCTTATACGTCATTCGTTTGCATGCGGAACTCATACGCTGTGCGTTATGCTCTTCGGTCTGTTAAGACCGGGCGATACCATGCTGTGCGTTACGGGCAGACCGTACGATACGATTTGTCCCGTTATCGGCATGGACGGCGCGCTCGGTACGGGTTCGCTTGCCGACTTCGGTGTAAAATATATGCAGTGCGAACTTAAGGACGGCGGCGATATAGATATTGACGCTGTCGTAAAAACGGTTAAGGAGAATAAAATTAAAATAGTATATATTCAGCGTTCGCGCGGATATACGTTAAGACCGAGTTTAAGCGTTGAAAAAATAGAGGAAGTTTCAAAAGCCGTTAAAGCCGTTTCCGACGCGCTTGTCGTCGTCGACAACTGCTACGGCGAATTTGTCCAAAAGGACGAGCCTGTTTCAAGGGGAGCCGACATAATGGCAGGTTCGCTTATCAAAAATCCCGGCGGCGGACTTGCGCCGTGCGGCGGATATATCGCGGGCAGAGCGGATCTTGTAAAATTGTGCTCGTACAGAATGACGACCGCTTCGTTAGGCAGAGAGGTCGGCGCAACTCTGGGTCACACGAGGGAGCTTATGATGGGATTTTTCAACGCTCCGCATGTAGTCGGCGAGGCTTTGAAAACCGCGGCGTTTGCCTCCGCGCTGTTTGAGGACCTCGGATTTGAAACAACTCCCCGCTACGATGAGGACAGATTTGATATAATTCAGGCTATTAAGCTCGGAAACAGGGAGAACCTTATTGCGTTCTGTCAGGGTATTCAGAAGGGATCGCCGGTCGATTCCTATGCCGTACCCGAACCGTGGGACATGCCCGGCTATCCCAATCAGGTTATAATGGCCGCAGGCGCGTTTACGAACGGTTCGTCAATCGAATTATCCGCGGACGCTCCGTTAAGAGAGCCGTACGCCGTCTGGATGCAGGGCGGACTCAATTTTCACACCGGCAAGGTCGGTATAATGCACGCCGCCGATGAGATGATTAAAAAGGGGCTTATTTGATATATGCACGGACATGATATGATAAGATTTAAACAGAAGCTTAATGATGAGGAATGCCGGGAAATATTAAATTCCGCTTCGCACGGCGTTCTTTCGCTTGTAGATTCCGATTTGTGCGCTTACGGCGTTCCTCTTAACTTTGTATACGACGGCGAAAATATATATTTTCATTGCGCAAAACGCGGTTTAAAACCGATTGTATAAACAATAATAAAAACGCTTCATTCTGCGTTGTATCAAAGGACGATATCGTCCCGGATGAACTTACGTCGTATTTTAAAAGCGTAATTGTTTCGGGCGAAATTAAAATCGAAACCGACGAGAGCAGAAAGCTCTATGCTTTGGATATTTTGTGTAAAAAGTACACAGGTTCGTCACTGCCGGAGAGCGGTATAAATTCGGCGTCGAAATGCGTTCTGCGTGCCGAAATTCTTACGCTTTCGCCGTTTGAGATAACGGGCAAGCAGGCAAAGGAATTGATTAAGTGATTTTTGTTAAAGTTGACAATCTTTAAAAATTCAGCGATTTTATATTGACACAGAGCACAATATGTACTATTATAGTGTTGCTCACTATACAACATATAGGATGAGAGAGCCGAGTCGAACCACAAGATACCGTATATCTTGCGATTCGGTTCTCATGCGTTTATATATTGTGTAAATTTATCGTTGAGGGGTTAATAAAGTGAAAATTATCAAGAGAAACGGTTCGGAAGCCGATTTCGACGTCAGTAAAATAATAAGGGCTGTTTCACGTGCAAACGACGCCGTAGGCGAAAATGAAAGGCTCACCGAGATGCAGATAGACCGTATTGCAAAAAGCGTTGTTCTCTCATGCGAACAGCTCGGCAGGTCGCCCAGCGTCGAGGAGGTACAGGACATGGTTGAGAAAATGATCATGGCTCACGGTACGTTCGAGGTCGCAAAGACATATATTACATACAGATATAAAAGAGCTCTTGTCCGTCAGTCGAACACAACGGACGATAAGATACTGAGCCTTATAGAGTGCAACAACGAGGAGGCAAAGCAGGAAAACGCAAATAAAAATCCCGTTGTAAACTCGACTCAGAGAGATTATATGGCGGGCGAGGTATCGAGAGATATTACCGAGAGAATTTTACTTCCGCAGGATATAGTTGACGCTCACGATAACGGTATAATTCATTTTCACGATTCCGATTATTTTGCGCAGCATATGCATAACTGCGACCTTGTCAATCTTGAGGATATGCTTCAAAACGGCACGGTTATTACGGGAACTTTGATAGAAAGACCTCACAGTTTTTCGACGGCGTGCAATATCGCTACGCAGATTATCGCGCAGGTTGCGTCCAATCAGTACGGCGGTCAGTCGATTTCCCTTACTCATCTTGCTCCGTTCGTTCAGGTAAGCCGTGAACGTCTTTACAGAGAGGTTGAGTCGGAGAATGATGATATTCATTCAAATCTTAATAAAGAGCAGATTTCCCGTCTTGTCGAAACAAGACTGAGAGATGAGATTCGCAGAGGCGTTCAGACCATTCAGTATCAGGTTGTAACTCTCTTAACGACAAACGGTCAGGCTCCGTTCGTAACGGTTTCGATGTATCTTAACGAAGCGAAGAACGAGCAGGAGAAAAAGGATCTTGCCATTATAATCGAGGAGGTTCTTCTTCAGAGATATCAGGGCGTTAAGAATGAAAAGGGAGTTTGGGTAACTCCCGCATTCCCGAAGCTGATATACGTCCTTGAGGAGGACAATGTTCATCCCGGTTCGCCTTATTATTATCTTACAGAGCTTGCCGCAAAGTGTACCGCCAAGAGAATGGTTCCCGATTACATTTCCGAAAAGGTAATGCTTCAGTTAAAGATAGATAAAAACGGCAACGGCAACTGCTATACATGCATGGGCTGCAGAAGCTTCCTTACCCCATATGTTGACGAGAACGGCAAGCCGAAGTACTACGGCAGATTTAATCAGGGCGTTGTAACGATTAACCTTGTGGACGTTGCCTGTACGGCGGTTGAGGAAAAGAAAGACCCTGAAAAATTCTGGGAGATTCTCGACGAGAGACTTGATTTGTGTCATAAGGCTCTGCGCTGCCGTCATGAGAGACTTTTGGGCACTCCGTCGGATGTCGCTCCGATACTCTGGCAGCACGGCGCGCTTGCCAGACTTAAAAAGGGCGAGACGATAGACAAGCTTCTTTACGGCGGATACTCAACGATATCTCTCGGCTATGCCGGACTTTGGGAATGCGTTTACGAGGTTACGGGCAAAAAGCTTACCGAGCCGGAGGGTAAAGAGTTCGGTCTTAAGGTAATGCGCGCGCTCAACGCCGCATGCAAGAAGTGGAAAGAGGCTGAGCGTATAGATTATTCTCTTTACGGAACTCCGCTTGAATCGACGACCTATAAATTTGCAAAAACGCTTCAGAGACGCTTCGGTATTATTAAGGGAGTTACCGATAAGGGATATATTACAAACAGCTATCATATTCATGTTACCGAGCCTATTGACGCGTTTGATAAGTTGAAATTTGAAGCCCAGTTCCAGGAGCTTTCTCCCGGCGGCGCGATAAGCTACATCGAGGTTCCCAACATGCAGCATAATCTTGACGCGGTTTTGCAGGTCATCAGCTTTATTTATGACAATATCATGTATGCCGAGCTTAATACGAAGAGCGACTACTGTCAGGTCTGCGGTTATGACGGCGAGATTGAGATAAAAGAAAAAGACGGCAAGCTTATCTGGGTATGCCCGCAGTGCGGAAATACGGATCAGGACAAGATGAATGTTGCAAGACGTACGTGCGGATATATAGGCACGCAGTATTGGAATCAGGGCAGAACTCAGGAAATTAAGGAAAGAGTGCTGCATCTTTAATGAACTACGGAGAGATTAAAAATTGCGATATAGCCAACGGCACGGGCGTACGCGTTACGCTTTTCGTGTCGGGCTGTACAAATCACTGCAAAAACTGCTTTCAGCCCCAGACGTGGGATTTCGGTTACGGAGAACCGTTTGACGATAAGGCGAAGGAAAAAATATACGAAATGCTTTCTCCGTCATATATACAGGGGCTGACTTTGCTCGGAGGAGAACCGTTTGAACCCGAAAATCAGCGCGAGCTTCTCCCGTTTTTAAAGGAAGTCAAACGCCGTTTTCCCGATAAAAATATATGGGCGTTTTCCGGCTTTACGTATGAGGAGCTGACAAGCGCGTCCTCTTATCCGAACTGCGAATGTACCGATGAAATTCTCTCGATTGTCGACGTGCTTGTAGACGGACGTTTCGTTGAAGAAAAGAAAAATCTGTCTTTAAGATTCAGAGGTTCGTCGAATCAGAGACTTATAGATATGAACGAAACGCGCAGGACGGGCGGTATTGTTACATTTGAATAGTCGTTAAGGGACTGTTAAAAATGCCCGGAATATAAAAAATGATTATATTGAAAAAGAAACTGTAAAATGCATTTTTTTACGGTTTCTTTTTATATCATATTGTTTTTATTATATCGAATGTGATAAAATAATATCGGTTTATCAAATAAAAAGGAAAATGCGCGATGAAACGAACGGATCGAAAGGACAGCGCAAGCGCGGTTGTGCTTTTATCACAAAAAAATAAAAAAGCGTTTTATGAGCTTTTTAAACTCTATGTACGCGACGTTTATTATATCTGCTCGGTTACTGCGGGCGTTACCTATGAATTATCCGATACCGTCGAGGAGGTTTTTTTAAGACTGTGGCGTGAGTGCGAATCCGTAACCGCGGATAATTTCGAGGATTTGCTGTTTACGTTGAGCGTCGGCGTGTGCAGAACAAGACAGAAGCATTCCGTTTTGCCCCGAGGGGACAAAACGCTCGGAGTGTATGATGAGATAAAAAATGTTCCGTCGTTTGAAGATATAAAAAAATCGTTTATGGCGTTTGAGCCGTCGTCGGGCAGACCCGACCCGCGTGCGGTCAGCTTTTATAATGAGATGATATCGTTACTGCCCGAAAAGAACAGGGAGATTTTTATTCTGACAGCCTTTACTTCTTTGAGCGCGGAGGACATTGCCAAAAGCGAATCGACCGACGCGGATTTTGTGAAAAATAATCTGCGTGAGAGCTATTCTTTTCTTATTCATCAGGCGAAACGCGCCGATTTTATGGGATATAATTTCGTTTCGTATATTCCGCGCCTTGCGGTGGTTGTCAACGCTCTTGCGCGTACGTGCGCGGTTCCCAATGATATTTGGACGCCGATTGCCAAGGCTGTCGGTTATGACGAAAACGAATATAATAATGAAGAGAAAAAAACGGAGCCTATTCCCATACGCAGGATTCCCAAAGTAAAAAAGAAAATTTCACCTTCCGCAAAACGCGCTGTCGCCGCTGCGGCGGTTTTAATTGTTGTACTCTCGTCTGCCGCCGGAATTTATATTAATAAAATTGAAAAAGAACCCGAATCCGCTGCGTCGGAGACTGCGGAAAATATCGGCAGCGGCGGAGTTTGGAACGGCGAAACGGGCGATAAATTTTCGTCCGGCAGCGGAACGAAGGACGACCCTTATATAATTTCGGACGGCGGACAGCTTGCCTTCTTTGCCTCGGTTGTAAATTCAGGCAATGTTGAATATTTTGCCTGTTACTACGCGCTCGGCGGCGATATTGTGCTTAACAATGCCGGCACGGATAATAATTTTACCCCGATAGGTTATAGAAATTCGGATTCGGATTACAAATATTTCTGCGGCGAATTTGACGGAAGGGGATACTCGATAACGGGACTTAAAACGAACGTTTCATCGTGCGCAGGGCTGTTCGGATATGCGTATGACGCGGTAATTAAAAATCTGAATATTGTAAACTGTGATATTTCAGCCGAAAATTATGCGGGAGGTATCGCAGGGTATTATCTGTCAAAAAACAGTTCGTCCGGCATATCTTCGTGCTGCGTTTCCGGCAGAATTTCGGCAGGAAGCTATGCCGGTTCTGTCGCGGGATTCGTATCGGTCGGCGGTCAGACCGCGTCCTTTTCGGCAGACAGATGTTCTTCGGAGGCCGACGTTTCAGCCTCGGTAAAAAGCGCGGGCGGAATAATCGGATATATTGAGGTTTCCGGCGGCGCGGCCGATATCTCAAATTGCATAAATTCGGGCAGCGTCACGTCGAACGACAATGCCGGCGGAATTGTCGGTGCGAATCAGCTTTTCAACGGCTCGTCGTCAATTAAAACATGTATAAACGTCGGAACAATAACGTGTCAAAACGCGACATACGGCGCGATTGCGGGAATATGCGACGGATTCTCGGCGCAGTCGAGGGCTGTAATCGAAAATTGTATTTATCTTGAATCTTCATCGGACAAGGCGGCCGATTCCGGAGAAAATTCATATATAAACGCGGCGGCTGTAACGCGGGAGCAGTTTTCGCAGAGTATAAATTTTGACGGCTTCGATACGGAAAAAATCTGGAGTATAAACCCCGGTTCGTTCCCGTCGCTGAGATAAAAAATAAAAAATGCGGAGCTTTCGGTTTATGCCGTCTGCTCCGCATTATTATTACTATTATTATTATGATAATTCGTTGAGATGTTCAATAATGTATCTGTAAATTTTAACGCCCTCTGCGACAGCCTCGATTCCCATATTTTCGTTAGCCGCGTGCATTGCCGAGATTTGTTCGGATGTAAGTCTTGTCGGAGTGAAACGCAGAATGTTATCGCATACCTTTTCGTATTTTCTCGAATCGGTGCCGCCCGCCATGAGATACGGAGTTACGATTGCGTCGGGAACGCAGGCGTTCATGCATTTTGTAATATATTGCATTTCCTCGCAGTCTGCTTTTGTCAGGTTTGAAGCGTCGCGCTGCTTGATAACCTCAGTTTCTATGTCGAATTTCTTTGCGATATTTCTTAAAATTTCTATGCTTTCGTCCGCGCTCTGATGAGGCGACGGGCGTACGTTGCATATTACATATGCTTCATCCGGCAGTACGTTTGACGCGTCAGAGCCGTTAATCATTGTAAACGCCGTCGTGGTCTGAACGAACGCACGGGTAGCTCCGGACAGCTTTGAAAGAGCCGTTTTTGTAAGAGAGGAGAAAAGCCATTGATTTGAAAGAAGTGCGCGAAGCGGGAATGTCAGATACGGCGCGATAGCGTCAAACATTTCCGGAACGGGCGAATCCATACGAGGAGTAAACGGCTGTTTTTTGTCTACGTAAGCCATGAATTTTCCGAGTCTTACGAGGGGGGTGTTTTTATTCGGCGTTGAGGCATGACCGCCCGAGCCTTTTGCGGTGAATTTAATGTCGCAGAATCCTTTTTCGATAATGCCTATCGCGGCGCACGGATTTTTAAGTCCGGGAATCAGATTGTCAACGATTGCGCCGCCCTCGTCCATTACAAGACGAAGCTTAACGCCCTTATCGTAAAGATAATCAACAATCTGTTCCGCGCCGCCGCCGGAATTTTCCTCGTTGACGGAGAAGGATATCCAAACGTCGCACGGCGGAACATAGCCTGCGTTTAAAAGCTCCTCCATTGCGCTTAATTCACAGCATACCGTGCTCTTGCAGTCCATTGAGCCTCTGCCCCATACGACGCCGCCGTCAATGTCGCCGGAGAACGGTTCATGCGTCCAGCCCGACTGATTTACGGGGACAACGTCCTGATGTCCCATGAAAAGCACGGCGGGAGCGTCCGGATTTTTACCCTGCCATCTGCGAAGCAGATTGCCGTCAATGTCGTGCTTTTCAAACGTTGAGAATACAAGCGGGAAAAGCTCGGCAAGTCTGTCCTGGAATTTGATAAAATCGGAGTAATCTTCACCCCGGGCTTTTGAAATCGTCGGTTTTTTTACCATTTCGCTTAAATTATAAGCGTATTTGTCCGACTCCTCCTTCGTCCATGATATCGCGGGCGCGGCTGTATTCGGTTTAGCCTTGTTCATAACCGTTTTTGTAATAACAACTCCCGTCGGCACGGCAAGTGCTGCGGGGATGAGCCATGATGTTTTTTTCATAATTTCAAAGTCTCCTTTTGCGGAAATAAATTATTGTTCGACCGATACCGCCGGCGCATGTTTCGGCGGATTCTTTATTATATAATATAAGTTACAGTTCGTTTAGCTCTTTATTTATTTCGTCCTCTGTCGCCTTCATCGCCTCGAGCGTATTGTTAAGCAGTTCGTCAAGCTCCAGATTCAGCATTTGCGCGCCCATCGCAATGATATCGCGAGAACAGCCCGCCGCGAATTTTTTATCCTTGTATTTCTTTTTAAGGCTTTTAAGCTCCATATCCTTCGTGCTTTTTGACGGTCTCATGAGCGCGCATGCCCATATAAGACCTGTCAGCTCGTCGCATGCGAAGAGTACCTTTTCCATCTCGTGTTCCGGTTTTACGTCTACGGTTATCGAGTATCCGTGCGAACATACGGAGCGGATAATATCTTCACCGACTCCGTCGTTTCGGAGAAGCTCGACAGCCTTTATGCAGTGAGCGTCCGGATACATTTCAAAATCGATATCGTGTAGAAGTCCGACGATGCCCCAGTGTTCCGATTCGTTTTCATAACCGAGTTTATTCGCAAAGTATTTCATTACCGCTTCTACGGTCAGCGCGTGCTGTAAATGAAAATGCTCCTTGTTGTATTTTTTCAGAAGCGCGAACGCTTCGTTTCTTGAGATATCCGCCATAATTTCATATCCTTTTCGATTTTATATCTTATATTTTATATTTATGACGTATAAATGTCAACCTGAACGACAAAATCAGACAAATATTAAAAAATTATATTGCGTTATAATCTTAAACTATGTTATACTGATTAAGCATTTATAAAAAGAAAGAGAGAGAATGTATATGACTGCAATGATGGTGGCGGCTATCGCTATTTATCTTGTAATGATGGTAATCATCGGATTTATGTGTTCCAAAAAGAATAAGAATACGGACGACTTTTATTTGGGCGGACGTCAGCTCAGCCCTCTTGTAACTGCCATGAGCGCAGAAGCTTCGGATATGAGCGCGTATCTGCTCATGGGCATACCGGGACTTGCTCTTGCCACGGGACTTCCCGAGGCTGTCTGGACGGCGATAGGACTTTCCGTAGGTACGTATCTCAACTGGCTTATGGTCGCTAAAAGATTAAGACTTTATACCGAAAAAATCAACGCCGTTACCATTCCCGAATTTTTCTCAAAGAGATTCGGCGATAATGCCAATGTACTCGGACTTATCGCGGCAATATTTATTATTATATTTTTTATTCCCTATACCGCTTCGGGATTTTCCGCATGCGGCAAGCTGTTCTCCAATCTGTTCGGAATGGATTATCTTACGGCGATGATTATAAGCGCGGCGGTTATAATTATTTATTGTACGCTCGGCGGATTCCTTGCCGCTTCGACGACGGATCTTATTCAGAGTATTATAATGACGATTGCTCTGTTTGTCGTTCTCGGTTTCGGCGAGGGCGTTATCGGCGGATTCGATAAGGTTTTTGAGAACGTCAGATCTCTTGACGGATATCTCGACGTGTTCAAGGGGTTTGATATCGGAACGGGCGAAACGGGAAGCTTCGGCGCAATTGCCGTTATTTCAACTCTTGCATGGGGACTCGGCTATTTCGGCATGCCTCATATACTGCTGAGATTTATGGCTATCGACGACCCGTCAAAGCTTAAAACGTCACGCCGTATCGCGTCGGTTTGGGTTGTATTTTCAATGGCGATTGCAATTCTTTTGGGCGTTGTCGGATATTCGCTCATGCAGCAGGGAATAGTAGGACCCTATGCGAACAATTCGGAGGCGGAGTCGATAATTGTCGATATATCTCACTATATGTCCGCAAAGGGATACATACCCGCATTTACCGCCGGTATATTCATATCGGGAATCCTTGCGTCGACCATGTCGACCGCAGATTCTCAGCTTATTGCGGCTTCGTCAAGCGTTACGCAGGATATACTTATCAACAAGCTTCATGTTAAGCTTTCGGAGAAGCAGTCAATGTGGATTGCAAGACTTTCCGTTGTCGTAATTTCCGTTATCGCAATCTTCTTTGCCCTTGATCCCGAATCGTCCGTTTTCCGTATCGTTTCATTCGCGTGGGCAGGCTTCGGCGCGGTATTCGGTCCCGTAGTTCTTTGCGGTTTGTTCTGGAAACGCGCAAACAAATGGGGTGCGCTTGCCGGCATGGTTTCGGGCGGAGCTATGATATTTATATGGAAGTTTATCGTCAGAGTTCGTTTTGCCTCTACGGCGCTGGATATCTACGAGCTTCTTCCCGCTTTTGTCACGGCGTTTATATTTATCGTTGTCGTAAGCCTTCTTACAAAGAAGCCCGATGACGATATAGTAAAAACATTCGATGAAATAAAAACCGAAATGTCGCGAAAATAAAATCAAATAAGCTTTTAAGCCGAAGCGGGTGTTCCGCCTCGGCTTTTTTAACCGGCTGTTTTGTTTATTACATTAATATTATCATAATGTTTTATCTATTGTTTTCGCGGTTTATATATGATAGAATATTATAAACTAATCGTTAGGGTGATATATTATGTCCGATAAGCCGAACCTTATATATATTTGCGCAGATACTCTGAGATATTCGTCGTTAGGATTCAATTCGGATGAATTTGCGTACACTCCGAATCTGGACGCGCTTGCGTCTTCTTCGTGCGTTTTAAAAAATGCAGTGTCTTCTCACTCCGTTCGCGCACCGTATGACGCGTCGCTTTTTACGGGAAAATACACGCCGTCTACGGGCGTTGTAATGAACGGGCTTCGGATCTGCCCCGAGGAGCATGAAACTTTTGCCGGTGCGCTCGAAAACGACGGGTACGAGACATGCTATATCGGCAGATGGAATCTTTATTCCGATAGGTTTTCAAATTTTGACTTTTCAAAAAACGCGTTTGTCCCGAAGGGGGAAAACAGACTCGGATTTAACGGATACTTCGCTTCGTTTGCCCATACGGACGACATTATGTCAAAATCCTGCTATTATCTCGATACGAATGAAAAAATACGTGCGGACAGATACGAACCCGACGCCGAGTGCGCTCTTGCCGTAAGCAGAATTTCGGAAATGTCGAAAACGGACAAGCCCTTCGCAATGTTTTTATCACTGTCAACTCCTCGTGAAGCATGGTCGAACGCAAATGTTCCCGAGAATTTTTATTCGCTGTTTGACAATGCCGAATTTTCCGTTTCACCTAACGAATCCGCGGTAAACGATATACATGCCGACGGCTGGTCGAAGTTTGCGCCGGGGAAATTTAAGAATTTAAACGATATGAAACGCGCATATTACGCCATGACGGCTAATATAGATATTAATGTCGGCAGAATTACGGACGCCGTAAAGGCATGCGGACTTATTGACAATACGGTTATAGTGTTCACGTCCGCAAAGGGGGAGATGTTCGCCTCCCACGGACGCCGCGGAGCCAATACATTCTATGAAGAAGCCGTCCGTGTTCCTTTTATAATCAAATGGGGTGAAAGACTTTCGGGCGTAAGCGTTCAGTGCCTTTCAACGCCCGATATAATGCCGACTCTGCTGTCGGTTCTCGGCGTAAAAATCCCGGATTCTGTTGAGGGGTTGGATAAATCCGCATCGTTATTTTCCGAAACGGCGGACGGAGATATCTGTCTTATGATGGGCATGGGACCTGCCGCCATGTTCGGCAACGGATATGAATGGCGAGCGGTCAGAACGAAGAAATATACGTACGCCAAGTATCTTATTGACAGCAGGGAATATCTTTTCGATAATGAAAACGATCCGTATCAGATGAAGAATCTTGCGGGAAATAAGGATTATTATCACATAAAAGCGGTGCTCATTGCCAAAATGTTCGGCAGAATGGGTGAAATCGGCGATAAATTCGAGAAAAACCAGTATTACAAAAAGAACAGGATAAAAAAGAGAATTGTTCAGCCGAAAAAGAAATGACAAACCGGTTTATATTTTAAATAAAATTAATTATATAATCTTATGCTTATTTATACAAATTGAATGAATTATTTTTTTTTTATTTGTTCCGTTTGTTAATTGACAGTGAAAAATAATTAAAATATAATTAAAATGAAATAAAGTATAAAAGGAGCGTATTTTATGCTGCAAAAAATTATTTCCTTTATATTGGCGGTTATTGCGTTTTTCGCTCAGCTTTTCGGTATTAATAAGCCGATAGGCGTCGAACAGTATCTTGACATAAGCTATGGCGCGGATGAAAATCAGTCTGTGGATTTGTACCTTCCGAAGAATATTTCGTCGCCATGCCCGATGATTATATTCATTCACGGCGGATCGTGGGTAGGCGGAGATAAAACCTCTTACAAAGATAATGCCGTTAACTATGCGAAAAATTCGGGATGCGCCGCCGCAAGCATAAATTACCGCTTTTTGTATCAGGACGGCGTTGACGGTGACGCCATTCTCTCGGATGTAGCCTCCGCAATTGAAAAAATAAAGGAAAAGTGCGATGAAAAGGGAATTACGATTTCCGCTGTCGGAATAGGCGGAGAATCTGCCGGCGCGCATTTGTCAATGCTTTATTCGTATAAAAACCAGTCGGTTTGTCCGTTTAAGATCGGATTCTGTTTTTCACTTGCGGGACCTGTTGATTTTACAATAAAATCATTTTATACCGATAACGACGCAGGCTCGGATTTTGTTTATGAGCTGATGTCTGCCATGACGGGGCTTACCGTAACTGCCGATACGCTTGAAAACGACGATGTGCATGCCGTGTTGTTGAAGTATTCTCCTATTTCCTATGTAAATGAAAACAGCGTGCCGTCGATAATAGCTCACGGAAAAAAGGATCTGACCGTTCCGTATGATAATTCTGTCGAGCTTGACGCGGCTTTGACAGCGGCAGGAGTAGCTCATGATTTTGTAACATTCCCGAATTCCGATCATAATCTCGATTCAGACCCCGATTGTCTTAACAGGACGGAGGAACTGATTAACCGGTATATTTCAGAATATCTTAAATAAATAAAGAATTATTACGGAAAATACAAATTGTTTCCGTTATAAAAAAATACAAACCGCGGCCGCTGACAAATGGACGCGGTTTGTATTTTTTCTGTTACCGGTCTTTGAGGAGAGAAGGGTTGTCAAAAATTTCGTCGAGCTTCTTCATAAACGGGATGATGTCGCCCATATCGAGAGCTCTGTGGTCGAACGCTATCGTTATCGGAATTACTTTGCCGACCGTGATATTATTGTTTTTAACGATGGGGCGTTCTTGAAGCGCGGCTATGCCTATTGCTGTTATCTGAGGCGGTATTATTTCGAGAATTGAACACGCACCTTGCCAGTTTTTGTAAAGTGAGCCGAGGTTTGATACCGTAACGGTACCCTGTTCGATGTCGTGCTTCGTAAGATGATTTTGGTCTGTTATGTATTTCTTTTTACGCTCACAGCTTATCGATTCAATTTTGTATTTTCCTGTTTTTGAACCGATTAATCGTAGAAGCATATCGTAAAATCTGCCTTTTTTAAGCTCGTTGACCGTGTTATCCGTTATGACGTCATTGAGGACTGCATCCATGTCGGAATTTTTTGCAAGAGCCATTGTCGTATTTACGGTATCGCGAATTTCTCCGAGTGTTTTATTTTCGAGCGAATGAAGATTTACCGTCATCATTTTGCCGTCGGGCAGTACGGCGGGCATTGAAACATCGATATTTTTATAAAGCTTTACGCATCCGCGTACGAGCTTTTCATTAAATTCTATATATCCGTTCATTTTGGGACAAGCCTTAAGTCCCTCTGTGACGACTTTCAAAAGCGCGGTATTGAGAGTTATTTTATCTTCAGAATTTAATTTCAAATTTATTTCCGCAAGTGTTTTTACAAAATCCGAAACATCGTGTTCGTACGTTACGCAGACATGCGGGATTGTTTTCCAGCTTTTTGTTGTCATGGAGGAAACGATTTTCCGTGACAAATCAAAGTGCTGTGCAGATATGACATTCATAAAAATACCTCTTTTTTATAATGGTTGAAACATTTTTTACTTTCATCAGTCTATATTGAGGTATTAAACGTACGCTAAAGCAAATTTAAAAAGTTTATAAAAACCGGAATAACCTGCGTAAATTGCTTATTCTCATCCTTTAAACCTGTATCCCACGCCCCAGACGGTAAGTATATGCTTCGGGCGGGATGGATCGTCCTCTAATTTTTCTCTTAATCTGTTGATATGAACGGCGACTGTCGCAGTATCGCCGAGCGCGTCGAAGCCCCATATACGTTCGTATATTGTTTCCTTGTCGAAAACTATTTCCGCATTCATTACAAGGAAAAGAAAAAGCTCGTATTCCTTATTTTTAAGCTCAATCTCAACGCCGTTTTTCATAACTGTATGAGTAGACGTGTTTACGCTGTATTCGGCGATATTTATAATGGTCTGCTTCTTTTCGCTTGTTTGCTTTAACCTGTCGTATCGGGTTAAATTAGCTTTAACTCTCGCAACAAGCACGCTCGGCGAAAACGGTTTTTCTATGTAATCGTCCGCGCCGAGCCCAAGTCCCCGTATTTTGTCAATGTCCTCTTTGCGCGCAGATACCATAAGAATCGGTACGTCCGTTATCTCTCTTAATCGTCTGCAAATTGCAAAACCGTCCATTCCGGGCAGCATCAGATCAAGCAGTATGAGCCTGTAAGGCTCTTTTTTTTCAAGCTCTATTCCTTTTATTCCGTCCTCGGCGATATCGGCTTGCATTCCGTTTATCATAAGGAAGTCGCGTTCTATTTCCGCTATGTCCTTATCATCCTCGATTATTAAAATTCTGTCCATTTTTATCCCTCCAGATTGATTATGACGGAAAGACCGCCGAGCTCGTTTATTTCAGCGCGGATATCTCCGCCCATTGTCTGTACCGCTTTTTTGACGAACGCCAGTCCTATGCCGGAGCCGGAGCCGGGATTGTTTCTTGCCGAATCGGTTCTGTAGAATATATCAAAAAGCTTGTGCAGGTACTGTGAATCGACTCCGGGTCCGTCGTCGGAAAATTCGATTTCGCATTTTTGGTTCTCTGTCTTTCTGATTTTAACGGCGCATGTTCCGCATTTCTTTGTCTTGTATTTTAAGGAATTGTCAAACAGATTCGTTATTATCCTTATAAATAATTCCTTGTCTATATTTGCGTTTATTCCGTCCGTTCCGTCAACTCTCACATCAAGTCCCTTTGCATAATATTCGTCATATACCGAGCTTACAAACGAACACAGAAACTTATTCATGTCCGTATTGACGGTATCTGTGCAGAAAAACTCCATGTCGAGTTTTGAATAAGCCAGAAGTGAGCTAACCATGCGTTCGATATCCGTTGTTTTCCGTTTAATTGTTGATAAATATTTTTCTTTCATTTCGGGCGTGTTCGCAACTCCTGTCATAAGCCCTTCGACGTAAGCCTGAATAGATGTCAGCGGACTTCTCAAATCGTGCGATATGCTGAGCAGAAGCTCTTTTCTGTTTTCTTCGTTTCTTTTTGAGAGCTCGACGGAGCGTTTCAGCGTCTGTGCCATAAAATTAAAATCACGGCAAATTGGCGTAAATTCGTCGTTTTCATTATAACAGAGCCTGTATTCGAGATTGCCTTTGCTTATCTCGTCAACCCCATGCGAGAGTAAATCGAGAGGCTGTTCTATTCGTTTTAATACGAATTTTGAAAGGAATCTGTTCGTATGTAATATTGTCAGCAGTACGGCTGCAATAATTACGATTGCGGAGATTATCAGAACCGCTTTAACCATGTTATTATCCGTATGGCTTACGGTATTGAAAAGATATAAATCATAACGGTCGTTTTTTTCTACGGTTGTATAATAGTATAACTGGCTTTTATCATCGGAGACGAATGATTTTTCTCCAATCATGTTCGCGGCTGACAGCAGTTCGTCGTTTTTAAGCTCGGCGTTTCCGGATTGGTAAAAAAACTCCCCGTTCTCATATACTAACATGTACATTGAATTTCTGTCAATCAGCGTTGACAGTATATTCAATCTGTTTATTCTCTCTTCCTTGCTGTGCTCGAATACTTCGTACATTTTATCCGACAGCGTCTGTATACTCGAATAAAATTTATCACTGTCCGAAAAACCCATGCCGTTTGAACGGTTCATTGCAAAATATAATATGCCCAGGCATACCGCTCCGACGAGCAGAACTGCTGTTATCGGTGCTGTTATCATTATAATATTGGATACGGCGAGCCTTTTTTTTATCGTCATGTATCAATCAACTCCCGTTTGATGATAATATCAGTATAAATGCCGGTTCTAAACAAATATTAAACTGTCGGGAAAAATCTTTGATTCTTTTTTTAACTTTCGTTTATGCGACATTTAGTTTTGCGGGCGATAATCGGGATGTAAACGAAAGGAGCGTTTAATATGAATACAAATTACAGCTATCCGCTTTCTCCCGACAGTGCGGGAATTATTTATCCTTATGTTGCCACAGATGACTGGTGCTCTGTATACAGAATAGAATCAAAATTAAAAAAAACGCTAAGTCTTCCCGCTCTTAAATCGGCGGTCGGAGAAATGAGAAAAGAATATCCGTACTATTTTTCTAAGATTGCGCGGTATAAGAGGCAGTTTGTGCTCGTTCCGGGCGGTGATAAAAACGTTATGGATGAAAATATCTATCCGTTCTGCCGTCCGTTCGATATCGAAAACGAACCGATTACAAGAGTAATATATGACAGTGAAACCATCGCGGTTGAAATGTTTCATGTCCTTGCAGACGGCAGGGGAGGCCTGTGTTTTTTTAAGGAGCTTATGAAAAAATATTCACGTATTTCAAACGGCGGAAGAATAGCGGATTTTAATTCAGAGCATTTTATTACCGGAAAATATGACGATATCTACAGAAAAATGACTCTTGCGGGAGGTAAGAGCATAAGCAGAATCGTAAGCAAAGCCTATCAATTTAAAAAGCAGTCCGAAACCCGACTTGAAGCGTTCTGTATAGACGCGGATGTTTCCTCTCTTAAATCCGCTGCAAAAATGAGAGGCGCAAGCGTCACTCAATATCTGTGTGCGCTTCAGATGAAAGCGATATTCGACAGCGAAAAGACGGGAAACAAGTCCGTAAGAATATCGGTTCCCGTAGATATTCGTAAATTCGCATTCGCGCAGACAGATCGCAACGGCTCGTTGTATACGCTCATCGGTGCGAAAAAAAAGGACGCATGCGATATGGATTCGCTTATTAAAAATGTTAAAAGGCAATTTGCTTCGACCGTTACAAGAGAAAATATGCTCAACATCGCTTATACTAATGTAAAACAGTCGGATTCGGCGTTGTTTAAGGCTTTGCCGATAGGTCTGAAGAAATTTGTTCTTAACACAGGCTATACCGTTTTCGGTGAAAATCAGTTTACGTCGACTCTTACAAACCCCGGTATTATCGATGTCGGCACTGAGATTTCCGACGTTGTATCGGATGTGTATTTTATCCTCGGCAAGCAGAAAACAAAGCCCGTAAATATTGCCGTTTCGACATTTAATTCACGCGTTAAGCTCATGGTTTCGTCCGATTACAGATGTTCATCGTTTACAAATTGGCTTATGGCGTATCTTAAAAGCGACGGCGTAAATTTTAAGTCATACAGAGTAACAAATAATAATATGAAGCCGAAGAACGAGAACAGAATTTTATGCGAAAAAGCTTCGTAACAAACCGATTAAAACGTCAAATACAGAAAGTATCTGCTGAACAATACCTCACAAAAGAACAAAGTCCGCTCCCCCCCCCCAAAGTCTGCGGACTTTGTTCTTTTTTATAAAGAAACTGAAAAAAGAACCGTAAAATCAAAGTCACGGTTCTTTTGGGGTATACATTTTTTGCGTTTTTTTTGTTTCAGCAATTATTTCATTGCGTTTTTTATCTCGTCGGCTTCTATTTCATCCTGAAGCTCTGAATACGCCTCGTTCCAGGATTCATAGCCGGACATACCGCGTTTATCGGTTGTAAGTCCCATGGCGGTTACATATTTTCCGAGATAGTCCGAAACCTTTTCGGCTCCCCGGTTATTCAGATGCTCTCCCTTGTCTCTTGAATCAAGTTCCCAGTTCATCGCAAAACCGTCCTCCTGCACCGTGAGAAGATTCATGTCAAGATAATCGACTCCGAGCTTAAGCGCTGTTTGTACGGTTCCGTTATGAATCTTATAATTCCAGTTTTTCTGACATGGCATGCTGAAAACTATGAGCTTTGCGCCTTTTTCATCGCACATGGCTTTAAGCTTTTCAAGATACTTGTAATTTTTATCGGAAATGTATCTTATCTCGTCTGTCTCGGTAAAATAGCCGTTTGTCTTGCCGGCTTTTGCAATCGTTGATAATCTGTAACCTCTGAACGGCTCTATATGCGTGTATTCGATTTCAGGATTTAAATCGCGTTTTGTAAGACTTTTCCATCTGTTGTGGTATGTGAATACGGAGAGAAACTGCTGTACGTTAAACGTTGCGGTGTCCTCCTGCTGGAGTTCTCTGTACAGAACGCTCGACTCAATGAATACGACCTTTGGCGACTGGTTTTCGAGAAACGTTTTGCAGAAATTGTTAGCAAAAGTAAATTTTTCGCTTGGTATCGAGCAGTCGTATGATGTGATTCCGTATTCGTTCCATATATATACGGGCGATATTCCGGAGTAAACGAGCGAATCGCCGAGGAAAAGCACGTCCATGGAATTTTCCGGTTCTGCAAGATAACCCATTGCGGTTACGTAATGTATGCCCGCGCTGTCGGAATTGTCCTTGGGCGTTACCAAAACGGACGCGCCGTATAAAATGCAGACGAGGGTAAGAAAGAAGCATACGCATTTCGTTATGTTTTTAATATTTGTTTTCATACGCGCCCTCCTTTAAAAATCTGCGTACATGGGATCTACGGGAGCGTATCCCGTGCCGTATGCCGAGCAGATTACGATGAACATAATAAGCGCGAGCGTGACAATCCAGCGCACGGGGAGCTTCTGTTTTGCCAGCATTGCGTTTACGTCCTTTCCGTGCTCCTTCATAAGACTTACGATAAATACTATCGCAAGAGTAATTCCGACGACGATAAGGTCGTACTTGTCGAGTTTCAGTGAATTAAGCCCTTGCAACGTTATTGATTTTAATGTAAACGACGTAAACATTATTTTGCACATTTTAAATCCGGCGTCAAGTCCGTGAGCTCTGAAGAACAGCTCTCCGAATATTACGAACACGGTTGTGCGGATGATTTTGAACCATTTATAAAAGAAGTTTTCCGGGTTTAAATGAAGCTTTTTGTTGAATTTTTCGGAAATGGGTTCCACTATATTTCCCGTCAGAATCATAACGAAGTGATACATTCCGTAGAAAATATAATTCCATGCCGCGCCGTGCCAAAGACCGTTTAACGACCATACGCAGAACAATGCGACGGCTCCGGCAGTCAGCGGACCGTATCTGTTGCCTAATTTTTTTCTCGAAGCGGCAGTAAGCTTTTTCATCGGCTTGGACATGGATACGGGGTAGAATATGTAATCTCTGAACCATGTGCCGAGCGTAATGTGCCAGCGTTTCCAAAACTCCGATACGGATTTTGAGAAGAAAGGACGCTGAAAGTTTTCGGGCATTATAACTCCGAAAATCTGTCCCGTTCCCGTTACCGCGTCCATCGAACCGGAGAAATCCATATACAGCTGAATCGTGTATAAAACGGCGCCGAGCACGATAATTCCGCCGTCATAGTCGCTGTAGTTTGTGAAGATAGACGTTATCGCGGAGTTCAGCCTGTCGGCAACTACGGCCTTTTTCATAAGACCGAACAGCAATCTTCTTACGCCTGAGGCGAGATTGTCATAATCGATTTTTGTTACGTTCCAAAGCTTGTCCGCCGTGTCCGAGTAACGGCATATCGGGCCTTCGACTATTTGCGGGAAAAAGCTTATAAACAGCGCGACTCTGACGAGATTGCCGTCAGCTTTTATCTTGCCGCGGTATACGTCGAATATATACGACATTGCCTGCATTGTAAAAAACGAAATACCGACCGGCATTACGTATTTCGGAATTGAAAGCGTCATCGACGAGCCGACGGCTTCGAGTATCGAATTTATGTTGCCCGTAAAAAATCCTGTATATTTTATTACGAGAAGCATGCCGACGTGTACAACTGCGGCGAGCCCGACGACGGCGCGCATACGTTTTTGATATAGGCTTTTTACGCTCTTTTTATCCTCTTTTTCGCACTCTTTCAGCGCGATTTTCCGCTCGTTCTGAAGCCTGTCGAGCCACAGTCCGAAGTAGTGAACGGACAAAATCGTAACGGCGAGCACAAGTATGAGTTTGCTGCTTATCAGCCAGAAAAACAGTAGGTTCAGAAAAAGCAGAGCGTATTTCTTCCTCTTCTGAGGCGCGAGGCTGTAAAAAAGCATTGAAAGAGGCAGAAAAATTGCGAGGTATGAAATTGAGAAGTAATTAGTCAGGTGTGTAAGCCTGCCGCCTAAAAGAAGATTTTCAAGATACATTTCAGTCCTCCTCTTGGAGTCTGAGAATCATATCATACATAGCCTTTGCCGAGTTGAAATTCTCGGGAACTATGTCGACCGTGGGAATCGTTACGTCAAATTCATCCTCAATTTCCGCTACGAGCGAGATTATCGAAAGCGAATCGAGATGATGTCCGTCAATAAGATCCGTGCAGGTTTCGTAGTCCACATCGGGCTGAATGTCCTCTAAAATTTCAATAAGCTTTTCCATTGTTAAAACGTCCTTTCATTTTCCGGGTTATTTAAATTATATGTTTCAAATGACGAACGAAGTCTGATGATTTCGGAATCGTCTTTTTTAAGATAAACGGCGGGGATATCGCGGCTTAAAAACAGCGATATTCCCTCTGTCGGACAGTATGCTCCCGTGTTTTCAAAGCAGAGCACATCGCCGATTTCCAATTCGGGAAGATACGCCTGCTTTACGGTGATGTCGTTCATAGAGCAGAGCGAACCGCATATATTGTATTCTTTTTCTTTTTGATTGTTTTCTTTTCCGATAACGGAAAAAGCGGGCATTTTCATCGCCATGTGCTGACCGAAGTAAACGAGATGATGCATTCCGCCGTCCGTCAGCGCGTAATTCTGTGATTTATTAGTTTTGATATCGACAATGTGAGTGAAATATTTTCCGCATGAAGCGGCAATGCTTCTGCCTATCTCAAGCGTAATTTCTGGTCTTGTATCGATTGATGAAAGAAGTGCGGAAAGAGAAGTGAAAATCTCCTCCTCGTTCGTTTTTTCGCCTTCGAAATATGTGACGGGGAAGCCCGTTCCGTATTCCAATTCGCGGGCGGTGAAATTAAATTCGGATTTTAAATAATTCAAATATTCGTTTAATTTGTTAATTTCTCTTGCATATTTTTTTACGCTCGTTTTCTGCGTTCCGGAGAAATACTGGATTCCCGCAATATCGGTAAACGGATGATTTTCGCGTTCGGCAATCATTTTTTCAATATCGCCTTTGTTAACTCCGAACTGAGAGTCGTTTGTAAGACGTGGGAGAACCTTTATTTTGTGAGCGTATTTTTCGGCGTAGGCGCATATGAAATCATACTGATAAACGGATTCGACCGTTATTATTCCGTCGAACGATTTGTCCGCAATGAGATTTTCAATAAACGACGGGGTTTTATATACGCCGGAAATAACCATATTTTTATATTCGATTCCGATATTCCGGCATATTTTTTCCTCCCCCGGAGAGCATATCTCGAATCTGTCCGCAAGGTCTGTTATTTCGCCGGTTATGAAAGTATTTGCCTTGACGGCGTAGCATATATTGATATTTTTATCGAAAAAACCTTTTATATACTTTACCCTGTTTCTGAGCACGGCGGAATCAAAAAGATAAAAAGCTTTTTCGTTCTTTTCGATAAGCTCGTTTAATGTAAGTTTCATATCTTCGCCTTCGCCCTCTCTTCAAGCGCTTTTCTGTCTATCTTTCCGTTTTTTGTAAGCGGCATTTCGTCGACCTGCCTGAGCATGCCGGGAATCATAAACACCGGGAGCGTTCTTTCCATTTTTAAATGAAGCTCCTTTTTTTCGATAGAGCCGGTGTAAAAGCCCTTGAGCTTTGATTTTACCGAGTCGAAAATACAACAGCATCTGTCGACTCCGTCGATAGCCTCCATTGCGCGCTGAACCTCTTCAAGCTCTATCCTGTGTCCCATATGCTTTATCTGAAAATCCTTGCGGCCGGCAAAAACAAGCTCTCCGTTTTCGTCATATTTTGCAAGGTCGCCTGTTCTGTATATTGTTTCGGGGTAGTGCGGATTGAGCGGATTTTGTACGAAATGCTCCGAGTTCTGTTCGGGACAATTGTAATATCCGAGTGCAAGCGACGTTCCTCGTACGCATATTTCGCCCTGAATATCCGACCCGGTTATTTTATTGTCATTATCGCCGAGAAGGAAAACATCCTCGTTTGGAAAGGGCTTGCCTATGGGAATCCCCTGCGAATAATCGCTATCCTTTTCGAGTATATGATAAGTGCAGTTGCATGTAATTTCCGTCGGTCCGTATAAGTTTACAAACATCGTTTCCGGAAGATGCTCACGCCATGATTTAAGATGCTTGTACGGCATGACCTCGCCCGAAAAAAGAATCTTGTTTACCGTTTGCGGCGTTCTGTAATCAAGGCAGTGAAACGTGCTTATAAGACAAAGCGCGGAAACCGCCCATATCATTGTCGTGACATTATCGTCACAAAGTCTGTCCGTCAGCTCCTTCGGCGACGAGAAAAGCGAACGAGGGATAATATCGAGCGTTGCGCCCGTCTTTAAACATGAATAAATATCTTTTACCGATACGTCAAAATCAAACGGAGCCTGATTTGCGACGATATCCTTATCCGTTATGCCGAATATATCGCAGAAGCAGTCTATAAAATCAAGAACGCTTCTGTGGCTTACCGCTATTCCCTTCGGCGTGCCGGTCGAGCCGGACGTAAAGTTGAGGTACAGCGGGTCTGTATCGAGAATTGAATTTCTTACGTATTCAAGTCTTTTTTCATCCTTTTCAAAGTCCATAAGTTCGCCGGGCGTTACGATTTTTGAATTTGTAAAAATACGCTCTGCGTCATCTTTTGTTTCTTTGCAAGTGACAATAACGGCGGGAGATAATACGGAATATATTTTTTTTATTCTCTCCTCGGGAAGAGAAGGACTGATAACGCTGTAGAAGCATCCTGCGTACGCCGCGCCGAAGAAAGTGCAGAGTATATCGGAGCTTTTGTCGGCAAATATCCCGACGGGCGTTCTTATGTCCGTCATGTATGACAGTGCGGATCCTATTTTCTGTGCGTTTTCCTTAAGACGGGAATATGTGTATATTTTTGTTCCGTCCGTGACAGCCGTTTTGTCCGGAAAACGGCTTTCGGTTTTTTCCAAATAATCGAGTATGCTGTTTTTCATGAAAAAAATCCGCCTCCGTGATTATGCGCCGAATATTTTAAAAATGTAATATGTAAAATTTTGCAACAGGCGCGCGCTTTTTTCGGCGCCTCCGATATATGACCGTTTATTGGCGCAAAATGACGCATTGCTTACTAAATTTTACGCAAAAAAAGAAAACCGCGGCTCTCTTTTGCTATAGCAAATCGGGAGTAAATAATTGCAAGACAAATCCCATAAAAACATGCCGAGTTTCTATTTTTCTTCTTTTTCCAAAACGATATTAACACAAAAAAATTCGCTTATCAATAGTCTTAATAAATTTTTAATATGAAAATAAAAATAGTTAATTTCACGCTGAAAAAATGCA
>CAVGCY010000031.1:0-25848 GCA_963627915.1 Bacteroidaceae bacterium | reverse complement strand
TCGTGCCCCTTTGATGTTAAAAATATACCCCCCCCCCGCAAATTCTGTTTTTTTTGTGTATTTTGCTGTCAACGTGAGCGACAGGGTTCAGAGGCTTGTATAAAAAACCGCCGCAGATTGATTATTTCAACTTGCGGCGGTCCGGTTTATCATTATTATTGTTTTTTATTCTGCCGTTTCTTTCTTTGAATCCTTCTGTATTCTTATAAGTCCGACTGCGACTATAAGTATAAACTTGGCCGTATTCGCTATGAGAAGCGAATACGTAAGACCTTTTAATTCCATTGCAAGCGTCATCGGAAGAACGGTGGCGGCAAAAATCACGGCGTATACAATATTCAGATACATCTGATATTTTTCATTTGCGATTCGGAGCATTACGGTCATCAGGCAGTTTGAGATAAAGTAAAATATCTGTCCGGCGTTTGCAAGGAGAAAATAACTCTTTGCGGCGTCGTAGACGTTGGGATAGAAAAGCTTTACGAATATCATCGAGCCGACATAGCATCCTGCCATGGCGATAACTCCGACTCCGAGAAGCGCTCCGGAGAAAATCAGATACATTTTCTTTGTGATTTTGCCCTCGTACTTCGTGAGATATCCTATTAAAACTCCGTTTAACGGCGTTGTCAGCAGGGAAACGACCTTACCCAAAAGCGTCGAGACATAGAACGTTGTTACAGCGTCGCCGCCTCCGGTCGCAAATCTGAGGATTATTCTGTCCGCGTTCTGAGCTACGGCGGATATAATATTCGTCGAAGACAAAACCGTCATGGATTTAATATTCTCTTTGAAATACGGCGATTTTTTAAACGGTTCTCCGCGGAATATCTTTCCGCTTGAAAATACGAATATGAACGCAAGCAATTCGCCCGAAAGAATCGTAAGCTCCCATTTGCTCGTAAGCTTATAGAGAAGCAGTCCGATGCAATAGCCGAGCGTTATAACGGCGTAGTAGATAAAGAATCCCTTGTAATTAAGGCGCATTCTGTAATTTACGTCGCCGTAGTATCGCAATACCGTGAATATCGACAGGGGAACCAGCAGGAGAAACGCGCCGACGGTGAATGATTTGTACATTATCAGAGCCGCCGCGGATACGGGTATGCACAGCGCGGATATGATTATAAGAAAAATACTGTAGTCGGCGTTGCAGTCCTTATGCTCCCGGTGCTTGACCATACGCGAATAATTTGCGGCAACGCCGAAGGTCGTACCCATTATCGATACGACGGCAAGAACGGACTGATAATTGCCGAACTCGTCCTCGCCCATCCAGTTATTGAGCGTGGGATTTATCAGCAGCTGAAGCATGCCGTTCATGAGCATCAGACCCGCTATCGAGTAGATAAGATCCGACGCTATGGATAAAGTTTTTTTCTTCGTATTTTTGTCCATACTCGTTAAGCCCTTACTTTGTTTATGGGAAAAATTACTTTTCGTCCTTTTTTGAAAGGTACTCCATCAGATACTCCGCATACTTTGCCTGAAAATCATATGTGAGCTTGAGATTGTTTTTAAATTCAAAATTAAGATATTTTTTCGTTTCTCTGGGCATCTGCCATGCAAGCTCCTGACTGGGGAACGTTGTTGTAAAGTATTTTGTTATAACCTTGAATCTGAACGATTCGGGCGACTGAGTCATATAGTATTTTTCTCTGTCGAGAGGATCGTAATCATAGTTTCCGAGCGCGCCCGTAATTTTCTGACATGTGATAACGGTATCGTAGTCCGTTAATTTGTCAAGATAATCGTCGATAAGCTCGCCGGTGACGAAGGGTGCGACCGCGTCGAGAATTATAATTCTTTCGCATTCGGGATAATGCTCTTTAATATATTCAAATGCGCTGTTGAGAGAGTCCAGTCTTTCTTTTCCGTTCAATGCAAAATCGAATCCCGAATTTTTAAGCTCTTCGGAATAATCGACGCACGACGGGTCCATAACGACGACAACCTTATCCGTAAGCTTCGAAGCCTTAGCCGCGTCGATAACGTAGTCGATAACGCATCTGCCGTTGAGCATTGTATATTGCTTGGGTCTGTCCGCGCCGAAACGGTTTCCGACTCCGCCGGACATTATTATTGTAATATTTTTTACACTCATTGTATGTACTCCTTTACCACATTTCTACTCGATCGAGGTCGAAGTGACCGGGATGCCTGTCCTTTTCGGGAGGAAGCTCCTGCCAGTTTGAATAGAGAGATTCGAGAATCTTTATGTACTCTGCGGGGGCGCATGCTTTATCGTTTCTTATATCAACATACGTATATTTATCGAAAAGTTTTTTGTCAAAAACGTTTCTCTCCTGAACGGGGAGGGGAACAGAGGGCTTGAAATAGAGATTTCCCGTGCCCGTGGAAACCGAGCCGACGCATTTTTCATACATATCAAATATCTTCTTAAGCTTCATCCGTTTGCCGATATTCGATAAAACGGCGACCTCCGCTTTCTGGATAAACGAATAATTATCACTGTTCGTGGGCTTATAACGGTGTCCCATTGCAAGACCGTATATCGTTTTAACCTTGAATATCTGAGATTTAACCTTTTTGGAATCGGTGTCGTGCAGACAGTAAAGTTCAATGAAAATTCTGTTCATTCTCTCGTCGTTTGCAAAATTCGACTTGCCGGAGTCTACGCTGAACGAGTTTACCGCCTTTGAATTGCGGTAGAAAATTCTCGGTATAAAATCGCAGAAATACTCTCCGAACTCATTGTAGTTTACAAATTCAAACTCGTCGCCCAGTTCGCCGGGCAGAACGCTTATGAGCTTGTTGAAATCATCTCTTCTCAAGTCAATGTCAATATCGTCGTCCCAGGGAATGAAATCCTTATGACGTATTGCGCCCAGAAGAGTTCCTCCGCTTAAGGAATATTTGAGGTCGTATTTTTTGCATATACGGTCAAGTTCTCTGAGTATTTTTAATTCGATATCCTGTACCTTTGTAAGATTAGCCTGTTGTGTTTCGGTAAATTTCATACTTAGCCTCCTATCGGCGGACAGGTAAAACCTATCCATACACAGAGTACTATAACACATTATTATCTTTTTTTCAATATTGACACATGATTTTTCCTTTGATATATTTAATGGCGGGTGATTGCCTTGTCTTTGAGAGATTTTTTTGAAAATAACGATGATTTGAGAGAAAAATTAAAAAAGAGCAAAAAACCGGTTTTTTTATACGGAACGGGTAACGGCGCCGATAAAGTCATAGACGATTTTAATAACAGGGGAATAAAAATTTCGGGCGTTTTCGTAAGCGACGGATTCTGCCGTGACAGAATGTTCCGCGGATTTAAAGTTAAAACATTTGCGGATATTCAGAGTGAAAACGCGGAGTTCGTCGCCGCGCTCTCGTTCGGCAGCTCCAGAGCGGAGGTTTTGGAGAACGTCGAAAAAATCGCGGAAAAATATGAGTATTACGCCGTTGACGTGCCCGTTTACGGGGATAATATATTTGACAGAAAATTTGTAAATGAAAATATTGATAAAATAGAGCTTGCCCGTACGCTTTTTTATGATGAGGAATCGAGAGAGATTTACGATAATATGGTTAAGTTTAAATTTACGGGCGAGAGGGAGTATCTTAAAAAATGCGAAACGTCCCGCGAATTTATCGAATTTGAAAAAGGCGAAAAATATCTTGACCTCGGCGCATACAACGGAGATACGGTGCTGTCGTTTGTAAATTCGCGTCCTTACTATGAATCGATAACGGCGGTTGAACCCGACGTAAAAAATTTTGCAAAACTTAAAAAAAATACGGCGGGGATAAAGAATATACGCCTTATAAACGCTTTTATTTCCGATTCGGACGGCGAAGTCCTCTTTACCTCGGCAAAGGGACGCGGAAGCTCGTCCGCCGACGGAAAAATTTCCGTAAAAGCCGTAAGTGTTGACAGTATATTAAAAAATGAAGATGTAACGTATCTTAAAGCCGACGTGGAGGGCGCGGAGGCTCAAATGATTGACGGGATGAAAAATACGCTTCTGCGATGCAGACCGAAAATGAAAATTGCCTGCTACCACAGGAGCGAGGATATTTTTTCGCTGATAATTAAGGTTATGAATATCCGGGACGATTATAAGGCTTTTATAAGACATACGCCGCACACGCTCGGATGGGATACGGATTTGTATTTCGTATAGTGACCGAGAACAGGGAATACGCTACGCTTGAAAAGTTAAAGGATAATAATTTGAAATATGTTATTACGGCGAATTATCTTCTTTTGAAACAAAACGGAATAAAGTGCGTGAATCTTATTTTATTTTTAAGCGGCGGCGAAGAATTTATTCAAAGCAGTTTGTGCAAAGTCTATAAATTTTCGGATTTTATTTTGTCACGGCAAAAAAATTAAACCTCTTGAAATTTTTTTCCGTTATGATATCTTATATATGTATATAATATATAGGATTTTACCGTAGGCTGACGGATGGCATTCGTTCGATTCCGTTTAGCCTGCTCGGAAGTTCTCGAAAGGGTTTTTATATGGATGACAAAATAAAAATAGGTATAATCGGCTGCGGCGGAATCGCCAACGGAAAGCATCTTCCCGCACTTGCGAAGCGCAGTGACGTTGAACTTGCCGCATTCTGCGATATTATTGAGGAAAGAGCCGCTGAGGCAAAGAATAAATGGGGAACAAAGGACGCGAAGGTCTATGTTGATTATAAAGAGCTTTTAAAGGACGAAACCATAGAAGTTGTTCATGTCTGCACTCCCAACCGCTCTCATTCTTTTATAACCATAGATTCGCTTGAAGCAGGCAAGCACGTTATGTGCGAGAAGCCGATGGCGAAAACATATGAGGAAGCAAAGGCTATGCTTGAGGCTTCAAAAAGAACGGGCAGGCTTCTTTCGATAGGTTATCAGAACAGACACTGTCCCGAAAATCTCTATGCAAAAGCGGTATGCGAAAACGGAGAACTCGGTGAAATTTATTTTGCAAAAGCCGTTGCGTTAAGGCGCAGAGCCGTTCCGACATGGGGCGTATTCCTCAACGAGTACGAGCAGGGCGGAGGTCCGCTTATCGATATCGGAACTCACGCGCTTGACCTTACGCTGTGGATGATGAATAACTATAAGCCCAAAATGGTCGTAGGCAACACATTCAGACGTCTTGCGGATCAGAAGCATACTGCTAACGCGTGGGGCGACTGGGATCCCGAGAAGTTCACCGTCGAGGATTCGGCGTTCGGATATATCGTAATGGAGAACGGCGCGGTCGTTATTCTTGAATCAAGCTGGGCTCTTAACATTGCAAAACCGAGGGAGGCGGCGTTCCTTCTGTGCGGAGATAATGGAGGTATCGATACTGTCGGCGATAATAAAATTACCGTAAATTATGTTAAGAACGGCAGGCAGGTTATCGAGATTCCCGATATGAACTCGGGCGGCGTTGCATTCTACGACGGAAATTCGGCAGACGCGACAGACCTTGACATGGCGGACTGGATAAAAGCGGTAAAAGGCGAGAGCGATGTTTTCGTAAAACCCGAACAGGCTCTTGTCGTAACCCGTATTTTAGAGGCGATATACACATCGGCAAAGACGGGAAAACCCGTATATATTAATGATTAAACAGGAGAACAAAGAAATGAAACTTGCGGTACAGCTTTATACATTAAGAGATCTTATACATTCCGGAGACGACCTTATAAATATATTAAAGGACGTTAAGGCTGCAGGCTTTGACGGAGTCGAATTTGCGGGATATCAGAATCTGGACGCGGAAACTTTAAAGAAAGCTCTCGACGACGCAGGGCTTGAAGCGGTCGGCACGCATATGGGACTTGAAAATTTCGATGAAGAACACCTTGACGAAACATTGAAATACGGAAAAACGCTCGGACTTGCCAAAATGGGCATGGGCGGCGCAGATGTTTTTTCGAGAGAGAGCCTCGATTATTTTAAGAAGATAATAGGTCCCGCCGCCGAGAAAGCTGAAAAAGAGGGCGTTAAGATTTATTATCATAATCATGACAGAGAGTTCGCTCCCGTTGACGAAAACAGCGATAAGCTCATTATAGACGAGATTGCCGAGGTATGTTCGCTTCAGATAGATACATACTGGAGCTTTTATGCCGGCGTTGACAATCATAAATTCCTTACCGAGCATAAGGACAGTATTGTTCATATACACATTAAGGACGGAATCGACGGACATCCCATGGCTTTGACGGAGGGTAACTGCGATCTTGATACGGTTGTCGGTTCAGCAAAGGAAATCGGTCTTGAATGGGTGATTCTCGAAAATGACGAACCGACTCCCGACGGGCTTTCGGATATTAAAAGAAGTATGGAATTTCTTAAAGCCAATTTCAGATAATAAGGAGATTATACATAATGAAACTCGGAGTTTTAACAAACTTATATGCAAAACTTCCCCTTGAGGACGTATTGAAGCATCTTACCGATATGGGAATAGAGGCTGTCGAGATAGGCTGCGGCGGCTATCCCGGAAACGACCACGCCAACCCCGAAATTCTCTTAAACGACGACAAAAAACTTGAGGAGTTTAAGGCTCTTATTAAGAAATACAACGTTATAATCAGCGCACTGAGCTGTCACGGCAATCCTATTCATCCCAATAAGGAAATTGCGTCGAAATTTGACAAGGATATGCGCGATACCGTTCTGCTTGCAGAGAAGCTGGGTATTAATCAGATAAATACGTTCTCGGGCTGTCCCGGCGACTGTGAGGGCGCAAAATACCCCAACTGGGTAACTTGTCCGTGGCCCAACGATTTTTCCGAAATTCTTGAATGGCAGTGGAACGAGGTTCTCATCCCCTACTGGAAAGAGTTTGTTTCGTTTGCAAAAAGTCACGGCGTTACGAAAATCGGTCTTGAGCTTCATCCAGGTTTCTGCGTTTACAATACGGATTCGCTTTTGAAACTCCGTAATGCGGTAGGTTCCGAAATCGGCGCGAACTTTGACCCCAGTCATCTCATATGGCAGGGTATGGATCCGGTTGTTGTCATTAAAGAGTTGGGAGACGCAATATTCCACGTTCACGCAAAGGATACGAAGCTTGATAAATACAATATCGCAAGAACCGGCGTTCTTGACACTAAGCCCTACGGCGATGAAATTCACCGTTCATGGCTTTTTAGAAGCGTAGGCTACGGAAACGATATCGGTTACTGGAAGGATATGATAAGCGCGCTTCGTATGGTCGGCTATGACCATGTTCTTTCCATAGAGCATGAGGATTCTCTCATGAGTCAGGACGAGGGACTCAGAAAAGCGATTGAAACTCTCAATCAGGCTATTATCAAAGAGGGAACATGTGAGATGTGGTGGGTTTAATCCGCCGTTAATTCTAATAGAAATCGGTTTCGGGATAAAAATTAATAACCCGAAGCCGAATTTTTTATTTTTCTGCAACAGTTTATATATTTCAGACGTCTTATGTGTGAAAGGAGCGGGACACCTATGAAAAACGACATACGCTCGCTCGTCCGACGGGCGAAAAACGGAGACTCCGAGGCCTTCGGCGATCTGTACGAGATATACGCGCTTGATATGTACAAATTTGCGCTGTATTTTATGCATAATGAGCAGGACGCTCTCGACGCGGTGCAAAACGCATGCGTTAAGGCGTATTCCTCGATAGTTTCGTTGAAAGACCCGAACGCGTTTAAATCATGGCTGTTTAAAATACTGTCCAATATATGCAAATCGTCGCTTACGTCCGCTCAGGCAAAGAACGAATGTAAAACCGCAGACGGGGACGTACCCGTCGTAATGAACGAACAGAGCGGAGATTTTACATTGAGAACGGAGATTTACGACGCTATGGAGAGCCTGACGGATGAAGAGCGTACGGTCGTTATTCTCAGCGTTGTACACCGATACAAAAGTTCCGAGATTGCCGAGATAATAAATTGTCCCGCGTCTACGGTACGCTCGAAGCTTTCCCGCTCGCTTTCCAAGCTGAGAACGATTCTTACATAAGGAGTGATATATATGAACAAGCAGGATAAAGAGCTTTTCGATAAAATTAAAAGCGCGTCCGATAACGTTTCTCTCCCGGAAGAACTCAGCAGGGACAATATCGTAAAACAACTTGACGGCGTAAAGCAGATAGCGGTTGTTGAGCCGGTCATGAAAAAGAAAGTTAATAAAAAACATATAATAAGAGCGGCTGTTTCCGCGGCTGCGGCGATTGCGATAGTAATAGGCATAGGCGCAGTCGGATTTGACAATAACGGTCTGAAGATTTCGAGCGGAAAAACGGACAGTCCTACGGGCGATATTAACAGCGGTTATAATTCAGATGCGGCGAATTATGAAAATATCGAAAACATAGTTGCCGATTACTATAAAAAACAGTTAAGCGAACAGAAAAAAAGTCGGAGTTTCGGTTGGTATTCTTCCTTATTCGGTTCAAAATCCGACGGCGCTCCAATGGTCGGTTCGTCAAGCGCGGACGGCACGTTTGAAGAGTCGGCTTCGGTTTCCGGCAGCGTTAATTCATCCTACAGCAAGACGAATTTACAGGTTGACGGCGTTGACGAGGGAGATATTGTTAAAACGGACGGAAAAAATATTTATGTAAGCTCCGGCGGCAGAATATATATTCTCGACGCGTCCGAGCCGGAAAATATGAAAACGGTAAATTCTTTCCCGGTTTATGCAAAAGAGAATGAAGATAGCTTCTTTGATATAGACGCAATGTATCTTAATTCGGGCAAGCTTATAACCGTAGTATCCGTATATTCATACGCAGAGGATATACTGTACGACGAAACTTATTACTATTCCTCCTGCATCGGCGCAAACGAATCGGAAACGGTAATTTCGGTTTACGACATAACGGAACCGAAATCCCCGGTCATGGAGTTTTCATACGTATGTGACGGAACATATACATCTTCGAGAATTACGGACGGCAGGTTTATATATGCCGGCTGCTACGATATTCCGTTTGATTATTCCGTGGACGGAACTGAAAACAGTACCGAGGTTCTCAAGGAAAACTGCATTCCTTCCGAAATTATAAACGGAGGAACAAAAAAGAGAATAGACGCAGACAATATATGCATAAGCGGCAGTGCGGATCCGACTTCTTATCAGACGGTTGTAATGTTTAATATAGACGACTGCGAAAACACGTTTTATTCCGGCGCCGCGCTCGGCTCGTGCGACGACGTTTACTGCGACGGCGAATATCTCTTTGTCTCTTCATTTGAATACGGTGAAGATTCGGTGAATATAAAGGGAGTCGATTCATATTCCCATACTTTGATTACCGCATACAGAATCGACAGCGATTCTCTTACGAATATCGGCGAGGTTAAGCTGCCGGGATATATTATCGGTCAGTTTTCCATGGACAGATATAACGGATATTTCAGAGCCGCGGTCTGCGCGTCATATAAAAATGATTCCGCAAACTTTGTGTTTATCGTCAACGATAAATTTGAAATAGTTTCGAGAACCGAGGCGTTCGGTATAGGCGAAACCATGCAATCCGTCCGGTTTATGGGAGATACCGCATATGCGGTTACTTTCTATCAGACAGATCCCCTGTTTGTCATAGATTTAAGCGACATAAACAATCCGGCGATTGCCGGCGAACTTAAAATTCCGGGGTTCTCGTCATATCTTCATCCCATAGGCGATAATCTTATTCTCGGTATTGGCATGGGCGGAGATGAAAACGGCACGGACGGCTCGGCGGAAATTAAACTTTTCGACGTTTCCGACCCGAAAAATCCCTGGTGCGTAGATTCGCTCAACATAAAAAACGCAAATATAAATACCGACCATAAGGCGTTTACATCTCTCGGCGATAACAGATACGGCGTAGTTTTACAGCAGTATGACGGTTCGTATACTGACGGCGATTGTCAAATTAAGATTGTTGTCGTCAGCGTTGACGCGGAAAAAATATCGAAAATCGATTATTATAACGGTCCTGTCAACGACGATATGTATCTGACGCGCATTGTTTATATCGGAGATAACCTGTTTGTCGTAGGCGATTCAAGCGTAATTGCTTATAGCGTTACGACAAATGAAAAGCTCGGAACTTATATTTACTATGACGATTGATAATATTTTAACGATTTCTTTATAATCTTTAAGGAAAATCAAGGTTATTTTAAGCTGTGAACGTTATATTTTAGTCACAGGATGCATCAAAGGTCAGCTGTCCCGACCTGAGCGAATAAAAACGGTTAAATGCGGACAGACAAACAGCTCCATGTTCTTTACGAACATTTCATGTACATATACCTCTCTTTTTTAAACCTCACGGTTTAAGAGAAAGCCGATCCTTCCCCCCTCGGATCGGCTTTTTCTTTTTTTCGATTGCAATCCGATAATATAAATGATAAAATATTATTAAAATATTTATAAATTATCGGAGGTTTCCCTATGTCAAAATCACGTTGGTACAAGGACGCCGTTATATATCAGATTTATCCGAGAAGCTTCTGCGACAGCAACGGCGACGGAATAGGCGATATCCGCGGTATTATAAGCAAGCTTGACTATCTTAAGGATTTGGGCGTTACGTGCGTGTGGTTGAGTCCGTGCTATAAGTCGCCCAATGCGGATAACGGCTACGATATAAGCGATTACCGCGATATTATGGATGAGTTCGGTACTCTTGACGACTGGCAGGAGATGACCGACGGCATGCATGCGAGAGGAATCAGACTTGTAATGGATCTCGTTGTAAACCACACGAGCGACGAGCATGAATGGTTTAAGCAGTCGCGTTCGTCTAAGGACAATCCGTACAGGGATTATTATATCTGGAGAAAGGGAAAGGGCGTGGACGGTAAAACTCCGCCGAATAACTGGACATCGAGATTTACGGGGTCTGCGTGGGAGTACGACGACGCGACGGGCGAGTTTTATCTTCACCTTTTTCATAAAAAGCAGCCCGATCTTAACTGGGAGAATCCCAAGGTAAGACAGGAGGTTGCGGATATATGCAATTACTGGTTTGAAAAGGGCGTCGACGGATTCAGATGCGACGTTATAACTTATATAAGCAAGGATCAGTCGTTTGCCGACGGTAAGTTCAATCCCGTAGTATGCGGTGACGAGCATTTTGTTATAGGTCCGAGGTATCATGAGTATATTCATGAGATTAACGAAAAATCGTGGTCTAAGTACGATACTATGATAGTAGGCGAGGCGCAGGGAATTACAATTAATAACGCGTTCGACTGTGTTGACGAGAGCCGGGAGGAGCTTGACTGTGTATTTACGTTTGAGCATCAGACCGAGGTGGATTCGTTTATGACGACTGTACCGAAGCCCTTTAATTTAAAGAAATGGAAAGAGATATTTTCATCGTGGCAGGCTCTGCCCGATACATGCTGGAACTCTCTTTATATTGAAAATCACGATTATCCGAGAGCCGTTCCGCGTTACGGTAAGATGGAGTACCGCGAATACGTTGATAAGATGCTTGCAATAAGCATTAATTTCCTGAAGGGTACGCCGTATATATATCAGGGTCAGGAAATAGGCATGACGAATTTTGAACATCTTGAACCCGACGAGTACAGGGACGTAGTTTCATTACAGCTTCGGGATACGGTTAAAAAGATTTTCCCGCCCGCAATGCCTTTGGTGAAATGGGGGCTTAATAAAAAGGCGCGGGATCATGCCCGTGCGCCGATGCAATGGGATGACAGCGAATACGCGGGATTTTCATCCTCCGAGCCGTGGATGCCGAACAATCCGAATTACCCGGAGATAAACGTTAAAAAGGCTCTTGAGGATAAAAACAGCGTATGGTATTTTTATCAGAAAATAAATCATATGCGTATAGGCGACGATATAATCAGATACGGTACGTATAAGCAGTATATGCCCGAAAATAAGGATATCTGGGTGTATGAGAGAGCGTACAACGGCAAAAAATACGTTGTCGTTGCAAGCTATACGGATAGGGAAACCATATTTACAATGCCGAGGGAATTAAGATACAACAAGTGTAAGCTTATTCTTCATAATTACAACGACGGCGAAATTATGCTCACAAGCTGCCGTTTGAAGCCATATGAGGCGTTTGTGTTTGAAACGGAGTAAATACATGGATTCAAAATGGATTGAATTATATAATGAAGCCAAATGAGTTCTCGCTTTGCGTAAAATTTCGGAAATTACGGAAGCGGGCGGTGTCGGTGCGGCTGTTGAGTCGGGTTCCGGTTACTCCCGAATGGTGGATATGACAAAGGAATTTGTAATTGAATTGTTCGATTTTTTTTCATTTAATTTCCACATCATAAATCGCAGTTAATGCACATAATAGTCTTGCACGGCGAAACGAACGGCGAATGTTATCTTCGGCACCGAGGCGTATAATTTTTGAACGAAGGATTATCGCTTAAATGCCATCGATAAAATTCCGTGTTCCGTTATTAATCGCCCGGTGCAAATAGCATTGCATAAAATGCGTCTGAGCATACAATGCGTGTGAAAAGATAGGAGTGTAGATTACGATGGCTAAGAGCGGTAACTCAAGTCTTGTTCCCGAGGCAAGAAACGCACTTGATAAGTTCAAGATGGAAGCGGCTTCGGAAGTGGGCGTTAACCTCAAGCAGGGCTATAACGGCGACCTTACGTCCCGTCAGGCCGGTTCTGTCGGCGGTCAGATGGTCAAGAAGATGATCAAGGCTTACGAAGACGGCATGAAATAAATCATAATCCACATGCAGAGGGACGGAGCTTCGGCTTCGTCCCTCGAAAAAATCAGAATTTATATGTAATAGAAAAAGAGGTTTGTTTGTCAAAAACATAACGGTTTTTCGGCGCGGACGGGCGGTCTTTTTAATATTGCCGAAAAAAAAGACCGCTGAAAATCAGCAGTCTTTATAATCATGATAAAATCAACAGATATTATAAAATTCTGTCGGTAATGCCGTCCATGAGATGACCGAGTCCGAGTGCGTTGAGCACCTGGTAAACCCAACCAAGGAAAGCCTTAATCATATCCATGATACCGGCAGCTTCGTCAACAGTGATGGTTTTAAGAAACATTTGCAATACACCTCGCTTAAAATAACATTAATAAAAAATTTAATCTGTAGAATCCTCAAGACGTGAAAAAAGCTTTTTTATCATATCAAAAAGCTCTTTGAGAAAGTCAAAGAAATTCTGAATTTTTTTCATTACTTCGTCTGACATTTTTCGTCACCTCTCTTTATGTGAGAAAAAACGTAATTACGCCTTTGTTGTGTCATCCTTTTTAAGACCGAAAAGCTTCATAATCATTTCAATGATCTGTACAAGGTAGTTGACCATCTGCTGAACAACAGAAACAGTATCTTCAAACATTTTGAGCACCTCATCCTTCCGTTAAAAAAACTAAATTAAAAAACAGATTATTTACCCGGTAATGTAATCTTATCGGTCTTGATGCCGAAAAGGTCAAGTATGAGCTTTATAAGCTCTACAAGATATGCTACCAAACCGTTGATATTCTCATATGCGCTCATATCCATTGCTGCCACCTCGCTTTTAAAAACTTTATGATGCGTCCTGTGTTAATCAGGAGTGTTCCGTCGCTGAATTTAGCTTACTGCGCGGAGTCGGATCCGCCGCCGAAGAACTTCTTAACCAATGCTATAAGCTCCACAAGAAACTGAATAATGTAAGTGAACTTCTCCATTTAGATCCCTCCGAATCCTGAATATACTTTAAGTCACTGTTATCATATCACACATTCATTTTGTGTGCAAGAGAAAGCGTTCTTTTTTTTCACATAATTAATACTTAGAACACAATCGTAACAAAATTGCCGTTTAAAACAAAATTCAGACGAGTATAACGCCGAACGAGGGCGTTTTTGACAACATCCGAAAAAATTAAGAAAGGCAGAGTCTGTCGGCTCCGCCTGTTCTTGATTGAAGTAAAATTACTTGGTAGCGTCCTCTTTAACCTTACCGAAAAGCGAGAGGATCATGTTGATGATCTGCTGAAGGTAATCGATGAACTGCTGAATGTAACCAAAATCTTTGTCGAACATTTTAAAACACCTCATTCTTAAATTCAAAGTTTTACTTTGTAATTGTATTTTAACACATCATTCACGAAAAATCAATATGTATTGGTGAAAAAATATAAAAACTTACGCAACACCTGTCAGATGTTTTGTCTATTAAGCGATTTATTTATATTTTATTTTATCCAATTAAGCTTGAACATTGTAAACGCGCCGAGTACGCTCGTTACGATTGTAACGAAAATGAGCGTTCCGACTCCCATTTCCGGCTGAAAAACAAGAACAATGCATCCGACGAGGACGGGAAGAATCGAGATTCTCCAATGTTTTCTCAAATAAGACGCGCCGAGCGCTCCGAACAGGGCGGGAAGAACCTGGTCAAACGCCGCCTTGAATACCTGTGACGAATTAAGCTTGGGCAATACGGGTGAAAGCAGAAGCACGCCCGCGGCAATTATAACGGTCGTAACGATAGACGAAACGCCGATTGCGATGGTTGAAATAACTTCGCCCTCCTCGGAATTTGCCTTAACCTTCGCATTCTCCATGGCGGTAAGACTGCACGGAAGCTTGAGATTTGTTATGTTTCCCGTAACGAAGCCCAGATACGTTCCGCCTGCGCCGAGCATCGGAGTGTAGGTTATAACCTCGATAACAGCCGATGTCCAGTATATAAGGACTATTGATTTAAGCGCGCTGAACACTACGGAAGCCGCCGGCCAGGCGTTGTTGTATGCGGATATCGATATCGGTATCATGAGGAACACCGCAAGCGCACAATAGCTCCATATCTTACCCCATGTATGCACCTTATCCATATATGTTTTAGTATTTTTGCTCATTTTAATTCTGCCTCCCTTCAGCTCCACCATGTCCACTGTACAATATCGGCGGGCAGCGTCTTTGTCAGCAATACTGCCGTACCCATTGCGCCGAACATTGCGATAGGCATTATAAACGGTTCAAATTTCGGCCAGTTGAATTTTTTAGCAAGCGTTTCAAGAACAAGCGTAAGTATGACGCTTGTTACAAGCGTGGCTATTGAAAGGAATCCGGCATTGTCGGCTATTTCGCTCGCCGCAGGCGATTTACCGTTAATTTCACGTGCGATAAACGCCGCAATAATTCCTATAAAAGCCGCCGCCGAGATAATATCGCCCATACGGGAGGCTTTTTCGTTTTTATTTACAACCTTGCCGACCTTGTTAAGAATTTTCTTGCAGAGAAGCGGCGCGAGAAAAATTCCGAACGCAACTCCGATTGTCATTACCCATGCCACAGCCGAAAACTCAACGGGATCGGTAATTTCCGTTGCGATGCTTCCGCCCAAAGCGTCGAGGGCTGTCTGTGCCGCAACGGTTTCGTATGCAAGATTTCCGACGACGGAAAGTCTTATCCACGGCAGAACTATGCCGAGCGACGAGGCAAGAATTATAACCGTCGCAAAAATCGCGATAGCCGGAGCTATTGTAAACAATGCGCTCGATGTTACGGTCTGCGTGAGAGTTTCTTTTTTTATGCCCAGTTCCTTCGCACGTTTCCAAGCCTTGACGATAAAAAACAGCGATTCGGCAACTACGAATCCGATTACGACAAAGGCGAGGATATACATAAACGCATTTTCTTTAAAATCCATATACATCTCTCCTGTAAATTAATAATCTTATTTTACTTTTTAAACAATGTTTTGTCAACATATAATAGCATATCGGATTCAGATATTGAAAATAGGCTTCGTGAAGCACATTATTCCGCCGGAATCCGTTATGTCTATTATACCGCACGAATTTTCTCTGACGCTGCCCGGATTCATTATGTACAGTCCGTCGTCGTAATCCGTAAACGGAGTGTGAGTATGTCCGAACAGTGCAATGTCCGCGCCGTACAGACGTGCTGCGGATTTTAATTCGTCTATGCCGTATTTTACGTGTTCGCAGTGCCCGTGAGAAATATATATTTTTTTACCGCCGAATGTTTCTTCGGAAAAAAGAGGATACGGACAGAACGCGCTGTCGCAGTTGCCTCTTACGGCGGAATAATAAACGCCGGCTCTTTTATTTTTGATTTCCTCAAAATCCCTCAGTCCGTCTCCGAGAAACAAAACGGCTTCGGCGGACGGTTCATTGTCAATCGCATATTTCAGCGACGACGCGTCGGAATGCGAATCGGACAGAACGATAATTCTCATACATATTTAATCCTTTCAATTAATAAAATAAAACGAGGTGGTAATTAATGAGCGTCAACAGCGATGAAATAAAAAAAGCGGTAGAGTATGCGGTAAATTCGGGAAATGCGGACAATTTAATATCCGCATTTACGGATTTGATGGACGAGAAACAGAAAAACGCGCTTGATCGGATACTTGCGGACCCGGCTTCGGCAAAAAAAATTCTCGAATCTCAGGAGGCCGCGTCAATAGCGGAGCTTTTGAAAAATATGGGAAAGGGCTGATAATATGGATATAACTCAGCTTCTCGGTTCGCTTTCAAGCGAGGATATGGAAAAACTTCAAACCGCGGCGGCGGGGCTTTTTAAGAACATGAATGAAAATAACAACTCGGAAGGCGGCAATATGTCCGCAGAAGCAAAGCCGGATATTTTGTCCGGCAAGGATACGCAGTCCGCGTCCTCGGTTTTAAATACCGCCGTTCTTGCAGCTGTCGGGAATGCTGTAAATTCGGATGATGATAAAATTCGTTTTATCGAAGCTTTGAAACCTCTTCTGAGTTCGGAAAGGCAGAAAAAAGCCGACGAGGCGGAAAAAATGCTCAGACTTATGAGCGCGCTTCCGGCATTAAAGGAAAGCGGGCTTTTAAACGGGTTTATCTGACGGGAGGAAATTATGCGTGACTATACATATCAGGAAATGATGAAAATGCAGGAAGACGCGGTGAAAAGAGTCCGTGAAATGAAAAAGCGTTCCGCATTTGCTGCCGAGGACGCTCAAAATACGCTTGATTCGGACAGATACGAAGAAGACAGGCGTATTTTTACAGACGCCGGCGGAGCAAAAAGAATATCGTTCCCCGTGGAATATGACAGGCGTCACGGTGATTTTCCTTCAGACGAAAACAGACAGGAGGGTGAAACTCCTGTCTGTAAAGGATTTGCGGATTATATACGGGACGATCCCGACGCGCTGCTAATAATGTCCGTTATGTTTCTGCTCTCACAGGAGAAAACGGATCCGTCGCTTCTGTCCGCGCTGGCTTATATATTATTATGATAAATAATCGTTATTTGTGTTTTTTCTTGCTTTTCTGAGCTTTGATTTCCTCAGCCTCAACGGCGGTATCGCCCGCGTCGTCAACGATTATGCCCTTTGCACGGCGCTGAGCGTCAAGGTCTGCAAGCATCTGAGTTTTATTTTTGCCCGATATTTTATAGAAGAACATCGGAATTGAACACAGAAGAAGGCTTACGCCGGGAACGATTGAAACAAGAGAGAACATTGCAAAGTTCTGAGTTCTCGTAAGATCCGTAGCCGCAACGACGGATGTTGAAGAAAGCATCTGAGCGGGGTCGATATCTATGAACATATACATGATAACGATTCCGCATGTTGCGAACGCGTTGCCGAGTTTGTTGACAAAGCCCTGGCACGCACTGCCCAGTGCGTTATCTCTGAAGCCCGTGTGAAGCTCCATATAGTCAAGACAGTCGCCTATCATCGCATAGGAGATTACGTTAAGAACTCCGAGAGGAATGCAGGAAATTAATATAAAGGGAATGCAAATGTAAAGATTTGCGGTAAACCATCCTATAAGAGTTGTAAAGATGCTCGATACGAATCCGAGAAGGCATGTAACTATAACGATTTTTTTATAGTCAAATTTTTTCATGAGAAGAGGCATAAACAGCATCGCGCCGAACATGCCGACTATTGCGCATACCTGGAATATCGTTTTAACGGATGAAACGCTTGCGTCGATTGCGGCAAGTCTTTCTGCCTGAGTCATGGTATCGGTAAGCTCGGGTCCTATGTAAAACGCGTATCTCGCAACGTGAACGGCAGCCGCCTGAACCATGTAACGTCCGCTTGAAAGAATACCCATAATTATAACAAGCATAAGGGGCTTGCATTTGAATATTCTCGTAAGTCTTGACGGTTCGCCCTTGACGGGCTTTGCGTCCGGGATAACGACTCTTTCTTTAATATGGAAATAAGAATTTACATAAAGGATCGAACCGATGACTACTGTTATAACGGTAATAATAAGATATTTTTTCTTATTATATTCAAGTCCGTCGGACGCGCCCAAAATCGAGGGGAGGACAAGTCCCGATACAAAGAAAAGTATCTCCGGAACGGCGCTGCCTACGCCGTTAAGCGTTCTGCCGAATGAAATAACGGAGCTTCTCTCCGAAGCGGACGGGGTTATAATGTTGGGAATGCTCCAGAACGGAACGTCCGCCATGGTGTAAAACATTCCCCAGAATACGTAAACAAAAGCGGAATAAACAAGAAGGGGAGTGCCTGTAAGATTGGGACTTAAATACATAAGTACGGACAGTATCGCTATCGGACCCGCCGCCATTAAAATATACGGCTTCATCTTGCCGTGTTTGAGAGTATGACGGTCAACGATGATACCCATCAGAGGGTCGTTGATGGCGTCCCATACTCTCGCAAGGAGCATAAGCAAAAGAACGAACATCAGCGGCAGCTGAAGAACGTTTACGTAGTAGTCGCTTATGTAGCTGGACATCATCGCGTAAATCATGCCCTGTCCCATTGCGCCTACGGCATACATCCAAAATTCTTTTTTCGGAATATGCTTTTTTTCCTCGGTTGTAATAACCGGTTGTTTTTCTTTCATGGTTTCGCCTCGTTTTTCTGAAAATAATCAAGTGATATTATATCCGAATTGACGCGGATTTACAATGTTTTTTGTTGATGTTTTTGAAATTTGGACAGTATTAACAAAAAGGAAGCGCAGTTTTTTACATTAAAGATGTTTCCGATTTGTTAACACTATTTTGCAGATATCTTTGAGATGTGAACTGTATTTGTAAAAAATACATAAAACTACAACTATTGATTTGACGTCATAACAAAATGTTAACATTTGTTTTTTATTTTGTTAACATATATTACAGCAACATGTGTTATTATCATGCTGTAGTAATAATAAATGTTAACCCCTGGAGGTCATAAGCATGGTTGAATCAATTTTGGGAGTTTTTAAAAGCATATCCGGTATTTTTTACGCTTTTATAGGTTTCTTTAAGGGCATATTCGGCGGAAGCACGACAAGCGACGGCGAAAACGAGAATCCGAATAAATCCTTTGAGGATATACTCGGAAAAGTTACTTTATAACGGTTGTTTATGCCCCGGCGTTTTTCCGCCGGGGCTTTTTTCGTATTACAGCGAGAGCGCGCCGAGCCCGAAGCTTACGGATAACGCCTCGTTGATTTTCGTCATTTCGCCGTCGCCGAGCGCGCCCATTCGTTCTTTGAGCCTTTTTTTATCAAGCGTTCTGACCTGCTCGAGCAAAACGACGGAATCTTTTGCAAGCCCGCATCCGTCCGCGTTTACGCGGATATGAGTGGGCAGTTTGTTTTTATACTGCTGGCTTGTAATCGCGGCGGCAATTACTGTCGGACTGAACTTGTTCCCCACGTCGTTCTGAACTATAAGTACCGGTCTTATACCGCCCTGCTCCGAGCCTACGACGGGGCTTAAATCGGCGTAATAAATATCTCCTCGTTTTACAGTCATTTTTTTCACCGTCCGTAAAATAATTGTGACCGTCCGATTTTTTTCTTTAATCGTTTATTCGGTCAACAATAGTTTTGCCTGATTTGATTGTTAATAATCATGCTGTGAAAAAAAATGCGGGGACGCTGCGAACGAACGTCCCCGAAATGCAGAGAATAACGGAAAATATCAAATTTAAAAGTCAAATATTCGTTATCCGCCGTTCTCCGATGATTTTTTGTTAATGTAAAACGACTTAGGGAAACACTCGTCCTATGCAATCGATAATTCTTGTCGGAGTAACGGAATTTTCGCCGTATTTTCTTTTGACGTAATCTCCGGCGAGAGAATGAATATATACGCCCGCGCACGACGCGTCAAACGGGGAAAGACCGCGGCTGACAAGTGCCGTTATAATTCCTGTCAGCACGTCGCCCGTACCGCCCCTTGCCATGCCGGGATTTCCGGCTGAGTTTACGAATACCCTGCCGTCGGGCGACGCGCATACGGTATTCGAGCCTTTCAAAACAAGCGTAACGCCGTATTCTGCGGCAAAATTCTTTGCGCAGGAAATTCTGTCCGACTGTATTTCGGATATGCTTTTGCCCGTAAGTCTTGACATTTCACCCGGATGCGGAGTCATGACGATATCGCATTTTGACCTTATAAGTATATTTTTATTCAATGAAACGTTATTTATTCCGTCTGCGTCGATAATAACGGGATTTTTTGAATTTAGGAGTATAAATTCGCTGAGAACGGCTGTGTTTTCATTTACTCCGATACCGGGACCGAATGCCGTTGCGTTCGATTTATTCATACAGTCCGATATTTTTTTCAGCGCCCGGCGTGAAAATCCGCCGTTGCTGTCGGTCTCCATCGGCAGAATCAACGGTTCTGAAAACCTCGGCGCAAGAGCGGAGTATATTTTATCGGGAAATCCCGCGTAAACTATGCCTGCGCCCGCTTCTACAGCTCCCTTTACGGCAAAGTATGCCGCTCCCGACATATTACAGCTTCCCGCGAGAATCAGCGCCTTGCCGAAATCGCCCTTGTTTGCGTCGTTTCTGCGTTTCGGAATCAGCCGGTTTAAATCGTTTTTATCGAGCGTAAAATAATTTTCGTACAATTCGCGGCAGGAATTTTCGTCAATGCCGATTGAAACGGCTTCGGTTTCCCCGCAGAAATTATGCGCGGATACGTGCGCCGGCTTAAAGGCGTGCATGGTTACGGTAACGTCCGCTTTGAAATAAACGCCGTCATTTTCTCCGTCCGACGTTACTCCGGAAGGAATGTCGACGGCAAAGCGTTTGCGCTGTCTTAAGTTTGCGGTATCGAAAAGCTCCTCAAGTTCCCCCGTTATCTTTCCGGAAAATCCTATACCGAACACGGCGTCTATAATAACGGAGCTTTCGTTTGTCAGCGCAAGACAAAGTCCGGCGTTTTCGGTATAATCATAAACCGGAACGTCCGCGAGATATTTTTCGCGCATCATGACGCAAAGCTCGTTTCTGTTTTCGCCGAGCGCGAGAATTACGGATACGTCCGAATATCCGCGTTTTTTCAGATACCCGGCAATTACAAACCCGTCTCCGCCGTTTTTGCCCTTTCCGCACAGAACGGTTATTTTTTCGTCTGTGTTTATATGTTTTTCAATAACCTTTCCGGCGTTGACGCCCGCGTTTATCATCATTGTCTTATAGCTTAAACCGTTTTCGACGGCTTTTGCCTCCGTAAGGCGCATATTTTCGGCTGTTATGACATTCATAATCGATCATTCTTTCTTTAAAAAATCAAAATTATAAAAAACCATTGTAATTTTGTCATCTTTGTTATATAATACATGATGTAGAGTTGTTATTTCAAGAGGTGATTTTTCATGACAGACAAAACTATACAGTTTAAACTTCAGGATTCTAAGGATGATCAGATTAAGGAAATGCTGTCTAACGTTTACGACGCGCTTGAGGAAAAGGGCTATAATCCGATAAGTCAGATTGTCGGATATATTCTCTCGGAGGATCCCGCATATATTACAACACATAATAATGCGCGTAATATGATTCTGAAAATCGACCGTTATGAATTATTGCAATCTCTTATTAGGAACTATCTTGAAAAATAAGAAAGGTTGACTTTAATGGCAGAGAATAAAGACGTTAAGTTCCTGACGTATAAGAACAGACCGCTTGTCAGATGCGGTAAGACGCTGTATTACGGCAATATGTCCGACCCGTACGTTGTAATGCTTCAGATATGCAATACCAGAACAATAAGCGGACGCGAGGTTGCGGGCAGAGTTACCGTACAGATGCTCAATACCGACCCGACCGTACGTCCGAGAGAACGTATTGCAAAAAAGTGCGAGAGACAGGGACTTTACCAGGCTATGGATATCGCGTCCATTTGGCTGGACAGAATGTAAAAAAGAATTCGGCGGAGGCGTACCGTTCGGCAGCGTCTCCGTTTTCTTTTTTTCAATTCGGATGTCAGAATATTATTTTTTTGTATTTAATTTCTTTTTAAAATATTATTAAATCTATTGATATTAAACAGACTGTGTTATATAAGTAATATATTAATAATAACAAATTCGGGTGACAATTTATGAAAAAGACGGTTTTTTTAATTCTGACCGCGTTTATCGCGCTGTCGTTTGCGTCATGTTCTTCAGTCTCCGGGGATGAACCGTCAATGGAGCTTGTCCGTGAAGTGTTCAGCTCCGGTTTTTCAGACGATATGTATTATACGGATAGCCAGACGATATCGAAAGCCGACAAGCGGTTCGATTATATGAATAATTTTGAAGCTAAGCAGACCGAATGGTTTTTCTCATTCCTATCCGCGGATGAAAGTATGGAAATAGCCGTTGTAAAGGTGAAGAACGAGCGTTATCTCAATACCGCAAAACAGATTCTTGAAAATCACCTTAACAAAAACGCCGACGCTTCGGATTACGCGGATAACGCCGATTCCGCCGATACGCCTGATTCCGAAAGTTTGGAACAGCCGGAAACATCCGTTTTCATATATCGGAAATATGCTGTGCTTTTTAAATCAGACGACGTTCTTTCACTTAAAAATAATTTCTTTACGTTTATGACAAGAAGGGAGTTTCCCGTTGCGTCAACGAAATTGACCTCGTATCGACAAAACGCGGACGAGTCTGTAACGGCGGTATTAACGACAGCGCCGCCTTATAACGGTTAAAAAATATAAAAAAATATGCACAAACTTTTAAATGACAAAGTCCGAAAATAACCTTCTTTTCGGCATAATGCAACATTTTGTGTAATATTTATTGTGCAAATATAACAAATACCTATTTGCGGCTTAAAAGAATTTATTAAGCTTTGTAATTTTAAACGCTCTATTTCTTTGTGTATTTTTAACAAATTCAAAAGCTGTTGTTTGTGCAACATGCCTTGACAAATCAAAAAAAATGAGTATAATGAAGGTACAAAAGAAAAAGGAGTGATTCAATATGAAGAGTTACATTGCAGATTATGAACAGAGGCTTATGAAGGAGATTGAAAACGGTAAGTTCTTCTCTTTTAAAACGCTTCGCAAAGTCATTGAGCTTGATTCTCTCATAAAGACATACAGATAAAACGTCTTTCGGTTGAGAGAACCGACTCTTTGATAAAAATCCGGTGAAATTCCGGTTTACATACATTCCGCCCGCGTGCGGAGGATATAAAAATTAAATGCGTACCGCAGACAATGATGCGGTACGCTTATTATTATTGCGTTATTTTACAATGCGGTTTGTTTTTAATAAAATGATCTTTTTATCTTTCTGTTTAGATTAAACAGAAACGGTCTGAATTTTATTGTATAAATCCAGATATGTTTAAAAAAGAGCCAGACCGCGCTTTTTTCACCGATATTCTTTCCTCTTCTTACCGCGCCGACTGCTTTTGCCGTAATATTTTTCCTATTTACCGGACCTTCCGTATAAGTCTGCGCGTCGCCTGCAAGAAATAACGAATCTTTTTTTATTTTCACTATTCTGTGAAGAACGCACTGTCCGTTTTCTCTTATGAAAAACACAATGTCCCCGCGTTTTAAATTATCCGCACGCGAAAGAATAACGCAGTCGCCCTCGGAATTGAGAAACGGACGCATACTTCCGCCGGTAATTTCAAGCCGTATGTTACCGCCGTTGTTTACAGTTTCGTTTAATATGGGTATAAAGTCGTCAGGTTCTACGGTTTTTTTCTTATAATCCTGCAAATAAACCGCCTCCCGTTATTTCCTGTACAGTACAATAACCTCACGAAACACAATCCAAGTTAGAGATTTGGTGCGTTTCTCAGAACATTGAACCATACCGCCTCGGCACAACGCGCCTTAGCGACATGGTACAATAATATAATATAAATTCATCGGTGTCAACAATCGATAAATGATACTTATCTTTTTTTTTAAAAACTATTGACATTCTATTTAAATTGTAGTATACTACTTAAGCACTGAGAAATGTAAATATCCGGGAGTTTGACAGTTAAGAGAGGTAAAAAAGCGAGCGAAGCCTTACAGGGCTTTATTTTTTTGTCAAATTTCCGAAAAAGTACTTGTAGTATGGTGTGGTATATGATATAATATATCAGGGTGAATCGTTATGAACTTGTACATCTATACTTCAAAGAGCGGCAAAACAACATATTATGTTAAAAACTCCTTTCGAGATCAGAATGGAAAAAGCACAAGCAGAATTGTGGAAAAAATCGGAACGCACGAAGAATTGCTTCAACAGCACAACAACCCGAAGGCATGGGCACAAGCTTATGTTGATGAACTGAATCGTCAGGAAAAGGAAAAGTCCATACCTGTCACAGTCACTTATTCACCGACAAAGTTGATTTCGGAGCGAGACGGAATATTGTACTATGGCGGTTATCTTTTTTTGCAAAAAATATTTTATGAATTGGGGCTGCATAAAACATGCAGGTCGATTTCAAAGAAATACAGGTTTGAATACAATCTGACAGATATTCTCTCTAAATTGATTTACGGGCGGGTATTGTTTCCGGGTTCAAAGGCAAGCACATTTGAAGAAGCGGGAAAGCTTTTGGAAAAGCCAAGCTTTGCGCAGCATGATATTTATCGTGCGCTGGAGGTTTTGAGCAAGGAAAGTGATTTTATTCAAAGCGAAACCTACAAACACAGCAAAAAAGCCTTAAATCGCAGGGATGGCATCCTTTATTATGACTGTACAAACTTCTTTTTCGAGATAGAAGAAGAAGCGGGTTTGAAGCAATACGGTGTAAGCAAGGAGCATCGTCCGAACCCCATAGTGCAGATGGGACTGTTTATGGATGAAGACGGAATTCCCATGGCATTTACGATTTATCCGGGCAATGAAAATGAACAGCGCTCAATGAAGCCTTTGGAGGAAAAAATTATACACGATTTTGAAAAATCAAGGTTTATTGTATGCACAGACGCAGGCTTGTCCGGCATGGCAAACCGCAAATTCAACAGCATACAGCAAAGATCTTTTATTACCGCACAATCCGTCAGGCAAATGAAAGCGGATCGAAAAAGCTGGGCGTTAGATACGGAAGGATGGCGGATATCCGGAGACAGGAAGATGTACTCCATCAGTGAGATTCAGGAAAATCCGGAGCTTTACAAGATATTTTACGAGACAATTTTTTACAAAGAGGCGTGGTATAAGGATGATGACGGTTTTGAACAGCGGTACATCGTAAGTTTTTCATTGAAATACAGGGAGTATTTGAGAACAGTCAGGGAACGTCAGATACAGAGAGCACAGAAAAAACTTGCACAGGGAAATGCCGACAGAAAGAAACAAACCGACCCCGGACGGTTCTATGAACAACTGTATTTTACGCAAGACGGTGAAATTGCAGAAGAATCCCGAATCCGTATCAACGAAGAAAAAATTGCCGATGAAGCACAATATGACGGTTTTTACTGTGTTGCAACAGATCTTGAAGATGACGCTGCTCAAATTCTTAAAGTTAATTCTCGCAGATGGGAAATTGAAGAAAGCTTTCGTATTATGAAAACCGATTTTCGGTCAAGACCCGTATATTTACAAAGAGATGATCGAATCAAAGCACACTTTTTGACCTGTTTCTTAGCGTTATATATCTACAGAATCCTTGAAAAAAAGACGGAGAATAAGT
>CAVGCY010000030.1:0-20996 GCA_963627915.1 Bacteroidaceae bacterium | reverse complement strand
TTATTTATAAAATAATCAGATTCTTATGGAAAATATTCAGAATGAATCAAACCTGTGACTGCGGATTGGCGCATTACTGATTCGGATTTTAATAATCTACGAGAAGCATAAGCAGTATGATTATTTTCTTTTAAAGAAAATTAATAAATAAAAAATTCCCGCGGGAGCTGTGATTTTTACGCTACCGCGGTTATTTTTTTTTCTTATGTTTGTATATTATTATATTATCCCTTTTCGGTCGGGACGTTTACCGTTATCGGTATGCTTGTGATATATCTCTGAGTCGTTTCCTTTGAAACGCCCGTTGTGTAATCTATGTCGGCGGTCAGGTTATAGATTGCCGTTTCCCCGTCGAATATGAACGAAAATTCCACATCCCATTCGAGCGGTACGGTTTTTTCTTCCGAAACCGGCAGAATCGCATTTTCGGGAGATACTGCGCTGTCATTATTTTTGCCTGCCGAAAAAACGGTCGAGGATAACGGCGTTCCGGAAATTGTTATTGAATTTAATACGCCGTAAAAATCGGGTTCGGTTTTTTCTATCGAAACATGTGCCTTGCATGTGAGCAAATCGCCCGCCGCCGCGTTGTCGAATGTAAATTCCGTATTTTCAAACGTTATGTTGACGCGGTTGACAATATAACTCTGCGTTTCGCCCTGAGATTTTGTAGCAAGGTGTGTTATTGCCGCCGCCGCTGTCGCGCATAAAGCGGAGCATAAAAGTATTATGCAAAATATAAAGGCGGATTTTTTATTAAATTTCATTTGATTTTTCACCCTTTTCGACAGCGTTTACTGCCTGTTTATATTGTTCAAACGTATAAAATGAATTAATCGCTTCGAGCATTGCCGATGAGGAAAGCCGTTTGGGCAGTGAAAGAAAAGACAGCAGTTTTCGTCTTTTTTCGCCGGAATTATCCGTACCGCTTAGTCCGTCGAGATACAAATCCGTTTTTGTTATTAAACGTTTCTTTTCGTCGTCCGTCGGTGTTTTGTTTTCGGCTGTTATCCCGGCTTTGGCGAATGCGTCGAGCAGCACGTAATCCTCCATACCTTCGACGCCCAGCTTGCGTTCCTTTGAATATGTATTCTTACGTTTTTCTTTGCCGAGTATGTCGGGAATATATACGTTTATTATATCACCGTTTTTTGAAAAATTCTTAATATAATTTCTTATTTTAAATCCTGCCGCGTCCGAGTCGGTTGCGATTATTATCCCCTTAGTTTCTGCAAGACGTTTTATAAAAGCACGTTTTTCGCTGTCGTTGAATATTGAAAAACCGCCCGTTTCGATTATCTGCGCATCGAGGATATTTTTTAATTTTATTTTATCGTAACGCCCCTCGACTATAACGGCTCTGTCGGTTTTTATCATCTTGTTTTCCTCATGAGCAGTAATAATTTTGTGATAAGCTCATATAAAATCATGGTTTTATCCGCACCGGACGTTTTGATTTTCATATCCGCGTCCGCCAGAGCTTCCATGACTTTTTTTATTCGTTTTTCCGAATAGTAATTACACAGTTTTGAGGCGTTTCTTAATCTGAACGCCTTATTTTTATATGCGAATGTATCCGATATTTCCTCAAGCGTTCCGCCGCACATTCCGGCTGTTTTCATTCTGTATAAATCCGCGTATTCTCCGGCAAGTACGCCGACTATAAGCACAGGCTCCGTTTTTTGTTTTAATAATTCGCCGAGAAGTCTGTAAGCTTTATCGCCGTCCGAGGAGTTTACAGCCTTTGCAATGTCGAATACCGACGCTTCAACGCTTCTGACGGCTGTTTTGTCTATCATTTCAGCGGTTATTTCACGTGAAGACGCATAGGCGCAAACTTTGTCAAACTCGCTTAAAAGCCTGTTTAAATCGTCTCCCGTGACATTTATCAGATATTGCGCGTTCTGAGGCGATATCGAGCTGCCGGCCTGCTTCGCACGGGAAACGAGCATTTTTATCATCGACTGTGCGCTTCGTTTTGAAAGCTCCGCGCAGACGCCGTACTTTGAAAACATGTCTATTATATCTTTCCACTTCGCCGTGTTTTTATCAACGGGAACGGTTACCATCGCGAAAATAACCGTGGTCGTTTCGGGCAGGACGGATATCAGCTTTTCGTAATCCGCAAGTTCTTCTTCGGTCAGCTTGTTCAACGGCATGTCCTTTACGAGTACGCATATCCTGTCCGCCATTATCGGCAGACTTTCGCACGCTTCGTAAAACATATCGAACGTCATTTCGGAATTGAATTGATAGAAATTAAATCCCGAACCGGACGTGTCCGTAATATTCGAGGCTATAAGATTGGAATAATTCGATTTTAAATAATCCTCGCTGCCGTAGATAAAATAAAGGCGGGCGGGGGTATTCTGTTTTAAATGCTTTTTCAGCGCGTCCTCGCCGTTTAAAATCATTTTATCTCTCCGTTCCTGACTGTAACAGTATCGCTGTGTTCGGTAAAATAAACGTTATTTTTCTTTTGTCCCGCAAGAGCTTCATCGATCGGGTATACTACTATTATACACTCGAATTGCGAAAGGTCAATATAATCGGGAATATATCCTCTGACTATCAGAACGTCTGCGCTCTTCGGACAGGATAAAATCGAATCGGAATCCGGCGAAAGAATTATGACGCATGAATATGCGGGCGATTTGAAATATGCGTATGAACCGTTTTCGCTTTTTATATATTTTATATCGGTATTGTCGCCTATGCTAAGCGCGCATGCGTCGCTTTTGTTGACTTTTTCGGCCGATTTTAAAAGCGACGGGTCGTGAACGGACGGAGAAATTACGGAAATCCGCGATGAAATCTGTGATACTGCCGTGCTCAGATATGACGAAGCTGAGCTTGATTCGCTGTCGAGAATCAACACGTCGGTCATACGTTTGCCGAGAATGGAGCTTATCGGAGAGTAATCGGACGTTTTTTCGTTGGCGGAGGATATGAGCGAAACGTTTCCGCCGTTGAATTTGAATACCGCGGAAATGCATTCGCCCGTTGACGAAACGGTAACGCTGTTGTCGTTGAGCGCGGTAAACTGTGACGAGATACCGCATAAAAATATAACGGACATTGCAATGATTCCGGCGTTTCTAACCGTCTTTTCGCTGTTTGATTTAATAAAGAGAACTATAAGAAAACAGATGAAAACCGCCGAGGCAATGTATAAAAATAAATCGTTTGTCATATTTACAGTACATTCTGAAATCATCGAAAGTTTATCGGTAACAAATATCAGCGCCTTTGATAAAATATTTGCAATGATAAACATAACGCTTTGCGCACCGATAAAAGACAGGATAATTCCGAACGCAGAGGAAAGCATTACTCCCTCGCCGAGCGGTACGGCGGCAAGATTCGTTACCGGACTTACCGCAGAGAATGTGCCGAAAAATATCGACGATATTATAATCGTAAAAAGCGACGCGGAGAGAGAAACGCACAGGCTTGAATTTATGAAGTTAAGTATCGCTCTTACGCCTTTGAATTTAATTTCCTTTATGTATCGTCCCATCAGACCGGTCAGCTTCGGCGCGTATGTTATAAGTCCGAGACACGAAAAGAACGACATTAAAAGCGAAACGTCCGTACACAGATTTACGTCGCAGCTTAAAATTACGCACAGCGCAAAAAACAACGAGTTTATACTGTCCGTTTTCTTTTTGAAAAATAATCCCGCGTTGTAAAGCAGAAGCATTATTCCGGCTCTCATTACCGAACGCGTAAATCCTGTAAGAAACATGAAAAATATTATAAACATCGCGGAAATTACGGCGTTCGGTTTGCGTTTGTTTCCCGGAATTTTATCAAGCAGTAAAAACAGAAGCGACGTCCATATCGTCAGATGCAGACCCGAAACCGCGAAAAGGTGACTTACTCCGGAATATCTGAACGATGAAACGAAGCTTTGCGGAAGGCTTTGCGTTTTGCCGGTCAGCAGAGCCGTGCACAGCGACGCGGTATCGGACGGAAGATTATTTGACAATGTGTTTGTTATATAACTTCGGACCTTTGAAACGAATGAATAAACGGCGTTCGTATCCGTGTTCGATATATCAGGCTCTGAGAAAGAATATGCGCCCATATACACGCCGTCCGTGTATCTGTCGAGTTTGTAGATATGCGCGTTGTCGATTTTGATTTTTCCGCCGATATCGATTTTATAATAGTCAGAGGACGAAAATCGAATTTTTGCGTCCGTCCTTCTGCCGTCAAATTCGCTGAGCTTTATATAGTAATAATATTTACCGTAAGATTCTTTTGTATCGTCAAATATTTCGCCCGATAACGAATGGGTCTTATCGTCGGCAAGCGACTGCGCGGGCATTTGAATACAGTAGTATTTTCCCGAAAATAATATTGCTGAAATTAAAACGAATGCAAATATGCTTTTAAGATAAATTTTAATTTTAAAATTTCTTTTATAAAATATCAGGAATATATATGCCGTCAGCGAAACCGCGCCTGCTAATACGGCTGTTTTAATACCGGTGAACCTGAACAAAAGAAGGGACAGAAGCTCTGTAAGTCCGAATACATAAAACGGTCTTATCACAGTCTGTCCCTCCTATGTGTTATTTTTATCGGAGTATCAGCCGGGAGGCCATGTGAAGTCTCTGCCGGAGAGTACGTGGAAATGCAGATGCTTTACGCTCTGTCCGGCGCTGTCGCCGCAGTTTGTTACGATTCTGAATCCGTCGTCAAATCCGAGATCATGCGCAATTTTTGCGGCGGTTTCAAATATGTGAGCAACAACCGCGCTGTTTTTCTCCGTGATTTCGGCGGCGGAGGCGATATGCTCCTTGGGTATAATCAGAATGTGCTGAGGAGCCTGAGGCTCTAAATCTCTGAACGCAAGAACGGTATCATCCTCGTAAACCTTTGCAGAGGGAATATCGCCCTTGACTATTTTACAGAAAATACAGTCGTTCATTTTTTACATCTCCTTTTCATTATGTTATGCTTTGATATTTTACTTCTTGGATTTATTCTGACCGATTAATCCGTTTGATCCGAATTTTTATAATAAGTATATTCAAATATTCTGTATGACCACTGAGTATATTCCTTTGTTCTCGAGGTTGTGCAATAAACCGTTATGCTGTCGGAATCGATCCGACCGTATTCGTCCTTGACTATGCAGGCGTTGTGGTTTCGCGCATAGCCTGTATCCTCGGTTCCGAATTTAAAAACCTCGGTGTGAACCGCGTCGTCAAACCCGTCGGATTCTTTAATTGCGGTCACTCTGGTATAACTTGAAATGAAATCGGGATAATCCGTAGGATAAGGATGACCCTCGGACAAAATATAGTATGTTTTTTCTTCCTCATCATACGAGAGGTCTGCATTAAGAATGCAGTCCGGCTCTCCGTCGGTTCTGTAAATGTTTTTATCGGACAGCTTCTTGCTGAAAGCGCATTTTGGGTTTGAAAGGTCGCTTAAATCCCATTCTTCAATCATGGTATACGAATGCTCCGCCGTGCCTTTTGAGTAAGAAAGCAGAACCGTTGATTTTTTATCCTTGCTTAAAAGTGAGGGCTGTCCTACTCCCCATTCAAATTTGTCGGTTGTTCTGACGTAATCTATAAACGGCTTGTCTCCGACTCTGATAAACGGTCCTTCGGGATTTTCGGAAACGGCAAGACCTACCTTGTTTTCGGTGCAGTCTTCGGATATGCATCCGAGATATGCCATAAGATAGCTGTAGGTTTTACCCTCATAATTAAACTCGCCCTTGACTACGGCAGGATCGCAGACATGTCTTGAATCCCATGCACCTTCTTCGCTCGGAGCAAGAATAATGGTTTCTTTTCCGTATTTGTATTTTCCTGATTTGTTTTTTGTTCCTTTGCGGTATCCGATATGATCTGTAATATCGAATTTTTCCTTGTTTGTACAGTAGTACATATGCCTTGTTCCGTCTTCCTCGATTACCGACGGGCAATAATTATATGTTCCCGGAGTAAGATTGACAAAAACCATTTTTGCCGTAATTCCGAGACTTGACGTCAAGAGATAAAATAAAGTAGTAAAAAATACGCTTATGGTTCTGAACATGATAATTCTCCTTTATATACAGTAATACAGTGCAGATTTATTTTACAAAGCTGCCGACGATTTCGGCGACCTTTGAAAGAGCTTCTGAAACCTTTGTGATATCCTTACCGCCTGCCATCGCGCTGTCGGGCTTGCCGCCGCCGTTTCCGCCTGCGATTTTTGCGACTTCCCTGACGATATTTCCTGCATGAGCGCCTGATTTAACTGCTGACTTACCGCATACACAGCCGAATGATACGGTTCCTTTTTCCTTGTTTACCGCCGCGGCGATAACAACTACGTCGTCGCCGAGCGTTTTAGCCTGATCCATGACGGAACGGACTTCGTCAGCTTCGCTCTCGCCGAGATCTGCGCATGCGACCTTTACGCCTTTTACGTCGATGGCTGTTGAGAGAAGATCGCCTGTTTTGCCTGCCGCAATTTCGGCTTTAAGCTTTTCTATTTCTTTGTCCTTCTCTTTAAGCTCCGCGGCAACGGATACGGCTCTTTCCGCAAGCGCGGATGTGTTGCCGAGCTTTAGCGCCGCCGATGCCGAGCAGATAAGCTCTTCCTTTTCTCTGATTAATTTAATAACGTTTTTTCCCGTTACGGCTTCAATACGTCTTACTCCCGAAGCGACGGAGGATTCCGATACGATACGGAAAAGTCCGATTTCACCCGAATTTGAAACGTGAGTTCCTCCGCACAGCTCCGTTGAAAAATCGCCCGCCTTTACAACTCTTACGATATCGCCGTACTTTTCTCCGAAAAGAGCCATTGCGCCCATTTTCTTAGCCTCTTCGATAGGCATTTCGGCGGTTGTTACCTCGATTGCGGAGAGAATAACGTCGTTTACGTCGTCCTCAACTTTTTTCAGTTCCTCTCCGGTGAGAGCGGAGAAGTGAGTGAAGTCGAATCTTACGTAATCCGAATTTACGAGCTGTCCCGCCTGCTCGACGTGTGTTCCGAGTTCTTTTCTCAAAGCCGCCTGAAGAAGATGCGCCGCCGTATGGTTCCTCATTATTGTTCCGCGTTTTTCCCCGTCAACCCTTGCTTCTGCGGTATCGCCGAGCTTTATATCCTCGCCCGATGTAAGCGTTCCGAAATGAACGAATACTCCGTCGGGAGTTTTTGTCGTATTGTTAACGGTAAATACGCTGTCGCCGACGGTGATAATGCCGGTATCGCCGACCTGTCCGCCGCTTTCCGCATAGAAACAGGTTTTGTCGAGTATAAGCATTGCGTCCGCACCGTTTTCGATGAAATCCTTTCTCTCGCCGTCAACGAGCAAAGCAAGGATTTTTCCCTCCTGCGTAATCGTTTCATAGCCTGTGAACTCTGTTTTTCCGAGATCTTTAAGCGAAGCGGCGGAATTTTTCCATGCGTCTGCTCCCGCGTCCTTTCTCGCGTTTCTTGCCATGATTTTCGCGTCGGCAACAAGCTTTTTAAACGCTTCTTCGTCAACGGTCATACCGCTTTCGGCAAGAATTTCTTTTGTAAGGTCAATCGGGAAACCGTATGTGTCCTGTAATTTAAACGCGTCCGCGCCGGAGAGAACCTTTGAATCAGAGCCGGCTGTCATATCAGAGAGCATTTTAAGTCCCGAATCAATGGTTTTCGAGAAGCTCTCTTCTTCCATTGAAATAACTTTTATTATATAATCCTTTTTCTCTTTAAGATTGGGATAAGCGTTTTCATTTTCGTGAATAACCGTTTCGCAAACCTCGGCAAGGAACGGTCTGTCAATGCCTATAAGTCTGCCGTGACGCGCCGCACGTCTTAACAGCCGTCTTAAAACGTAGCCTCTGCCTACATTCGAGGGGAGAACGCCGTCGCCTATCATAAACGTTGTGCTTCTGATGTGGTCGGTTATAACTCTTAACGAAACGTCCTTTTCGGGGTCGTCGTGATAATTGATACCGGCGATACGCATTATGTGTTTCATAATGTTCTGAATCGTGTCGACCTCGAACAGGTTGTCAACGCCCTGCATAACGCATGCGAGTCTTTCAAGACCCATACCCGTATCTATATTCGGATGGGCAAGACGGGTGTAGTTGCCGCTGCCGTCGTTTTCAAACTGCGTGAAAACAAGATTCCAAACTTCAACGTATCTGTCGCATTCACAGCCTACCTTGCAGCCGGGCTTTCCGCAGCCCTTTTCGGGACCTCTGTCGAAGTAAATTTCCGAACACGGACCGCAGGGACCCGCGCCGTGCTCCCAGAAGTTATCCTCTTTTCCGAAGCGCACTATATGATCGGGCGCAACGCCGACCTCCTTTGTCCAAATATCGTAGGCTTCGTTGTCGTCAAGATAAACGCTTATATAAAGCTTGTCCTTGGGCATTTTAAGAACCTCGGTGAAAAACTCCCATGCCCATGCCGTCGCTTCACGCTTGAAATAATCGCCGAATGAGAAGTTTCCGAGCATTTCAAAAAATGTGCCGTGTCTTGCCGTCTTTCCGACGTTTTCGATATCGGGAGTACGGATGCATTTCTGACAAGTTGTAACACGGCTGCGTGGCGGAGTGATTTCACCTGTAAAATACTTTTTCATAGGGGTCATACCCGCGTTTATAAGCAAAATGCTTTTGTCGCCCTGCGGTACGAGCGAGAAGCTCGGCAGTCTTAAATGACCCTTTGATTCAAAGAAGCTTAAATATTGCTCTCTTAATTCGTTAAGTCCTGTCCATTCCATATAATAACCTCCGAAAATAAAAACAGCCTGCCCGACATCAGCCCGGGACCGGCATATGCGCCGGCGGTACCACCCGGATTGTGCGGCAAGCACCACTTGTAATAACCTTAACGCGGACAAACGCGCCGTTCATCGCGGCGGGCTCGGGGTCGGCGTTTCACGGCGTTGAATGAAAGCTTGCACCTTACGCTCTCTCTCTGAAAATCGCGGCCGGGAATAAACCCGTCAAAGCCTTATTTGATATTTATATACTAATATTATAATTTCCCGAAATGCGGGTGTCAATACTTTTTTGTTAAATGCGTTATAAATTTTTCTTTAATTGCGCAAAAGGAATTGCCGGTGATTGCGAAAAAGGAATTGCAGGCTTGATATTTTTCAAAAAATCGCGGTTAGCTGACATAGAAGTTAGGACGGATGCGTCCCGACTTCTTGATGAAGACATAAAATACGGCAGCCCATTTTATCATGGACTACCGTATTTCGTGGCTGGGGAGGCGGGATTCGAACCCACGCATACAGCAGTCAAAGTGCTGTGTCTTACCGCTTGACGACTCCCCAATATAATATAATATAATTTTAATATACAATATTTTAATGGCGCCTTTATAACAAAAAACGCAAATCTGAACGATTTGCGGAACTTTAAAATGGGGTGGGTAGTCGGGGTCGAACCGACGACCTCCAGGGCCACAACCTGGCACTCTAACCAACTGAGCTATACCCACCGCAAATGGCGCGCTTGAAGGGACTCGAACCCCTGACCCACTGCTTAGAAGGCAGTTGCTCTATCCACCTGAGCTACAAACGCATATAGGGTCAAAAAAAATGGAGCGGGTGATGGGAATCGAACCCACACGACCAGCTTGGAAGGCTGGGATTCTACCATTGAACTACACCCGCATATCTTCGGAACGTTTAGTATAATATCACAATGGGGTTGAAATGTCAAGGACTTTTATAAAATTTTTTATTTTATTTTATAAAAAGCTTCTGTATTTTTATATTGCCCTATAATAACATTCGGCAGGGGAGTCACGGAAAAAAGTCGGGAAAGCAGAATAACCTTTTCCGCCTTCCCGAAATTGTTTTGTCTGAATTTTGATATCAGAATTTAAATTCCGAATGACTATCCGAGGAATCATAAAGAGCCTGCATTATTTTTGACGTTCCGACGGCGAATTTTATATCATTTCTTGTTCTTTCGCCGTTTCGTACAGCTTCGATAAAGTCAAGAACCTCGTCGCGGTGCATGTCGTTCATTTCGTATGTCGGCGTAACCTCGTAAAGTGCGCCGTCCTTATTTGTATAATATGTGAAGTTGCCGCAGTACATAAGACGGATTCCGCCCTTTGTTCCCATAAAGTCGATATATTTTTCTTCCTCAACGCCGATGTTCTGCGCCCATGCGCCGTTGAAGCTGATAACCGCGCTGTCGGTTCTTACAATTCCGACAACGGAATCGTCAACGTCGTATGTTCCGCTTTCGATATTCGATGAGTCTTTAGCCCACATGGATGTTGTTACGTAGTTTTTCATGTCCTTGCCTATCTTGCAGAATGCCTCGCCGTCGCAGGAGAGAACCTTAGGGTCGTTCAGACAATACATGATAAGGTCAAGATAATGAACGCCCCAGTCAATAAGCGAACCGCCTCCCGATACGGCTTTTGTCGTAAAGTCCCCGCCGAGACCGGGGATTGAACGGTAAGCTCTGAACGAAGCGTAAACATGGTAAACCTCGCCGAGCATTCCGTCAGCTATCATTTTTTTGATGCGGTTTACGGAGTTGGCGTAACGGTTGCATACGCCGATTGAAAGCTGTCTGCCCGTTTCGTATGAAACCTTTTCCATTTCGAGAGCCTCGGAGAGGATTCTTGCCGCGGGCTTTTCGCACAGGACGTCCTTTCCGTGACGCATAAAGTCAATGGAAATAACCGAGTGAAAATCGTTGTGTGTGCAGACGGAAACAGCGTCAAGCTCGGGGTCGTCGAGAATTTCATGGTAGTCGTAAACGGCTTTTCCGCAGCCGTATTTTTCTACGGCTTTATCCGCACGTTCACGGATAATATCGCAGAAATATTTGATTTCGGCATTATCCGAAGCCATATATCCGGGGATGTGAGCGGAGTTTGCGATATTTCCGCATCCGATGACTGCAACTTTAATTTTATCTTTCATTTTTTTGATTTGCTCCTTTTTTTGTTATATTTTGCCTTCTGTAATTCGTTCTATCGTATAAACTTCGGTTTCGTACGAATCGGTTGTGTTTTCGTCGAGAACGATAAGTCTTCCGCCTCTCATATCTCCGTACGTGTGATATCCTGCGCCTATGGTTTGAACGAGGTCTATTCCCTCGACCTTTTCCGTGAAATCGTTTACGTGGTCGTGTCCGAAAAATGCGGCAACGATATCTCCCGTTCTGACCCAGCTTTCAAATTCGTCTCTGCGGCGTTCTGTCGGGCAGGGGGCTTCGCGGAGGCTTCCGCTCGAAAAGACGCCGTCGGGAACCGTATAGTATTTTCCGAATTTTTCAAAAGCTCCTTTATCGTCCTTTCGTGCTTCCTCGAACAGGTCGTATTCCTGTAAAACGGGTATGTGCTGGAAGAGTATCGAGGGAACGTTTTTTCCGCCGTTCAGTTCTCTTAATTTAAGAGCCGTTCTTTCGCGCCATTCAATCTGATCCTCATGAACATAGTCATAGCCTGAGTTTTTATCCCTTGAATAATCGGGATGTCTTATATAATCGTTTGAATCGACGCACCATATGTTCCATGCGATTTTGTCCGAATAAGAATGGAGAACCGGCAATGAGCAGTTGGCGCAGCCGAAAACATCCTCGTCGTTCATTGAACTTCTGAAATTATCGTACTCGCTGTAAACGCAGATTTGATTTTCCCTTTGCATAAAAGGGTTCATGTACGCGCTCTCCGCGTCGTGATTTCCGAAAACTATCGCAAGGGGAATATTCTTTTCCGCAATGGGGGCGATAATTTTCTTAATCGTCGAACGCATGTATTCACACGTAAATTCCTCCCAGTATCCGCTTATGTTGTCGCCGCCGAAAACAACGAGGTCGGGTTTTGCGAGCTCAACGCATTTTCTTATGACGTTTATTGTTTCTTCGCTTTTTCTCTTCGGAATTTCAGGGTCTTCGTCGTCATCCATTGCGGGGTCGACCTCGTGAATGTCCGTAAGGTGAAGAATCCTGAATTTTCCGTCCGAATTGAAACGAAGAGGTTTTTGACGGTCTTTTATATGCCTAAATGCCGTGGGCAGTCCTGCTGACATTGTAAACCTCCGTGGATTTTTTTTAAGTATAGCATAATATGCTGAGACTTTCAACGGAGAATATTGATTTATATATAAAAAATGTGTGAAAGTAAAAAGGCCCGGAAGCCTGTGTGAATGAAGCTTTCGAGCCTGTTTGATTATATTTTCAGGTTTTAACCGGCGTGTTGTCCTTTTTCTTTTTCTTTTTTATTATATTTGTAACAACTGCCAGTATTACGGCAATGAAGGCTGTTATACTGCCTCCGATAAGGACATACGTTGTATTTGAGAAAATGCTTCCCGCATATGCTGAATCGTCTGTGCCGTAGAACATGTAAATTCCGTTCTTTGAATCGGAATACGTATATCCATTTTTTGAGTTTGTCAGGTTCTGCGCAGTGTTTTCCGCAAACATCGACAGTGCGCTTTTCCGGTCGGGAATATTTGTATTTTCATATTGTACGGTAAAATCGGTTGTCAGCGGATAACCGGCGGACTGATCCTTTGTCGTATAAAGAGCGACCCATTGTCTTCCGACGTCGCCGTTTATGTCTCCGATATCATCGAGAATTTCTGATTCATCCGTTATCATTCCCATATCGCTGCGGTTGCATTTGACTGCTGTGTAATATGTGAAAACCTTTTCGTCATTTTCGTTGACGCTTTCATTTACCATATACATCGGAATCGGCGTAAAATCCGATTTGTAATATTCCTTCATGTCTTCAATTGTACTCCAGAGCGATATGCCTAAAATTACAAGTGAAACGCATGTTAACGCTACTCCCGCATATTTGAAATATCTTGACCATGACTCAACCGTGCCTAAGCCCCTTGCGGCTTCTTCCGATTTTTGCATCAGAGGCTGATACTGTTCTTTGCTTGACAGACCCCAGCTGTCAAACCATGCTTGCCAAACTTCGTTTGCCTGCTGTTTGAATGACTGTGAGGTTATATCCATGTTTATCGCAAGGAATTTCAGAAATCCGCATGTCGACCATGCGATTGCCATACATGCGGCGGAGAATCCGAAAATTGTCCATAGAACATATGTTGTATCAGAGTAATAGTCGCTCATTGTTTGAACGGCGCTTTTACCTGTTGCCGCCTGAAGTCTGAGTGCGTCGTTTGTCAGCGCGACGCGTCCTGTGAACAAGGAACGGTCGACTCCGTCGTAAATTGAAACCTTCTGTTCTTCAAATTTTGTTAGGTCGTAATCTGAAACGGTTTCTTTTACCGCGGCGTCATCGTTTACTCCGAGTGTAATCAGCTGATACATCGGCAGAAAGCTCAGACATGCTCTTTGGCCCTTTGTTAATGACGAAACGAGCGGATAAAGCATACATGCGTCGTCGCCCTTAAGGTTCAGCTCTTCATCGTTCATCAATTCAAGTAAAGACATTCCGTCGTTTGTCAGCTGCGAAATTAACTCGTACTGAGTACCGGCGGAGAACCAGGTTATGTAGTTGAAATCTTCATTTTCTTTCTGATACGCTTCAATTTCCTCTTCGGATGAAGTAAGTCTTATATCTTCCGAGGTGTAGTTTTCGAGATATTTTTTATAATCCTCAAATTTCGATGCTATGGCCTTTGCATCCTCGTCGTATTCGGCGGCAAGTCGCTGAGTGGCGTTGTTTACGGTCAGGCGTTCGTTTTTTATTAAATTGTCGAGCATATCGTCGTATGTTTCGGCTTGCGAATATCTTTCGACCCAAAGAGCGTCTCCGCTGTCGGTAGCCATTGCAATGCTCTGTTCAATCGAGAGTACGGCGTCGGCATTTGCCTGCATGAGTATTGTAGTCATGTCGGCGATTTTTGACTGTTCCTCGGCGGAAAGGGCGTTCCATTCTTCATCGGAATATTCCTGTTTTACTTTGTTCAGAAGTAAATCGCCCATATGTTGCTGAGTGTCGTCGTCATAAAGAAGGTTAAGCATTTCATATGCGGTCTTTGCCCGTTCCTGACCGTTATTGTAATTTGTTCTGTATTCGTTTACGGAAACAATGAAGTCGTTCAGGAAAACTTCGATATTTGATTTCTGCTCATCGAGCATTATCTGATAATCCTGAACGCTGTATCCGCCGTTCATATTCATCAGGCGCATATCCGTAATCGCTTCGCTGACTTCATCGGTGGTTTTATAGCCTAAATAAACCGCCCTTTTTGTCGACCATATATCGTCCGCGCCCTCGTTGAGGTCATAATTGAGAATCTCATATCCGTTATTTGTAAGCCAGTTTTTTGCTTCATCCGATGTTTTTCCGTAGCTTAATATCATTTCCTTGACGTATGTTTCTCTTGACAAGCTTGCAGCAGAAACACTAAACGGTTGAAAAACAATAACGGTGCAGAGAATCAACGAAATTATTAATTTGATTGCTTTGTTCATTTGATAGCTTCCTTTCAGCTGTATAATTAGGTTAAAAAGGCTAATGGCAGTGAACCCGTAATGCAGCGTTCAAAGATTTTAATAAAAAGTTTTGAGTAGAATCAGGTGCTTACGGGGGTGTTGTTTTTAACTCTTTTCTTTTTAACCGATTTTATTGTGACAGCTACGGCTGCAGCGAGAACGGCAACCGCTCCGCCGCCGAAAAGAGCATACGCCGTACTTGAAAAAGCACTGCCAACGTATGCCGATGCGTCCGCGGCGTAGAACATATAAATTCCTTTTTTGGAATTAGAATATGTATACCCGAGCTTTGAATTTGTCAGATTCTGAGCAACGTTTTCGCCGAACATTGATAACGCTGTTTTCTTATCGGGTATATTTGTATTTTCATACTGCACCGTAAAATCGGCTGTCAGCGGATATCCTGCGGTGCGATCCTTTGTTGTGTAGAGTGCAACCCACTGTCTTCCGACATCGCCGTTTAAGTCTCCGAAGTCCTTCAGAATTTCGGTTTTATCGGTAACCATTCCGACATCCTGTCTGTTGCATTTGACGGCGGTGTAGTATGTAAATACCTTTTCGTCATTTTCGTTTACGCTCTCGTTTACCATATGCATCGGGATAGGCGTAAAATCCGTATTGTAATATTCCTTTAGGTCTTCATATGTGCTCCAGAGCGATACGACAAATAATATAATTGTCGCCGCAGTGGCAACAATACCCGCGTAGTAGAGTATCTTTTGCATCGTTTTTGCTGTGCCGATGCTGCGGAGTGCGTTTTCGGCTTTGGTTGTATAATCCGCCGCAGTTTCCCTGTTGGCTTCCACTGTCGCATCTAACAGAGACTCTCTTGCCTCCTGAACGAAAAATTCAGCCTGTGAGGAATAGTATGATTGATTATTGCCGAGCTTTGTAATTAATTTTGTCAGCAGAGGACCGGAAACCCAGCATGCTGTCATGGCTATGGCTGTTATGCCGAAAACTCCGGCTAAAATTAACGACGTTGACGAAATGGAATCCGTCCAGTTATTTATAGCGTCCTTGCCTGTTGAGTTCTGAAGCCTGTACGCCTCGTTAGTCAATGCGACGTCGTTTCCAAAAATAGTTCGGTCAACGCCGTCATAGATTGATGATTTTATTTCATTCGTTACATCAGCGCTTAAACTGTCGACCGCGGATTTAACGGATTCATCGGTGTTTATTCCGAGAGCCATTATCTGGAACATTGAAAGAAAATCAAGACAAGCCCTTTGCCCCTTTGTAAGCGAAGCTATCAGCGGATAAAGCATACATCTGTCTTCGTTTTCGACATCGTATTCGTCTCCTATAACCAAATCGAGAAGCGAACCGTCGTCGTTTTCCAAAACCTTCATTACTTCGTACTGTGTGCCTGCAGTAAACCAGTTTACATAGTCAAAATCCTCATTGGCATTTTTATATGCGTCAATTTCCTCCTGTGTGCTCGAAAGTGTAATGTCGGCGGATGTGTATGACTCAAGATATGTTTTATATCCCTCGAATTTTGACTGTAATGATTTTGCGTCTTCGTCATACTCCGATGCAAGCTCCTTTTCCGCCTGATTAACCGTAAGCCTCTTTTCGGTTATGAGAGAATCGAGCATATCGTCGTATGTTCCGTATTCGCTGTATCTGTCCGTCCAGAGAGAATCTCCGTCATCTGCCGCAAGCGCGATAAGCTGTTCGATTGCAAGCACGGAATTTGCGTTAGCCTGCATTAAAATAGTTGTCATGTCGGCTGTTTTGCTTTGAACATCGGAGGAAAGAGCCGAAAATTCCTCATCGGTATACTCTTCTTTTATTTTGTTCAGAAGCAGATCGCCCATATACTGCTGAGTATCGTCATCGTACAAGAGATTGAGCATTTTGTATGCCGACTGCGCACGGGGCTGACCTGCGTTGTAATTGTTTCTGAACTCGTTTATGGCGATAATGAAATCATCCATGAATAAACGAATATCGTTTTTCTGCTCCTCTAACAGAAGCTGATAGTCCTGAACGCTGTAACCGCCCTTCATATTCATAAGCCGCATATCGGTAACAGCTTCGTCAACATTATTTGTCGTCGTATAACCTAAATATACCGCTCTCTTTGTCGACCACGTATCGTCCGCACCTTCGTTGAGATTATAATTAAGGACGGTATAGCCGTTGTCCGTAAGCCAGTTTTTTGCATCGTCATCGGTGTTTCCATAGCTTAGTATTATTTCCATGACGTATGTTTTTTTCGATGAGCTTGCCGCGGAAACGGTAAAAGGCTGAAGAATGATAACTGCGCAGAGAATCAGTGAAATTAGCGGTTTGATTAAACTTTTCATTCTGCATTTCCCCTTTCAAATGAATAACAATTTTTAATATATTTTGCAAAACGGTAAAAACGGAGAATTGACGATTGAGCCGTCGAGGCGAAATAAGTCGTTTTTTTAACTTTTTGGTTAAAAACCGGGTTTTGCACGGATTCTCTTTCCAATTTAATTATAGTACACAGCCAAATATACGTCAATGTGATAAATTTTGATATTTTATTAAGATTGTTTTATTTTTTTGTGATATATAGCGGTATTAACTCTTTTATTCAATATGTATTTTGCATTTATTTCGTGATTGTTTACAACTGTTTTGCGATTATCCGAAATACGGAATGGATGTGTTTTGCCGTTTCTGAGCAGAAATTAAAAAGGGTGAAAAGCGCGAAAAAAATCGGCAAGTATGTAATAAAACTTACCGATTTCTTTAGTTTGCACAAACAGTTTATACAGTTGTTTATTTGGTTTTCTCGTCGATAACGGACAGCCGGCCGTCAGCAGCAGGCAGGAAGCGAGCGTTTTGGCGATAAATACAAGCGTTGCGTCACAGCTCTTTCATATGAGTGTAACCGCCGCCGCGCTAAGTGCGGCAATGACGGCAAACAGCGGGATTCCGCGCACGAATGAGCCGATATGCTTTGAGGGGTTTTGGTAAATTTCCTTATCCGGCAGGAAGGAAAAACGGATGCGTTTTGTATTGCGCCACCAGAGCAGGTCGATGACAAGAAGGTCAAACAGCCCAAGTCCTTCACCGAGGATGAGAAAATACCGGAATGCAGAGAGAAAACCGTCAAAAGCAAGTACGTTTTTTAACACCAGTCCGAGAACGGAAAATACCGCGGTAAACATAACAAGATTGCCAATCAGAATTGAAGGTATGGATTTTGCCTTCGGTACGTCGTTGCCTAACCGTTCGCGTACAATGTTCTGCACCGCGTCGGGATATGAGCGCAGACCGGCGAGATTTTTTTTATCGGTTCCCGTACACAGAAAGCAGACGCCCCAGTACAGAAACCAGAATGCGGGTATTATAAACCATTTCATTGTTATTTCATCTCCATCCATTTTTTTATTGTATTTTTCATTCGGCGGTCGATGTCCTCTCTTGTCCGGAGGCACTCCTTTGGATGTTCTCTTGCGGAAAGGAACGCTCTTTTGATGAAAAAATCAGGAAATACGGGAATTATCTGCCTGAGCATGGATTCCGGAAAAGCGTAATGCGTACCGTATTCGTAGACTGCGGCATCGCTGATGCAGTTATGCGCTCGGCTTTTAATACGTTCATCCATCCGGCGGATATATCGGGCTGTCGGCCATAGGCAGTCGTCCTCACATCCGATCAGAAGGAGATGACCGCGTATATTTTCAACGGGAATCATAACATCCTCGGTCAGCGGAGTTTTTGTTTCCGTGTTATTGAATAACTTTTTTGCGGCAAGCATATTGCCCGAACCTTTTGTTTCAGTTTGTACCGTGCGCCAGTATTCCGGGTGCTGATAGGCATAATTTACGTACGGAAGAGGCGCGCCTTCCCATGTGAGCATGGATTCGCCGACGACAGGCCATTCCCTGCAGCCGTCGCGCTTTCCCTGTTTAAAGCCCTGCAAAACATAGTCGCAGGGGGAGACTGCTATGGTTAGCGTAATATCCGAAAACATTGACGCCGCAGTCAGCGTGGGAATCGTCGTGATGGACGCTCCGAGAACTCCGAGCCTACGATTGCCCCGCGCTTTCAAAAACTCAACAGTTTCTGCTATTCTTTCAAGCGGAAAACTGTGATAGCCGGATTCTTGCCTGTCAGGACCGAGAATTAAAACGAAGCGGTTTTTGGTTGTCTTTTATATGTCTGAATGCAGTTGGCAGTCCCGAAGCCATAAGAAACCTCCGAAAATTGATTTACTTAGTTTAATATAGCACATTCTTGCATGGGTTGCAACGGAGAATATAAAATACAGAGGGTTTTAATTTAAAATGAAAAATAGAATATTTTATCGTAATAATTTCTTTTGTTTGAACTTTTTTATATAGTATATATTATTGTCCTCTGCCATTTTTTTATAAATTTTCTTCAAGTTTCATAATTACCGTGCTCATTTTTATGTTCATTGCAGTACAAATTTTATAAAGCGTTTCAAGCGTAGGTTTTCGCTCGCCTCTTTCGATTGCGCTCAGGTGGCTTCTGCCGATGCCTGCAAGACCGCTCAAGACCTCTTGTGAAAGACCTTTTTGTTTCCGAAAATATGAAATAGTTTCTCCAACCGTTGTTGGGTCAAGCGATGGACTGAACATAAACTCACCTCAAGGTATATTTTATGTCAGTATTGCTTTAAATCTGAATACATATGTTGACAAATGAATACTTATGTGTTATTATTTAAACGGATGTATTCCGAAAATGTTGACAAAACGGGGGGGGGTATATATAAAACGAAGTGAAATAAAAAACGATGAAATCAAATGGGTATTTACTTAAGAAAGGACAGAGTTATTATGAAAACAAAAAAAATTATTCACAGAATTATTTCTTTGTTTCTTGTTTCAGTGACATTGTTTTCGGTACTGACAATTTCTGCTTCAGCGGCGACAACTCCTTCTAACAAAAACAAAGCAACGGTAACGTTGAGACTGGTATCTCTTATTAAAAACCTTGAGGGAAAATATTTCACAACAAATGGCAGTATTTATCGTTACAACAGCGGTTACAATTGCAAAAATTCAAACATAATTAACGCTTCATGGCTCAAAAATACAATGGGCATGACACCGACTTCAACAGACCTTATGCCTACTCATTATGTCAATGGTTCAGGAGGGTATATTACTTCTGCTGCTTATAGCTGTGCGGGATTTGCAAATTATTGCTTGTGGTATATATATGCTTCTAAATCTACAGATAAAGTTTATTCGAAATTGATTAATGCCTCAACTTTCACAAAAGCAAACCTTGATAAATCAGGTGTATGGCCCGGCGATGTTATTCGTATAGGAAACAGTCATTCTATGCTTTACATTTCCCATGATTCCAACGGCATTAAAGTGCTTGACAGTAATTATGCTAATTCACCGGATAATAAGGTCAGAGTTCACACGATTTCTTTTAACAATTGGAGAAAAGGGCAAACGATGGCGATTACCCGCGGAAAAAACTACAAAGCAAGCAGTTCAAGCTCAAGTTCAAGTTCAAGTTCTGTTTCAAAATCAAATGAATTTAATATAAGTTTTCGATTTAAGAGCGGAGCCTATACAAATGCATACAGTTCATATAGCCGTTCATCTTATGTCGGCAGAGTTTATACTAATGATGTTGTTACAATTCAAGGTGTCAAAAATGGTGTTGCAAAGTTAAAATGTCCATGGGGAAACACCAGCAAAATTGTATATTGTAAGGTTTCGGATATGAAATTTAAAGCCACCAAATATATTCAGGCTTATTCCGGTATTAACGGCAGCTCTTGCGGCAGGGTTTACCCAAACGATATCGTTACAATCAGTGAAATTTATTCTTCCGGCTGGATGAAAGCAATTTGCCCGTGGACAGGCGGAAAATATAAGACTGTTTATTTAAAGTGCAGTTCTATTTATTAACCGATATTTTTCTTAATTATCTATCTGAAAAAATAATAAAAAAATGGCTGTAAAAAAACAGTCTGAATAAAAAGAGCTGCAAGTCTGCCGAAAAAGGTAGGCTTGCAGTCCTTTTAAACTTTTAAGTATAAATACCCATCCCCGGTTCAACCGGGTGGGGTAAAAAAACTTTAGTATATGAAAAATACAACCTATTGTGATAATTATGTTGATAATGCGCGTTGTAATGAATCCATAAGAAACCTTCAATTAGTTTAATATAGTACAACATCGCACGGGTTGCAAAGGAGAATATGAAATACGGTATGTTTTATAATGAAATATTGCTGATGCAATATGAAATAATTCTGACAGATTATGAAATATTTTATCAAATAGATAAAATGTAAAATAAATCCATGCGCGTAAGCGTATTTCACAGCGACAGCTATTTCATATTGCGTAAGCAATATTTCATAAAGTCCGTAAGGGATTTATTTCATTGAAAAAGACCAAGTCATGCGACTTGGTCTTTTTCTGGCGGAGAAGGAGGGACTCGAACCCTCGCGCCGCTGTTTAGACGGCCTACGCCCTTAGCAGGGGCGCCTCGTCACCAACTTGAGTACTTCTCCGGGTAACACATTATTAAATTAAAAATGGCGGAGAGAGTGGGATTCGAACCCACGGTACCCGCAAAGGTACGACGGTT
>CAVGCY010000029.1:0-28678 GCA_963627915.1 Bacteroidaceae bacterium | reverse complement strand
ATATCGGAAGTGATTTTTATGGAAAATGATAATAATAAAATTTCTCACTCAGGACACCGTCAAAGAATGAAGGAACGTTTTTTGAAAGACGGAAATTTCAACAGCTTTTCGGATGTCAATATTCTTGAGATGATTTTATTTTATTCCATTCCCATGAAAGATACAAATCCCATTGCTCACGCCCTGCTCGACAGATTCGGCACGCTTGACTGCGTTTTTAATGCGTCATACGATTCGCTTTTGTCGGTACCGGGCGTCACTCCGAATGCCGCGTCGTTTATCTTTATGATTCCGTCGCTTACAAAGGTATATTTTGACAGCACAACGTCGCAGACGGATATGATATCATCAGCGTCGCAGGCGGCCGAATATTTACTTCCGAAATTTATAGGTCTGACGCATGAATCGCTTTATCTTATCGCTTTGAATAAAAGAGGCAAAATACTGAAATTTTCACTTGTCAGCAACGGCAATGCTTCTTCAACGGATTCCGATATACGAAAAATAGTTTCAATTTTGCTCGAATGCAAGGCAACGGCGGCGATAATTTCGCATAATCATCCGAACGGGCTGTGCGTTCCGTCGCAGAACGACCACAACGTAACATATGAAATTGCAAGCGTATTGTCGTCCGTCGATATAAGGCTTGTCGACCATATCATAATTTCGGGCAAGGAGCATTTTTCGCTTGCTTCAAATCCTCGTTTTGCGGATTGCTTCCTGAGGGGCTATGACGATGTACGCTTCGCGGAGAACGGAAGCGTCTATAAAACCGACCTGCCAATGACCAAATAATAATATTATTTAACACGGCGGATATTATTTGTTTTCGCCTTAAAATGCATTAATAAATTCCTCGAATCGTAGTTGATTCGGGGAATTTTTATAGGAGAGGGGGGGATTGTATTTGTGTTCCGCTTTTTTGATAATTAAATCGGAGGCGGGAGAGATGAGATTATCATTTGAAATTATAGATGGGTTTAAGGAGCATTTGATTGACGGGGGAAAGAGCGGGTATACGGTTGAGAAGTATGTAAGGGATGTGTTGAAATTCAGGGGATTTGTTGGTGATGAGGAGATTGTAAAAGAAACGGCGGGGGAGTACAGGGATTATCTTTTGAGAGAGGGATACTGTGTGCGGAGTGTAAATTCCATGCTTTCGTCTGTGAATGCTTTGTTTGAATTTTTGGGCAGGCAGGATTTGAAGGTAAAGACGATAAAAATGCAGAGGAGCGTTTACTGTCCCGAGGATAAGGAATTGACGAGGGCGGAGTATCAGCGGCTTTGCGAAGCGGCGAGGAGGAAGAAAAATAACCGCCTTGAACTGATAATCGAAACGGTTTGCGCAACGGGTATACGCATAGGCGAATTAAAATATATTACGGTCGAATCGGCGAAACGGGGCGAAGCGGTCGTAACATTAAAGGGCAAGACGAGATTTGTTTTCATACCGAAAGAATTAAAAAGAAAACTGCTCCGATATTCAGCGAAACAGGGGATAAAATCGGGTATGATATTTGTAACAAAATCGGGTAAGGCGATAGACAGAACCAATATATGGAGAGATATGAAAAATCTGTGTAAAGAAGCCAATGTTAAGCCGGAAAAGGTTTTCCCTCATAACTTACGACATTTGTTTGCAAGAACGTTTTATAGTATAGATAAAGATATCGCCAAACTTGCCGACGTACTCGGTCATTCAAGCATTGATACAACGAGAATATATATAATCTCCACCGGCGCGGAACATAGAAGATTAATTGAAAAAATGAAATTGATATTGTAAAAAATATAACAAAAAACGCCGCCAAAACTCTGACGACATAATCGGTATTATGTTGTATTAATTAAACGACATATGTGTAACATATTGCCGTTACGGTAATAGCATAACAGAAATTAGTAAAGATTGCAAGTAAAAAACAATAAAATTATCAAAATTTGTGAAAATAATGTAACATAAATAAGCCCTTTTTCAGAATTTAGAAAAAAGGTTTGATTTTTCTGTCCGTTTTTTTTCTGATTTTCGGACGGATTTTATTTTTAACCGCCGTAATATTACAACATAATACCGATTATGTTGTAAAAGTAAAATTATGGAGGTTGTTTTATGAAAACATTCGGGCGGCGGACAATATCGGTTATTTTGTCCGTAATTATGGTTCTCTCATGCTTTGCGGGAATGACGTTCTCGGTTGGAGCGGAAACAAGCGGAGATTATGACTATGAAGTGCTTGATGACGGAACGGTATCTATAACGAAGTATAATGGCAGTGATTCAGATGTTATAATTCCGTCTGAGATTGACGGTAAAAAGGTTACAGTAGTAGGACCTGACGCATTTAATAGTTGCACCGGACTTACAAGCGTAACAATGCAAGATGGCATTACATGTGTAGGTGAACGCGCATTTCAAAGATGCAGCAATCTTGTAAGTGTAGAAATGCAGGACAGTGACAGTGTTATAACCATAGGAATGATTGCATTTGAAGGATGTGCTTTTAAAGAATTAACCATTCCTGAGGGTGTTGAAAGCTTAAGATATTATGCTGTCGGTAATTGTGAAAATCTTGAAAGCATAACATTACCTAAAAGCTTGAAATCACTCGGAGAAAGAGCTTTGTGTGGAGATATTTCCCTGAGGGAAATAAATATTCCCGAAAAACTGGAGAATATCGGCCTCGGAGCTTTTGAATGCTGCACTTCTTTAGAGAGTTATAATGTATCCGAGAATAACGAGACTTTTACTTCTGTCGATGGTGTTATTTTCAGCAAGGATATGAAAACACTGATTCTTTATCCCGAAGGAAGAAAGGACACTGAATATACAATTCCGGACGGCGTTGAAAAAATAAAAAGTGTCGGCGATTATCCGGGCGCTTTAAATTCGCAGAGTTTAGAGAAAGTAATTATTCCTGAGTCCGTAACAGAAATTCCTGAGAATACAATAGGATATTACAATTTTATTAAAAAAGAGGGTTTTGTTATAGTCGGTAAATTGGACTCCGCTGCAGAAAAATATGCAAATGAAAATGAATTTGAATTTGTAAATATCGAAAGTCAAAACGGTATAAATTCAGACAGCGATAAGACTACATCCCCGTCGGCAGAAAATCCGAGCGAGGCAACGACAGTGCCGACAACAAATGTCGGTGTAAAGCTTGAATTTGCAGATAATGCAAATGTTGACGGTAAGATTGACGAGGAAAACAAGAAGGTTTCGATTGTTCCGAGTTTGAGTGCGGGTATAACATTGGACGAATTTAAAGAGATGTTCAAGGGCGCGGTATCCGTTGCGGGCGAAAAGATAGATAAAGTCTTTAACGGCATGAAATTCATCTTTAACGGCAGCGAGTATACGTTTATTATCAAGGGCGATACGGAAGCGGACGGAAAAATTTCGGCGGCGGACGCGAGGGCGATTTTAAGAATCGCGGCAAAGCTCGAAAGCCCCGACGATGTTACAAAGGAATCTGCGGATATCGATTCCGACGGTAAGGTAACGAGCAAAGAGGCAAGAAGCGTCCTGCGCTTCGCCGCAAGACTTCAGTCTAAAATTTACGAATAAGTAAAAACAAAACCGGGACTTGACGTAAAATCGAGCCCCGGCCGCTTTTTGCCTGAATGATTACAATAAGATAAAGTTTCGCAATATGAAATTTTGAGGATTGTAAAGAGTGAGAAAAAAATAAAATCGGCAAGCTTCATCAAAAGCCTGCCGACTTTGGTGCGAGAGACGGGACTTGAACCCGTACGGGATTACCACACGCCCCTCAAACGTGCGCGTCTGCCGATTCCGCCACTCTCGCATGTTCCGTGGAACGTTTTGTATTATATCAGAGAGAACCGTGATTGTCAAGCTTTTTTTATAAGTTTTTAATTTTTTTTTCGCCGTTTTTTTATTAAGGCTTTGAGAATGAAAAATCAGCCTCTGTTCTCAGTCTGTTTTCGTTTTTTTTCGGTTAGGTAAAAATTACTGTTTTTCTTTCGTGCGCTTCGGGCGATTTTGACGACGGTACGGATTTGTTGTTTTTCTTTATTATTGACATAAATAACTATCCGCGTTATACTGTTATCAGGTAAATATATAACCGTATAAGCATATTTAACAAAAAATTGAATGAGAGGATTTATTATGAAGAATTTTCCTATAGGCGTTATTATAGACAGTTTCCGCTGTGATATCAAAACGGCGGTTGAAAAGGCGGCGAAAATCGGCGCGAAGGGTATACAGGTTTACTCTACGCAAGGAGCTATGGCTCCCGAAAATCTTACCACCGAAAAGAGAAGAGAGTTTTTAAAGCTTGTCAAGGACAACGGGCTTGTCATTTCCGCTTTGTGCGGAGATCTCGGTTCGGGAGGATTTACGATTAAGGAAAACAATGCGATGAAGGTTGAGAAATCGGAGAGGATTCTCGATCTTGCAAAGGATCTTGAAACGAATATCGTTACAACTCATATCGGCGTTGTACCCGAAAATCACGATTGCGACAGATTTAAAATAATGCAGGAGGCGTGCTTCTCTCTTGCCGAATATGCCGATAAGCTTGACGCTCATTTTGCGATAGAAACCGGACCGGAAACCTCTCTTACTCTTAAAAGCTTTCTTGATTCTCTCAATTCAAGAGGCGTTGCGGTCAATCTCGACCCGGCGAATCTCGTTATGGTTACGGGCGACGACCCTGTTAAGGCGGTTCATAATCTCAGGGATTATATCGTCCATACTCATGCAAAGGACGGCAAACAGTTGTATTATCTCGACCCTGAGGTAATTTACGGTATGAAGCAGAACGTTATCGTTACCGAGGATTCGTTTGCGGAGGTTCCGCTCGGCGAGGGAAGCGTCGATTATCCCGCATATTTAAAGGCTCTCGAGGAGATAGGATACGACGGATTCCTTACAATAGAACGCGAAGTCGGCGACGACCCTGAGAGAGATATAAGAAAAGCCGTGGATTTTCTTAAGGAAACCATGAAAAATAATTAATAATTAAGAGAAGTAAGAGGAAATATAAATGAAACTTTGGGCAGGCAGATTCAGCAAAGAGGTTTCTAAAACGACGAACGATTTTAACTCGTCGATACGAACCGACAGCCGTATGTATAAAGAGGATATCGAAGGCAGTATCGCTCATGCGTCCATGCTTGGCATGACCGGAATAATAACGCCCGTGGACGCGGATAAAATTATAAACGGCTTAAAGGAAATAGAAAAAGAGCTTACGGACGGTTCTCTTGTTATCCCCGGGGACAGCGAGGATATACATACGTTTGTTGAGGGCGAGCTTACTTCGCGCATAGGCGACGCGGGCAAAAGACTTCACACCGCGAGGAGCAGAAACGACCAGGTGGCTTTGGACGTAAGACTTTATCTGAGAAACGAATGCAAAACGGTTCGTGAAATGCTTACGCGCCTTGTAGACGTTCTTGCCGGTATGGGCGAAAAATATTCGGACGCCGTTATGAGCGGATACACGCATTTACAGCGCGCCCAGCCCGTCACGTTCGGTCATTATATGCTTGCATATGCGGAGATGTTTTTAAGAGATAAGGAGCGACTCGATTCCGCCGTTTCAAGGCTTAACCGTTCTCCTCTCGGCTGCGGAGCTCTTGCGGGTACGACTTATCCGATTGACAGGAAAAAGACTGCGGAGCTTCTCGGTATGGACGATGTTTGCCGTAATTCGCTCGACGGAGTGTCCGACAGGGATTTCTGTATGGAGCTTTCGTCCGTAATGTCGATAATTATGGTTCATCTTTCGCGTTTTTCGGAGGAAATAATCCTCTGGTGTTCTCACGAATTTAAATACATAGAGCTTGACGACGCGTTTTCGACCGGTTCAAGCATTATGCCTCAGAAAAAAAATCCCGATATTGCCGAGCTTGTAAGAGGCAAGTCGGGCAGGGTATTCGGCGATAATATGGCTCTGCTTACCGTAATGAAGGGGATTCCGCTTGCATACAATAAGGATATGCAGGAGGACAAGGACGCAATATTTGACAGTATGGATTCCGTAAAGGCGTGTCTTACCGCATTTATTCCGATGATTGAAACAATGACCGTAAAGCGTGAGAATCTCCGCGCGGCGGCGGCTTCGGGATTTATAAACGCTACGGACTGCGCCGATTTCCTCGTTTCAAAGGGTATGCCGTTCAGGGACGCTTATAAAGTGACCGGAGGGCTCGTCGCATACTGTATCGCAAATTCAAAGACGTTCGAGACGCTTGACATGGACGAGTATAAAAATGCAAGCGAGCTTTTCGACGACGGCGTTTACGAGGCTGTCAATCTTGAAAACTGCGTAACGGGCAGAACGTCTCTCGGCGGTCCGAGTCCGGAAAATGTAAGAAAAGAAGCCGAGAGAGTCAAAAAAATTAACGTTTAAAGAGGTAAGACTATGGCAAAAACCGTTTCTATCCTCAATCAGAAGGGCGGAGTCGGTAAGACGACGACAGCCGTTAATCTGTCCGCCGCCGTGGGAAACAGGGGATATAAGGTTCTGCTTGCGGATATAGACCCGCAGGGAAATTCCACGAGCGGTTACGGAATAAATAAAAGAGAGATTAAAAAATCGTCGTTCGATCTGCTGACGGGGCAGGCGGAAACCCGGGACGTTATAATAAAAACGGCGTTTGAAAACGTCGATATAATCCCCGCGAATATGGATCTTGCCGGTGCGGAGCTTGAAATTATAGACATGCCCCGCCGTGAGAGCATATTAAAAAAGGCGATTGCCGGTGTATGGGAGGATTACGATTTTATATTTCTCGACTGTCCGCCGTCGCTCGGGCTTATAACGCTTAATGCTCTGGCGGCTTCGGATACGTTTCTTGTTCCCATTCAGTGCGAATATTACGCGCTTGAGGGCTTGAGCCAGCTTATGAATACGGCGAGAAAGGTTAAAAAAGCGTATAACCCGTATCTCGATATCGAGGGCGTGCTTTTGACAATGTTTGACGGCAGACTGAATCTGACTCAGCAGGTCGTAACCGAGGTCAAGAGATTTTTCCCGAAAAAGGTTTACGCTTCCGCAATTCCGCGTAATGTCAGACTGAGCGAAGCTCCGGGCTTCGGTCAGCCGATTATATATTTCGACCGTGCGTCGAAGGGCTCACAGGCGTACCTTGCGCTTGCGGACGAATTTTTAAAAAACAATAACAAGGAGAGTGTATGAAATGAAAGTATTGTATGCAGTCAGCGAATGTAAGCCGTTTCTGGCTTCGGGCGGTCTCGGAGATGTAGCCGGAAGTCTTCCTCAGGCTCTGAGAAAGCGTCTTGTCGGATGCAGAGTTGTGATGCCGTTGTACGAAGGCATTAAGCAGGAATATAAGGATGAGATGAAGTTTATAACTCATATCTCCGTCCCCGTAGCCTGGAGACGTCAGTACTGCGGTATTTTCGAGCTTCGCAGAAACGGCGTTGTATATTATTTCCTTGACAATCAGTATTATTTCAAGCGCGAGGGGCTTTACGGTCATTACGACGACGCGGAGAGGTTCGCGTTTTTCTCCCGTGCCGTTCTCGAAATTATTCCGTTTATAGATTTTAAGCCCGATGTTATTCATTGCAACGACTGGCAGACGGCTCTCGTTCCCGTTTATTACAGCGCGATTTATGCGTCGATGCCCGGTTTCGAGAATATAAAAACAGTATTTACAATTCATAATATTCAATATCAGGGCAAGTACGGAAACGAGCTTTTGGAGGACGTTATAGGACTTAGCGAAAACGACAGAAGCCTTCTTGAATACGACGGATGCATAAACTTTATGAAGGGTGCGATTGAGACTGCCAATATTGTCACGACCGTAAGTCCGTCGTATGCAAAGGAAATTCTTGACCCGTGGTATTCACACGGACTTGATACGATTTTAAACGAAAGAGCGTGGAAATTACAGGGTATTTTGAACGGAATCGGTTACGATATGTACGACCCTTCCTCGGATAAAAATATTTACGCTCATTATTCGGCGGATAAGCCGAAGGGCAAGGCTAAGAACAAAGCTATGATGCAGAAGGAATTCGGACTTGAAGTTAATCCGGACGTTCCCGTCGTCGCTATGGTTTCAAGGCTTGTCGCTCATAAGGGCTTTGATCTTGTAAAGGCTGTTCTTGAGGAGATAATCTGCACCTCGGACGCGCAGTTTATAATTCTCGGAACGGGCGAGTGGCAGTTTGAGTCGTTCTTTAAGGATATCGCTTCGAGATATCCCGGCAGAGTAAGTCTTACTCTTGCGTTCAGACCCGACCTTGCTTCAAAAATTTATGCCGGTTCGGATATATTCTTAATGCCGTCAAAGAGTGAGCCGTGCGGACTTTCTCAGATGATAGCCTTGCGTTACGGTTCGATACCCGTAGTGCGCGAAACGGGCGGATTGAGAGATACCGTTTTTGACAGCGGACTGGGTGAGGGCAACGGCTTTACGTTCCCGACGTACAACGCTCACGATATGATGCATGCGTTAAGACGTGCGTTCGAGGGCTATGCGGACCGCGACGGCTGGCAGATTCTTGTAAAACGCGCTATGTCGTGCGACTGCTCGTGGACTAAATCGGCCAATGAATATATAAAAATGTACAAAGAGCTTGTCAAGAGTTAAGCTTATTCAAGCGCAATAAAAAAACGAGGAGAAAACAAAATGGCAGAATTTATACTTTCCGCATTCGCCGACGAGGGCGGCAATACAATTTACGAGCAGATTGACGCTTTAAAGGCAAACGGCATTACGCATATCGAGCCAAGAGGAATAGACGGCGTTAATATCGCCGATTATTCACTGTCGGACGCAAAGGAGCTTAAAAAAATTCTTGACGGTAACGGAATCGGCGTTTCGGCGATAGGTTCTCCGTTCGGAAAAATTCAGCTTAAAGATGATTTCAATGTTCATATGGAAAAATTTAAGCGGACGGTAGAGAACGCGTGTATACTGGGAACTCGGTATATACGGATGTTCAGCTTTTATTATGACGGATATACCGCCGAGGAGGCAAGAGAGCCTGTTTTTGAAAGACTCGAAAAAATGGCGGATTACTCTCTTTCATGCGGAATATACTGCTGTCACGAAAACGAAAAGGATATCTACGGCGATACCGAGGACAGATGCAGAGATATACTTACGTCGTTTAAGGGCAAAATAAAGGGAATATTCGACCCTGCAAACTTCATTCAGTGCGGAGTTGATATTCTTCCCGCGTATTCGCTTCTTAAGGACGATATCGAGTATATGCATGTTAAGGACGCGAGATATTCCGACGGCGGCGTAACTCCTCCCGGGCTCGGCGACGGTCATATAAAAGAGCTTCTTACCGAATTTAATAAGAAAGACGGAAAGCATTTTCTTACGCTTGAGCCGCACCTTAAGGTGTTTGACGGACTTGAAAATCTTGAAAAATCGGGCGGTACGATTCATAAGCTCAAGGTTGACTATACGTATCCTACCAATCGTGACGCGTTTAATGCCGCGGCGTCGGCGCTGCACGAGGTGCTTTCCGAAATAAACTGAGGTGGTACAACATGGATAACGGTTACAATCCCGGCGGCAATTATAATCCCGGCGGTTTTTCGTCGGGAAAAATGAAGTATCCGCATTATATAGACCCGACGGCGTGGGATGTCCAGAGGAGGAAAATACGCAGTCTGGGCATTGCTTCGGGGCTTGCAATGATCGGATATATTTTAATAGGCACGTTTTTGAGCAATGTTATATCTTATATTGTCCACTCCGGCGCAATGCGGTCCATATATTTTTCGGAGACTCTTTCGTTTGCTTTGGAGATTGTATATACGATAGGCGCGGTGGGACTTCCGTTTTTCATTATGTTAAAATTGATGAACGGATATTACGACAAGCCGATTCCGTTCTCAAAGCCCGCAAACGGCAGATATTTTATTCCGATTGTTATAATGGGGCTCAGCGTTTGTTTTGTCGGCGATATTTTTACGTCTGTTATCGCAATGTTTTCGGATTTGGTTAATCAGGCGAATCAGAACGCCGCCGCGGCTACAGCCTCGAATCCCGAAACAGTCCCCGGTTTGGTTCTGTATATTCTCCGTACTGCGATAGTTCCCGCTCTCATAGAGGAAACTGCAATTCGCGGAGTCGTAATGCAGCCTCTTCGCAAGTACGGGGATATGTTTGCCATTGTTATGTCGTCGCTCGTTTTCGGACTGCTCCACTGTAATTTGGCGCAGATTCCGTTTGCGTTTATCGCAGGCATCGCGCTCGGTTATGTCGTTTGCTTAACGGAATCAATCTGGACGTCAATTCTTATTCACGCGCTTAATAATACGTATTCGCTAATCGTTGCTTTGGGATATTCCCGTTACGGCGAGGAAAACAGCATTGTTTTATATGCTTCGTCAATCGTGTTTTACGGCGTTATGCTTGCCGCCGCAGTCATTGCGTATAAATATTTTACCTCCGATAAAACGCCGAGACTCAGAAAATCTCTTGCCGTCAACAGCGGAAGGAATTTTATATGCTCGTATCTTCCCGGCAGCGCGAGGGTTTCATATGCAAAGCTTGTCTGCGCATATCTTCTCAATCCCGGTATGATAGCCGCATTTATTGCCGTGTGTATTGAAACGTCGTGGATGATGAGAGTATAGACAGAATTTATTTTTATTCTAAAGCAAAAGCAGACTGCGTTTAATCCGCAATCTGCTTTTATTTACTGTATGTCTGTCGAAAATATCGATTACATCGCTTTTTTCGTTGCCTCTATTTCGAGGTTGATATTTCTTTTTTTCGAGTGGAGATAGGGCTTGATTCTCAAAATTATATACATCGGGATTCCGCCGGCGAAGTTCATTACGATATCGCCCATAGTATCCATAAGCGCGAATCTTGACGGGTCTTTCGGGTCGAAAAGATTGAATATTCTTGACGCGTCCGAGCCTGCCGCGGCAAGAGCGTTTTCGTAGCTCCAGTGCTGAGCGTCTCCGCCCGCTATCTGGTCGTATGAAAATTCAAAAAGCTCCCATGCGGTCGAAATTATAAACGCAAGTCCGAGCGCGCAGAGCACGGCGATTTCTGGGTCGCACGTTACCTTGCGCTTCAGCTGGGTCGCGCCGACATATTCATAGCCTATAAATACGGCTTCGGCAGTACCCAGCGCATGCAGAGCCTTGTCAAAAAACGGAACGGAATAGTAGAAATTGAGATATGCTCCGCAGAATGAACCGAGAAAAAATCCGAGAGCCGTTATGTTCTGAAAATACGGAGAAAAATATTTAAGCCTGTTGTTTCCCGGGAGAGCCTGCGCTATTTCATATGCGAACATTCCGACGAGATTCGCCGCCATTTGCAAAGGCTGTGACGAGCCTAAATATTCGTCGCCGAAAATAAGGCTTTTGAATATGCCGTATATCATAAGCGCTCTCAGTATCCACCAATAGATAAGCTGAGGCTTTGAAACGCTTTTCATTATGCGTGAAATGTAGTTTTTCATCTGTTTCTCCTCTGAGGGTATCTCTGCATTCAGATGTTTTGCAGAACCTTTGTTTTTCAATTTGCAGAACGATAATAGCACAGATATTATTAAAATTCATTCTTTTAATGAAAAAACTTTTTAAGAATATTCTAAAATTTTGATAAAAAAATATAAATAAACGATAATCTGTTGAATCCTTGACAATAAAAATTGTATTATATATAATAATATCTTAGCTTTGATACTGTTTATCTTCGTCGAAACGAGGTTGTTACATGGGACTTATAAAATCAATCAAAACGGTTATAGGCGAGATTCGGACAAACAGCAAACGTATTGTCCGTCTTGCTCTCTATGATTTAAAGAATAAAAACGGCGGAACGGTTCTCGGATTTCTCTGGAACTTTTTAAACCCCGCGCTGCAGATACTTATATACTGGTTCGTTTTTGCCGTTGGGCTCAGGCAGGGTTCGGATATCGGCGGCGTGCCTTATATTATATGGCTGATTGTCGGAATTGTTCCGTGGTTTTTCATGAGTACGTGCATGCTTGAATCGGATATGTCGATACTTTCGTATTCCTCGGTTTTAAAACGTATGACATTCCCCATGGCGGCGGTGCCCGTCAAGACTGTCGTTATGAATCTTATAACGCATTTTATATCCGTTATAATTGCGTTTATAATCGTTGCGGCAAGCGGTATTCATATAAGCGTTCAGCTTTGGCAGCTGGTATATTATATGTTCTGCGCCGTGTTCTTTCTTGTTTCATATGCGCTGATAGGTTCGTCGATTACGGTTATATTCAGAGATTATCACAATATTTTTTCTTTTGCTGTAAGAATGATGTTTTTTGTTTCTCCGGCAATGTGGAACCCCGATACGTCAAATAAAGTAATTTATGTTATAAATATGATAAATCCGTTCGCATATATTATAAACGGATACAGAAACGCCCTGTTTTATTCCGAACCGCTGACAGGCTCTTTGACAAGCGGTATCATTTTCTGGGCGTTGTCGATAGTAATGTTCCTTGTCGGATGTCAGCTTCATATGAAATTAAGACATAAATTCATAGATTTGCTTTAAGGGGGAATAAATATGTCGTTTGCTCAAAATTATATGCCAAGACCCGTTGTATCGTTTTCCCATGTATCAAAGGATTATACGCTTTATTCCTCTTTTTCGGACAAGCTCAAAGGTCTTTTTCTCAATAATTCAAAAATCAAAACGTACAGAGCCGTTGACGACGTTAATTTTATAATGAGGCAGGGCGAGGTTGTCGGACTTATCGGACTTAACGGCAGCGGAAAGTCGACGATAGCGTCCATGATTACGGGTATAACTCAGCCGACGGAGGGCAGAATCAGAGTCAAGGGCGAGGTTAATATGCTTGCCGCGTCATCGGGTATGCGTCCCGCGCTCACGGGAATTGACAATATACGTTTTAAATGTTTGCTGATGGGGCTTTCCGACAGTGAAATAAAGGAAATTGAAAAAGAGATAATCGATTTCGCCGACTTGGGAATTTATATAAATCAGCCTGTCAAAACGTATTCGTCCGGTATGACCGCAAGGCTCGGATTTGCCATAAGCGTCCATATGAACCCGGATATTTTAATTATCGACGAGGCTTTGAGCGTCGGCGACAACAGTTTTTCGGACAAATGCCTTGATAAGATAAACGAATTTAAAAACAAGGGCAAAACGATAGTTTTCGTAAGTCACGCGGCAAATCAGATGGAGTCGTTCTGCGACAGGGTTATATGGGTAAACAGGGGCAGAGTGATAGGCGACGGCGAGCCTAAGAGCATAATCGTTCCGTACTGCGGATTTGCAAGGGAGTATGCCGCCATGACGAACGAGGAACGCGCATACGCTCAGCCCGAGCTTGAATTTTATCGTAACAAGTATCTTCGCTGACGGGAGAATCATATATGCAGACTGCGGTTGAAAATAATACGGAGATTGAAAAATTAAAAAGGGATAACGCCGTTTTGCTGGCAGAACTCAAGCAGTGTTATTCCGATATCGAAAACCAGACGGCTGTTTTGTCGTCCGTAAGAAAAGATTTGCGCCGATACGAGGTGCAGATAAATTCGTTAAAGGTCGAAAACGATAATTTCAAGAGAAAGTTTTCCATGATAGAGAATAATTTTATCGGTTCACGCCTTTTGAACTTTTACAGAAAGTATAAAAACGTAATTCTTCGTTTTTCAAAGTGAGGGGAAAATATGTCCGCAAACAATATCGACGAGGCTTTGAAATATTTAAAACGACGTTCGTCCGAGCTTAAAGAGCTGCTCTGCGGCTTCGGCGTTAAACTTGACGAAAAGGAGAACGCCGTTTATTTTAATACGGATAAAGAGAATCTGAAGGATTTGAAGGTTGCCGCAATTGCGGACGCGTTTACCGTGGGAAATTTTGAAAGCGAATGTAATTTTTTCTCCCTTACGTGCGGCGGCTGGAAAAACGAAATAGATTCGTTTAATCCCGATCTTTTGTTTATAGAGTCGGCGTGGAGCGGCAAGAACAACACATGGTATAAAAAAATAGCGAACGGAAGCAAAGAGCTTTACGAATTAAGCGAATACTGCCGCTCGAAAAAGATTCCGATTGTATTCTGGAATAAAGAGGACCCCGTTTTCACTGACGTTTTCATGTCTGCGGCGTCATGTGCGGACTATGTTTTTACTACGGATACAGACTGCGTTGCAAAATATAAAAAGAGCCTTAACAGCGACAATGTTTATCTGCTCCATTTTTCGGCTCAGCCCCGCGTTCACAATCCGATTGAAATGCATGAAAGAAAGGATAAATTCTGCTTTGCGGGCGCGTATTATCACAAATATAAGGAGAGATGCAGAGTCTTTGACGATTTTTCCGACGTGTTTGAAAGGACAAAGGGCTTCGATATTTTTGACAGGAATTTTAAAAATCCGCGTCCCGAACATGCGTTTCCCTCTCGTTACAATAAAATGATATTGGGTTCTCTGTCTCCGAATGAAATACATATAGCCTACAAGGGATACAATTACGGCGTAAACATGAATTCCGTAAATTCATCTCAGACGATGTTTGCCCGCAGGGTGTTTGAGCTTCTTGCCTCAAATACGATAACGGTTGGCAATTATTCGCGTGGTCAGCGGAATTTCTTCGGCGACCTGACGGTAAGCACCGATAATTCGTCCGAGCTTAAAAGACATCTTGACAAATACTGTTATGATGATGAGTCGGCTCGAAAATTCAGACTTGCGGGGCTTCGTACCGTTCTGTCGTATCATTTGTGCGAGGACAGGCTGGTCTATATAGCGAGCATTGTGTTCGGCAGGGATATGAAAAAAAAGCTCCCGGAAGTTACGCTTTATTCATACTGCGAAGATACAAAGGAGATAAAGAGCGTATCAGATTCGTTTATCCGTCAGACGTATAAAAATGCCCGCCTTTTTATTATAACGGACGCTGATTTTGAGGAAACGGACGGCAGAATTAAAAAAATCGGCGTTTCGGAGGCTTCGTCCGCCGTTTTTTACGAAAACGGATTTGCCGGAGCGATGAATCCGCACGATTATTACGGCGAAAATTATCTATACGACCTCGTTTTGTCTGTCAGATATTCTTCTCTTGACGGCTTCGGAAAAGCCGATATATATAAAAACGAAAACGGTACGGTATCGATTTCTTCAAGAGAGCATACATACAGAGAATGCTCCTCATTTAATTCAAATGCGGGAATCGTTAAGATATCGGCGATAAAAAGTAATATTTTAAGCTTTGCAAAGGGAGTAAGGCTTGACGGTAAATTCTTATGCACGGACGAATTTAATTACTGCGAAAACGGCGGACTGACGTGCGAAAGGTGCGCGGATATCTTTATTGAGGATAAGGGAATCGAGCTTTGCAAGCTTGAAAAGATTGCCGAAAATATAAAACCCGGCGAGGATGATTCCGTTTATATAAATTACGGACCGGTCGAGCTTAACAATGCGTGCAGGAGATATACGAACAAAAAAATTCTTTATTTCGCCGCAGACGGAAAAACCGGCGTTGACTCGAAAATGAACGCAGGCGAAAAGAGCGAACCCTTAATCGCAAAGGAATTAAGGATTTCGGAGCATGAAATTCAAAATAACATCTCGATAGTCTGTGCATGCGCGGGGGATCTTGAGGTAAATATAAAATGCGATATGCTTGACGCTTCAAAACGGACGATAACGTCTGAAATCAGCTCAGATATGCCGTTTCTTTCCGCCGATATTCCCGCAGGGTGCGAATACGTTAATATTTCGCTCGTCATAACCGGTTCGGGCAATACGGAGATAAGCTCTGTGAGAATAGGAAGCGGAATAAATATTTACGATGATATGCCGTTTGTTTCAAGAAGCGATACTCTCGTTCTCGCTCCCGCGTACCCGTCGTACGATGATTTGTATAAATATATGTATATTCACCGCCGTTTAAAGGCGTATAAAGGTTACGGATATCCCGTCGACGCCGCCGCGATAGGAGCGGACGTTAAGGCTGAATTCAGAGAATACGACGGCGTTGACGTTGTTTCGGGCAGCGCGGACAGGCTTGTTTCGATTCTTGAAAATTCAAATATAAAAAATATATTTGTTCATTTTCTTGACCCGTATATATGGAGCGTTATAAAGTCTTATACCGACTCTTTCAATATATTTATATGGTCCCACGGATTCGACATTCAGCCGTGGAGCAGACGTAAATATAATTTTGAAACGGAAAAGGAGCTTGAAACGGCGAAAAAGCAGTCCGCCGTCAGGGAGGAAATGTGGCGTGAGGTTTTCGAGCGTTCAAAAACGGATAATATTCATTTCGTGTTCGTATCCGAATATCTTAAAAATACGGTAAGCGAGGATTACGGCGTTGAATTTACGGAGAAAAATTCCTCCGTTATTCATAACTGCATAGACACGTCGCTTTATTCGTATGAGAAAAAAACAGGGGAGCAGAGATTTAAAATTCTTGCGATAAAATCGTTTGCAAACAACAACTACGCAAACGACGTTATGACAAAAGCGATTGCGGAGCTTTCAAGGCATGACGAATTTAAGGATATGACGTTTGATATTTTCGGAGACGGCGTAAAATTCGATGTAACGCATTCGGCTCTAAAAAAATATAAAAACGTCAACATGACAAGACGTTATCTGTCGCCCTACGATATCGCCGCCGAGCATAAAACGCACGGAATTTTTCTTTGCACGACGCGTATGGATACTCAGGGAGTTTCACGCGACGAGGCAATGTCCTCGGGACTTGTTCCCGTATCGAACGCGGTAGCCGCCGTGCCGGAATTTGTGGACGGCAGCTGCGGAGTTTTAGCGGACGGCGAGGATTACAAGGGTATTGCCGACGGCATTTTAAGGCTTGTGAGAGACGAAAAGCTCTTTATGAAAATGAGCGAGAACGCGGCGAAGCGCGTGCGTGAAATTTCGTCCGTCGAATCGGAAATACCGAAGGAGCTCGGACTTATAAATATTAAAATAACAATATAAAAAAAACGGCGCCCGAAGCGTCGTTTTTTTTTGTTATGTCGTTTCAAACTGGCTGTTGTAAAGATTTGTGTAAAACCCGTTTTGCGCCATGAGAAAATCGTGATTGCCCTGTTCTATTATTTTGCCGTCCTTCATGACGAGTATTACATCCGCGCTTTGAATTGTCGAGAGCCTGTGCGCCACGATAAAGCTTGTTCTGCCTTCTGTCATTTTTGCGAACGCGTTCTGAATTTTCATTTCGGTTCGGGTATCTATGGATGACGTCGCCTCGTCGAGAATCAGCATCGGGGGAAGGCTTAACATGATTCTCGTTATGCACAGAAGCTGTTTTTGTCCCTGAGAAAGACCGCCGTCGCCCTCTCCGAGTACGGTATCGTAGCCGTCGGGCAGACGTTTTATGAACGAATGCGCATGGGCGGATTTCGCCGCCGCAATAACCTCCTCGTCCGTCGCTTCCGGCTTTGAAATTCTGATATTGTCTTTGACGGTTCCGTATCTCAACCATGTGTCCTGAAGAACCATACCGTAGCTTGACCTGAGAGATTTTCTCGTCAGTTGTTTTATCGGTTCGCCGTCTACGCTTATTTCGCCCGAATTTGTATCGTAGAAACGCATCAGCAGATTGATAAGCGTTGTTTTTCCGCATCCCGTGGGTCCTACGATTGCAATTCTCTGACCGGGATTTGCGGATAAATTAAAGTCCTCGATAAGCTTTTTGCCGGGAACGTATGAGAAATAAACCGAATTGAAATCAACCCTTCCCGTCGGCGAAACAAGCGTTTTTGCGTTGTCCGGTTCGGGCGTTTCGGGGTTTTCATTTATAAATTCAAATAATCTTCCGGCGCATGCGAGAGAATTTTGAAGCTCCGTGATAACTCCGGATATTTCGTTAAAGGGTTTCGTATATTGCGTGGCGTAGCTTAAAAACGATACAAGACCGCCGACGGAGATTGCGAAATTTCCGCCGTTTATTACCTCGATTGCTCCGAACAGGGCAACCGCCGCGTAAACGATGCTGTTTATAAATCTTGTCGTCGGATTTGTAAGAGAAGAAAAGAACGTCGCATTTAACGAGCATTTTTCGAGTCTTTCGTTTATTTCGTTAAATTTATTATTTGCGTCGTTTTCCTTTGAAAAAGCCTGTACTGTTTTTTCATTGCCGAGAATCTCCTCGATATGCGACGTCTGTTCTGCGTTTATTTTCGACCTGAGCGTAAACATTGCATGCGTTTTTCTTGCGATAAAACGAGCCGTGAAAAGCGACATCGGCGTCAAAACGGCAACGACGGCTGTAATTGCCGGATTAATCATGAGCATGAATATGAGCGTTACCGCAATTGTCATAACCCCTGTGAAAAGCTGTGAAAAGCCCATCAGCAGTCCGTCTCCGAACTGATCCGCGTCGGATATTATTCTGCTTACCGTATCGCCGTGCGGGTGCGAGTCGATATATTTAAGCGGGAGAATTTCGAGCTTTTTGAACGCGTCGTTTCTTGCGTCGCGGATAACTCTGTAGGTTATTCTGTTGTTTATCATGTTCATTATCCACTGTATTAAAGCGGTAATGACGGTTATAATTCCGATTTTTATTAATATATTTTTGATTGTGACAAAATTAACGTCGCCTATGCCGTGAATGCAGTCTATCGCGTCGCCTGCCAGAATAGGAATATATAATGTAAATATAACGCTTATGCCGGCAAGGAGAATCGAGAAAAACAGCAGAATTTTATATCTTCCGACATAGCTCAGCAGCATTTTGACGGTTTTAACGTCGTTTGAGGAGTCTCTTTTTTTCTTCATTTTCCCTCGCCTGCTTTCTTGTATTGTGAATCGTAAATTTCTTTATAAACGGAACAGCTTTCGAGAAGACTGTCATGCGTTCCGAGGCCCGCAAGCCTTCCGTCGTCAAGAACGGCAATCAAATCCGCGTGCTTTATCGAGGATGTTCTCTGAGAAACGATTATAACGGATGTATCCTTTACAGCCGCAATTGCCTTTCTTAATTTTGCGTCCGTTGCGAAGTCGAGCGCGGACGATGAATCGTCAAGAATGAGAATTTCGGGCTTTTTAACAAGCGCACGGGCAATCGTAAGTCTCTGTCTTTGACCGCCGGAGAGGTTTTTGCCGCCCTGCTCTATAACGCTGTCAAGCCCGGATTCCTTTGAATTTATAACGTCCTGTGCCTGTGCGGTTTCGGCGGCGCGCATTATTTCCCCGTCCGACGCGTTTTCGTCGCCCCATTTTAAGTTGTCCCGTATCGTTCCGGAGAAAAGCGTGGCTTTTTGCTCGACAACGCCGATTCTGTCCTTAAGCGAATTTTGATCCCAGTCGTTGACGTTTACGCCGTCTACATAGACGCTGCCTTTTGAAGCGTGATAAAATCCGGGTATCAGATTTACGACCGACGTTTTGCCCGAACCCGTACCGCCTATGATTCCGAGGGTCTGTCCCTTTTTAAGCGTGAACGAAATATCCTCAAGCACGTTTCCGCCGGTTTCATTATATTTAAAATATACGTTTTCAAATCTTACCGCCTCGTCTGTATCATTTCCTCCGATAACGTTTCCGCCGGCAAACGAGGGCTTCATGTCAAGAATATCGCTTACTCTGTTCGCGCATGCGACGGCTTTTGTAATGCTTATTATAAGACTTGCGAATTTAATGAGTTCTACAAGAATCTGCGACATGTAATTATAAAGCGCGACGGTTTCTCCCTGCGTGAGCGTTCCTTCGTTGACCTTAACGGCTCCGGAATATATAAGTATTATAACGGCGGCGTTTATTATAACGTATGTCGCTGGATTCAATACGGCGGCGATTCTGCCGGCAAATTCCTGTATAGCGACAAGAGCGTTGTTTGAGCTTACAAAGCTTTCCGTTTCCTCTTTTTCTCTGCCGAATGCGCGTATAACCCTTGCTCCCGTGAGATTTTCTCTCGTAAGACGCAGAACGGAATCGAGCTTGCCCTGCGTTTTTTTATAAAGCGGTATTCCGGCGAGCATTATTCCGAATATGACTGCTGCGAGAATCGGTATGGCTCCGGCGAAAATCAAAGCCTCGTGCGTATCGATGGTAAATGCCATCACCATTGCGCCGAGTACGACGAACGGGGAGCGCAGGAGAAGTCTGAGGGCGATATTAAGTCCCGTCTGAATCTGGTTCATATCTCCCGTCATTCTCGTTATAACTGTTGACGTACCGAGAGAGTCGAGGTCGGAGTATGAGAGCGTTTGAATATGCGAAAACAGAGCCGAACGCATTCTTGCCGTGCATCCGACGGAGGCTTTTGCCGCGAAATACTGTGCCGTAACGCTCATCAGAAGCCCCGCGGCGGCAAGCGCGGCGAGAACAAGCCCCATTTTTATGATATAGCCACTGTCCTTATTCGGAATGCCGACGTCGATTATTTTTGCGACGACAAGAGGAACGAGAAGCTCGAGCGTTGCCTCTCCCAATTTGAAAAGCGGTCCGAGAATGCTTTGCACCGCATAGCTTTTCAGATAGTAAAAAACCTTTTTCACGTGTTATCCGTCCTTATTATCCGTATAAATAAAGTATTATTATACGCTACTATTGTTAATATTTCAATGAGCGGGACATAAAATTGTCGCTTGACAGGATTTATTTATAAAAAAATATAAAATTTTGTGCATATCTACACATTTGCATGCGTTACGACGTGTATTTTCTTATAATACATCATTGACACCTGTTTAAAAAAATGGTAAAATAACTTAAAATCTTCGCTTTTGAAAATAAAAAGCGGGTTTAAAATTTGAAACGGAGGATTACACATGAAAAAAGTTACAAAAATAATCGCTCTTGCTCTTGCGGTTGTCATGACGCTGTTTGCATTCGCCGCCTGCGGTGAAACGAAGAGCGTCGATGATTCGTCAAAGGCGGACGTATCGAATGCGTCCGAATCAAAAGCGTCCTCTTCGTCAGACAAGAAGTACGTTATTTATTCCGATAACAGTTTTGCTCCTTTCGAGTATCTCGATACGGAAACGGGTAAGTATACAGGATTTGATATGGATCTCCTTGAGGCTATCGCAAAGGATCAGGGCTTTGAGTACGAGGTTCATAATGAGGGCTTCGACGCTTCCATGGGCGCGGTTCAGGCCGGTCAGGCGGACGCTATGATTGCCGGTATGACTATTAACGACGAGAGAAAGGAAACTTTTGATTTTTCCGACGGTTATATTGAAAACGGTCAGGTTCTTGTAGTTAAGGCTGACAGCGATATTAAGTCTCTTGATGATCTTAAGGGCAAGAGCGTTGCCGTTAAGGCAAGCACCGCGGGACGCGATTACGCAGAGAGCGTTAAGGATCAGTATGGCTTCAAGACCGTAACTTACGAAGGCAGCGCGGAGATGTATCAGGCTGTTCTCAACGGCAACAACGACGCATGCTTCGAGGATTATCCCGTTATTTCATATTCGATTAAGACCGGTACGGCTCTCAAGACCGTCGGCGAGGTTATCAACCCCAAGCCCTACGGATTCGCTGTTAAAAAGGGTCAGAATGCAGAGCTTATCTCAATGTTCAACGCCGGACTTGCAAATGTTAAGGCTAACGGCACATATGATGAAATTCTTGCCAAGTACGGTATGAAATAAGTCTTGTTGAATTAAAATTTTATTAATGTTTATTGCGGTACAGCGCGGTTTTTTGCCGTGCTGTACCATGTTTGGATTGTAAGGAAAGATTATGAATTTCAGCGTTGTATTTGAAAAAGCGACTCCCATATTGTTAGAGGGTATAAAGCTGACTATAGGAATTTCGCTTCTCTCTATTCTCATAGGCTTTTTTCTCGGACTGCTTGCCTGTCTTATGGGGATGTCGAAAATTAAAATTTTTAAATTTCTGTCGGGCGCATATGTATGGATTATCAGAGGCACACCCATGCTCGTTCAGGCATTTATCGTCTTTTTCGGCGTACCGCAGGTCGTTCAGCTTTTTATCAGCGGTTTTAAGTTCACGCCGTTTGTGGCGGGCGTTATTACTCTGAGCCTCAATGCGGGCGCATATCTTTCCGAAATATTCAGAGGCGGTATACAGGCTGTCGACAAGGGACAGATGGAGGCTGCAAGAAGTCTCGGACTGAGCAAGGGCAGGGCAATGATAAGAGTTGTTCTCCCTCAGGCGTTCAAAATATCGATTCCGTCGCTTGTTAACCAGTTTATTATAACGATAAAGGATACGTCCATACTTTCGGTTATCGGACTTGCCGAGGTTGTCAATAAGGCAAAAACGTACGTCGGCTCAACATACAGATTTTTTGAAACATACGTTTATGTTGCTATTCTTTATCTTATCGTTATATCCGTCCTTATGATAATTTCAAAAATGCTGGAAAAGAGATTAGACAATGACAAAAAAAGTAAAAGTAACCGATCTGCATAAGTCCTTCGGCGACCTTGAGGTTTTAAAGGGCATTAATATGGAGGTTGAGGAGGGCGAAGTCGTTTGTCTTATAGGACCCTCCGGCAGCGGTAAATCCACGCTGCTCAGATGCCTCAATCAGCTTGAGAAAGCGACCTCCGGTTCAATCGAGGTTGACGGCGTGCTTATTACGGATAAGCATACCAATATTAATAAATTCAGAGAAAATGTCGGCATGGTTTTTCAGCAGTTTAATCTGTTTACGAATATGTCGGTTAAAAAAAATATAATGATGGCCCCCGTCGACCTTAAAAAAATGACGAGAGCCGAAGCGGAGCAGAAGGCTTACGAGCTGCTTGACAGGGTAGGCCTGCGGGACAAGGCGGACGCGTTTCCCCGTCAGCTTTCCGGCGGTCAGCAGCAGAGAGTTGCCATTGCGAGAGCCTTGGCGATGCGTCCGGACATCATGCTTTTCGACGAGCCTACGAGCGCACTCGACCCCGAGATGGTCGGCGAGGTTCTTTCGGTTATGAAGGAGCTTGCCGAGGGCGGTATGACAATGATTGTCGTTACTCATGAGATGGGGTTTGCGAGAGACGTTGCGGACAGGGTCGTTTTTATGGCTGACGGCGTTATCATGGAGGAGGGAACTCCCGAAGAAATTTTCTCCGATCCGCAGAACGAGCGTACGAAGGATTTCCTCAGATGCGTGCTTTAATTTAATTTAAAACGAATTATAATGGGATGTTTTCTATCTTTTTGGTGAAAAACATCCTTTTTTTTGTTAATGTTTTAATTGATAAAAACATAATAAACCAAAATTCACACGAATTTCATCATTTTTTTGTATTTGCTTGTTGTTTTAATGTTAAATCTGTGTTAAAATTATATCCGAGTATGATTTACGGAGGTATGTCATGAATATAAAAGAAAAGGCGGCAGGCGCCGTCGATAAGGTGAGAACCTATTGGAAAATTCCGCCTCTCGGCAGATATATGACGTTTAAGGAAATACTGGCGTATTCTGTCGGCGGTATCGGAGCGTATTTTATCATAACAATCGGTATGTCGCTTATAGTCGGCACGACTAACATGATTGTCGGCGGAGCTATCGGCATCGCTCCGGACGATATGTACATACTTTATCTTATAGACACGTTTGCAAATATTCCGCTTACGGCTCTGAGAGCAAACATGATTGACAATACGAGAAACAAAGCCGGCAAGTACAGACCGTATCTGATGTCAATGGGTATTCCGACGGCTGTAATATCCGTTGCGTACGTATGGTTTCCGTACGATAAGCTTGCGAATATCGTCGGCACGGGTATGATTTTCGGCAAGAGCGCCGATTATATCGCAACGTGCGCGGTCGTTCTCGTATTTAATCTTCTTTTGCAGTTTTATTATAATTTCTTCTATGACGCGTATACGAATCTTATACACGTTCTTTCGCCGAATACTCAGGAGCGTACGGACGTTCTTGCAATCAAGAGCGTCGTATATTCTCTTGCGCCGAGCATCGTTAACATAGCCGTGCCTATAGTTGCTCAGATATTTACGAACGACGATTTGTACGACATAAGAGTTTACAGATATTCGTATCCCGTATTCGCAATACTCGGCGTTGTTCTTACCGTTATGGTTTTCGCAAATACAAAGGAGAAAATCGTTCAGGCAAAGTCGCATACCGTTCAGATTAAATTCTCATATGCGATAAAAGAGGTTGCGAAGAATAAATATTTCTGGATTATATCCCTTGCCGGATGGGTCGGATTCCTTGAAAGCGCGTACGGAAATATTCTCACATGGTCGTATAACTACGGTCATACGGCGACGGGTACGCAGTATGCTCTGATTCAGACGCTTATCAGCAATTCGTCGCTGTGGGGCATGCTTTTAACGCCTGTGCTTGTTAAGAAATGGGGCAAGAGAAAGGTTCTTCTTGTCGTTAACTTCATGAACGTCGCATGTATACTCGCAATGCTTTTGGGTATGCATAATATATGGTGGCTGTTTGTCTGCGTCTATCTCAACTGGTTCGTGCTCGCCTCCGAGCAAATCACATCTCCCGCAATTCAGGCGGATATCAGAGATTATCAGCAGTACAGGACGGGTGAACGTATCGACGGAATGTTTGCCGCCGTTGCGACAATAGGCAGCGTTATAACGCTCTTTACATCGTCGGTTCTTCCCGCCGTTCAGAAATATTACGGAATCAGCAGCGACAACGGCTACGCTTCGCCCTATGATATTCTTGACGTAAATACGGGTGAGCCGGGGCTTTTGTATAAGCTTATGACCGTGCTTATATTAATGGCTGCGGGCGGCGCGCTTCTCAACGCAATACCGTATTTCTTCTATGACTTTACAGAGAAAAAGCAGAAGGGCGTTGTCAAGGTTCTTAAAATAAGAGCGCTGTTCGAGGATTACAGCAATAACTGCTTAAAAGACAGGGATCTTGTGGACGCTATAGATATTATAGACGAATCCCGCAGGACGGCTTCGGAAAATTACGTAAGTACAAAAAAGAGCGATTATATCCGTTCGGGTATGACAAAGCAGGAAAGAAAAGCCGGTAAAAAAGCATATAAGGACGCTCTTGCGCTTAATGAAAATATCGATATTTCAAAATTTGTATGCGACGAGCTTGATAAATTCTCAACTCCTCTTTATAAAACTCAGCTGAGCGTTTACAAAAAGGTTCTCGACGAGGGACTTTACGCAATCGCTTCGACGAGCAGGGAGGATATTCTCAAGGAGCTTCATGAGGCGAGAAATCTGCCCTCGAATACTCCGGAGGAAAAGGAACTTAGGAAATTTGCCGTCGAAACGGCGAAGAAGAAGCTTTCCTCTAAAAAAGCGATTGAAAAATACTATCCCGACATAAAAACGTTTGTAAAGCCTGATTTTACCGTTCTCGAAGCGCTCTTTGACGAGGAGGACGCTTTGGATGAGAAGATTAAAGAAACGTATGTTCTTTCCGCCGTTGCGAAGAAGGAGAAGGATTCGCCGGAAATCGCAAGGCTTCGCAGGGAAATCGACGCATTAAAGGCAAAGAAAAAGGAAAATCTTGCCAAACAAAAAAAAGAAAACGATATACACTTCCATTACAGCCTTGCCGCAAAGGCGTATAACGACGCGGAGAGACTTGTCACGCAGTATGAAAATTACAGTCATCTTGACGAGCTGAATGCGATGTACGACGAGGCAAAGCGCAGAGCCGAGGAAACGGAAGCCCGCGAAAGAGAACAGGCTGAGCGCGAACGCGCTGAAGCCGACGCATACGCAAAGAAGATAAAAGCGGAAAAGAAATCGGCAAAATCAAAGAAATAGTAACAAAAACCGGACGGCAGAGATTTAATCTCCGCCGCCCGATTTTCGTAAACAATAATTTACCGGAATAAATCATTGTTTATATAATTCCGAGTTCTTTTGCCTTTTCTTTTATTTTTAAAAAGTCGTTCAATGCGTCCTCTTTTTTTCTCGGATCTCTTAAAAGCGCCGCCGGATGAAACGTTCCCACGAAAAGAGTACCCGATTTATCGAAAAATATTCCGTGCTCTTTTGTAACCTTGAAATCGGGTTTAATTAACTTGCATGCGGCTATTCTTCCGAGGCAAACTACTATTGCGGGCTGTATTATTTTAAACTGTTCTCTCAGATAACCGACGCATTTTTCCTGTTCGTCAGGCATCGGGTCGCGGTTCTTCGGAGGACGGCATTTGACCGTATTTGTTATATATATATTTGTATGGCGGTCAAATCCGACTGCGGACAGATAATTATCAAGCAGCCTGCCTCCTCTGCCTACGAACGGTTCGCCGCTTAAATCCTCGTTTTCGCCCGGAGCTTCGCCGATGAACATTATTTTTGCATGTTCGTTTCCGACTCCGAACACGACGTTTGTGCGCGTTTCGCAGAGCCTGCATTTTTGACATGACAGGCATTTTTCTCTCAAAAGTGAAAAACTGTTGTCCATGAGGTTTTCCCCCTTAAAATATATATATAATGATTATATTATATAAAGCGAAGAATGTCAAATTGTCATGATTTGTGAAATGTGCCGGTGGATTTTTTTAAAAAAATGCTTGACTTAAAAGAAACGTTAGTATATAATACAGATGTATTATTCGCAGAGGATAATAGAAAATTTTTTTAAGGAAGGTTTTACCAATGAAACTTGCAAAGAAAATTCTTGCATGCGTAATCGCACTTGCCCTCACGGCATGCCTCGGTGTAGTAGCTTTTGCTGCTGACGTTCCCTCGGTCATTCTTGACGGTAAGTATGATGACAGCACCAGAACACTTTCCGTAACCATGTCTCTTGACAAGGCTAAGGATCACACCACCGCTACTCTTTTTGTTGGCTTCAATGAAGACGAAGTAGAGTATGTAGATGTTGCTAAGGGTACTATCGACGGTGCTTTACCTGAAGCTGGTTTAGCTACTGACGGCAAAACTCTCAGCGGTGCGGCTATGGCTACTGATGTTTTCACTCAGGATACCATCACTATCGCTACCTACAAACTTAAAGTAAAAGACGGCGTTAAGAAGGTAACTCTTACCGTTAGCGAAGACAGCGTTGTTGATGATGAAATCAAGGTTGCTAACGCAGGTGCAACTTTCGCATTCGACACTGTAGCTCCTGCAACAACTGAGCCCGCATCTACTGAGGCTCCCACCAAGGCTGCTACTACTGCTGTTTCAACCACTGCTACTGAAAAGAAGACAGACAAGCCCGCTACGATCAAAAAGACCGGTGACGCAGGTATCGCTGTAATCGCTGGCGTTTCTGCTCTTGCAGCTGTTGCTTTCGTAGTAACCAAGAAGAAATAATTTAAACTCTTAAAGTTTATTTATTGAATCAAAAAATCGAGCTGTCCGAAAGGACGGCTCTTTTTTTGACTTGCAGAAATAGAATAAGAAAGAATTGACGGTTTTTCTTTGACCGAAGAGGAACAAAACAGAGTATGACGGTATTTATTATTATCAAAAAATGCGTATAAATTCGACCTTAAATGAAAGAATGTAAAAGAACGGATACGTTTTGCCGCATGTATTTATCGCATATGACTGAAATATCCCTATTTTTGTATAACTGTGAATTTTATTCTTGACTTTCTCCATTTATTAGTATATAATACAACTGTATTATTCGCAGAGGATAATAGAAATTTTTTTAAGGAAGGTTTTACCAATGAAACTTGCAAAGAAAATTCTTGCATGCGTAATCGCACTTGCCCTCACGGCATGCCTCGGCGTTGTAGCTTTCGCTGATGACGTGCCCTCTGTTCTTCTTAGCGGAGAGTATGATGACAGTGCAAGAACACTCACAGTAACCATGTCTTTTGATAAGGCAACGGGTCACAAGGCCGCTACTCTTTTCGTTAACATTAATACGGATGAAGTACAGTATGTAAGCTCAGAAGGCGCGAAAATCACAGATGAGAACAATAATGCTGTTGCGGAAGGTCTTGCTAAAAATACTGAGGATCTTCTCAGCGGTGCTACAATAACCAGTAAAGAGTTCACTACTGACACTGTTGCTGTTGCTACCTACACTCTTAAGGTAAAGGACGGCGTTGAAAAGGTAACTCTTACCGTTAACAATGACAGCATCATCGATGAGGATATCACCGTAGCTAACGCAGGTAAATCATACACATTCGACACTAAACCGGATGAAAAACCCGGTGATGACAGCACGACTACAACTAAGCCTGCTGGGGAGACTACTACATCTCAGCCTCCTGTTGATGAGAGTACAACTGAGCCTCCTATAGTAGACCCTGCTACAACCACTGAAAAAGAGACTACAACAACGTCAACCACCACGGAGAAAGAGTCTACCACTAAGCCTGGAATAATTACTAAGACCGGTGACGCAAGCATCGCTGTAATCGCAGGTGTTTCCGCTCTTGCCGCTGTTGCTTTCGTAGTAACCAAGAAAAAATAATTTAAACTTGTAGAAGTTTAATCTATAAGAAAAATTAAGCTGTCCGAAAGGACAGCTTTTTTTTCTGCTATGTGTGAAAGTGTGTTTGTCTTATTACCATTATATATAGGCTCTGTACAGTCTTTCATTGACCTTACAAAATGGCTCGTTCGGGGCGAAAAAACAGTAATCAGACCGGACGGAAACAACTGATTGCTTATTGTTTTACACGTTTTGTGATATACTGAAAAAAGAACTTATATGTTATCCTCGGTTCTATGATAAAATTCCCGGGAGCGGCAAATAGATTTTTTTGTTCTGTTTTAACAGCAAAAGAGAGCCGAATCCATAAGGTTTATATCCACCCTCTTTCCGCTTCGACTGCGTTAAAGAAACTTGAA
>CAVGCY010000028.1:0-5168 GCA_963627915.1 Bacteroidaceae bacterium | reverse complement strand
TCTCCCGCCTCCGCTTAAATTATCAAAAAAGCGGAACACAAATACAATCCCCCCCTCTCTCTGCGAAACCATGAAAAAAAACCGCGCCGAACCGCAGACCCCGAAAGGGTGCGATTCGGCGCGCTTACGCACTTATACTTATTATTTTATTTATATACCTTTTTAACAATAACAATCGGTCTGTTCTTACTCTGGAAGAACACGCTCGAAAGGTATATACCGATAACGCCTATACACAGCAGCTGAACTGCCGAAAAAAGCATTACAAACGTTAAAATTATCGCCCACGAATGAAAACCCGTACCGGCAGACGCCGAGTATATGGCGTAGATAATCAAAAACAGCAGTCCCGAAACCGCGCTCACACCCGAGAATAAAAACGGCAGCTTTAACGGAGCTCCAGTAAATGCCGTAATTCCGTCAAAAGCGTATTTAAACAGCTTTCTGACAGACCATTTCGACTCTCCGGCATTTCGCTCCATTACGGTGTACGGAATGTACTTAGTATTAAATCCGACCCACGAAAACAGTCCCTTGGAAAACCGCTGACTTTCCGTCATATTAAGCAGAGCTTCAAGAACATTTCGTCTGAAAAGTCTGAAATCGCTTGCCGCATTTTCAAAATGAACGTCGGACAGCTTATTTATTATAGAATAAAACGACGATTTAAGGAACGTGAGAGCCTTGCTCTCCTTCCTCTTATCCTGAAACGCGGCAACGCAGTCAACATCGGGTTCGTTGTCAAGAATATCCATCATCTCAAGCACGACCTCGGGTCTTTGCTGCAAATCGGCGTCGATTATGCAGGTCATGTCGCCTCTTGCGTTCTGAAGTCCGGCATACATGGCAGACTCCTTACCGAAGTTGCGGGACAAATCGACAACCTGTATATTTGCAAATTTCTCGTTTTCGTACAATTCAAGAAGATTTCTGAGAGTGCCGTCACGGCTTCCGTCGTTTACGAATACAAATTCATAATCAAAACGTCCGGAATTAAAAGCCCTCTGAGTTTCGTCAAAAAAAACTCTTACGTTGTCCTGTTCGTTAAAACACGGGATAACAAGCGACAGCTTCATAATATCAGCCTTTCTTTAATAAAATGTTGCGACCTTCTCCTCCGGTTCCGAAGCGGGAGTAACGGAAACAGCGGTCAGAACCGGACCTTTACGTCCGTAAAGCTTTGAAAATCTTATTTCAACCTTCGCCTCAAGCATAACCCATTCGGCATTGGAAATTGTCTTTGCATTATCCCACTTTACAGCAAGTCCGCAGTACGTTATATCCTGAACGCAACAGGTCATGATGTGCCGTCCGCATACAAAAACATTATCGGGAAATTTCGGATTCACGGCGCATATTCCCTTGAATTTAACCATTTTTCCGTGATACTGCTTCATATCGTCCATAAGATCCCTGTACCACAATGCAAAATCCCTATCCTCAATTTCGATAACGGGCGCGTTTACGTCAAACGGAAGCGGTTCCTCGATTTCATCGAAAACCGTATTATCTCCGCCGTAATCATAAACGATGTCGCACCGTCTTGAAACGCCTCTGACTATTTTATGCAAGGGCATCTGTTCTTCGGAATTTGTCATTCTGTTAAACGCAATCATCTCGCACATATTGAGCTTGTCAACGACAAGACTTCTCATGTTTGCGTTATATGAATTAAACGTCGAAGCATCCGCAAGAAACATGCACTGCGCAATCATCCATCCCTCCGGCATTGCCTCGAAAAAATCCTGAACGTTCCACATGCCGTTGTACTCTACGACAACACGCGTCGCGTCGGACTTTTTAAATTCCTCTGTCAGATACTCCTCGTTCATCTTTTCTTTATCGTCTACATTGAGCATATAAACGTTGGAGCTTGCAAATTTACTGACGTCGTATTCCTCCTCGCCCTCTTCAAACGAAAGCAGAAGCGTTCTTGCGCCGTCGTTAAATCTCGAATCCTCCATAGTTTCCTGAATAAACGTCGTTTTACCCGAATCGAGGAAACCGAGGAACATATACACCGGAATTTCGACCGGCTCTTTCTTTTTACCTATCATACGTTAAACAACTCCGCAAGAGCATTTTCATCAATCCCGGAGCCTATAACGCAGAGTCTGCCGATTATGGCAGACGAACCGGTACGCACATCCGGCTCACCGGGAACATAGTCAAAATGAATCCACGTTCCGTCCTCGGCGGGAACAATACCCTTCGCTCTTAAAACAATGCCGTATTTCTCGTTCTCCAATGCCTTAAGGCAGCCCTCGATTTCATCCGCGGTAAACTTTCTTGCAGTCTCCCTGCCCCAGCTTGTGAAAACGTCGTCGGCGTGATGATGGTGATGGTGATGGTGTTCATGTTCATGCTCGTGCTCATGGTCATGCTCGTGCTCATGGTCATGCTCGTGCTCATGGTCATGATGACAGCAGCACTCGCCGTCATGGTGATGATGGTCATGGTCGTGATGATGTTCGTGCTCATGGTCATGCTCGTGTTCGTGGTCATGGTGATGGCAGCAGCAATCCTCATCGTCATCATCGTGTTCGCTCTCTTTTTTGAGAAGCTCAAGCTCAGCCTCAAGAGTGTCCCTGCGTTCAATCGCCTCAAGCATCTGAGAACCGTCAAGCTCGTCCCAGTCGGTCGTAATAATAACCGCGTTGGGGTTATGCTCTCTTATCATTGAAACCGCGGTTTCAAGCTTATCGGGTTTAATTCCCTTTGTATGAGAAAGAATGACAGTACCGGCATGCTCTATCTGATCGTTGAAAAACTCGCCGAAATTTTTCATATAAACCTTGCATTTATTCGCGTCCGCAACGGTCGTAAATCCGTCAAGAACGATTTCGTCGGAATGAATATTCTGAACGGCTCTGATAACGTCGCTTAATTTGCCTACGCCCGACGGCTCGATAATGATTCTGTCGGGAGCGTACTCCTTTAAAACCTTTTTGAGAGCCTCGCCGAAGTCGCCGACGAGCGAACAGCATATACATCCGGAGTTCATCTCGGTAATTTCAATACCCGCGTCCTTTAAAAAACCGCCGTCAATACCGATTTCACCGAATTCGTTTTCTATAAGGACAAGCTTTTCGCCCTTGTAAGCTTCATTTATAAGCTTCTTTATAAGAGTGGTTTTTCCCGCTCCGAGAAAACCCGAGAATATGTCTATTTTTGTCATAAGACCGCTTCCTTTGCTTTTTTAACAAATTTAATTATAGCACTCTTTAATTGAGATTGCAACCTTGCATTACAGATAAAATATATGTATAATAAATACATAAACTCAACAGGAGAGGAAGATACAGTATGACAACACCGATTCTTGACGAAAGCAAATTTGCCGAAACAATGACAAACGAAGTCGAGCCGTTCTTAGCCGAAAGACGAAACGAAGGAACGTTCAATTCCTTTGACGGCAATCCGATTTCATATGAATATTATATAACGGAAAACGCAAGGGCAAGCGTCGTAATTTCTCACGGATTTACGGAGTCCGCCGAAAAATTCAGAGAAATGATGTATTATTTCATAAAAGAAGGATATAACGTCTTTGCAATAACGCACAGAGGTCACGGAGCTTCATACAAGGAATCAATCGACCCGTACACCGTATACGTCAGTGAATTTAACGATTATATCAAGGATTTTTTCACCTTTATAAAACGCGTTGTAACGCCGAATTCCGGCTCTCTTGACCTTTATCTTTATGCTCATTCCATGGGCGGAGCGATTGCCGCTCTGACGCTCGAAGAACACCCGGATATTTTCAGAAAAGCCGTTCTCAGCGCTCCGATGATTCACTTTAAATCCCCTCTCCCGATTCCCCTGGCGAAAGCCGTGAGCGCAACGGAGGTTTTCTTCGGCAGAGGAAAACAACCGGTTATTACGACAAAGCCGTTTGATATGAACAGAACGTATGAACAAAGTCATGACACAAGTAAGGCGCGATTTGACTACTATCAGAAAAAACGAGTTGAAAACGTAAAATACCAGACCTCGCGCCCGTCGTATTCGTGGGTAAGACAGGCTATTAAGATTATCCCCGTAATGCTCGATGAAAATAACTGTAAAAACGTAAAAGCCGATGTTCTGCTCTTCCAGGCAGGCAAAGACAGCTCCGTTGAACTTCCCGCACAGAACGAATTTATTTCAAAGATAGCTCACGGAGAACTCGTTTCCTTCCCCGAAGCAAAACATGAAATATACAATGCGGAAAACAAAACGCTCAAAGAATATCTTGACAAGCTGTTTGATTTTCTCAATAACTGATTCTTATTTAAATACCAAAAAAAAGAGACTTTGCTATAGCAAAAGCTCATTTATCTCTTTTCCGGGCGAAAAAATCAATCTGCAATTGTCGAGCAGATATTTTTTCTGTCCGGAATATTTGTATACCGCGCTGACAAAGTCGAGCATTTTTACGTTTTCAGGAACGGAACAAGCAAGCTCTGCGGGATATACAATTTTTTCAAACGCGAATACGTACGAACCGCGCATAATTTTTATATTATCAAAATCGAACGTTATTATCCCTTCTCCGTTATTATTCCCCGCGCTCGCGCCGTAAAGCGAAAACACACGCGAACGATAATTATTTAAAGTCTGTTCGTTACGGCATATAAGCCTGACGTCACGTACATATTTCGCAATGCAGACGCATTTATTCACAAAAACCGCGTCATTGCATTTAACAACGGCGGATTGAATTTTTTGTTCCCTTGCCGTTTCAATTAATTTGTACAACATAAGACTGCGAACAAAACCGTTCGTCTCGATTTTTGCAATTCCACGCACGTCGGGCAGATAAACATCCCCTTCCGGCACAAGATGGTTTGCGGCCCGTCCGAGCGTGTTTTTCAGTTCCTCTTCATCGCGTTTATTTTTGATTTTATATATCCCCGCACGGTAGTATTCCATACCGTGCCCGGCGTCCGTATATTCAAGGCTTTTAACAACGCCCGCTCCTCTACGCCGTTTTTCGTTTACTTCACATATTACGCAAAACACAAACCGTCCCCGCCTTAATATTCTTAATAAAATATATATTCGCGTTTTAAATATTTAACAGCAAAAAAAAAACGGTTCATCACGGGTTTAAGGGGAATGAAATCTGACAGCAGGTAAAGAAATAAACTTAACCGGCAGGAAGAAGAAGTCATCATCCCGAT
>CAVGCY010000027.1:0-31025 GCA_963627915.1 Bacteroidaceae bacterium | reverse complement strand
AGGAAAAAACCGTTCTCAGAGGCGTGAGCCGGTGCGTTTTGGGCTTATGGAGTTCGGCTCTCTTTTGCTATACCTGACAGAAATCAAAGGTACATAAAGAAAAAGACGTGACTTTTCCGGTCGCGTCTTTTGTCGTAGGATTGATTAAAATTGTTTTATTATTCTCCCGCAGTTTCACCGACGGCTTCGGCGGCTGTGCCTACGTTAACCTTCTGCTGCATAGCCGCACGGCGTTCGAGAAGATCGTTGTACATCTGCTCCTTCTTCTTGCCGTCAAGGTCATAGAAGAGCATCGGGATAATACCGAATGAACCTGTGAGCGAGGGAACGATGGTAAACATTGCGAAGAGGTAGAACTTAACCGAGTCGGGCTGTTCGCGTCCCTCAACGTAAGCCGAGGTGTTGTAATTGACAGCTTTTTTAAGCAGTGTGCTTAAAACCGAACTTACCTTGCTGGCAACCTTTGCGGCAAGTCCCTTTGCAACCGAGGTCATAGCCTCCGTACGGTAGCCGTTCTTCCATTCGCAGTAGTCCATGGTTTCGTTGTAAAGCTCCGTACCGATAACGGATCTCAATCCGTAGAACAATGTCCAGATAATTTCCCATACCATCATGACAACGCACATTGCCCATTTGTTCTGATAAATACCGCCGGAGAAGTCCTTCTTCATTCCGATACAGCCTATCAGGAAAATAAAGATATTAAGAACGCTGTCTTTATAGTTACTTGCTATGTAAAGGATTTTAGAGGAGAACTTTCTTCTCAGCCACGGAACATAGGAGTAGCTGACAGGGGAAATGGGAGCCGCGGGAATACCCGCTATAAGCGTCATGGACGCAAAATGCAGAACGTCAACGTAATAGTCCTGCTTGCTTCCGCCCAATCCGAAGCTGTTAAGGAAGTCGGACAGCGTAAGCAGAAGTACGGGTTTGTTATTCAAAATCGATTGGAAGCTTTGCTTCAGGCTTGGCGATTCGACCGACTGCATGATTCTCTCTCTTGAGTTCATGAAGAACCACATTGACATGCCGCTCGATACGATGGTCGTGAAAAGTCCCATGCCTACGAACGTTACGAGATACAGCGTTTTCTGCGAGGCATTGAACGTTTTTGTAAGCACCTTGTTGTCGATAAGGTCGAGGATAACCGTTGTTATCTGCTCGGGCAGCTTTTCACCGAACGTACCCGAAGCGAAGTTCGCGAGAGTTATAAGCCTCGTTCGGTCGACAGGGTGCGGAGTAATCGTTGATAAAAGTCCGGTTCTTGCAATTCCCTGGAATGTTCCGATACCCTCTCTGATAAACGCAAGTACGAAGTAGAAAATAAACTTCGTAAGATCCATGCTCGTTCTGCCAGCGAAAAGTATGGGCAGCAGCCAGTAGAGCGCGGTAAGTATTAAACCTGGAACCGCAAGTAAAAGCAGATACGGTCTGAACTTACCCCAGCGGGTACGGGTTTTGTCTATGATTGCGCCCATGAAAATATCATTGACGACGTCCCATATTCCGTTGATAGTCTGTTCGATTGCCTGGAGTCCGAGGTCGATCTGTAAAACGTTAGTTACAAATCTGCCGGAATAAGTGTTGATGTTAAAACTCTGCGCCGCATCCCAGAGAACGAAACCGACGGTTTCTTTCCTGCCGACATAACGTCTGTTTTGATAGACGTAATTCACATCGCCCGGATTGGAGGATTCGACGCTGTTTTTGTTTTCGTCCGACACTATAACATCTCCCTTTCTTTTTTTCTTAATAATTTAACAAAATCAATTGTAGCATATATATAAAAAAAATGCAACAAAAATAATTATTTTTGAATAGTTTATGAATGACCAAATAATGTAATATACAAAATGGCAACAGGCAAAATGATACCATTTTTTTTATTTATTATTTACATTAAAAATAAAATATGTTTGTGCATATAATCCAAAGGACGCATATGTATATATACAAAAGCAACAAGAATTATATATTTCACGGATTTATTGTTGATATTGTTAAAATAAAAATATATAATTGATATATAACGTTTGTTAAGAGGAAATGAAATGAAGTCTTTAACCCAATTGTATAAAGTCGGAAAGGGACCGTCAAGCTCGCACACCATGGGACCCAACGACGCGGCAAAAAAAATTCTTAAAATGTTTCCCGGCGCGGACGCGTTTAAGGTCGTGCTTTACGGTTCGCTTGCCATGACGGGCAAGGGGCATATGACGGACGAGGCTCTGCTCGAGGTTCTCGGAGAAAACCGTACCGAGGTAGTTTTTGACAGGGAAACCGACGCTTCAACGCTTGAGCACCCGAATACGCTTGATTTTTTCGCATATAAAAACGGAGAGCTTATCGGAAAACAAAGGGCGTTGAGCGTCGGCGGGGGAGCTGTCGAATACGAGGGACTTCCGAATGAGGATCCGCCGGAAATTTATCCGCATGATTCATTTGCGGAAATAAACGAATACTGTATAAAAAAAAGAATCCGTCTTTGGCAGTATGCCGAGGACTTTGAAGGCAAGGATATCACGGAATATCTGCTTGAAATGTGGGACTGTATGAAAAACTCGATTAACGAGGGACTTGTAAAATCGGGCGAACTTCCCGGCGGGCTCGGAACGCAGAGAAAAGCGCGGTATCTTTTCAATCAAAGACATATAGACGAATCCGCGCAGACAAGGGAAAACAGGGTCGTATGCGCATATGCGTTTGCCGTGAGCGAACAGAACGCGGGCGGCGGAACAATAGTCACCGCTCCTACGTGCGGATCGTGCGGAGTTGTACCGTCGGTTCTTCGTTATGTTCAGGAACAGAAGGGATTTTCGGATATTCAGATAGCTCACGCTCTTGCGGCGGGCGGTATAATCGGCAACGTTATTAAAACGAACGCTTCGATAAGCGGAGCGGAATGCGGATGCCAGGCGGAGGTCGGCTCTGCCTGTTCCATGGCTGCCGCTTCTCTTGCCGAGGCTTTTGAAATGGGTATAGACCAGATAGAATACGCCGCAGAGGTCGCAATGGAGCACCATCTCGGACTTACGTGCGACCCTATCGGCGGACTTGTTCAGATTCCGTGTATCGAGAGAAACGCCGTTGCCGCAATGAGAGCCATAAATGCGCTGAGCCTGTCAAATTTCCTGACAGTGACAAGAAAAATATCGTTTGATACCGTTGTAAAAACAATGTATGAAACGGGACTTGACATGTCGGGAAGATATAAGGAAACCTCCGGCGGCGGTCTTGCAGTTAATTATAAAAAAGAATAAACGGGGTGCGAAAATGAAAATCAATAAATTAATATCCTGCATGCTGACGATTTTGACGCTTGCCGGATTACTCTGCGCATGTACGGGAAATGCAAAAAATGACGAAGGTATTTCGAGCAGGAACATTGTTTGCTTTAACGGTTCTGTGGAATATGCCGGAGATGATTATATAACCGTTTCGGCAGGCGCGGATGTTGAGAGCGGCGGCGCGCGGTATTTTTCGCAAGGCGATAAGGTTACCGTTAAATATGCGGACGCGTCGAAATTCAATATCGGCAATTATGTTTCCGTAACGTTTGACGGTGACGCGTTCGGAACGGGAAACACGGAGATTACCGCTACAAGCGTTACAAAACTGCTTGATTACGACGTTATGGAAACGCCGAGCGTTTTTGACGGCGAAAATTATATTCAGACCTCGCCCGTACTTTCGGAGGACGCTCCAAAATTGACTTTTCTTAAAAACGATGATGAAAAAAGCGAATTTACGGCTTGCGAAAATTCCGTTTTTTATAACGGCATAAGCGTTTACGGCGAAAGTCCGCTTATGACGACGGGCTACGGCTACGCAAAAAAAACGGACGATTTTAAATTCGTAACGCTTAAATTTGAAAAACAACCCGATTCCTACTCCGTAAGAGGCTGGAAAGAGGAGAGTATCGGCAACACGTCCGACGCGCTGAAGGCAGTAAATATTGAAAGCGTAAATAATATTATAAATCTTGACGGCGATGAGGTAGTTTTTGAAGTAACGGCTTCGTGGAACAACGGAGATAAAATAATTTATTCGCTTTATGTAGGCGAAGCGGGATAATAAAAATCGGAACCGCCCGATTCCTCCGGCGGTTCCGCAGCTGTTTATATTGAATAAGCATAACGGTATGAGAAATGTTTAAAACCCATTTTTTCATACCATTTTTTTGTTTCTTCGTTATCCGTTATCAGATAAACGCTTTTTTCCTCGTCATGAAGCTCGTTTGAAAGAGCGACGACGCATTTTTGAGCAAACCCTCTTCTGCGGTATTTTGATAAAGTCGCAACGCCGGTTATAACGGCGCAGTTTTCGTTTTCGGCGCATGTTACGGCGCACGAAACAAGCTTATCACCGTATGCTATCCCCTTTGCGCGTATCAGTCCGCGCCTTTTTTTAAGAGAAATGTCGGGATACCATGTGTTAAATATGATTTCGCGCTCCGCCTCTTCACTGTTTTCATATATTACGGGGAAAATTTTTTTAATGTTTTCCGAATCGATATCGATTGCTTCGGGCGTTTCGGCGTTCGGAGAGTAAATCAATATCTCGCCGCGTTTTATGTTTTTTTCGCCGAAGCCGGGAGAAAAATCCGTGTATACGCTTTTGCAGCCGAGCATTTTTGTAAATTCGTGCAATTCTGCCGAGTTCGAGCCTTTTTTCGATATGCTCATAAGTCCGCCGTCAAGATTGAGAACGGATACCATTCTGCCGCCGGTTTCCTCATACCAGAAATATTGAATCGGCGAATTAATTCCGTAGGCGAAAAGCTTCGTTAAAATAACCGAGCCTAAAACGGTTGATTTGCACAGGGAGATAAATTCATCCGTTTTATCCTGCGTTAAAAGTTTAATCATCGGCAAATTCAGATATCAGAGCGCAGGCAAGAAGCCTGACCGAGATTATATCTCTTTCGTCGCAAACGCATGACGGGGAGTGAAGATAACGGCAGGGAATATTCAGCGTTACCGTTTTGATTCCCGAACGCGTCTTGTGTATGCTTCCCGCGTTGTTCCCTCCGGCGACAAGCGATTTCATCTGAAAAGCGATTGAATTTCTCTCAGCCGTTTTAACGGCGCGTGAATAAACGTCGGGCATGTAAACGGTGCTTCTGTCCATGAACGATATTGCCGCGCCTTTGCCCAATTCGCAGACCCTGCGGTGTTCAGGGACGTCAATAATGTCCGCCGCCGTTGTCGTTTCGATTACTACGGCATAATCGGGATTTATCGTATACGCGCTGACGGCGGCTCCGCGTGCGCCTATCTCCTCCTGAACGGAGAACGAGAACCACGCGTCATATTCGATTTCGGAACGTATTATGTCGATTAAAACAAAGCATCCCGCCCTGTCGTCGAGTGCCTTTGACATGATTTTGCGGTCGCCGAGCTTTGTATATTCGACGGAGAAAACGCCTGTCGTTCCGAGCGGAACAAGCGACAGAGCCTCCTGCTTTGAGCCTGCTCCTATATCGATATAAAGCTCGTCCTTCGGCGGAATTTTGCCCGCTTCGTCCTTGTCGAGCAGATGAATCGGTTTGACGCCTATAACGCCTTTTATGCCGTTTTCAAAACGTATAATTCGTGCAAGAAGCACTTTTGTATCGATTCCGCCGACGTTTGAAAATTTAAGAAAGCCGTCGGAGTCCGCTCCCGTAACAATAACCCCGACTTCGTCGATGTGCGCGTCGAGCATTATTTTGTTTTTCGGAGTTTTTTTACCCTTTTTAAACGCGATTATATTGCCGAGAGGATCGACCTTGTATTCGCAGTGACCTTCGATTTCGGAAATTATCAATTCGCGTATGTTTTTCTCACGTCCCGACGCCGAATCCGTAAGGCAAAGCTTTTTTAACAATGAATCCATCATCTTTTACCTCCGTTCGACAGAATATATGCCGCGATAAGCTCCGCGCATGATTCGATATCTTCGAGCGCGATTATTTCGCTTTGAGTGTGCATGTTTCGCTGAGGTATTGAAACGACGGCTGTTTTTACGCCCGAACGGCTTAAAGCGATATCGTCCGCGTTCGTACCTGTTGACGACGGGCAGATTTCAAGCTGATAGGGGATTGAATTTTCCCGAGCCGTTTTGATTAATAAATTTGAAAACTCATTGTCAAGCGACGGAGATATGCATATCATAGCGCCCTTTTTAAGTTCGCCCGACTCCGTTTCCTTTATTCCCGGAGCTTTCGCGAAGCTTACGTCTACCGCTATTGCCTCGTCCGGCATAAATTCGTATGCGCCCGTTTTTGCGCCCGCACCCGTAATTTCCTCCTGAGAAGAAAACAGAACGGTAATATCCGCGTCTGTTCCGCCTTTTTTTTCTATAATATCGAGCGCTTTTATAAGTACCGTCATTCCGGCGCGGTCGTCGAGCGCGGGGGAAGTTACAAGTCCGTTCGCAAGCAAGGTAAATTCCCCGTCGAAAACAATTCTGTCGCCGACTTTGACGATTTTTGAAATTTCTTCATATGAAAGACCGGCGTCAACGGCGGCAGGCTCGAATGTCATAGCCTTGTCCGCGTCCTCGCTTTTTGCAAGGTGTGGCGGAGTGCTTATGATAACGCCTTTTAATTTTTCCTTGCCGAGCACCGTTACGCGTGCCGCCGCAATGGTTCTGCGGTCGATTCCTCCGCATTTGTCAACTCTTAAAAATCCTGTTTTGTCGATTCCGGTTACGATAAGTCCGATTCTGTCCAAATGCGCGTCAAGCAGAATCTTTTTACCCGAACCGGGTATGTTAAGCGCCGGACTGCCGCTGTTTGTGCGCTTAACATCGCCGTATTCCGAGAGAATTTTTTCGGCGTTCAGCCCGGCGTCGTTATATTCGTCGCCCGTAACGCCTGCGGATGAAGTTAACGTTTTGAGAATGTCGATTGTATCCAAAATTCGGTCTCCTTTTCAATTATCGGTTGTATTTTCACCGATATTATAATATAATGGAAAAGGAAATTCAAGTCAAAGGTCGTCCGCGTCCTGTACGGGTCTGCCGCCGTCCTCGGGAGTGCCCGTATAACTTCCGAGAACGTCTGCCGGAATCTCCTGCCCGGCTTCAAGATCCGTCAGTCTGTCCTTTCGGGGAGGGAAATGCATTCTGTGTTTTACCCTCTTTTGAGTATTATTATCCATCGTATAGCCTCCTTTTTGACGTATTATTTGTTTTTTGGCGTTATTTTATTCCTCATTTATCGGATATTGTATATATTGACGACAAAAAAATGATGTCTGTGATTGTGCAATGTGCCGAAAAATAATTAACCGAATATTAACGATTGACAAAAACGGATTTTGAGAGTATTATTAGATTATCAGCATAGGGATATGTATTAGTATTTATGAATACGAAAGGATTGTTAATCATGAAAAAAGTTTTATCTGTATTGATTGCATGCATTCTTGTCGTTTGTTCCTTAGGTCTTACGGCTTCGGCTTCCGGCGAGATTACCCAGGCTTTTGCCGATTTTGACCCCCAGAGCATTATGGACATGTTTGCGGGCGTAGACCTTGGCGGACTTACCGATTCTCTCGGCAACATGGATGCCAGTGCCATTACCAGCCTGTTCCAGGGCTTGGATCTTGAGACTATAACAAATCTTTTTGATGGTATGGATCTCAGCAAGCTTTCCGATATTCTCGGCGGTATCGACATCGGCAGTCTTATAGGCAATAAAGCTACGAAGCCTTCCACCACTCAGGAGGAAACATCGGCAAACAATAACGATGATACCACAAAGGCTCCCGATACCACAAAGGCTCCCGATACCACTAAGGCTGAAACAAAAGAGAGCACCACAAAGGCTCCCGATACCACCAAGGCTGATAACAGTTCCAATAATGCCATTCCTAAGACCGGCGATAAGGGAATAGTTGTAGCTCTCAGCGTTTGCGGTATGGCTGCTGCTGCATTCCTTGTAGTCAGCAAGAAAAAGGAAGCTTAATTCTTAATATTATTTAGGCATATGTGACCCGACATGTCTGTCGGGTCTTTTGTCGTATCTCATATTAAGCGTATCTCACATTAAGTTTAAGACGTGATAATTTGTGTTTATAAATATTACTGTTGAAACTTTTTATAAAATAAGATATAATTATATCCTAACTTGAAGACAATCGGAGTTGATATATATGGAAAATGAAACTGTCGGTACGAAGCTGCCGATACTTGCGCTGAGGGGTCTTGTGCTTTTTCCCGGCATGACCCTTCATTTTGACGTCGGCAGAAAAGCGTCAATTAACGCCGTTAAATACGCGCTTGAAAAGAACAGCGAAATATTTCTTGTAACTCAGCGTAATGCGGATGATGAAAGGCCCGTTCAGACAGGACTTTATTCTGTCGGAACCGTTGCATGCGTTAAACAGGCTGTGCGCGTTTCTGCTCCTTCAAACACGTTAAGAGTTGTGGTAGAGGGACTTTACAGAGCGTCTTTGCTTGAAATTTCAAATTATGCGCCTTACTATTCCGGCACTGTAAAACCGAGACGCGACTCGCTTGTCCGTACGTCGGATGAGAAGTATGAGGAGGCTCTTATTCGAAGCGTAAAACAAAGATTTACCGAATACAGCGATATTTCCGGTAAGATTGCGCCTGATATTTGTATTAAAATTCTCGAAAGCTCTTCTGCCGGTGAAACGGCGGATCTTATCGCGGGTAATATTTATTTCCCGATAGAAGAGAAACAGCATATTCTTTCCGAATTGAATCCGATAAGAAGACTTGAATATCTTACCGTGGTTCTTCAGGAGGAGATAGAAATAATTTCCCTTGAGGATAAAATTCAGCGTAACGTTCAGGACAGAATGGACAAAAATCAGAACGAATATTATTTAAGAGAACAGGTCAAGGCGATTTATGAGGAGCTTGGCGAAGGTGAAAATCCCGATGAGGAACGGGACAAGTATAAGCAAATGATTCTTAAATCAAAAATGCCTGAGGACAGTAAGAAAAAAATGCTGATTGAGGCAGACAGGCTTACTAAAATGTCACCTTCGTCGCCTGACGCGAACGTTATCAGAACGTATCTTGATAAATGTCTGTCACTACCGTGGGGCATTTATACAAAGGATAATTTAAAATTAAGCAGCGTAAGACGATCGCTTGACCGTGACCATTACGGATTGAAGGATGTTAAGGAACGTATTGTTGAAATGCTTGCAGTCAGAGCGGTTGCTCCCGATATAAAGGGACAGATTATCTGTCTTGCCGGACCTCCCGGAGTCGGAAAAACATCGGTTGCAAAGTCAATCGCCAAGGCAATGGGCAGAAAATATGTCAGAGTTGCGCTCGGCGGAGTTCATGACGAGGCGGAAATAAGAGGACACCGCAGAACATATATCGGCGCTATCCCCGGCAGAATCGCGAACTCGCTTATAGACGCCGGAAGTGCCAATCCCGTTATGCTCCTTGACGAAATAGATAAGCTGAGCGGCGATTTTAAAGGCGACCCTGCTTCTGCGCTTCTTGAAGTTCTCGACGCGGAGCAAAATAATACATATGTCGACCATTATTTTGATCTTCCGTTTGATTTGAGCAAGGTTTTATTTATCACGACGGCTAACGATAAGTATTCTATTCCCGCTCCGCTTCTTGACAGAATGGAAATTATAGACATTACAAGCTATACTCATGAAGAAAAATTCAATATCGCCAAGAAACATTTGATTCCGAAGCAAATGAAGGAACACAATGTTAATAAATCCAATCTTAAAATTACCGATAAGGCATTAAGACTTATTATAGACGGATATACAAAAGAAGCAGGAGTCAGAAATCTTGAAAGACAAATTGCAAAATTATGCCGTAAATCCGACCTTGCGATTGCCGACGGTTCGGATGAGATAATAACCGTTACCGAAAAGAATATCGAGGAGTATTTGGGTCCTGTAAAATTCCGTGAGGAAGAAACTGTACCTGCCGATGACATCGGTATTGTAAACGGTCTTGCATGGACAAGCGTAGGCGGAGAAACATTGCCTATTGAGGTTGCGGTTCTTGACGGTACAGGTAAAACCGAGCTTACCGGTTCTTTGGGCGACGTTATGAAGGAGTCTGCAATGACTGCGATAAGCTTGATAAGAAGCAGATGCGAACGCTACGGAATCGATTCGTCTTTTTATAAAAATAAGGATATTCATATTCATTGTCCCGAGGGAGCTGTTCCGAAAGACGGACCGTCCGCCGGCATTACAATGACTACGGCTGTGCTGTCCGCCTTGGCTGATATACCCGTACGCGGTAACGTTGCAATGACGGGTGAAATAACGCTCAGGGGCAAAGTTCTGCCTATCGGCGGTCTTAAGGAAAAGAGTATGGCGGCATATCGTCACGGAATGACTACGGTTGTTATTCCTTACGGCAATTCTTCGGATATCTCACAGATTGACGAAGAAGTCAGGAAAAAGGTAAAATTCATTCCCGTTAAGACAATAGACGAGGTTTTTGACATTGCCTTGAAGCGTGAAGTAAAAAAACAGAAAAAATCTGTCGCTCCTCCTGTTGTAAACGGAGCCGGTGCAGGCAGGACGAATGCATTTACTTAAAAAGCTGAATTTTAATATAACTCAAAAAATCGAGGAAAATCTTTCTTCATTTGAAATTCTTTCGGAGGTAAGTATGAATTATAATAAAATCGAATATGAAAAATCATTCGGAACATCCTCGCAGCTTCCTGCCGCGGATAAGCCGGAGATTGCATTTTCGGGGCGTTCCAATGTCGGAAAATCCTCTTTGATAAATAAGCTTTTTAACAGAAAAAATCTTGCCAGAGTCAGTTCCGTACCCGGCAAGACAACAACGGTAAATTTTTTCAGATCTGATGACGTTCGGTTTGTAGATCTTCCCGGTTACGGCTTTGCAAAACGCTCAGAGGCGGAAAAAGTACGTTGGGCGGATCTCATGGAGGGGTATTTCAACACGTCAAGACCTATTTCACTTGTCGTTCAGCTCATAGACATGCGTCATCAGGCGACAGCCGACGACAGGGATATGCTTGGATTTCTCGAAAGTACCGGATACAGATATATCATTGTGCTGACAAAATGCGACAAACTCAATAAAACCGAGAGAAGAGAACGCAGCGAAAAGGTCAAGGATGAACTCAGAGCTTATTCGCCGATTGAAATAATAGAATTTTCCGCTCAGACAGGCGAAGGCGTTGATAAGCTTAAAGAGATTATTGATAAAACAGCGGAAACACAATAACCTACCTCGGATAATATTATTGTTTACGGTGCGAACAGCTTAGCCGTCCGCACCGTTTTTAATTTACGTTCAATTTTTATTTAACGTGAGCAGGGACAGGAATAATCACTCTGCGAGCTGCATGAGGAGTTGTTATTCTGCTGACCGGCGATGAGAATGAGGATGATTAAAACAAGAAGCCAAGAGTTGTTGTTGCCGAAGAAATTCATTGTCTGACCTCCTTTCGTTCTTATTTCATTCTCATACTATGCTTATCTTATAAAAATGTTACGAGGATGTTTCGCATAAATTCATATTGCCTGCGCGTTGCTAAATATCTGCATATATATAATTGTATAAAATAAAACTTAAAAGCCCGTCTGTTTTGCAGGCGGGCTTTCAAACAATGAAACTTATAAAGTTTTTATAGCTGTCTTATCTTAGAAGCTTTGAAGTCTTGCTACAACTCTGAGTATAGTTCTCGCGTCGTTAGCCGTGATTTCCTTATTGTTATCAACGTCGGTATTCTTAAACTGCACGGAATCTTCCTCCGGCATAGGATCAAGCTTTGCCGCCATTCTAAGGGCAAGTCTTGCGTCACCCGCCGTTACCTTGCCGTCAAGGTTTACGTCGCCGAGAAGATACTGACCGTTCTTGTCTGCGTCGGAATCGACAACGAGGATAGCGGGATCAAGATATCTGTTGATAGTCATGAACTGACCGAATTCCCATCTCGAATTGATATTCGTATCGTCCGTGCATGCAAGCCAGTCGATAAAGTCAATCGTATTGCTTCCCTCGGCAAATGTGCCGTGCTTCATATTTCTGATAAAATATGTGTTTTCGGGAAGAGCGCATGTTGAAGCGTCAATGTAGTGACAGATTGCGCCGAGCTTGTGTTTTGCGTCAAGATAATCATAAGTACTCGAAAGGTGGTCGTGATCCTTATCCTTTGTCTGCATAATCAAAGCCGCTCTGCCTACGTCGTTAAGCGCGGTGCAGTATGCGCCGAACGAAGCATAATACGTATCGATTACGCCGTCGCTCTGTGCGGAAAGTCCGTAAAGCTCATTGGACATATCGTTAATATCTCTCTCGTCATTGCCTAACTCCGAGGGCATGTAATCGTTGCCTATCGGGAGAAGCTGAAGATCCCACATTGCAACAACGGAAACGTCGATTCCCGCATTCTGTGCGTCGGTAAGAATCGAGGACGCGTTGCGCTGAAGCTTTTTATAAGCGTTAATCTTCTGAACAAGAGTCGCATTGGGCTCTTCTCTGTCGATGAACATATATTCATATGCGTCGTCGTAATACTCAAGGGGAACCATTGCCCAAAGACCGAGGTAATTTCTGAGCATCTCTCTGAGATACTTATCATACATCTTTGTAATGGTGTGACCCATCATTGTCATGATGTTGATGATATATGACTGCGTTTCCCATTCGCCGTTAAGAACATAGTTTGTAATCCATGTCGAGAATGCCGTGAACGGATTGTCCGAGAAATCGTTTGACCAGCGTATGAATGCCGAGGTAAGATTCTGGAACTGACCGTAGCCGACATTGTTGGGATATGAGAAGGTTGAGTCCTTAACAATAATATTTCCGGTGAAGAGATCTCCTATAAGCGACGTACCCATGAATGCGGAGCTGATCGTTACGAATTTGGAAACGTCCTTATGGGCTGTTTCGCTGTGTGACGAGAGGTAGGTAACGGCAACGTTTGCTCCGTATCCCTCGCAGACGATGCTGACCTGATCCTTGTGAGAAGCGGCCTTGACCTCCGTAACGAACTCGGCAAGCTTGTCTGCATTCTCGAACGGGTCGAGTCTCCAGTCATACTGGAAAACATAGATGTTGTTGTAACCGATTTTTTCAGCCATACCCTTGCCGAGAGTGCCGGCAACCGTTTCAAGAAGCTCGGTGTCGGTTCTGTAGTAGGAAAGGGAGTGGGTGTATTTCTGAACGCCGACGTTATTGCTCTTGTTCGAGCCATCGTTGTTCATGGAAATCTTATCCATGATAGGATAAACCCAGCTGTATGTGTAGTTAAGAACTTCATCATAATCGCCGGTGGCAACCGAAGTGTTCATCAGAGTAATAAGCTTACCGATAAAATAACTCATCTCGGCGTCCGAGGGCGGAAATACCGTTTCGGCGTCCTGAGTGTTGGGGTTAGCCTTTAAAGGATTGGCGTCGATTCCGCCGACAAGTATGACGGGATCTATGGAGTTGTTTTCGGTTGCTGCGAAAACGGAGACAGCGCACGATACGAGCATAATAGCCGATAATACCACGCTGAGCGTCCTTTTAACAAGACTGTTCTTCATAAGTAAATCCTCCTTATGTTGTTTGCCACACCATTATATAATAAAAAATAAAAATATGCAAGTGGTTTTAAGATAATTTTAGTTGCGACTGTATGAAAATATTGTTAAAAAATTCAAAATTTTTATCAATTGTCCGTTTGCGCAAGTTTCATTACAACCGTGAATACGGTAACGGCCCCGAATATGAGAATCATAAACGTCTGTGCCGAGCTTAATTCGAGGATTCTTATATCGACTCCGGTATAATCTCCGAGAAGTGAATTGAGAATCCCTCCCAATTGGCTCGATTCTCCGCTGACCGCGCCGAGAATGTTCCCGACAAGTCCCGTCAGCGTTGAAACGGACGAGTCGCCCGTCACCGCCGTATATATGTCTATAACGTCTATTTCGCCGGAAATGAATCCGTGTGCCGCCTTGTCAAAAAATACGTTCATTAAAAACGACGACAGTACGCCGAAGAGCGAAATTCCCGAAACGACAAGCTTCTTTTTCAAAATCGGACTTAAAACAATAATGAGAACGGCGCAGAGAACTGCAATCGCAAAAAATACGGAAAACGCGGCAAGATATCCTCTTGCCTGCTGCGGAATCACGTCCAACGAAAAATTGAGCGTTTTTCCGTCCGCGGAAGCCTGAGCTTTTATATTTGAAACCGCATGATAAAGGTCAAGAAGCGTTATCTGCTCGCCGAGACCGTATTTTGACAGAAGCTGATTTACAGCGTCCGAAGCCGTTATAAGACGGAAAAACGGCATAAACAGAATTACCGGAAAAATCAGCGCGGTCAAAACGGGCGTGACGATTTTATATAATATTTTCATTTTCAAAACCGCCCTTTAAAAATTTATTTTTTATTCCACGAGGAGTTGAGCTGAACCGTACGGTTGAATACGGGATTTTCGGCTGTCGAGTCCTTGTCCTCGCAGAAATATCCCTGTCTCATAAACTGGAATACGTCGCCGGGCTTTGATTTTAATCCGCCCTCTATGAGGCAGGAATCAAGAACGGTGAGAGAGTCGGGATTGAGCTTTTCTTCGAGCGTTCTGCCGTCGTCCTCGCCGGGGTTCTCGACGTTAAAAAGCCTGTCGTACAAATTTACTGTAATTTTGCGGCAGTCGGACGCGCTTACAAAGTGAATCGTACCCTTTACCTTACGTCCGTCGGGGGAGTTTCCGCCCTTGCTGTCGGGGTCGTAGGTGCAGTGAACGCAGGTGACCTCTCCGTTTTCGTCGGTATCGTATCCGACGCATTTTGCGAAATACGCGCTTTTAAGACGAACCTCGTTTCCGGGGAACAGTCTGAAATATTTTTTCGGCGGGTCTGTCATGAAGTCGCTTTTTTCAATGTAAAGCTCTCTTGAAAACGTCACCTTGCGCGTTCCCGCTTCGGGATGGTCCGGGTGAAGCTCCGCGTCAATCTGCTCGGTTTTACCCTCGGGGTAGTTGTCGATTATAACCTTCAAAGGTTCAAGAACCGCCATAGCTCTCGGAGCTGAGGCGTTGAGTTTATCTCTTACGCACGATTCGAGCAGACCGTAATCGACTACGCTGTACGCTTTTGAAACGCCGACCTTTTCAATGAAATCGCGGATAGCCTCGGCGGGATAACCCCTTCTTCTCATTCCGCATATTGTCGCCATTCTCGGGTCGTCCCAGCCGGAAACGTGACGCTTTTCGACAAGCTCCATACATTTTCTCTTGCTCGTAACGCAGTAATTGAGGTTAAGACGGGCAAATTCAATCTGTCTCGGAGGCTCTTCAAAGCCTATTTCGTTTACGAACCAGTCGTAAATCGGACGGTGGTTTTCAAATTCGAGAGAGCAGAGAGAATACGTTACCTTCTCCGCCGCGTCCGAGAGGGGATGCGCAAAGTCGTACATCGGGTAAACGCACCATTTATCGCCCGTTTGATGATGGCTTACGTGAGCGATTCTGTATATTACGGGATCTCTCATGTTCATATTCGGACTTGACATGTCTATTTTTGCTCTGAGAACCTTTGCTCCGTTGGGGTATTCGCCCTTTGTCATGCGGTCGAAGAGTTCAAGATTTTCCTCAACCGAACGCTCCCTGTACGGCGAATTTTTTCCGGGCTCTGTCAGCGTTCCTCTGTATTCTCTCATTTCGTCGGCAGATAAATCGTCGACGTATGCCTTGCCTTTTTTAATGAGTTTTATTGCGCACTCGTAGAGAAAATCGAAATATTCGCTTGCGTAATATAAATTTTCCCATTTAAATCCGAGCCATTCGATATCCTCCTTGATGGCGTCGATATATTCAACGTCCTCCTTGGACGGGTTCGTGTCGTCCATTCTCAGATTGCAGATTCCGCCGTATTTTTCAGCCGTGCCGAAGTCGATGCATATCGCCTTTGCGTGACCGATATGAAGATATCCGTTCGGCTCGGGGGGAAAACGCGTCTGAACCCTCGTATTTTTGCCCGCGGCAAGATCCTCGTCAATGAAGTCGTGAATGAAATTTGATGCTTTTACATTCTCTTCCATAAAATTTATATTTCCTCTCTGAATGTTTTAAGTCTTTTTATAACCCTGTCTCTGCCGAGAAGCTTCATGATTGAGCAGAGGTCGGGCGTGTTTGTTCTCGATGTTACTCCAACTCTTATTACGGACGATACGTCGCCTGCGTGTCCCTTGAAAAGTTCCGGATTCTTTTTGTACTCCTTGACGTTCGGAGTAAATCCGAGCGGGGCGCACATATCCTTGATTTTTGCAAACCATGTTTCCTTATCGTCGTTTTCGTCGTAAATTTCAATGTATTTATCAATAATTGCCCTTGCGTCCTCCGGCGTGACCGAGCCGGGGATAAAGTATTCGGGATTGTATAATTCTTCGTAATAATACGGTATATAATCCTTTATCTGCGACCACATGGCAATGTCTTTTCTCGGCTTCGGGCAATCTCTGTCCACGGAGAGTATTCCGAGCGCGTAATTCCTGTCCGCGTTCATAAGTCCGAAAAGCTCCGGGTCGTATTTTTCCGCCCATTCGAGCGTTCTCTCGAGCACGGTTTCCCCGTTCATTTTTGAAATGATATTTTTGCTGACGTCCGTTAATTTAACGAGGTCGAAAAGGCATCCGCTCGAACTCATTTTCTTAAGATTGAACGGAAATGAGAATGCGTCCGCGTTGGGATTTGCCCTGCGCCAGTCCTCGAAATTCGAGTTTAAAAGCGTGAGAAGATATTCGATAAGGCTCTCCTTCGGAATGCCCTTTTCAACGAAATAGCTTACCGCCGCTTCCGGGTCTTTTCTCTTTGAAAGTTTCCTTTTGTTTCCGTCGTTTTCGTCAAGCTTCATAACCTGCGGCGTGTGCGCGTATTTCGGAACTTTGTATCCGCACGCTTTGAAAAGTGCGATATGCTTGGGCGTTGAGGATATCCATTCCTCGCCTCTGATAGCGTGTGTTGTTCTCATGAAATGGTCGTCGCATACGTGAGCGAAATGATAGGTCGGAATGCCGTCGGATTTTAAAAGAACCTCGTCAATCGTGTTTTCCGGCATTTCGATTTTGCCTCTGATTATATCGTCGAATACCACTTTTTTATCGTCGCTTCCGTCCGAGCGGAAACGAAGCGTCCACGGCTTGCCGTCGTCTAAATTCTTTTGTATTTCGCCGAGTGTGAGATTTCTGCACTTTGCCCATTTTCCGAAATATCCTCTTATGAGAGCGTCTGAATTTTCCTGCTCCTCTCTCATTGCGGAAAGCTCGTCCGCCGTACAGAAGCAGGGATAGGCAAGTCCCTTCTTGACAAGCGACTTTGCGACGGTCTGATAAATTTCGGCTCTTTTGCTCTGCGTATACGGACCGTAATCGCCTTTTTCCGTGCCGAAGCCCGTAACGCCCTCGTCAAATTCAACTCCGAAATCCCTGAAACCCTCGATGATTGCGGAAACTCCGTCGTCAATTTCGCGCTTTTTGTCCGTGTCCTCGATTCTCAATAATGAAACTCCGTCCGACGCTTTTGCGGTAAGAACATCCGTAAGCGCGCCGAAAAGTCCGCCTATATGAAGATAGCCCGTAGGGGAGGGGGCGAATCTCGTAACTCTCGCACCCTCCTTAAGCTGTCGCGGGGGATAAATATTTTCATAGTCGTCCGGAGTCTTTTTTATGTCCGGAAAAAGAAGCTCGGCTAATGTTTCGCAGTCGTTCAAAATATACACCTCATTAAAAAATTATATTATTATCCATTTTAAAATTAATTATATATCATACAAAATAAAAAGTAAAGTATTAATTTCAACGTTGACATATATGAAAAATATGATACAATATTAAATTGAATTAAAATACGAAAGAAGTTTCCTTATATGAATTTTGAAGAAAGAGAGTTTATGCCCGTCATCCTCGGCGCGGATATCACGGCGTACAGCCTTGTCCGCAGCTTTCACGAGGAGTACGGTATAAGAAGTCTTGTGCTTTCGCAAAGACAGGCGAAGATAATTTCCGAGAGCAGACTGTGTGAAAACAGAGTTTTTGATAATCTGGAGGACGCGGACGTGCTCGTTTCGCACCTTCTGGATATCGGCAGGGAGTTTGAGGGCAGAAAAAAGCTTATCGTTATGGGCTGCGGCGACTGGTACGTAAGAGCGTTGGTCGAGCATAAAGCCGAGCTGTCGCCGTATTACGTTATTCCGTATATAGATCTTGAGCTGCTTGACAAAATCGTACTGAAGGACAAGTTTTATGAGATATGCGACGAACTCGGTATCGACCATCCCAAAACTTACGTATATAACTGCGGGGAGGAAAACGATCTTAAATTCGGCTTCGATTATCCCGTAATAGCAAAGTGCGCTTCGTCCGCTTTGTATCACTACGCAGAGTTTCCCGGCAAAAAAAAGGTATTCAGATTCGAGGACGAAAAATCGCTTAGGGAAATGCTTAATAATCTTGAAAAATCAAGCTATGACTACAAGTTTTTAATACAGGACTGCATCCCCGGCGACGACACGAACATGCGCGTTCTGACATGCTACTGCGACAGAAATTCAAAGGTTAAATTTGTTTCCCTCGGTCATGTGCTGCTTGAGGATCACACCCCGACCGCAATCGGAAACCCCGTTGCAATTATAAACGAGGTTGACGAAAAAATCGCGGCCGCGGCGACAAAATTCCTTGAGCATATCGGCTACACGGGATTTGCGAATTTCGATATAAAATACGACAGCCGTAACGGCACGTACAATTTTTTTGAAATAAACGTGCGTCTTGGCAGGAGCAATTATTACGTAACCGGCAGCGGATTCAACGTAGTAAAATGGATTGTCGACGATTTGATTTATGAAAAAGACCTCGAATATACCGTAGCCGACAATGAAAATCTCTTCTATGTCGTTCCCCGCGGAATCATAATGAAGTATGTAAAGGATCCCGAATTGAGAAAGAGAATAAAACGTCTGTTCCGTTCGGGCAAATCGAGCTATCCGCTTTACTATAAAAAGGATTTAAGCCCCGTGAGAAGATTTTACGTGTACGCTTCATATCTTAACCAGTACAGAAAATACTATAAGACGGAGAAAAATTCCGTCCCCGTTTACGGAAAGTTAAAGTGATATAAATGAAAGAGATTACATTAGGCGTTCTGGGCGGTCTGGGACCTCTTGCAACGGTGTGCTTTACGGATATGGTTGTAAAGCTGACCGACGCGAGGACGGACCAGGAACATATTTCGATGGTGATTTTAAATCATCCGTCGATACCCGACAGAACGGATTATATTCTCGACAATTCAAAGCCCGACCCGCTCCCCGTCATGATTGCCGACGCAAAAAGACTTGAGGGCGCAGGCTCGGATTTTATAGTTATCCCGTGCAATACGGCGCATTATTTTTACGACAGAATACAGGAAAATATAAATATTCCGATGCTTAATATTATCGAGGAAACGGTTCTGTATGCAAAAAATAGCGTTCCCAATCTTAAAACGCTCGGAATCCTTGCTACCGAGGGTACTTTGTCGGCAGGGTCGTATCAGCGTGCGTGTGAAAATCACGGCATATGCTGTCTTACCCCGAATGAAGAGGGTTCTCGTCTGCTCATGAATATTATTTATGACGGAGTAAAGGCGGGAAACGACATCGGCTTCGGCGCGTTCGAGTCGCTTATTGACAGTATGAGAAATGCGGGCTGCGAGGCTGTCGTGCTCGGCTGCACGGAGCTGTCCGTTATACATTGGGAAAATAAAATAAAGCGTGCGGACGTTATAGATTCAATGCAGACGCTTGCGCGTGCAAGTATTTTAAAATGCGGGAAGAAAATAAAAGAGGTGCGGTAATATGTGCGGATTTGTAGGATTTTTTAATGAAGCCGACGACGTCGAATTAAATAACAAAACCGTCAGAGCGATGGCGGACAGGATCTCTCACAGAGGCCCCGACCAGGACGATTATTACGTCGATTCGGATATATCTCTCGGCTTTCGGAGACTTAGTATAATAGACCTTGACGGCGGAAGTCAGCCGATACTCAACGAGGACGGCACAAAGGTTATCGTATTCAACGGCGAGATATATAATTATAAAGAGCTGAGGGAGGACCTTGAAAAAAAAGGTCATGTTTTTAAGACGAATACCGATACCGAAACGCTTCTGCACGGCTATGAGGAGTACGGAAAGGATATGCTTAAAAATTTAAGGGGCATGTTCGCTTTCGTCATATGGGACAAAAAGGCGAAGAAGCTTTTCGGCGCAAGAGATATATTCGGAATTAAACCGTTTTTCTATTTTATGAAGAACGGCAAATTTATGTTCGGCTCGGAGATTAAATCCTTCCTCTCAAATCCGGCGTTTGAAAAGGAGCTTAACCGGGACAGAATCCCCGATTATCTGTGCTTTGAGTATATTCCGTCCGAGCAGACCCTCTTTAAAAATGTGTACAAATTGGAGCCTGCGTCATATTTTGAATATGAAAACGGCAGATTCACGACCGATAAATATTATGTGATGAAATATGACGTTGACAATTCAAAATCGCTTGCCGAGTGGGAGAATATCGTTGACGAAACCTTCAGAAATTCGGCGGCGGCTCACTGCATTGCGGACGTTGAGGTCGGATGTTTTCTCTCGGGCGGAGTCGATTCTTCGTATACCGTCCGCGAGGTTTCAAAGCATAATAAGGTAAAGACGTTTTCCGTCGGCTACGTTGAGGAAAAGTATTCGGAGCTTGCCGCCGCGCAGGAGTTTGCAAAGACTTTGGGCGTTGACAATTTCAGCAAGAAAATTTCCGCCGACGAATATTTCAACATAGCTCCCGCGGTTCAGTATTACATGGACGAGCCTCTGCCGAACCCCTCCGCGCTGTCGCTTTACTTCCTTGCGAAAAAAGCGAGCGAGCAGGTTAAGGTTGTGCTTTCCGGAGAGGGCGCGGACGAGCTTTTCGGCGGTTACTATTATTATACCGACCCTCTCGAATTTGAAAACTATCAGCGACTTCCGCTTGGACTGAGAAAGGCTCTTGCCTCGTGCGCAAAGCTTCTCCCCGACGGTTTTCACGGCAAGCGGTTTCTTACGAGAGGCGCGCAGGATTTGAGCGAATATTATATAAGAAACAATTATGTTTTTAACTGGAAAGAGCGTTCAAAGGTTCTCTCTCCCGATATTCCCGCTCCCGACCCGGCTGTTTATACGAAGAAATATTTTGACCGCTGTAAGAACGAGGACGGCGTAACGCAGATGCAGTACGTCGATATGCAGACGTGGCTTGTTCAGGATATTCTCGTTAAAGCCGACAGAATGAGCATGGCAAATTCGCTCGAGCTTCGCGTTCCGTTCCTCGATAAGGAAATGCTTAAGCTTGCGCTGAGTATTCCGACAAAGTACCGCGTTACGAAGGATAAGGCGAAAATCGCTCTGCGCGGGGCGGCTTTAAAACAGCTTCCGGAAAAGACGGCCGACATGAAAAAGCTCGGATTCCTGACGCCGCTTAACGACTGGATTAAGCAGGACAAATATTATTCCGAGATTAAAAATGCTTTCGAGGGCGAAACCGCCGGAATGTTCTTTAACAGGGAATATATCATGAAGCTTCTTGACGACCACCGCGAGGGCAAAGCCAAAAACATGAAAAAGATATGGACTGTATATTCGTTCATATTATGGTATGACAAATATTTTATAGAAAACTGAACGGAGAGGTAGATTTATGGATGATTTTAAACCTGTCGTAAGATTTTGCGTCGTAAGCGATTTGCATTATAAAGGCGCGGACTGCGTTGAGAAAAAGCGATTTGAAAAGGGAATGGAGTACCTTTACAAATATGCCGATTCTCACGTATATAAAAATGTTGACGCTCTGTATGTCGTCGGCGATTTTGCCGACAGGGGCGAAGAGGGGCAGATGAGGCTTTTTAAGGAGTCGCTCGACAAAAGCATAAGAAAAGATACCCTTGTAAACCTCTCCATGGCGAGCCATGAATATATGTGCGACGGCGAGGAGGGCGCAAGAAAACGCTTTGCCGAAATTTTCAATCAGGACGCGGATACTCACAATGTTATAAACGGATTTCATTTTATTTCCGTTACCTGCACGAGGGGATGTCATTTCGACGCTCCTCAGGTCGAGTTTGCCGAAAGAACTTTGAAAGAAGCGGCGGACGATAACTTTAAAAAACCGATTTTCTTTTTCCAGCATCCGCATATCATGGGTACCGTCTACGGCAGTAAAAACTGGGGCGAGGACGAACTGACGCCGACGCTCGTTCATTACCCGCAGATCGTTGATTTTTCGGGACATTCCCATGCGCCCGTTAACGATCCGAGAAGCGTATATCAGGAGCATTTCTCCTGCTTCGGCACGGGTACGTTCAGCTACTTTGAACTTGACGAATTTGATAAAAATTACGGCACATGCCCGCCCGGAAACGACGTTGCCGCACAGATGCTCATTGTTGAGGCGGATGAAAATAACAGAGTTCGCGTAATGCCGTTCGACGTTATTTCGGGTAATTTCTTTCCGTATGTTTGGAAAATAGACGAACCGTCGAACCCGGATTCGTTTCTCTATACGAATAAAAGATATAAGACGAATGTTATCCCGTATTTCGGCGTGAACGAGAGTATTTCCGTTAAAAGAGCGGACGAAAATTCCGTTGACGTTACGTTTTCGCAGGCGAATATTGACGAGGATTATGTTGACGATTACGTTATAACCGTTAAATGCAGAAAAAGCGGACGAATCGTAAAGCAGTATATAATTTTCTCCGAGTATTATCTTTACGATATGCCGAAAAAGCTCACATGCCGCGTCAGCGGACTTGAAAAGGGCGAGTATACCGTTACCGTTAAGGCGAGAGGCTTTTGGTATAATGAAAGCGATATTAATATAAAAACCGATTTTGAAATTACGGGCTGACAGAAAACGGTAAAAATTCCCGATATCATATTGTAAAGCTTTCGGCTTTACAAAAATCGACGTTTGTTGACGCGTTTTTTACTTCGCTCGGCAAGTGCCATCATCCGTTGACGCGCTTGATAAAACGGGCTTCTTATACTGCCGGAATGTAAAGGCGCATACTTTACAAATTTTCGCAAAAAAATACCCGGAATAAATGAATCCGTGCCGGAAAATCAGATGTGTATCTGTGTTTATTATTCTTAATGCGAATAATAAACACAGATGAAGATTCCCGGATTTATATAAGTACAACGCCGGTTAAATTTCACTTAGAAAGCGTCAAAATACGGTCATGTCTGCATTTTATGTTATGTAATAAAATTTTATTATTATAGACAGATTATATCATTGTGACTGTTTACTGTTTATGATTTCTATTAAATTTTTCCTTAACGGAATATAACACCCTTTGAAAGGAGTTTTTTAAGCTTGTCTGTTTTTTTGTTTTGCACAAAAAAAAGCAGGCGATTTTGTAAAAAACACAGAAATATAATAAACATATTTTCCGCACTATTGACATTGTGCCGCCGTATATATATAATAAAAATGTATCGGTGTATTCGGTGTCAGAGGTGCAAAGAGGTCATTCTCCGCGCATCGGGCACTCGGGCTTTCGGTGCGCGGTTTTCATTTGTTCCCGGCTGTGGCGGTCAGGTCAGGGGCTATAAGCGGCGGCTGAGTTAATTCGGCTTAACGGAACGGAAAAGCGCGGATCTCGAAGCACTGTCATCTCACCGAAACGCACAAAAGACGCGAAACCGGGGAAGACGGATTTTCGCACACACTCTATCAGGGAGGTTAAATTATGACAAAAGCAAAGTCAATTTTTAAGAAGTCGATTATGTATCTGCTTGTCTTCTGCATGACTGTTTGCTCGATGATTCTTATCATGCCGGAAAACACGTTTAATGCGTCGGCGCAGGATTATAATCTTACTTCTTTCCCATCGTCGTTCGTTGCGGGCAATACTTATAATATTACGCTCGGCGCGGACGTAAACGCGACGGCTAAACTGCCGACCATTCCGGCTAACTGTACTGTCAATCTTAATATGAATAATCATTATATCAAGCTTAGTCATATTCATGCAAATTCGATTGACATCTGTACGGAGAACTATGCTTCGCATAACACCACTTATTACGGATTGATTACGAATAACGGTACTCTTAACATGACCGGTACCGGTACGTTTAAGGTGATTGCCGCGGACTATAACTATAAGATTTCCGATAATAAGGATAACATTATGGCTAAAGGAGCCGCTATCTTAAATAACGGAACTCTTAACATAGGCGCGGGCGTCACGGTTGAGTGCGACATGACCGTTACAATGACAGAGGACGGTACAGGATGGTTATCGACATCAAAGTATGCAGATCTGTTCGTTTACTCTTTCGGAATCAGAAACAGCGGAACGGTAAATACCTCCGGTACGATTAAATGCGGCGTTCTCGCGATGGCTCAGGCCGGCGGTTATGCCAACTCGTATCATGTAGCTACAGGTTACGGTATTTACGGCGGTACGGTTAACGTTCTCGGCGGTAATATCAGAACCGAGGCTATGTCCGGTGCAGGTAACTCGACGAGCAGCTGTAAGGAAGCCAATCAGATGTGGCAAATCGCCGTCGGAGTATTCTCGAATAACGTTACTGTATCCGGCGTCGCCAATATTAACACATCAACCACAAACTGGATGTCTACTAAAGACTACGACTGCTGGAAAAACGGAGCTTCGTACCAGTTTTCCGTAGGTCTTCTCTATGAGGGCAGCAACTATCCTCATGTAGGTCCCGGATGTAATATTACCTCTTCGTGGAAGGGCGCAAATGGAGTTCAGATAAATATCCCCGGTACGGTAGATGAGGGACTTGACCTTCATTATACCGTTAAAATGGCGGATGCTTGTAAAAATCTTCAGAGACTGGGCGTGCCTATCGCAGGTATTCCGAATATGCAGCCTGCCGCGAGTGCGGATCAGACCGAGGAGGTTCAAGCCGGTTCAAGATGGTTCAATTCGACTGCGGGCAATATCGGCGACCTGCCGACCTCGTACAAATACTATCCGTATAATGCGTATTCCGCGAATAACACCGGAGATACATATGCTTTTAATCTTACGACATATTCCGATTATCGTAAGTATCAGCAGACGAGCGGCAAGGATACTACGGAGAATATCGCGTACTTTACGAACGGCGCTCCCAGCCAGACCGGCGGTCAGTACGTTATAATGTACAGATACTATAAAAATTCCATTACCGCCGCCAACCTTCAGGCTGTTAATATAAGTTATAACAACAACGGCGCGGGCGATTATGCGAATGTAAACTATCAGGGTTTCATTAAAAACGCAAGCGGGCAGGACGCTCTTTGCGGCGCAACGTATGACGCCGGTACAAACTATCTTTACAAATCCGGCGGCGCGTCAAAGAACACCGCATTCTACGACTGGTCGAGTATCACATACGAGACTCCCGCGGTTGCGGACTTCTGCCGCAGAAGCCTTTCGACGGTTTCCAACTGGAACGCAACGGGATCGGGCATGTATCAGCTTTCCTCCGGCATTAACAATTCGGCCGCCATCGGTTCGGGCAAGGTTCTCGTTATCTATTTTAACTACGTAGAAAAGAGCCCCGCCTCTATTCGTATCGCCGTTTCTTCTGCCGGCAATCCGGTTACAAAGGATTCCACCGGTTCTTCCGTAACGGTTGACTATACCGGCAAGGCAGTAGTTCCCGGAACGGATTTTAACTTCGGCATCATCGACATGGGCGCGGATACGGATATCACCGTCAACAACAACGGTAATACCGCCGACGATACCGTTATCACAAATGCGCAGTCCGGAGTTTCGAGAGGATACAACATCACCGGCTCAGGCTCGGGTATCAACGTTTCGTATAAATACTCGACGGACGGCGGAACGACTTATCCCAATGACGGACTTCCCAAGGACGCGGGTACTTATAAGGTTCAGGTAATCGTTGACTCCGACGTTGATATCAGAATTTCGGGCGCAATGAACAGACTCGGCGGAACGTATACGTTTGACCTTACGATAAACAGAGCTAAGGTTACTCTCGGCGGATTCCCCTCAAACCTCACATACAGAGGAACGTACGGTCAGAGATATATCGATATCGTAGACCTTTCGTCGCTCACCGCAACGGGCGTTAACGGAGAGATTCCTCTCGGTACGTTCTCTATCACAAGCATCGATGGAAATAAATATCCCGACGCTACGGAAGGATTTGCAATTACCGTCACATGGACTCCCGGCACGAGCGCAGAGAAGAACTACGACCTCGTAAGTCAGGACGTAACGATTATTGTTGCAAAGAGAGCGGTTACCGCCAATGCGGAAAATCTTACGATTACATACGGCGATGCGGATCTTTCAAAGGCTTCGATTGCTTATACAAACCTTGCCGAGAACGACACTAATAAGACTGCCGGATGGCTCAACGCTTCTCAGTTTGAGATAAGCTATAACTCGCAGTGGATTTCCTATGCCGTACTCGTCGGCAACGGATATCTCCCCGCAGGCACGTATGATATGCGTATCGCTTCGTTCGGCGGCTCGTCCGATACGAACAATACATTTACGGTTAACTCTTCAACCGCAACGCTCACCGTTGAGCCTAAGGTATTAAGCTATACCGCGACCGCGGCTGACAGAGAGTATAACGGCACAACCGTAGTTGATATTACTCTTACGTATGCGTCGGGTCTTGTCGGCACTGACGAGATTAACGTAACGAGCGCAGTTAAAGGCAATACAACCGACGCAAATGCAGGCAGCGCAAAGAACGTCACCGTTGACGATTCCACAATAACGCTTGCAGGCGCAAGGGCTTCTTCCTATAAGGCGGTTATCGCCAATAAGGACAGCTTAACCGTTAATATTACAAAGTCGACTCCCGTTGTCAAATCGGCTGTTTCGACTCCCGATAAGTTAACATACAACTCTGCCGCAAATCTTAATGATTCCGCAGTTCCCTCAGGCTCTGCCGTTGCTTCGTTTGACGGTACTCTCGGAGTTGACGGTACGTGGACATGGAAAACTCCCGCAGAGGTTCCCGTTGTTAACAAAGGCGCATATACGGCGGTATTTACTCCCAACGACACGGTAAACTACAACACGGTTGAATCCGATATATCAATCGCTGTTGCAAAGAAAGAGATTACCGTTACCGTACCTGAGCTGAGCGCAAAGTACGGCGATCCCATCCCCGCTATCACGAGCCAGATTACAATGACCGGCTGGACGGGTACGGATTCGTTTGACAGCGTAGCTACCACGGGTCAGGCTTCGGCGACAACAACATATACACAGGGCGCAAAGACCGGCTCTTATCCTATCGATATCAGCGGTACTTATGCTTCCGACAACTACTCGTTTAAGTATGTTGACAGCACTCTCACAATCGGCAAACGCGCTCTTACCGTAAACGTTGCAAACGACGAAATTACTTACGGTGACGCAATCCCCGTATACACCGTTAACGATTTAACGTTTGACGGCTTCTACGGCGACGACAATTACACTGTTCTTTCACCCGAACCCATGGTAAATGTTGAAAATTACTATGTAGGCGCGGACGCTGGAACTTATGTAATTTCGTGCAATGCAGGCTCTTCCGATAATTATGAAATAACGGTAAATAACGGCGCTCTTACAGTAAATAAGGCTGTACTTACCGTAACTCCCGACGATCAGGCTGTTGTTTACGGTTCGCCCGTTCCCTCGTTTACAAGCACGTATTCGGGCTTCGTTGCAGGCGACACCATTTCGACTGTCGTTATTACGGGAACAATCACTTATACAACGACCTACGCTCAGAACAGACCCGTTAACGAGTACACCTCGACGGCTGTCGTAGGCGAACTTACTGCAAAGAACTACACGTTCGCGGGAGCAAACGGTAAGGTTACCGTTTTCAAGGCAACCCCGAGCGTAACGGTTGCTCCCTCGGCTTCAATCGTTTATACTCAGTCTCTTGCAGACGCAGTATTTACGGGTGAAACTGTTCTCAACCCCGTTAACGGAAATAGAGTTGCCGGTTCATTTGCATATCAGCAGTCGTCGACTGTTCCCGCATATGCTCAGAACGGTTCGTCATATACCGCAACATTTATTCCCGCAGATACCGATAACTACAATACCGTAAACGTAAGCGTAGTTCTTACAATTAACGAAAAGGAAATTACCGGTATCCCCGTTATCTCCGGTTCGCCCATGGCAGGTCAGACGCTCACTGCGTCCCTTGCTTCAATGGATCCCGATGATACGGCTGTTTATAACATTCAGTGGTACTGCGGCGACGTTGCCGTAGGCACTGCAAATTCGGTAACATATTCCGTTACCTCTGCCGATATCGGCAAAAAGATTAAGGTAGTCGTTACCTCTAAGGGCAATAACGGTTACACAGGCACTGCTTCAAGTATCGAAACCTCGGCGGTAATTCAGGCTCTTACACCCGTAACCGCGGCTCAGCTGAACATTTCCGTTCCCTCTGACTGCGCTTATGACAATCAGTTCCATTCAGCGAACGTAACTGTAAAGGATGAATATGCAGGTTACGTCGGAGCTATCACCGTTTACTATAACGGCAGCGTCGAAGCTCCCAAAAACGCAGGTTCATACGTTGTAACGGTTGATATCGCCGCTCCTTCGCTTAAATCCGGCGATACCGTTTATACGGATAAGTATTACGGTCCCGTATCGGGTCTTGAAGTCGGTTCGTTCTCAATCAGCAAGATTGACTATACCGTAACCTATGCACCCGAAGCTAAGACATACGACGGAACATTGACGGCAAACGCTGTTGTTTCTCAGACCGGCGCGATTGACGGAACTGTAGTTTCGCTCGCTCCCGGATATTACTTCCAGTTTGCGGATAAGAACGCAGGTACAAAGGCTGTTAAGGCTTACGGCATGGCTCTTACCGGAGCGGACGCGGAAAACTACAATCTCGTTGTTAAATCTGCGGACGGCACTATCAATCCCGCAACGCTTTCCGTAAAGGCAACCGCTTCGACGAGAGCCTATAACGGCAGCACAGAGGTTGATATCCTGTTCTCGAATATCTCCGGCTATGTAAGCGGAGAGGACGCTGTCGATGTATATCTTACCAACGGTAAGGGTACTATGGCTTCGGCTAATGCCGGAACAAACAAGGTTACAAATGTAACGTACGATAAGAACGGTATTTCAAAGGATAACTATAACGTTGTTATCTCCAATGCGGATGAAATTAACGCCGTTATCACAAAGGCTGTTCCCGTTGTAACCGCTCCGACAATCACCGGACTTGAGTATAATTCGACAAGAACTCTTGCTCAGATTGACCTTTCGGATTATGCTGATGCAAACGGCGGATTCGTATTCAGCGATATGACCGTTGTTCCCACCTGTGATGTAAACGCTTATGCAGGTAAGTATGTTTCCACAAACTCCAACTATTCGGATGTTGACGTTACAATCAATGTCGTTGTTGCCAAAAAGCTTGTTATTCTCACGGCTGACGACGCTGCGGTAACATACGGTAAGGAAGCTCCCTCGTTCACTCTTACGGCTGACGGCTTCACCGGCACGGACAGTCTTGACGACCCCAATGTAGCGGGCGGTTTCCACACTATTACAACAAACTATGCTCCCGGCAGCTCGGTCGGCGCATACGACATTATAATCAATAACTCGCACAATTCAACCAACTACACGTTTACAACCGTTAAGGGTGTTCTGAGAGTTTCTCCCGCCGTTCTCAAGGTTACGGCGGCAGCGGAAGACAGACAGTACGATTCGACCAAGAACGTAACCGTTAACTTCATTATCGAATCCGGCAAGTACGGCTCAGATAACGTAGCCCTTTCCTACAACACGACAACGGGTATTGCCGCAAGCGCAAACGCAGGTACTCAGGTTGTTACCTATACCGCGCCCACGCTTACAGGCTCCAAGGCTTCCAACTACATCCTCAGCATAACTCCCAAGTCGGGCAACCTTACCGTTGTTATCGAGAAAGCCGATCCCATGGGCGTTGTATTCCCCGACTCGGCAACAATCGATTTCGGTACGGCTCTTTCCGAGGCTCAGTTTACTACAACCGGCAGCGGCGCAGGTAAGTTCGCGTATATTAACGGCGCAGACATACCCAATGCAGTCGGAACGTTCACAAACTATGTTGTAAGATTTACTCCCACAGACCCCAACTACAAGACGGTTGATAAGGCTGTTACCCTCACGGTTAACATCGCCAAGATTGACTTCGTAGTAGGCATCAGCGGTTCTCTCTACTCCGGCAATCAGCTTACGGCTGTTCTCATGGGGGCTCCCACTCGTTCAACTTCTTACATGAAGTATCAGTGGTACAGAGTTACTGCGAGCGGAGCTGAGGCTATTACCGGCGCGACAGGCGTTACTTATAAGACGGGTGATGAAGATATCAACTCGAAGATTATCGTAATCGTTTACTTTGACGCCGATTCGCCGTTCCAGCTCAGAGATGACGCTAACGTACAGAGCGTAATCAACGACGGTATTTCCGGTATTCTTGCGGAAACCACGCAGAACATTTCCGAGAAGTTCATGACCTTCTGGGAGAGACTCCTTGCATGGTGGTACAAGATTATCGCCGCTATTCAGAACCTTTCGTTCGGTATCGGCGGAAGAAAATAATCTGTCCGATTGATTAAAAAAAAGACTTTCAATAAGTCTTTGGCAAAACAATATCGCCCCTGTCCGAAAGGACGGGGGCGTGTGTGTTTCGCGGTGTGAAATTAAATCGCCGAATCGCACCCTTCCGGGGTCTGCGGTTCGGCGGTTACTTTTTGGCGGTATATAATGTCAGGGGGGATTGTATTTGTGTTCCGCTTTTTTGATAATTAAATCGGAGGCGGGAGAGATGAAAATGACGGATGAAATATGTAATCTCCACCGGCGCCCAACATAGAAGATTAATCGAAAAAATGAAATTGATATTGTAAAAAATACAACAAAAAACGCCGCCAAAACCTGACGACATAATCGGTATTATGTTGTATTAATTAAACGACATATGTGTAACATATTGCCGTTACGGTAA
>CAVGCY010000026.1:0-159649 GCA_963627915.1 Bacteroidaceae bacterium | reverse complement strand
TTATTATCAAGGGCGATACGGAAGCGGACGGAAAAATCACCGCGAAGGACGCAAGAGCGATGTTAAGAATCGCGGCAAAACTCGAAAGCCCTGATGATGTTACAAAGGAATCCGCGGATATCGATTCCGACGGTAAGGTAACGAGCAAAGAGGCAAGAAGCGTTTTACGCTTCGCCGCAAGACTTCAGTCTAAAATTTACGAATAAATAAAGAAACCCGGGACTTGACGTAAAATCAAGCCCCGGGTTTTGTTTACGGCTGTATGCGGTCGGTGTGCCGTTTTATGCACGTTGATGATTTACATTACACGGAGAGTAAATATGTCGGGCTTTTTTGGGGATTTATATGGGTGCTTCGACTTTACTTTTTCATTTGAATATGATATAATTCTTTAATAAAGAGCTTTGCATTTAACGGACTTAGCATAAAAAGTATGCCGGTGAGAGGGAAGAGACGGCGGAAATATTCTGAATATCATAAAATCAAAGAACATGTCCTATCGGAGGTACTATGTATGGAAATAAACAAGGCAGTCAGCAACAGAAACGTTATCATTACGCTTAAGGGGCGTCTTGATACTATGACGTCGCAGCAGTTAATCGGTGAGATAAGCGATATCGATTATGATGAAACGGAAAACGTTACGCTTAATTTTAATGACCTTGAATATGTTTCAAGCTCGGGACTGAGAGTAATTCTTTCGCTTTATAAAGACCTCAAAAGCAACGGCGGCAGTTTGAAAATTGTAAATGTCAACAGTATGATAGCGGAGCTTTTCGATATGACGGGAATGCGCGATTATCTTGACATTGAACAGATATAAACGCGGATATCCGCTATATAAGGAGTTTAAATGAGCGATATGACACTTGGCAGAAATGCCGCTACCGTCAACAAAAAATATGCCGAATATTTTCTTCCGACGGTACTGACGGCTATGGCGACTAACGTTGCAATGATTATCGATTCGGTCATTGCGGGAAACCTTCTCGGACAAAACGCGCTTGCGGCAATTAATCTCATGTCGCCGATTATGCAGCTTTATTTTTCGATTACGATTCTTTTCGGGCTGGGAGCGTCTTCAATTATTTCCTTTGCGAAGGGGAAACGCGACGACAGGCAGGCTGACAGGGTTTTTACGTCTACTTTTATAGTGATAATTGCGCTCAGCGCGGTCTTTACTGCCGTTCAGCTTCCGGCGGCTGAATTTATATGCTCGCTTCTGACTAAGGACGCGGAGCTTAAATCATTGCTGTATCAATATTATATCCCGTTTATAATCGGCACTCCCGTTTATTTTTTGTTTATGTGTTCGGTTTACTTTGTCAGAGCTGACGCAAGACCCAAATTTGCTTCGGGTATGGTAATAACGGCAAATGTCGTAAATCTCGGACTTGATTATATTTTAATGGGCGTTTTTAAACTCGGTATTGCCGGTTCGGCAATCGCCACCGTGTCGGGATATGCAGTCGGTTTTGTGATAATGTCGACGCATTTTATAACGAAAAAAAGTACGCTTCATTTTGATTTTTCAATTCTCGCTAAGCCGGTTGAATTTTTTAAATCTCTCGGTAAAATGGTGACGATAGGTATTTCCGGCGCGCTCGGAACAATGCTTGTGGCTGTAAAAATGCTGTTTTTGAATACGATTATCCAAAGCGCGGGCGGCAGCGCAGGCATGGTTTCCTATTCCGTATGCTCGTCAAGTCAGATTTTTATGTCGATGTTCATTACAGGGGCAAGTCAGACGATGATTCCGATTATCGGCGTCTGTCTCGGTGAGAGGGATTACGACGGCGTTCGCTACGCGTTCCGCCGTGCGGCAAGGGTTCTCACCGTTTCAAGCGTTGTTATTATGCTCTTTTTATGCATATCTCCGGAACCGGTAATTAAATTTTTCGGTATTACCTCGCCCGAGGATATTGCGTTAACAGTCCCCGCTTTAAGATTTAACGCTCTTTCTTTTCCCGGAATGGCTTTTTCGTTCCTGCTCCTTTATTACTATATGGCGACGCAGAAAAGGGCGATTTCAACCGCAATTTCATTTGTTAACGGAATTGCCGTTATAATACCTTCGGCGTTGATTCTTTCAAAATTTTTCGGTATCACGGGCGTTTGGTTTTCGCTCATTGTATCTCAGGTCGGAACGCTTATTGTCGTTTATATCATTGACCTTGTCGAAAGAAAAAAATCCGGCGGTAAATATAAAAATTTCTATCTTCTTGAGGAAACGGATGACAATGAGCTTCTCTCGCTTTCCTTTAAGGGTACAAGGGAGAATGCCGCAGGCGTATCGCTGTACCTTTCATCCTTTCTTGCAAAGAACGGAATCGAGGAGCGCCGTGCAAACAGGATAGCGGTTGCCGTCGAAGAAATGGCGGCGGACTGTGCTCAAAGGATGAACGGAAAAAAGAAGGACGCCGATATCGATATAAGAATTTTTTCCGACAGCGACGGTACAATTATTTCCGTCCGCGATAACGGTGAGGAGTTTAATCCGCTTGACGGCGATAACCCCGAGCCGAGTCCGCTGAACGTTGTAAAGGCAATATCGGAAAACGTGGAATATTCGAGGGTAATCGGTTTTAACCGTACGATAATTAAACTTTAAGCGGCCGAGGACAGTCGGCGGCAGTATAACAAACGGAGTTGATTATAATGGAAAATCTGAATGAATTGCTTGATTCGTGCAAGGGAGAAAAAAGGGAGCTTTATCCGCTTACGCCCTCCCAGATGGGAATTTATCTTTCGTGTATGCACAATCCGCATGGTACGATGTACAATATACCATGCTTTTTTCGCTTCAATAAGGGCGAAATAGACATTGACAGACTGAGGCAGGCCGTAAAAAAAGCGGTTGATAATCACCCGGTTATAAAAATCGTTATTGACAATTCAACGGGCAGTCCGATGATGAGGCTCAGAGATGAAATCGATTTTGACATCCCCGTCGTCCGTGTTGATAATCTTGAAAAGGCGGCGGAGGATTTTGTCAAACCGTTTGACCTTGAAAAGGATGTTCTTATCAGGTTTTCCGTTTTTGAGTGCGGTGAAGAATTTATATTTATTATGGATTTTCACCATATTATTTTCGACGGCACATCCGCAACCGTTTTTTGCAATGACGTTTCGCTTGCATATGACGGGAAGGAGCTTGTCCGCGAAAAATTCACACAGCTCGATTTGTCCGTTTTTGAAGAAAAGCTTGAAGAAACCGAGATTTATAAAAAGTCAAAGGAATATTACGACGGTATTTTTTCATCGGTCGAAGAAAAAACGGAAATTACGGAGGATTTTGCTGATAATTCCGAGGTTGAGAACAAGCCCAACAGTTATTTTACCGTAACGACCGAGGGCAGATTTTCCGTCGAGGACGTACGCGGTTTTGCTTTTAAAAATAATATAACGCCTTATACCGTTTTTCTCGGCGTATATGAGTATACCGTTTCAAAATTTACCAATCAGAACGAGGTTTCAATTTGTACCGTTACGCACGGCAGATTTGATAAGAGACTTTTAAATACGGTCGGAATGATGGTTCGCACTCTTCCGATGCACGCGGATATCGACGAGGAGTCCTCCGTTGCGGATTTTCTTAAAAATGTACGTAAGAGCATAACCGAGACTGTCGCGAACGATTCGTATCCGTTTATGAATCTTGCGTCTGATTATGACCTCGGCGCAGATATTATGATGGCGTATCAGGGCGGCAATATTTTAAATAAAATAGAGCTCGGCGGACGGATATTTAGGCTGAATATTATTGTTTCAAAGAGTGCGGTTTCAAAGTTAAATGTAATGGTGTTTGAAGAGGGCGAAAAATTCGTTCTGCGTTTTGAATATCGAAGCGATTTGTTCAGAGAGGGAACTGTCAGGTCGTTTGCCGACTCGTTTATAACGGTTGCCGAACAGTTTCTGAAAAAAACGAAGCTATGTGAAACGGAGCTTGTGAGCGGACAACAGCTCGATGTGCTTGACGGCTTTAACAAGACGGAGCTCGCTTATGACGACAGCAAAACGATTGTCGATTTGTTTGCGGAAAACTGCAGACAAACTCCTGACAAAATCGCAGTTGTCTATAAAGAAAAGAAATATACCTATGCCGAGGTTAACGAGATAACCGACCGCATTGCCGGTTATATTCATTCAAAGGGTATCGGCAGAGAGGATATAGTTTCAATTCTCATAACGAGAAGCGAATATATGCCGATTGCGTCTCTCGGCGTTATGAAGGCGGGAGCGGCTTATCAGCCCCTTGATCCGTCATATCCTACGGAAAGACTTCGCTTCATGATTAAGGACGCGGACGCAAAGCTTCTGATTGCGGATGAGCATCTGCTTGAGCTGCTGCCCGATTATGACGGAGAGATTCTTTTGACAAAGAATATTCCGTCTTTGCCGAAAACAGTCCCCGTATCGGAGACGCCGTCGCCGGAGGATTTGTTTATTCTTATCTATACGTCCGGTTCTACAGGCACTCCCAAGGGAGCAATGCTTGAGCATCGGAATTTACTTGCGATGTGCAAAACTCACATAAAAAATTACGATGTAACGCCCGACAGCATTTATGCGGCATATGCCAGCTACGGCTTTGACGCCTGCCTTATGGAGATGTACTGTCCTCTTGCCGCCGGGGCGCAGCTTCATGTTATCGACGAGGATATCAGACTTGACCTTGTCAGACTGAACAGATATTTTGAGGACAACGGCGTTACTCATGTTTTTATCACAACTCAGGTGGCAAGACAATTTGCGACAGAGATTGAAAATCATTCGCTTAAATATCTTATAACAGGCGGAGAAAGGCTCGTTCCGCTCGAACCGCCCGAAAATTTTGTGCTTGTCAATATTTACGGACCTACGGAGTGTATTGTTTATATTACATCTCAGAAGGTTGATAAGCTCTATGACAGAATTCCGGTCGGCAAATCGGTTGACAACGTTAAGCTTTACATAATCGACAAATACAAAAGAAGACTTCCCGTCGGCGCGCTCGGCGAGCTTTGCGCTTCGGGTTATCAGGTTTCAAGAGGATATCTTAACCGTCCCGAGCAGACCGCAAAGATTTATGAAAAGAACCCTTACTGTACTCAAAAGGGCTATGAGAGATTTTATCATACGGGCGATATTGTCCGCTTTATCGACGACGGAAGGGTTGACTATATCGGCAGAAACGACGGACAGGTTAAAATCAGAGGATTCCGCATAGAGCTTTCCGAGGTCGATAAGATTATCCGCAAATTTGATTCAATCACCAACTGCGCCGTTGTCGCCAAGTCTCTTGAGGGCGGCGGACAGTGCATTCACGCATATATTGTTGCAGATAAAAAAATCGACGTTCAGAAGCTTAACGAATTTATTCTCGAGAACAAACCTCCGTACATGGTTCCTGCCGCAATCATGCAGATTGACGCGATTCCGCTTAACGTAAACGGAAAACTCGACAGGCGCAGCCTTCCGGAAATTAAATCTGACGCTTCAAAGAAGAAAAATTCCGCCGAGAGGGAGCTTACATTCCTTGAAAAGAAAATTTCGGAGATTGTCAAAAGAGTTATCGGACACGATGATTTTGATATTTCCGAAAACCTTATCAACGCGGGCATGACGTCGCTTTCCGTTATCAAGCTTGCCGTTGAACTTAACAAGACGTTCGGTTTTGAGACTCAGGTCAAAAAAATGATGAAGGGATGCTCGGTTCTTTCAATAGAGGACGAGCTTCAGGAATTTATGTTCAGCGGCGCCGTAAAGCCGAAGGTCGCCGAGGAAAAGGAAAAGAAGGATTACAAGACTTTTTATCCGCTTTCAAAAACGCAGCTCGGAGTGTATATCGACTGTATGAAAAATCCGTACGGTACGACTTATAATATTCCGTCAATCATTGCTTTTCCAAAATCGACCGACGCTCACAGGCTTGCGGACTGCATAGTTCGGGTTATAAAGGCGCATCCGTATATCATGACGGGTCTTACGCTTGAAAATGATGAGATCGGACAGAAATTCACCGATTCGGCACAACCGGATATCCCAGTTAAAGAGTTTACCGAGAAACAGCTTGAAGCATTCAAAAAGGAGTTCGTGAAGCCGTACAATCTTATGAAGTCTCCGTTATTCAGAATCTGCGTTGCCAAAACGGAAAAGGCGGTTTACCTTCTTTGTGATTTTCACCATATTATTTTTGACGGCGCGTCGGTCGCTCTGTTCTTCGAGCAGCTTAAGATATTGTATGAGGGCGGAGAGATTAAACCGGAGAGCTATACGTACTTTGACTATGTTGAGGATGAAATAAAGTCCGAAAACGGAGAAAAATATAAAGAGGCGGAAAGATTCTTCGATTCTATGATGGAGAATTTTGAATCGGCAAGCGAAATTACGGCCGATCTCAGAGGACAAGCCGAGGACGGCAGGCTTGCGTCGCAGGCGGTTTCATTCGACATGGAAAAGGTTGAAAAATTCTGCCGTGAAAATGAGGTAACGCCGGCGCATCTTTTCCTTGCGGGAACGTTTTATGCGGTTTCGAGGTTTGTAAACAGCAGAAATGTTTATATAAGCACCATCAGCAACGGCAGGAGCGATATACGGCTTGCGAACTGCTTCGGCATGTTTGTAAAAACTCTTGCGCTCTCAATCGAAGTCGGGGACATAACCTCGCTTGAATTTGTCAGAAAGAGCAAGAACGTATTTACATCCGCTATAGAAAACGAGATTTATCCGTATACCGGAATTTGCGCAAAGTACGGTTATGCGCCAAACATTATGTACGAATATCAGCTCGGAGTCGTTGACGGTATCGAGTTTAACGGCGAATCGGTTCGATTCGATTGTCTTGAAATGGACACGGCAAAGTTTAAAACAGCCGTTCATATCGAGGAATACGATGGCAGACCGAGCGTAGTCGTTCAGTATAACGACGCTCTTTACAGCGGTGAAATCATGAAAACGCTTGCAAAATCCGTTTTGAACGCCGTAGAGCATATAATTGAAAATCCGAACGGAAAAATCAGAAAGGTTTCTCTTCTCGACAATGATTCGTCGGCTTTGCTTGAACGTTTTAAATCAAGCGAGATTGCTCCCGTTGAAATAAAGATACTTCATAAAATGATTGAAAAGCAGGTTGAAAAAACTCCCGAAAGAACCGCATTGATTGCCTGCGACGGCAAGCTTTCATACAGAGAACTTGACCGGCTTTCAAATATTACCGCAAACGCCTTAATTGAAAAAGGACTTAAAAAAGGCGGAAGAGTTCTTCTTCTGCTTGGCAGGACATCAAGATTTTTCACATCTCTTCTCGGAGTTCTCAAGGCGGGCGGGGCGTTCATTCCGTCATGTCCCGAATATCCGAAGGAGAGAATCGACAACATAATCGAGGATAGCGCCGCCGATTTCGTTATAACCGAGGGCGAACTTCTTGAAAAATATGAGAAAACCGTTGACGTTTCGGAGCTTCTTGCCGGTACTGACGACAGCTGTCCGAGTGTTGACGTTAAGCCTGAGGATCTTGCATATATTATTTATACGTCAGGCTCTACAGGCAAGCCTAAGGGCGTTATGCTTCGTCATATAGGCATTGCAAACTATCTTTCATACAGCGTTTCAAACGTTCAGGTCTGCAATGTTGTCGATAACTGCCATGTATACGGTTCGGTAACTACCGTCAGCTTCGATTTATCGATGAAGGAAACTCTTCTCTCATTCTGTCACGGTCTTACGCTCGTATTTGCAAGCGATGAACAGACGATGAATCCCTCCGCTCTTGCAAAATTCTTTACGGAAAACGGCGTTGACGTATTTAATTCTACGCCGTCAAGGCTTTTACAGTACATGGAGCTTGACGAATTTACACGGGCAATGGCAAACTGTAAGGTTATACTTTCCGGCGGCGAAAAATATCCCGACAGACTGCTGAATCTTCTGCGCGAAAAAACAAACGCCGTTATTATAAACACATACGGTCCTACCGAGATTACCGTTTCTTCAAACGCGAAGAATCTTACGGACGCGGACGTTATAACGGTCGGCAGACCGCTGCGAAATTATACGGAATATATTGTTGATTCGGATGATAATCCTCTCCCTGTCGGAGTTGTCGGAGAACTTCTGATTCAAGGCTGCGGAGTCGCGCTCGGATACAGAAATCTGCCCGAACAGACGGCGAAGTCATTTGTCGAATTTAAGGGCGAACGCACATACCGTTCGGGCGATTATGCAAAATGGACCGCTGACGGCGACGTTGTTATTCTCGGCAGAACCGACAATCAGGTTAAACTGAGAGGTCTGCGTATCGAACTCGGTGAGATTGAAAAATGCCTGACGGCTGTTGACGGAATCAAAACCGGAATCGCGCTTATAAGAAAGGTTGGAAAAACCGACGCAATCTGCGCCTATTACACGGCTCAAAGACAGCTTGAAACTGAGTATATCAAGGATCAGCTTAAGAAAACGCTCACGGATTACATGGTTCCGAGTGTATATGTACAGCTTGACGCAATGCCTCTTACGCCCAACGGCAAGATAAACACAAAGGCCTTACCCGAGCCGAAGCTCGATAAAACGGAAAACGGACAGCTTCCGAAAAATGAACTTGAGAAAACATTCTGCGATATTTTTGCTGAAATCCTTAAGCTTGATAACGTGTATGCAGATGATAATTTCTTCGATATCGGCGGTACGTCGCTCACGGTGACCGGAATTGTAATTTCGGCGTCGAAGAAAAATATCGAAATAGCATATAATGACGTCTTTGAAAATCCGACGCCTCAGGCTCTCGCAAGGCTTGCCGGCAGGGATGATTCATCTGAGGAAAATGACGAAAATCTTGCGGACTATGATTACTCAAATATAAACGAGCTTCTTAAAAAGAACAATATCGATTCATTCAGAAACGGTGAGCGTCAGGAGCTTGGCGACGTTCTGCTTACAGGTCCGGCGGGATTTCTCGGAGCCCATATACTCTATGAATTGCTTCACAGGTATACGGGCAGGGTTTACTGTCTGATTCGCGGTAAGCACGGCAATACGGCTGAAAATCGATTGAATTCAATTTATTATTACTATTTTGAAGAAAGTCTTAGAGAAAAATTTTCCGACAGAGTTTTTGTTGCGGACGGTGATGTGACAAACCGCGCATGCTTTGACAATCTTCTTGATAAGGGTATCGATACCGTGATTAACTGCGCCGCCAATGTCAAGCATTTTTCAAACGGAACGGATATCGAGGATGTAAATCTGTACGGAACGCTCAATGTGCTTGATTTCTGTAAACAGGCAGACGCACGTCTTATCCAGGTTTCAACGATGAGTATAGGCGGAATGTTTATCGGTCAAAAAGGACCCGTTGACAGGCTTAAGGAGAATCAGCTTTATTTCGGTCAGTACGAGGGCTCAAAATATACGCTCTCAAAGTTTCTTGCCGAAAGAGCCGTCCTCGAGGAGGCTTCGAAAGGCTTTAATGCAAAAATCATGCGAGTCGGCACGCTTGCCGCACGAAACAGCGACGGCGAATATCAGATAAACTTTACTACAAACACGTTTATGGGCAGACTGAAATCCACGCTGCTTATCGGAAAATATCCGTATGAGGCGATGGAAACGCCGTTTGAGCTTTCACCGGTAGATTTTGTCGCAAGGGCGATTCTTCTTCTGGCTCAGACTCCGAAGGAGTGTACTGTATTCCATCCGTTTAATAATCATACTCTTATTATGGGCGATCTTTACACGGAAATGAACAAAATCGGGCTTCATTCCGAGGGCGCTGAACAGGACGAATACATGGCGGCTCTTGACAGGGCGGAGCAGAATCCCGAAAAGGCAAAGATTTTATCGAGTATGATTGCGTATCAGAATATGGCTCACGGACAGAAAACCTTCACTGTCGCAAAGAGCAACGCATACACGATGCAGGTTCTTTACAGAATGGGATTTATGTGGCCGGTTACGTCGTTTGATTATATGAAACGCTTTATCAACGCATTGAGAGGTCTTGGCTTCTTCGATACCGATAAAGGATAAAAATAAAATCAAAGCAGGCGGCGGATTGTTCGCCTGCTTTGATTTATGAAGCTGAAACAAGCACCGTTTGCGGAAATGCGTGACGGTGCTTGTTGTTCTTATGGGTTTATAAGCTGACGGACTGCGTGGGGTCGATTTCCGAAGCTTAGGTATTCTGTCGTTATTTTCGGTTTTTGTCTTTATACGGCGTTGATTTTACGCCTTTTGCCTGAAGTTTGTCTACCATGCGGTCAAGTCTGCCTCGGCACAGCTTTTTGAAAATTTCCGAGTGACCGAATTTTTCTGCGAGAGACGGACTGACCGCATAATATATACGTATAAATGCACGTCCGTACCATGTTTTGTAAAGCGTTTCATCCCTGAATCTCCGCAGCGACCAAACTTGAGGACAGTCGTAAGAGCCGTAGACGCATGTTGCTATATAGCATCCTTCGGAGGAGGAATGATTATAACCGCCGAACAGTCCCCGGTCGCTGTGACCTGTTTTATTTCCGCGAGCGTCATAATGGTCATAACCGCCGAATAAATCCGGGTTACTGCGTCCCGTTTTTTTGCCGTGAGCGTCATAATGATTATAACCGCCGAATAAGCCCGGATCGCTGTGTCCCGTTTTATGACCGTGTTCGTCATAATTGTTATAGCCGCCGAAAAATCCCGGACTGCTGTATCCTGTTTTATGACCGTATTCGTCATAGTGGTTAATATTGCCGAAGAAACCTCTTTCGCTGTGTCCCTTTTTACTCATGACTTCACCTCATTTTAGTGTGGAGAGAAATAAATCATTTTATCCTCATTAAAATAATATCACATTGACAGTCCGTAAATACGGACTATGTTTGTTATGAAGCAAAAATTATGATAAAAGACGCGGTTCGGTACTTTTATTCTATTGTCAGAATGTCGGAAAAGCCTGTCATTTCCAATACTTCCATTACCACGTCGCATACTCCGGTTATTTTCATAGAGCCTATGGCGCTCATTTTTTTATGTGCGCTCAACAGTGTGCGAAGTCCCGCGGACGATACGTAATCGACATCCGTTATATCTAAAACAAGCTCTGTTATTTCAGGGGGAATTTCATCGATTTCTTTTTTGAGCTCCGGCGCCGTTATTGTATCAAGTCTGCCGGAAATATGCATAGTTAATTTTTTGTTTTCCTGTTCGGATGTTACTGTCATATTTTTTTGCTCCCTTCAAGCTTCTTTGTCATTGTCAGTATGTTTTCACCGTTTTTTCGTGTGTAGCCGACAGAATCCATTGTTTTTTTGACGATAAAAATTCCCAAACCGCCTATTTCCCTTTTTTCTGCGGGAAGCGTGATATCGGGGTTGTCTTTTTTCAGCGGGTCAAATGCGATTCCGTTATCTGAAATGACGAATGACGCAATATTTGTTTTTTCGTTAATATCAATTGAAATTTTAGCTGTTCCTTCGCCGTCGGGATATGCGTATTTTGCAATATTTACAAATATCTCCTCTATTGCAACGCATACAGAGGTTTGCAATTTAACCGGACAGTTTGCCTTTGCAAGCTCAGACTGCGTAAAATCGATAACGGAGTCAATGTTTTTTTCCTCTGCTTTAAAAATTCGTTCGGTCAATGGTTTCATCTCCCTTGCTTCATTGTAAAATCGGAGTCAAAACTTTATTAAGAATACGTAAAATCCTGCATTTGAATTGTGTTTTGAGAGGTTATATAATACATTTATTTTCGCAGAAAGTCAAGACATCTCTGTTTAAAATCGGGCGCTTCGTCGTATACTGCATGTCCGTATGTCTTGTCATAAATGTAAATTTCGCAGCCGAGTGCGTCGGCAATCTGTCTTGACCCGTACTCTGACGCGACGCGGTCGCCCTCTGATCCTATTACAAGAACGTCCTTGTGAATAAGCGGAAGCTTTTCGTGAAAATCAAACGACAGACACGCTTTTGCCGATAAAACAAAACGCCGGAAGTCGTCGTCGCCTATAGGTAAAAGCGATGAAATCAGTATATCGCGGCAGGCGTTTACGGTTCTTTCGGAGTATACGTTGCTTATAAAGCTGTCGATAAGCTTCTCTTCGTTTTTTTCCTCGGCTAAGCGTATCCATTCGCCGATAACGCCGGTAAAGGTATCGTTTTTTTCGGCAAGCGTTGAGGCAAGTATGAGCTTGCCGACAAGTTCGGGATACTCCGCCGCGAGACGCATTGCAATCATTCCGCCCTGAGAAGCTCCGAAAACGTCGGCTTTTTTAATATTTAGCGTCCTCATTGCCTTTGCCGTATCGTCCGACATGCTTTTTATCGTACAGCCCTCTGAAATGTCGTCTGTTCTGTCAAAAACATAAACGGTATATTCCTTTGAAAATTCCGCATAAGCTTCGGCAATGCTGTCCGCGAAGCTCATTATGCCGTGTACGGACAGACCGGGCAGTATCACAAAGCTTTTATTTCCGTTGCCGAATTTAAAATGCTTCATTTTTCGACTCCTTTCGTATTCCGTAACGTTTAGGACAATACGGAGCGCGTTTTTTTATCAATACCGGATTGATTATTTATATCCTCTCATGGCTTTAAGGTCACGGTAGTTAATAAGCTTGATACCCAGAGAATCGATATGCTGTTTTGTTTTCGGGTCGGAGAAAAGTCTGTACTCCCAAACTCTGCGGTTCCACGTGCCCGTAATGTTCTTAATCTCCTCGCATTCGATTGCGGGATGAATGTACGTTTCGGTGATTCCCGGCTCGAACGAGCGGTAGAGCTCATATATATATTCTCTAAAATTTTCATAGCTTTCAGCCTGCGGACCGTTCCAGTCGCCGGGGAGAAGATAGTCAAGCATTGCAACGTTGTTTGCGTTTCCGAGCTGTTCAAATTTTGCAAAGAGCTGTTCTACCGCCTCTTTGGGTACTTTGATATCGAGCATGGCGTTGTCAAACATCGCGTCGGTGATTTTTGTCGGGAATCTGAAAGGAAGTCCGTATTTTCCGACTGCCTCGATAGTTGCGGCAAGAAGCTCGAATCTGCCTGTTTCAACGCCGTAGAGAGAACCCATGTGATTATCGGCATGCGACGGCTCAACGCCGAGTTTACGCATTTTTTCTATCTGCGCTGTAATCTCGCCGACTGTTTCGTTAAGGTCTGCGGCATTCGCAAATTCGTCAGATTCATGATAAAAATAGCCCTGTTCGTCCCTTAACGATTCCGTGTTCGACGAATTTACGGGAGCCCAGCGATAACGATTCCACTCCGCCGTTGTCGTCAGATGCACGCCTATGGCGAACTGAGGGTTTTCCTTTGCGAATGAAGCGGCTTCATTCGCCCATGCGCACGGAGTCATTATCGTAGCGGATGTAATTCCTCCGCTTTTTAACAAATCCATTGTCGCTATGTTGTGCGCGTGGCACATGCCGAAATCGTCGGCGTTGATTATGAGATACTTATCCATGTGTTTCGATGTCCTTTCAAATATGTATTGTTTTAATATTGTTTATTCACTCGTCTTTATTCACTCGTCGCGGAGTGCTTCGCCGGAAATTATATAATCCTTTACAAGATTTAAAAATCCCGAATCGAGAACCGCGTCAATCATAATTCCGTCGGACGTATACTCCTCGCTTATAAGCTCGCCGTCGTTTCTGATTCTTGAGGTTAAATTTCCGTCCGAATACGGGATTATAAGCTTAACCCTCCGTCTGGAATTTTCAAGCATTGAGGCGATTTTTTTAAGAAGAGCTTCGAGCCCTTCGCCCGTTTTTGCCGAAATTCTTACCGTGTTCCTGTCCGCGGAGAAAAAGTGCAGGTTCGGCGTAAGGTCGCATTTGTTAAATACCGTAAGAACCGGCTTGTCGGACGCGCCCAATTCTTTTATTGTGTCGAGAGTTACATTTATCTGCTGTTCGTAATCGGGATTTGACGCGTCGCATACGTTTAATATAAGATCCGCATAAACGACTTCTTCGAGCGTCGATTTGAACGATTCGACAAGAGAGTGAGGCAGTCTTGAAATAAATCCTACCGTATCTACAAGTATAACGGTTCTGCCGTCCGGCAGTTTTAATGCGCGCGACGTCGGGTCGAGAGTGGCAAAAAGCTTATTTTCCGTCAGTACTCCGGCGTCGGTCAGAGCATTTAAAAGCGTTGATTTGCCCGCGTTCGTATATCCGACGATTGCGACGGTCGTAACGCCCGTTTTCTCCCTTCGTTTGTGAAGAAGAGTTCTTCTTTTTATAACGTTTTCAAGAGAATCCTCAAGCGATTTTATTCGCCTTCTGATATGTCTTTTGTCGCTTTCCAATTTACTTTCTCCGGGACCTCTCGTTCCGATTCCGCCTCCGAGCCTTGACATCGACGCTCCCTTCCCGGAGAGGCGGGGGAGCATGTAGCGAAGCTGAGCCAGTTCAACCTGAAGCCTGCCCTCGCCGGTTTTTGCGTTGAGAGCGAAAATGTCGAGTATAAGCATGGTTCTGTCTATTGTTCTGACATCGGTAAAATATTCAATATTCCTCTGCTGCGACGGAGTAAGCTCTCCGTCAAAAATCAGCAGATCGATGTCTGCGTTTCGGCACATATCCCGAAGCTCGTATAATTTGCCCTCTCCGATAAACGTCGTATTCTCGGGCTTGTCCCGTTTTTGAATCATTTTTCCGTAAACTTCCGCACCCGCGGTTTCGGCAAGCTGTTCGAGTTCGCTTATCGAAAGCTCGGCGTCAAAGTAACCGGTATCTGCGCTGACGAGAATACATTTCTCTTTTTCGTCTAAATTATGATGAAATTCAATCATAAAAAAAGCCTCTTGTGTATTTGTACGTTACATTTTACCATAATAAACGCGTATGTTCAAGTTATATTTATTTAAAAAAGAGTATACAAATTTGTTTTAAACGTGTTATAATTAACGTGAATTTTAATATGTAAGGTGTTTATTATGTCGGATAAACAATTAACGGGGAAGAAAATTTACGACGTTCTTATAGTCGGAAGCGGAGTCGCGGGAAAATACGGCGCGCTTCAGTTTAATGCGGATACGGACGTCCTTCTTCTTTGCAAATATGATAAAATCACATCCAACAGTAATCTTGCCCAGGGCGGAGTAGCGGCTGTTCTCGATCTTAAATACGACAGCTATGAGGAGCATTTTAACGATACGATGATAGCGGGACGTCAGGCAAACGACCCGGAGGCTGTCGATCTGCTTGTTCACGAGGGACCGAAAGCCGTTACGGATATTATGGAGAATATGGGCGTTGATTTTGACAAAAAGCCCGACGGAACGCTTGATAAAACGCTCGAGGGCGGACATTCAAAACGCCGTATTATGCACCATAAGGATACAACGGGCGCGGAGATTGTAAAAAAACTCAGCGAGCAGGTTGAAATGCGTAAAAATATAGAGCAGTGCGAAAATTCCGCGCTGTACAGACTTGTCAGGGTCAAGAGCGGTTTCAGAGCCGATATTATCACGGACGGCGTTCTTCACAGCGTTTTCTGCTCGTACTGTATACTCTGCACGGGCGGTATCGGCAGAATTTATAAATATACGACCAATCCCAAAACCGCGACGGGCGACGGAATCAGAATTGCGTACGAGCTTGGCGCGTCGATTAAAAATTTAAGTTACGTCCAGTTTCATCCGACAGCGTTTGACTCCGACGACGGCGAACAGTTTCTTATAAGCGAATCTGTGAGGGGCGAGGGTGCGTATCTTAAAAACGTCAACAAAGAGCGTTTTATGGACAGGTACGACAAACGTCTCGAGCTTGCTCCCAGAGATGTTGTTTCAAAGTCGATAATCCTTGAATCAAGACGGACGGGAAGCAATCATTTTTATCTTGACATAACGCATGAGGACAGCGAATTTCTTAAAAACAGATTCCCCGGAATTTATGAGGGATGTCTTAAATACGGTGTTGACATGACGAAGGATTTAATACCGATTTTTCCGTGTCAGCATTATCTTATGGGCGGAATAGAAACAGATCTTGACGCTAAAACGACAGTATCAAGACTTTATGCCGCCGGCGAATGCGCAAACACGGGCGTTCACGGCAAAAACAGGCTTGCAAGCAACTCTCTTCTCGAGGCTCTTGTATTTTCAAAACGTGCCGCAGACGATATAAAACGCTGTATGTCGGCAGGTTTTCCGAAGGTTGAGGAGCATCCGTATTCATATGACGCGTCGGGCGCACCCGTTCCCGCCTCCATCAAGACGGATATACGTTCGGTAATGCAGAGAGCGTATTTTGTATTCCCCGATCAGGCCGCCGTAAGACAGGGACTTTTTCAGATTGACGATATTCTGAAAAGACTGCGTGGAGGAAAGTATGCCGTAACAACCGAATTTTGCGAGACTTTGAGCATGGCGACGGCGGCGAGAATCATATTAAAGGAGGTCGAGGAGCAGTGATACTGCCTAAATTCTATGTTGACGATATTATAAAAAATGCAGTTAAAGAGGATATAAATTATCTTGATATTTCGTCCGCGTATGTCCTTGACGAAAATGAGCGCGTAAGCGCATATTTTGTTTCAAAGGCTGACGGCGTTCTGTGCGGAATCGACGTTGCGATGAGAGTTTTCGAGCTTCTTGACGATACGTTTGAATATGAAAAGCTTAAAAACGATTCCGATGAGATTAAAAAGGGCGACGTTATAGTTAAATTTTCCGGTAAGGGCGTTTTTCTGCTTCAGGGCGAGCGTACCGCGCTCAATTTAATACAGCACATGTCGGGAATCGCGACTATGACGAGCTGTGCGGTAAAAGCCGTCGAGGGTACGGGCGCGTCGATTGCCGATACAAGAAAAACTCTCCCCGGACTCCGCGCATTGCAGAAATACGCGGTAACGTGCGGCGGAGGCAGGAATCACCGTTTCAATCTCTCCGACGCGGCTATGCTTAAGGACAATCATATAGACGCCGGCGGCGGGATCGAAAAGACCGTAGGACTTTTGAGAGGCAAGATCGGACATACCGTAAAAATTGAGGTTGAAACGAGAACTCTCGACGAGGTCAACGAGGCATTAAAAGCCGGCGCGGATATTATAATGCTCGATAATATGGATGTCGATACAATGCGCGAGGCTGTCGGAATAATAGATAAACGCGCGCTCACAGAGGCGAGCGGAAACGTAACGCTCGATAATATTTCCGAGGTAGGAAAAGCCGGAGTCGATATTATATCAATGGGTGCGCTCACGCACTCGGTAAAGGCTTTCGATATTTCGATGAAGATAGAAAAATGAACGCTGAAGATTTTACATCATTGCAGAAGGTTGTTGAGGATGTCAGCACCGGCATAGGAAACGCTCAGGAGAATATCCAGGAAACGGCGACGTTTCTTGATAAATTCTGGGATCAGATAAAGGAGTATCTTGCCTCGGCGGGAATCAATCTGATTATCAGTCTTGTAATACTTGTCATTGGCTGGCGGCTTATAAACATATGCGTCAATAAATTTAAAAAATCAAAGGCTTATTCGAGAATAGATCCGACTATGGCGTCGTTTATGAAGAGCGTCGTTTCCATAGGGCTTAAAATAATTCTTGTTATAATTGTCGCGTCGATACTCGGAGTTCCGATGGCGTCAATGATAACGATAATCGGTTCGTGCGGTCTTGCCGTCGGTCTTGCGCTGCAGGGAAGCCTGAGCAATATAGCGGGCGGATTTATAATAGCAGTTATGAAGCCGTTTAAGGTCGGCGATTTTATAAGCTCCGGACAATACGAGGGCACGGTAAAGTCCATAAACATTTTTTATACGAAAATCATTACGCCTGACAACAGTATGGTTCTTATTCCAAACAGTGAAATTTCAAATACGGCAATTAAAGACTGCAACGCATTTGAGATAAGGAAGCTGATGCTTGACGTTTCGGTCGATTATTCGGCGGACGTTCAAACCGTTAAAAATCTTTTGATGAAGGCCGCGCAGGATAACGAGCTTGTGCTCTCTTCACCGGAGTGCGAGGCGGTTCTTGTAAAATACGGAGACAGTGCGCTTGATTTTCAGCTTTACGCATGGTGCGGGTCGGAGGATTACCTTAAAACGAAATTTACCCTTTTGGAGGATATAAAAAAATTGCTCGACGAGCATTCTATCGGCATTCCGTATCCGCAGATGGATATCCATATCGATAATAAAAACTGAGCGTTCGCCGAAAAAATGCGCCGTGATTTAATTGTTTTAAAAAGATAAGCCCGTATCGATTTCGTTTTTACGAATAACGGTACGGGCTTTTTTTAATTGTTGTTCTGAGGTTTTTTACGTCTGACCTTTTCCTTTGTTCCGTCGGGGCGGACGATATACGAATTGCTCAGCACTCCGTGAAGCGACGATTTGTATGCGTCGATATATTCGCGTCTTAATCTCTGCTGTTCGTCCTTTTCGTCCTCGGTAAGTCCGGTTTCCCTCGATTTTTTTGCCAAGGCGTTTAATCTGTCTATATTTTTCTGTTCCATTGTTATCACCGTTTTACAGTTTACTATATACTAAGACAAAATTCAATATTTTTAATTATCTACTTGTAAAGAAATATTAATTTAAGTATAATAATGAGAGAAATGAGGTTGGTAAATATGACAGTATATGAGGCGGTCGCTTCTCTTGTAAATTACGGTATTGAAAGGCAGCTTATAAAACCTGCCGACGCCGTTTATTCGAGAAATTTGATTTTAGACGTTATCGGCTCTGACGATTACGAGGAGAGCGAAGCCGTGCAGGGGGCGGAGCTTGAGGATATTTTGAAGGTTCTGCTTAACTTTGCCGTCAAAAACGGCGTGTGCGGAGATTCGGTTACATACAGGGATTTGCTCGATACAAAAATAATGAATTGCCTTATGCCCCGTCCGAGCGAGGTTATCGGCGAATTTATGACAAGATATAACAACGACAGAGCCTCGGCAACGGATTATTATTATTCGCTTTCGAGAAATTCCGACTATATCAGAACATACAGAGTCAAAAAAGATATGAAGTGGATAACCCATACGCCGTACGGCGATATGGATATTACGATAAATCTTTCAAAGCCCGAAAAAGATCCCAAGGCTATTGCCGCGGCGGCTAAGGCTAAAACGGCTTCTTATCCCAAATGCATGCTCTGTCGTGAAAACGAGGGATATGCCGGCAGGGTAAATCATCCGGCGAGAGAGAATCACAGGATTATCCCCATAGACATCTGCGGCGAGAACTGGTTTATGCAGTATTCTCCCTACGTTTATTATAATGAGCACTGTATTGTTTTTAACGGCAGTCATACGCCGATGAAAATTGACGAAAACGCGTTTAAAAAGCTTTTTGCGTTCGTTAAATTCCTGCCTCATTATTTTGTCGGTTCAAATGCGGATTTGCCGATAGTCGGCGGTTCGATTCTTGCCCATGAGCATTTTCAGGGCGGAAGATACGACTTCGCCATGGCTAAAGCCGATGTTGAGAGAGAACTTGAATTTGACGGATTCGACGACGTATCGGCGGGCGTTGTTAAATGGCCTATGACCGTTATAAGATTAAGCGGCAGGAACTCTGACAGAATATGCGCTCTCGGCGGAAAAATTCTCTCGGCGTGGAGAGCATATACCGACCCCGACGCGTTTATATTTGCACAGACCGACGGCGTACCTCATAATACAATAACTCCGATAGCCAGAAAACGCGGAGAAAATTATGAGCTCGATCTTGTTTTGAGGAACAATATCACGACCGAACAGTATCCCGACGGCATGTATCATCCGCATCCCGAGTATCATCATATAAAGAAGGAGAATATCGGTCTTATCGAGGTTATGGGACTTGCCGTTCTTCCCGCCAGACTTAAAACGGAAATGGCTTTATTGAAGGATGCAATGCTTTCGGGCGTTGATTTTTCAAATGACGAGAGTATCGGCAAGCACTATGACTGGGTTATGGATTTTAATAAGAAATATGATAAAATAGATGAAAACAACATCGACGATATTATCAAAAACGAAATCGGTTTGGTATACAGCGCTATTCTCGAACAATGCGGTGTTTTCGCAAGGAACGAAAACGGCAGAGCGCACATGGACGCGTTTATAAGTTATGTGAATAAAAATAATATATAATGTGAACAAATTTTTAATTTTGTCGCTTGACTTTCATCGGTATGTATGTTAATATCAAGATGTAAGGAGGTGACGGTAATGAACTTCGATTTAAAGGCAAACAGTGCTGTAGATCCCGATATGAGTTATACTCCCGATTTTATTACGGCATTTATTGAAGCAATTAAGGCATTCTTTGCAAAACTCAGAGAGATGTTTGTTATGCCCATTGCGTAAGGAATATTATGTTTAGACTGTACCGGCAGCGATTGGAAGTCCGGTACAGTTTTTTTATATGAAAAAATACCGGACGGCTTTTTTTTGCCGCCCGGTATTTACTGTATTTTATTAAAAGCGTACTGTTATATTCCGCAGATAAGCTCTGAAAGATCCGTATAGAATTTAAAGAATCCGTCGAGAGAACCGAACGCTTTTTCATCCGCCGCATTGCAGAAATCGTAGTGATCGACGCCGTAAAGAGTCGGCATGACATTCCAAACTCCCGTAATTAAAGGTCTTGACTCATCGTATGTCACATGATCCTCATTAAACGGATAAAGAGCACTCTTGAGAGGAACTATACCGTCGTTTGCTCCCCAGCTTTTGTCAATGTATTTTCCGCCGATAAACATATTAACCGAGCCGCATATCATGGGAGATGATATTTTAAACGGGGCAAATGCGTCGTAGTCTTTGTTAAGCTTTGAATACCCGAATTTTGCGTCCTTTGTTATGCATGCGGAATATGAAAAATAGTAAGCGGATTTAACCGTCTTTATTTTGTTATTAAGCTTTTCCGCGCCCTGAACCGTGAGGTCATAACCGCAGTGGTCTTTTGAAAATGCAATTTTAAGACATGCAAGAGGATTAAGCCCGGCTTTTTCTCCGCTTACGGGATCTTCGGAAATGTTCCATTGATCAAGCATAAGGTCGAATGTTGATTTGCCGGAAACGCATTTTGAATGAAGGAGAAAAATCATAAAAAAGCAGGGTAGAACAGGGTCGGCAAGATAATTTGCGACAGTTGAACCGTTGTGAGGAGAGGATATTGTTGTGACAGAATAAACGCCTTTTTCGTGTCCGCCCTTAAAAAGCTCGGAGCAGTCGTCAGGCGACGCGTTCATTTCCGTTTCGTCTCCGTACGCAAGAAGGGACGCCAGAAGGCGGATTGTTTCGCCTCCGAACGAATGACCGACAAAGTTAAGCGGACTTTCAAGATCCCACGCCTCTCCCATTGCGGGACGCGACGTATAATCACGTCCGTAGCGGGCGTGTCCGTATTCCTTTGAATGGGCTGCGCCGTAGTCTACGACAGTTCCGGTAAGCTCGGCATAAAGCTCGCAGGCTCTGTCCCATGCGCTGCTGAATCCGCCGACAGACGGATTGTATACAGTGTATCCCTGTGAACGAAGATAGGTTATTACATTATTTTGAGGCTGAGTTCCCCAATACGGCGTTTCGCTCTCTTTTGCCGCTCCTTCGCCCCAGCCGTACATGCCGTGAACATAGATGAACGGATAATCGGTATTGTTTTCATTGCCGGCAAAGCCTATGACTGAAAATGATACGGTCATGCAAAGGCAAAGAATAACGCTTATTGCTGATTTTATTGATTTTGTTTTCATGAAAATTCTCCTTGTTTTCCGGCGTAATGTATACAAAGTCCCGACCGGAGCATAGCGGTTAAATGCTGAATGAAAAATAATAATTTTGGTAATAAATAATCATGATTTTACCGTGCTTCGGATTCTTTTTTTGTAAAAATGTTAATACAATGCTCGGTAAAATGTAAAAAAAGAATGAAAAAAGGATTGCCGCACCTCATAATAAAATGAAAGGCGGCAATTTTGTTATTTAAATAATAATTATTTATCCGTGCTCTGCTCGGGAATAATTTCTTTAAAGAATCCGAAGATTTTTTTAAGGAAATCAAAGATAACCTTGAGAAGAGCAATGAGTTTATCGATTGTCATAATAAATACACCTCGAAATGAAATTTAAAAAGAAAAATGCGCTAATTAATTTGTGCCGTCTTCACGCTTCGTGAGTCCGAGGACGATGAACAGCTCCTTGAGGAAATTGTAGATAATTGTGAAGAACTCAACGATTTTATCCATTTAAAACACCTCCCGAATACATTAATGTTCCGATAAATATTATAGCATGTGTTGATTTTTAAATCAAACGAATTTTAATAAAATATGAATTATTTACAAAAGCTTAATAATTATACCACATTAAAAAGAAATATTTACTTTAAATACGTTGTGTGGTAATATATTTTAAAGCAAATTTACAAGAGGTGTTATATGGATTCAAAATTGAGATTCAAAGGCGACGGCAGGTTTGTCATTCTCCAGGTCAGCGATACGCAGGATCTTCAGTATGCGCGCGGGGCAATGAAGAAAATGCTTGACGCCGCATATGACGAGGTTAAGCCCGATCTTGTGGTTTTAACGGGCGATAATATTTTGGGCAATCATCTGCGCGACGCACGTTTCGGTTCAAGAAAGGTTATTAAAACAAAAGAGGGCGAATACGAGGCTATGAAAAAGGCTGTCGCCCATGTCGTCGAACCGATTGAAAAACGCGGGATTCCGTTTGCGATGATATACGGAAATCACGATGATATGAATATGATAACAAAGGAGGAGCAGGCGGATATTTACAGGGCATACCTTCATAACGTCGGACTTGACGATCCTAAAGAGGGTATAGACTGCGATACGTACAATATTCCGATATACGCCTGTGATTCGGATAAAATAAAATATAACATATGGATGTTTGATTCGGCGGGGTATGATAAGCAGGCGGACAGATGCTATGAATATGTAAGCGAAAACGCCGTCGGCTGGTATGTTGGAAAAAGCAATGAATTAAAAGAACTCAACGGCGGAAAAAACGTAGACTCTCTTTTGTTTCAGCACGTTCCGTTTCCGGAGACTGCCGGTCTTGTTGTCGAGTGCGGCGAAAATGACCCGGACGCCATTCCGTTTTGCGGAAACACAAGGGACGGCAAGCGTTTCAAGGTTGACAGAACCAAAGTTTTCCGCGGCGTTATGGGGGAGTATCCCGCGTGCTGTAATGAAAATTACGGACAGTTTGACGCTGTAAAGAAGCAGGGCGACGTTCGTGCGGCCGTGTTCGGGCACGACCATCTTAACAATTTTGAGGCTGTTCTTGACGGGATTAATATTATAGGAACTCCATGCGCGTCCTTCAGATGCTACGGCGATGAAAACAGGGGAGTCAGAGTGTTTGTTATCGACGAAAAAGACACGTCCGTATATAAGACATATGTCCTTACCTACAGGGATTTGTGCGGCGGCGGTATCGTTTCGAGGCTTAGATATATATGGGACGCGGACGGAATGTTTAAGCAGAAATGCGCCCTTATCGCAGGCGTTTGTGCCGGAGTTGTTTCGGCGGGGCTTCTGGCGGGCGGAATTATAAAAAAATACGGGAGAAAAAAATGATGGATATTAAATTTAACAATCCCTTGTCCGAGGAATGGTACGCAGACCCCGAGGCAAGATTTTATGAGGGCAAATACTGCATATACGTAACGCGCAGTCGTCCGTTTGACGAACAGCATAATCATGATATGTTTGTTTCCGGCGATCTTGAACACTGGGAAATAAAAAAAGGCATTATAGACATGACGGGCTTTCCGTGGGTCAGGCGAGCGGTGTGGGCTCCGACAATTATTGAGAGAAATTCAAAATATTATTATATATTCGCTTCAAATGATATACATGAGGACAACGAGGGCGGCGGTCTTGAAATTGCCGTTTCCGATTCTCCGTTCGGTCCGTTTAAATCGTATCTTAACAGACCTCTTGTTTCGACGTTTATAAACGGCGCTCAGCCTATCGACGCTCATTTGTTTAAAGACGATGACGGTACGGTTTATCTTTACTACGGAGGCTGGAGACATTGCAACGTGTGTATAATGAACGAGGATATGACGGGTTTTGTTCCGTTTGACGACGGCGGCACGTTTATGGAGATTACGCCCGAAAATTACGTAGAGGGACCGTGCATGATGAAGCGTGACAATAAATATTACTTTATGTGGTCGCACGGCGACTGGACATTGGGTACATACAGCGTGGATTACGCGATTGCCGATTCTCCTTTGGGTCCGTTTGTTTCAAAAGGAACGATTCTTTCCTCTCAGCCCGGCACGGCGGAGGGGCCCGGACATAACGGATTCTTACAGCTCGACGGCGGTGAAACGCTTATGGTTTATCACAGACGGCGTTATGATATGAAAAACGGCGACGCGAGATTTTTGTGCATTGATAAAATGGAGTTTGACGGGGATGAAATCAAACCTGTTGTAATGACCTGATAAAATAAAAAAACGGCTCGGCGTACAATCGCCGAGCCGTCAGAGCGTATTGAATTTGAATTATTTTGCCTTTGATTCGGTTTCTTCCTTATCCTCTTTCTTTTTGCTGAAAAGAATTTTGTCAACGGGGAAGTAGAGGAAGAACTGGAGGGCGGAGCATACTGCCGTAGCCGCATTCGCCGCAATCGCGTCGGAAAGATTTTTGCTTACAAGAAAGTCCTTGAGCGTGGGATTAAGCCATGCGGAAAATACGATAAGCGCGATGGTGAAAACTATGTAAATGGGAAGAGTTACGGCGATATTTGCGCCGGAGTTGAACGTTTTTTCGCGGTTTACGAAGAACGAAACTATCTGAGCCGTGATATTCGCGGTGTTGTTGACGATAAAATAGCCGAGTCCGCCCGCGGCGGCTTCGCACGTAAATATCCACCAGTGAAAATCCTGCGAATAAAGCTCATGTATAAACGGTATGAATTTCAAAACGTTGAGAAGCGTAAACTGAACAATACACGCCAAAAGACTGACGATTATGAATTTAACAAACTGCCACAGCGTTTTTACTCCCGAACCTTTTGCCTCTGCGCCCGCGTCGATATCCTTTAATTTTGACATTTAATATTTCACTCCCGATTTTTTTCTGAAAATCAGTATAGCATAATATTAAAGCGTTTTTCAATAATAAATTGTTAATTTTCGGTTTTTGCTTCGCTTCTTGTTTCGTTTTCGGGGAGCAGAACCTTTATTTTTTTGCCGATTTTGTATTCAAGCGTGTTATCCGAATCCGCAAATGTGAACGAAGCCTTGTTTCCGTCGTTGTCGACTTCGTATTTCGGCACTGCGCTGAATTTTATTTTAAGATTATCCGTACTGAATGAAACGGCATATTTTTCGAGTTCTTTTAAATTGATATCGTTTTTGATATATTGAACGAAAAACTTTTCAATAAGCTGAGGCGCAAGACTTTTTAAGAACAGAACCTCAAACTTACCGTCGTTCATGTCAACATTTTTGAAAACGTCAACTCCGCCCGTACCCTTGGAATTGAGAACCGCCGCCATGATGCATTCGCACTCGTCCTCAATCCCGTCGTGAGAATATGTAAATTTCATCTTATTCTGCTTGGAGGCAAGAATCGGCACTGCGGAAACGACATATGCCGCATGACCGAGAACTTTTTTCAGCTTGTTATTTACAAGATAGGGTATCGGAGCGACATATCCGAATGCAGATACGTACGATACCGGTTCGCCGTTTACGGTAAACGAATCCGTCTGCGCGACATGTCCGCCGTCGGCAAGAAGGTCGACGCTTTTTATTGCGTCCTTGCGGCTTAAGCCGAAGTTATTCGCCATGTCGTTTGTCGTTCCCGTGGAAATGTGAGCGTAAACGCAGTGCTGTTCTATTTCGTAAAACGCTCTGAACGCTTCGTTTACCGTGCCGTCTCCGCCTACGGTTATGAGCAGATCGGAATCCGGATCAAGCTGTTTTATCAGCTCGATAACGTGTCCTGAGTACTGACTTTTTTCAACCTTGTGAAGCGTCATTCCCTTTGAAACAAAACGGCATATAATATGCTCGATAATGCTCATTTTAAACTTCGTTGCAACGGGATTATAGATGATGCTGAATGTTTTTAACATTTATTGATATTCTCCTTTGCTGTCTTTTTTCAGACGGATGTATAATTATGTAATTGTCGATTAAATCATATCACCCGCCGAATGTTTTGTCAATCGGGACTTGCAATATCTCCGCGTTTTGTTCATATCAATTACGGGAGGCGATATAATGTCGTTTTTAATGTTTGAACGTATGCTCGGAGAGCTTGTTTTTCTTGCGCTTCACCTTGATTCCAAGAGCGTATTTCCTTCGCCGCTGTCAAAATCGGAGGAGGAAAGACTCGTTAAATTGAAATGCGGAGGGGATATGGAAGCGAGAAATAAACTCGTTGAACATAATATGAGACTTGTCGTTCATGTCATAAAGAAATATTATTCCTCAAACTGCGAACAGGACGATTTGATTTCAGTCGGTACCGTAGGACTTATCAAGGGCGTCAACAGCTTTGACCCGTCAAAGGGGGCGAGGCTTGCGACGTATGCGGCCCGGTGTGTAGAAAATGAGATATTGATGTATTTCAGAAATCAGAAAAAGACGGCTCAGGATATCTCCATGAGCGAGCCGATTGAAACCGACAGCGAAGGGAATCCGCTTACGCTGTCGGATATAATAAGCGTCGAGGATACCATAGCGGACGATATCGACCGAAGAATAAAATGTTCGCTTTTGCTAAAGCTGTTGGACGAGGTCGCGGACGAACGGGAAAAACGTATTATTGTAATGCGTTACGGTCTTGACGGAAACGACCCCATGCCGCAGCGCGAAGCAGCTCGGATTTTATCGATATCGAGAAGCTATGTTTCCAGAATCGAGAAAAAAGCGCTTTCAAAACTTAAAAAGAGATTGGAAAACGAGAATATTAAAAATCATTTGACCTCGTGACCTTCCGTATCTATAACGTCTCCGGGGTTTGAATTTTTTAACGTTTTTGTAACGGCGTGAAGCACACACAGCGATTCGATACCGCTTATCATAAGCGATACTCCGGCGAAAATCATTATAACGGAATTGCCCGTAAACGGGTCGAGGAACAGCAGAAACGCAAACAGCGTGCCGATGATTCCCGCGGCAAGGCAGAAGCTCCAGTTCGGTATAAGACAGCGTTTCATTTCAACGGCCGTTTGTATGTCGAATACGCTTGTGGTTATAAGATAAAGTCCTGTTACAAAAGGCAGTAAAAATTCGGCGGCCGCGGGATGGCAGATCATGAGAAGCCCGGCGAGTATGCAGAAAATACCGCCCGCGAGGTCAAAGCGGAAGAACAGTCCTGACAGGTCGGAATTAAAATACCTTACAATTCTGTAAATTCCCGAACCGATGAATATTGAGCCGAGGATATAGTAAATTATCGCGGCAGAAATTTTCGGCCATATTATCATAATAAGTCCTGTTATAAGAATAAGACAGCTTACGGCGGCGGCCGTGTTTCTGAAACGTTTCCATACATTCAGCATGATAAACACCTCGTATATAAAGATAAAATACAGATACGTTGATATTGTTCTCAATGTATCTGCATTTATTTTATACAGCTATTATAAACTGTCAATTAATTGTATGAATTATTTTACGCCGCATTTCAGCGCCGCATTGCATTACGGGATTAAACGCGAATGAGAAAAGATCGGTAGCTTTGCATTCAAGCTCATATAATTTTTTTGCGTCGGAGTCAAGAGCGTTTATATCGGAATGACGCATTATAACGGGAATCTGCGCCGTTTTCTTCATTTGCCTCAAAACGGATCTGCCCGCGTCGGTAAATCCGAGAACTCTCAGATACGGCGGCGGCGCGAGAGTATACGATTTGTCTATTTCGAGAAATGCGCACATTATGATTCTTCTGATTCTCGAATGGGTGTAACGTTTCGTTTTTATCTGTGAATAAAGGGAATCGAGACTGACCGAATTGCGTACCGCTTCGTAAATTCTGTATTCGAGCCCTTCCGATACGTCGGGGTATGACAGAAAATCGGAGGCGGTTTTGCGTCTTAAATGCGAGAGAATGCATTTTTCAAGCTCCTTCATGCTTGCGGTGTTGCTCCGGCGATATGTTTCGTATACGTTTTCGGGGACAAATGCGGAATAATCGAGCGAAGAATCAATCATATTTCTGACAGCCGACGCGCATGCTGTTTTTCCGTCCGTACCGTGCGAGTCGTGATAAGCGCCCGAACGTTTAATTGCAATCGGGGTCAGCGGGTATCCGTTTTTTATAATGCTTTTTATATATTCCACGCCGAGAAGGTCGTTCGGCGATGATAAAACGGACGATATTTCATCTCCGGCGAACTCTCCGAGGGCTTTTTGACGAGCTACCGGATATGAATAACCGTCGGACAGATATTTTTTAATAATATCGTTATCGATATTCAAAAGCGCGTCGGAAGCGGTTGTTATATTTTCGATATCGCCGGATTCGCTTCCGAACGACAGAAATTCGCACGTCCCCGTTGAATTTAAAAGATAAACGGCGCCGGAAGCGAATTTCTCAGCCGAAGATAACGCCCACGGCAGGGGAAGTTCAAATATTATGTCGACTCCGTTTGTCAGAGCCGCCCGGGCCCTCATGCTTTTGTCAAACAGGGCGCATTCTCCGCGCTGAACAAAGTTTCCGCTCATAACGGCAATAATGGGAAGCCCCGTTTTTTCTTTTGTTTTTTCTATTTGATATTTATGTCCCGAATGAAACGGATTGTACTCTGCGATAATGCCCGCTGCGCTCATTTTTTATCCCCGTTTTAAAAAAGTCTTGAAAAAGAATTTGCATAAGTATATAATAAACTTTGTGTGAGAAATTAGCAAGTATTTTTATTTCGGAGGTATATTTTATTATGAAAATTCTCGTTATAAACGCGGGCAGCTCGTCTCTTAAATATCAGCTTATCGATATGGATACGAACGAACTGCTTGCAAAGGGTATCTGCGAGCAGATAGGCTGTGACAACTGCACGTTTACTCATAAGGTTCCTTCGGACGAATCAAAAAATATAAGCAAGAAGCCGCAGCTTATGGATGACCACATGGCGGCTGTCAATACAGTGCTTGACACTCTTACGAGCGCGGAGCACGGCGTTATTGCTTCGATGGATGAAATAGGCGCGGTAGGACACAGAGTTCTGCACGGCGGAGAGAAGTTTAAGGGCTCCGTTCTCTTTGATGAAAAAGTCGAGGAGGCTATTAGGGAGTGTTTCCCTCTCGGACCTCTTCACAATCCGGCAAACCTTACGGGCATCAAGGCATGCGAGGCTGTAATGAAGGGCGTTCCTCAGGTCGCCGTATTTGATACGGGATTTCATTCGACCATGCCCGACTACGCTTATATGTACGCTTTGCCCTATGAGTATTATGAAAAGTACGGTATACGCCGTTACGGCTTTCACGGAACGTCGCACCGTTTTGTCAGCAAGAGATGCATAGAGCTTCTCGGTTCGCCCGAACATTCCAAAATTGTAACATGTCATCTCGGAAACGGTTCTTCGATTTCCGCAGTTGTTGACGGAAAATGCCTGGATACCACCATGGGCGTTACGCCGCTTGAGGGTATTATAATGGGTACGCGCTGCGGTTCTATCGATCCTGCCGTCGTTCCTATTATTATGAAGAATGAAAATCTTACGCCCGATGAAATAGATACCGTTATGAATAAAAAATCCGGTATGCTCGGACTTACCGGCACGAGCGACAACAGAACAATCGAGCAGAGAGCGAAACAGGGTGACAAGAGAGCGAAGCTTGTCGAGTCCATGCTCTGTCATCAGCTTACTAAGTACATAGGCGGATTTGCCGCCGCAATGGGCGGTCTTGACGCGGTTGTATTTACCGGCGGTATTGGCGAGAACAATCCGCAGTACAGAACGAGAGTCGGAAAAAATCTTGAGTTCCTCGGAACTGCCGTCAATGAGGAGACAAACAAGCTCAGAGGAGAAGAGGTTGAAATTTCCGTTCCCGGTTCAAAAGTCAGAATGTTCGTTATTCCGACAAATGAGGAACTTATGATAGCAAGGGATACGAAAGAAATTGTAGAATCTCTGTAAATTTTAAATTTAAAAACAAACCCTCCGTTTCGGTCTGACCGCATGACGGAGGGTATTTTGCTGACTGTATATGAAATAAAAACCCGGAAAGGCATTGCCCTCCGAGTTTATTATTATTATTATTTCTTTCTGAACTGCTGTTTCATTCTCTGCTCTTTTGAAAGAATCATTTTACGCAGTCTTAAATGATTGGGCGTGACCTCAAGAAGCTCATCGTCGCTTAAAAACTCCATGCACTGCTCAAGACTCAGTACAGAGTGCGGGACGAGCCTTAACGCGTCGTCGCTTCCGGACGCACGCGTGTTTGTCATCTGTTTTTTCTTGCATACATTGCAGACGATATCCTCATTTTTTGAGCATTCGCCGACAATCATTCCTTCATATACGGGAACGCCGGGACCTATGAACAGACGTCCCCTGTCCTGCGTATTGAACAGACCGTAGCCTGTCGATTCTCCCGCCTCGTGCGCAATAATGGAACCTCTGTCGCGGGTTACAATTTCGCCCTTGTACGGCTCGTATGCATGGAACAGATTGTTCATTATTCCGTAGCCGTTCGTGTCGGTAAGAAATTCGCTTCTGTATCCTATGAGTCCTCTTGCGGGAATAAGAAATTCGAGATGAGTTGTGCCGCCGTCACGCATCGTCATATTTTCAAGCTCTCCTCTGCGAGAGCCTATTTTTTCCATAACCGCGCCTACGTAATCGTTCGGAACTTCGATAATAAGAAGCTCTATAGGCTCTAAAACTTTGCCGTTTTCGTCCTTTTTGAATATAACCTTGGGGCTTGAAACCTGAAATTCGTATCCCTGACGGCGCATCGTTTCGATGAGAATTGAAAGATGAAGCTCACCTCTGCCCGATACCTTGAACGTGTCGGTGCTGTCGGTTTCCTCAACTCTCATGCTGACGTTTGTTTCAACTTCTTTAAAAAGCCGTGCGCGTATATTTCTTGAGGTAACGAATTTTCCGTCCTGTCCGGCGAACGGGCTGTCGTTTACCATAAAGTTCATCGACAGAGTAGGCTCGTCTATTTTAACGAACGGAAGGGGTTCAACGCATTGCGAGTCGCATATCGTTTCACCTATATTAAGTCCGGCAATGCCCGAAACAGCGACGATATCTCCGCATTTTGCATCGGAAACCTCGACTCTCTTAAGTCCTTCAAACTGATAAAGCTTTGCAAGCTTGACGTTCTGCCGGTCGCCGTCCTGCTTGCACAGAACAACGTTTTCACCCTGCTTGATTTTGCCGCGTTCGACCTTGCCTATACCGATACGTCCTACGTAATCGTCATAGTCAAGACTTGAAAACAGAAGCTGCAGAGGCGCGTCGTCGTCGCCTGCGGGCGGTTCTATATTATCTATTATCGACTGAAAAAGAGGCCTCATGTCACCCTCTCTTACGGACGAATCGAGCGAAGCATAGCCGTCCTTTGCCGAAGCGTAAACGACGGGAAATTCTATCTGGTCATCATCCGCGCCGAGCTCTATGAACAGATCGAGAACCTCGTCTATGACCTCGTCGGGTCTTGCGCCGGGGCGGTCGATTTTATTGATAACAACAATGATTTTTTTCTTTAATGCGAGAGCCTTCGAGAGAACGAAACGCGTCTGGGGCATACATCCTTCAAATGCGTCGACGAGAAGAAGCGCGCCGTCTACCATTGTCATTATACGCTCAACTTCGCCGCCGAAATCGGCATGTCCGGGAGTGTCGACAATGTTGATTTTAACGCCGTTATAGTGAACGGACGTATTTTTGGACAGAATTGTAATTCCTCTCTCTCGTTCGAGATCGTTAGAGTCCATAACTCTCTCTGCAACCTGCTCGTTGCTTCTGAAAGTACCGCTCTGACGCAAAAGCTGGTCGACGAGCGTTGTTTTGCCGTGGTCGACGTGAGCGATAATGGCAATGTTTCTGACGTTCTGTGCGGAATTCAAAATAACACCTTCCAAGTACATATAGCTTTATTACAAAATAAAATGATATCACTAAATAAGCCGTTTGGCAACAGTAAATAAATATTTTGCCGATATTTGTATAAAACAGACAAAACGCCGTTTTTATGAATATCCCTATATAAGCATAAAAACAAGGCTTCGCGATTAAAGGAAGCCTTGTAATAGTCTGATTTATATACTAATTTATTGTTACTCGGTTACGGGAGCTGTCCAGATGAAATTAAACGTCTTTGAATCTCTTAATCTGAATGAAATATTAAATCTGCCGAAGCTCTCGAACGAACCTGTTCCGATTGCGGGAGCGTTAACCTTTTCCGAACGGATAAACTCTATGTATGTAACCTTGTTTGTGTCCGCGTCGACGGTCATATGAATCTTGCATTCGGGGATATCGTCGGGATTTTCTTCATTATAGAACGCTCTTTCGTCACGGTCTATATATGCGGTTGTGTAATCCTTGATAACCATGTAATTGTCCGACTTTGCAATCTCACTGAGAACGGAAGCCTTATCGGGCAGATCGAAAACCTTCTTAATCGAATCGGGAGCGCTCTCGATGTACAAATCTATATAATATATTCCGTTTTCGGTTTCGCACTCTGCGGCGCAGACGTCGTCAATCGTAAGCGCGCTGATTTGAACGCCCTCGGGAGAAAGGCTGTCCTTAATACCGCCCTTTCCGTACTCGATTGATTTTTCCCCTGCCTTAGAGCCTACGGTAGAGTTGAGCTTTTCAAGAATTGTTTTCTTAATCTGATTCGCACTGTCTGCAAGCGGTTTAAGCTCCTCGGGCGTTTCGTCCGACTCGGGAGCCGTAATTTTTATATCGTCAATACCGATACTTTCTCCGACATCTACGGAGGGAGCGTTTGAATTAAAATTTGAATCGTTTCTTAAATAGTTCGTTACTGTGTTGTAATAATCAACGATTTCCTGTTTTGTAATGGGAATCTGAGCCTCGACAACAGGCGTTTTGTCCTCGGTTACCTCCTCGACGTCTTTGATGATGTCGCATCCCGCGAACGAAGCGAGCGACAGAGAAGCGAGTATGGCGGCAACGGCGCGCTTAGCTGATTTGTTCATATACGAAACTCCTTTTTTTGTGCAATGAAGCAAGTATACCGCACTACGGCGGTATTTTATAACTTCATTTTGTGAACATTTTATCTTTTTTTAATCTTTCAATATTTTATCACATAAAATTGCATTTGTCGACTATTCATACTCAACAAAAAAACAGTATTGTAATTGTCTGTAATGTACAATAATAAGTTTGGTTGACTTTTTTTTGAATAAAATGTATAATAAAAAAGATTTTTGTATTTTACGGAGATGAATCAGGTGTCCGAAAAGAGAAAAAAGAAAAATTCCATAAATCCGAAAATTGTCACTTTGTGCGTTGCAATTACCGCCGTTGTGATAATTGCCGCCGCCGTGTTTATCATTTCGGCTGTAAACAATAAGAAAAATGACGAACCGTCAAGCGCGGTTCCGGAATCGAGTGCGGAAAGCAATATTCCCGAAACCGAGAAGAAAAAAACAGAGATTACAACGAAAACCGAAACGTCCGCGCCGACAACATCATTGCCGACAACGTCCGTACCGACAACATCCGTGCCTGAAACCGCCGCCGAAACAACGCCTAACGTTACGCAAAAACAGGCGGAAACGACAAAAAATCCGTCCTCGTCGGGAATCAGGCTTCTTACAGAGCCTCAGATGATATCATTGCCGTCAAACGACAGCGAATGGAAGCTTGTTTTGCTTAATACATTCTACCGGGTCAGCGAGAATGTCGACGACGAGATAAATTTTGTCCCTGCGATAGAGGGTTCGGGAGAGCTTCTTGATTACAGAGCCGCAGAGGCGTATCAGAAAATGTATGACGCGGGAAAAGCGGACGGCGTAACGCTTACGCCGATATCGGGCTACAGAAGTTATTCAAAACAGAAGTATCTGTATAACAACCTTGTGGAGGAGTACCTTGCCGACGGTTATTCTCAGGCGGAGTCCGAGGCTCTTGCTTCTACGCGCCGTATGCCTCCGGGAAGCAGCGAACACAATATCGGCATTGCGATGGATATAGGCTGGGTTGACAGCCGTTTTGCGGATTCCGCGGAGTACGAGTGGCTTTGCAATAATGCCGACGACTACGGATTTATATTGAGATACACAGAGGAAAATAAGCAATATACGGGCGTTAAGGCAGAGCCGTGGCACTGGCGTTATGTCGGAGTTGAAAACGCTTCGAAAATAAAGGAAAGCGGATTGAGTCTTGAGGAGTATCTCGGAAAGGTAAATTAACAATCCGCGGCGAAAGCCAAAGAAAAACAAAAATCAGATCTTGACACATTCAATGTTTTCATATATAATATGTAAATGCTGTATAAAGTTGTGGCTTTATACGCGTATCCTTGCTCCGATTTAAGGCGGAGCCATATGTCCAGAAGGAGGTGCAGCATTAATGACAAAGTACGAGGCTATAATCGTAATCTCCGTAAAGAACGGTGACGAGAAAATCGAGGAGCTCAGCGAGAAGTTTAAAGCTCTTATCGAGGCTAACGGTACTCTTGAGAGTGTTGACGTATGGGGTAAGAGAAAACTTGCATACGAAATCAACTACGAGTCGGAGGGTCACTACGTTCTTTATAACTTCGAGGCAGGCGAGGAGTTCCCCGCAGAATTCGAGCGTATCGCAAGAATTACCGACGGCATTCTTCGTTCAATCGTTGTTAAAAAATAATTCTGAGGAGAGTAGAAAAGCATGTTGAACTCGGTTATTTTAATGGGCAGACTTGTTGCCGACCCCGAGCTTAAAACGACGTCTTCGGGTATTTCCGTTACATCGTTTGCCGTTGCCGTTGATCGCGGTTATGCAAGACAGGGTGAGGATCGCCAGACTGATTTTATCAATATTGTCGCATGGCGTCAGCAGGCGGATTTTGTTACTAAGTATTTCCGCAAGGGTCAGATGATTGCGATTCAGGGCTCGCTTCAGTCGAGGTCTTACGATACCAAGGACGGCAGAAGAGTTACCGTTTGGGAGGTTATCGCGGACAGAATCAGTTTCTGCGGTTCTAAAAATGAATCGGGCGGCGGATATAACGCCGGTTCTGCGTCCTCAGTCAGAAACGACGCAGGTTCAACAGCTCCCGCTGCTTTTCAGAACGGCGGTTCGGAGGATTTTGATTCTCTGTCCGATTCGGAAGACGACCTTCCGTTTTAATCTTTAAATTTTTAAGGAGGTTTACGTAATGGCTTACGAAAAAAGCGATAAAGGCGGACGCCCTGCCGGCAGAAAAGGCCGTAAAAAGGTCTGCGTTTTCTGCGTAGAGAAGGCTGAAACCATAGATTACAAGGATGTCGCAAAGCTTCATCGCTTCACATCCGAAAGAGCAAAGATTCTTCCCAGAAGAATCACCGGCACATGCGCAAAGCATCAGAGAGAGCTTACGATTGCTATTAAGCGCGCACGTCAGATTGCTCTTCTTCCCTATGTTGCGGATTAATGCAATAAGAGCTTGAAAAAAGTAATTTTAAGGCTGTTTCGGATTTTTTTCGGAGCAGTCTTTTGTTTTTTACTTGCAATCATAATTGATTTTTGTTATGATATTACCGTGACGGAAATATGTTACACATATGCCGTTTTAATATTATCACATGGTGCAAATTGTGCTGCAAAGGCAAAATTACGGAGGTTGTTTTATGAAAACATTCGGTCGGTAATATCAACAATTATGTCTGTAATAATGGTTTTGTCATGCTTTGCAGGGATTACATTCTCGGTCAGTGCGGATAATGGCTGCGACATGAAAAAAACGATTGATTCCATGTCGGTCGGCGATACATTTATATTCGGCAGTTATCCTCAGACGGACGTAACCGACGAGTTAGGTTCTCAGCTTACGGCGGCGGCTCCCTCGATCGATGAATGGACAAGCTATAATTATTACTATATCGACGACCGGTCGGATTACATGAAGTATTATGATTTGATATATGATGAGGAAATGTACAGAGGCGTGTATTTTACATGGTATCGCATTTGGGATGGGATTAATACTACATCCTCCGCTGATTATGCGGATAATGTTTATTATGCCGGTCAATCGGATAACGGCTATGAAATAAAAAATATTTACTGGTTCAGATATGATCCGCTTGTATGGCGTATACTCGACCCGTCAACGGGCTATGCGTTATGCGAGGATATAATCGATTCTCAAGCGTATAATGACAGGTGTTACAGTAACAGGGATGTAAATGGTAATATGGTGTATTATAGTGATGGGACATATATGCATTATGCAAATAATTGGGAATATTCTGCTATACGTACCTGGTTAAACGAAACATTCTTTGCTGCGGCTTTTTCATTGAGTGAAAGAAGTCAGATTCTGTATACCGCGCTTACTACTCCGGCATATTCAACATCATACTCGGAATATGACGTAGGCGAAACGGAAGATTATGTTTTCCTTCCGTCATATCAGGATATACTTAATATCGCATACGGCTTTTCTTCGGATTGTTCCGAATGTGATATGAATCGCAGAGCGAATGCTTCGGATTATGCAAAATCCCAGGGGGCGGGCGTTAATTCAAGCTATGCGGATGAGGACGGTAATTATACCTCACGTTACTATCTGCGTTCAGCCTCTTATTTTTCTCTTTTCATTTCCGAAGTCGGCAGCAGCGGTCGGGTTGACCACTATTGGAGCAGTTATTTCACCGAACGCGGTATTCGCCCCGCTTTGCGTCTTAATCCATCATCCATAGTATCGATTACGCATACGGAAGTTACGATAGAAGGCAGAGCCGCGACCTGCACGCAAAAAGGCTTAACCGACGGAGTAAAATGCTCGGTATGCGGTGAGATTCTGACTCCTCAGACAGAAATTGCAAAACTTGCGCATACAAGAGTTAAAATAGCCGGCAAGCCCGCGACCTGCACGCAGACCGGTTTGACGGACGGAGTAAAATGCTCGGTCTGCGGAACGGTTCTTACCGCTCAGAGAACAACAGCGAAATCAGAGCATAGATATGTTTCCGGAAAGTGCACGGTTTGCTCAGCAAACGACCCGAATTATAAGCCGGCGGAAACTACCACAGCGAAACAGGCTGAAACTACGACCGCGAAACCGGCAGAAATAACTACAGTAAAACCGGCGGAAACTATGACAGAAAAAACTTCTGAAACTTCTACAGCGAAACCGGCGGAAACTACGACAGAAAAACCTTCTGAAACTACGACTGCGAAACCGGCGGAAACTACGACGGAAAAAACTTCTGAAACTACGACTGCGAAACCTGCCGAAACAACGACAGAAAATACTTCTGAAACTACGACTGTAAAACAGTCCGAGGTTACGACTGCAAAACAGGCTGAAACAACAACGAAAACTGCCGAAACTACCACGGCAAAGCCGACAGAAACTACAACAGCAAAGCCGAGCGAAACTACCGCAGCAAAGCCGACCGAACCGACGACAAAGGCTGACGAAAAGCTTGAATTTGCAGAAAGTGCAGACGTTGAAGGTAAGATTGACGAAGATAACAAGAATGTTTCGATTTTGCCGAAGGAAAGCAAGGGCATAACTCTTGACGATTTTAAGGCTATGTTCAAGGGCGCGGTGTCCGTTACCGGCGAGAATACAGAAAAGGCCTGCAACGGTATGAAATTTATCTTTAACGATAGCGAGTATACGTTTATTATCAAGGGCGATACGAAAGCGGACGGTAAGATAACGGCGGCCGACGCAAGATCGATTTTGAGAATCGCAGCAAAGCTCGAAAGTCCCGATGATATTACCAAAGAAGCGGCGGACATAGATTCCGACACAAAAGTAACGAGCAAAGAGGCAAGAATCGTACTGCGCTTCGCCTCAAGACTTCAGTCTAAAATTTACGAATAATAAATAAAATATAACCGGGACGCGATGTAAAAATCGAGTCCCGGTCTATGCCGCAATAATTTATTGTGTTATTGTATCTTACTTAGAAATTCGAGCCGTTAAAGCCCCAGTTTTGATATCCGGAATATTTTATATATGTCCTGTTCTGTGCGATGGCGAGCTCATCCTCGATAATACGGCAGATTTTTGCCGTCATTTTTTCGCTTGCGGACGCGTCGACATTTCCGAGCAGACAAACGTCAACCATTGCCGAGTCTGACGAATTATCGCCGCCGAACCACATTTTTTTGCCCCCCTCAACAGAGAGCATGAGCCACCTTTCCGTTTTGCCGGGGAAGCATTCTATGGCTTTTCCCAGTTCCGCTTTGAGCTTTTCGGCTTTTTCTGCGGAAACGGCTGCCGTTGTTTTTAATTCAATATAAGGCATAAAAAGACCTCCAAAAATTGTACGGACTGCCGGTAAACCGTCCGAAGGGTTCAAAAAACAAAATTCGGACGGATTGCAGACAGTCTCTCAGTTTGTCAAAAAATTTTTTTCAACAAGACGACTGTTTTTATTATTATAAAGTATTTTGACATAAATTGCAATATTCATAATTATAAAAAGTATTTTGCTTGTTGACAATCCTTGATTTCGGGTGTAATATATCAATGAAGATCTTCGGGGCGGGGTGAGAATCCCCACCGGCAGTTACAGTCTGCGAACGCATTAAAACAAAATCGGACGGCGTTTTATCCGTTTTGATTTTTTGTTTTTTTGCGCCGAGCGGGGTGAAATTCCCCCACCGACGGTATTGAACGATATTGGATTTTGTTCTGAGTCCGGATGAAAGAGGATTAGAGCTTTTCGGCGCTTCCTTTTAATAATCGTACCCCGTTGATCCGGGGTATTTTTTATTTCGGGGAGACGGTAAAAGTGAAAAAAGAAAACAGAAAAAAATCAAACGTAAACATCCGCGCGCTTTGCGTAACGGGAATCATGAGCGCATTGGGCGCATTGTTAATGCTTGTGGAATTTCCGCTGCCGATGCTGATACCGGCATTTATAAAAATGGATTTTTCCGAGCTGCCCGCGCTTATTACATCATATGCGTTCGGACCGGCGTACGGCGTTGCAGTCTGCTTTTTTAAAAATGCGCTGCATCTGATATCGGGTTCGACAATGGGAATCGGCGAGCTTTCAAATTTCGTTTTAGGCTCTGTTCTCGTATTAATCGCGGGTTTGTTTTATAAGAAAAAGAAAACAAAAAAAAGTGCGGTAACGGGTGCGGCCGTCGGTTCGCTTGCAATGGCAGCGGTATGCGTATTTACGAATTATTTCGTTGTATATCCGTTGTATTGCAAGGTTCTCGGACTTACCACGGAAGCTATAGTAGGTATGTATCGGGATTTATTGCCGTCGGTCGGCAATTTGTTTACGGCTCTTCTTATTTTCAACCTGCCTTTTACGTTTATAAAGGGAATGACAGATACGCTTTTGTGCGCGCTTATTTATAAGCCTGTTTCTCCGCTTTTACACGGCAGAAAATAAAAATTCCGGCCGTTCGACAAAATATTCTTTTAAGTATTGACAATATAAAGATATGAATGTATAATTTATATGCAAATTTGATACGACCCTTATAAAGAGAGGCAGAGGGAACGGCCCTGTGAAGCCCGGCAACCTGCGTATGCAAGGTGCCAAGTCCGACGGTTATACCGAGAGATAAGGTTTAAACTCACGGTACGTATGCGCCGTGAGTTTTTTACTTTTTAAAAATAACGGTAAGGGTTGAAAGGAGATAAAAAAATGACAAAAAGACTTTTCACATCCGAGTCCGTTACGGAAGGTCATCCGGATAAAATCTGCGACAGAATTTCGGACGCAATACTCGACGCTATGCTTGAACAGGATCCTCAGTCGAGAGTCGCCTGCGAATCTACGGTTACTACGGGTATGGCTATGGTTATGGGTGAGATTACGACAAAGGCCGTTGTCGATATTCCCGCTATCGTAAGAAAGACAATATGCGATATCGGATTTGACAATATAGACGCATGCTACGACGGAAACTCATGCGCGGTTTTTACGACGATAGACAAGCAGTCGCCCGATATCGATATGGGAGTGAGCAAATCGCTTGAATTAAAAGACGGAGAGGACGACGAATATAACTTGAACGGCGCGGGGGATCAGGGTATGATGTTCGGCTTCGCATGCGATGAAACGCCCGAGCTTATGCCGATGCCCATTTCACTTGCTCACAAGCTTGCAATGAAGCTTGCCGAGGTAAGAAAGAACGGTGAGATTAAATATTTAAGACCCGACGGAAAAACTCAGGTTACCGTTGAATACGACGGAGATAAGCCCGTCAGAGTTGATACTGTCGTTATTTCAACTCAGCACGATCCTTCGGCGGAGCTTTCGCAGATTAGAAAAGATATGATTGAGCATGTTGTAAAGCCCGTCATTCCCGGAGAACTTCTCGATGAGAATACGAAATATTATGTAAACCCGACAGGCAGATTTGTAATAGGCGGACCCGCGGGCGACAGCGGACTTACGGGACGCAAAATAATAGTAGATACATACGGCGGTTACGCGGCGCACGGCGGCGGAGCGTTTTCAGGCAAAGACCCGACGAAGGTTGACCGTTCGGCGGCATATGCGGCTCGTTACGTTGCTAAAAATATCGTAGCGGCTCGTCTTGCCAGAAAATGTGAAATAGAGCTTGCTTACGCTATCGGCGTTGCAAAGCCCGTATCGGTAATGGTAAATACATACGGCACGGGCGCGGTTTCCGACGAGAAGCTTGCCGACGCGGTAAACGAAGTGTTTGACTTAAGACCCGCGGCTATTATAGACCATCTTGATTTAAGACGTCCCATATATAAACAGCTTGCCGCATATGGACATATGGGCAGGACGGATATCGACGTTACGTGGGAGCATACGGATAAGATTGACGAGCTTAAAAATGCAGTAAAGGATTAAAAAGACAAAAAACGGGATGTGGAAAAAGAGCATTTTTTACATCCCGTGCTTTTTTGCTTAATTATAAAATTCGTTCATCCTTTTAATTTCAAACGTATAAACTTTGAACCGTTTCTTTTGATAAGCGTCGACAAAATCGGCGTTAATTTTTACGTCCTTTTCCCTCGTCCGAAGGGTCAGGTCAACGTTATTGTAATGAAGCTCCTCTATCGTATCAACGGTTGCAAGCTCGATATACTGCTTTTTAGTATTTTTATCGGTGTGAATAAACACGTTGAATACGGGAACCGCCGTTTCTCCGACAAGAAGCTGCTCAAAGCTTCCGCGGTCGGCGTTTTTTCTTTTCTTTGATTTTTTTAATTTATCCAAAAACGACATTTTAAGCCCTCTGCCATATTAATATATATATAAATATATCCATATTTTTTTACTGTGTCAACATAAATTGAGTAAAAACACCGTTAAATCGCTATTTATTTTTTATTATGCATGTGGTATACTAATTCCGATAAGAAAATAAAGCGAGGTTTTTTATAATGGAAATAACAAAAAATTCAACTATAGGCGACGTGCTTGACGCAGACCGTACTCTTGCTCCCTATTTCTTTGAAATGGGTATGCACTGCCTCGGATGCCCTTCCGCGAGAGGTGAAACGATTGAGCAGGCGTGCCGGGTGCACGGAGTTGACGTTGACGATCTTATAGCTAAACTTAACGCTCACGAAGCAAAGTAATGGAGTCTCTCACTCCGAGACTTAAAACGGTTGCCGGATTTGTACGAAAGGGGCATAAACTTATTGACGTAGGTACGGATCACGGCTATATACCGGCATATCTTATTATAAAGGGCGTTATTCCGTTTGCCGCCGCGTGCGATATCGGCAGAATGCCCTTGCTTAATGCAAAAAAAACTGCCGAAAAATACGGCATTGAGGATAAAATGAAGCTTACGCTGTCCGACGGATTGAAAAAAATCGACCCCTCGGACGGCGACGATGTTGTTATCGCGGGAATGGGCGGAGAGCTTATCAGAGATATACTCAACGGCTGCGAATGGATAAAGGATAAAAGGATACGGCTGATTTTACAGCCCATGACCCACGCCGAGGACGTAAGACGGTTTCTGTACGAAAACGGATTTTATATTTTAGAGGAAAAGGGCGTAAAGGATTCCGGGAAGTATTACTGTGTTATTGTTTCGGAATATGAACCGGGACATAAAGCTGATGAATTTGATATTGTATTCGGCTTTTCGGACGGGTCGGAGGAATATAATCAGGTTAGATTAAGACAGAAAAAGAAGCTTTGCGATAAGATGAAGGGCGCTCTGATTTCGGGCGATACAGAGAAATATAATTATTGTCTGTCGCTTGTTGAGGAGTTTGAAAAAAGAGGTTAAAATAAATCTGGTTATATAATATTCTCTGATTTTGAATATTTAATATTATCAACTTTCTTATATAATAATATCGACGGGTGATATAAGGCAATGACTGTAAGAGATATATATGAATTTTTAAACCGAATATCGCCGTTTGAAACCCAGGAAAACTGGGATAACAGCGGAATTATGACGGGCGATTTTAGCGACGGGGTGAAAAATATCCTGTTCGCGCTCGATTTTACGCCGGATATCGTAAAAGAGGCCGAAAAGCTCGGCTGCACGCTGATAGTAAATCATCATCCGGCATTGTTTCATCCCGCGAAGAGCTTTATTGCGGGAACGAACGGACTTTACGAAGCCGCAAGAGCCGGCATTTCCGTAATTGCCGCGCATACATGTTTTGATATGGCCGACGGAGGAGTAAACGATATTTTATGCTCCGCGCTCGAATTGAAAAATATTGAAAAGCTTTATCCCGAAGCGGACTGCGCTCCGATAATGAGAGCCGGTACGGCAGATAGGCTCAGCGTTGAGGATTTTGCCTTGTTTGTATCGGGAAAGCTCAACGGCGCGGTCAGATTTTCGGGAAAAAGAGATGTTGAAAAGGTTGCGGTTTGTTCGGGCAGCGGCTGCTCGTTTCTTAAATTCGCCTGCGAATCGGGCTATGATACGTTTGTCACCGGCGACGCGTCTTATCATGATTTCCGCGACGCGGAGCTTATGAATATTAATCTTATTGCCGCCGGACATTTTGAAACCGAAAATATTGCAATGAAGGTTTTAGCGCAAAAAACAGGGGAGAAATTCAAAGACGTCAGGACATTCGTTTCGTCGCAGAAAAGCCCTGTCGGGACGGTGATTTCCAATGGCTCTTGACGGAATATTTTTAAATCTGCTGTGTTCGCAGCTAAGGGATAAATTAATATCGGGCAAGCTTGAAAAGGTTTATATGCCGACAAGATACGAGCTTGTGTTTTCGATAAGGACGAGAGCGGGCGGATATAAGCTGCTGCTGTCGGCTTCGGGTGCGTCTCCGAGACTGCATCTGACTGCTCAGGCTCCCGAAAATCCGCCGAATCCGCCGATGCTGTGCATGCTTTTCAGAAAACAGCTCGCCGGCGGAACTCTGACGGAAATAGAGCAGGTCGGTTTCGACAGAATCGTTAAACTTAAATTCGAGGCGACGAACGAGATAGGCGACAGGGTAAAACGTACCGTCGTGATTGAAATTATGGCGCAGTACAGCAATATAATTCTGCTCGATGAGAATGAACGCATTATCGATTCCGTAAAAAAGGTCGACGCGTCAAAATCATCGGTAAGACAGGTACTGCCCGGTCTTATGTACGAAATGCCTCCGTCGCAGGATAAATGCGGTATAACCGAATTGTCCGCGGATGAAATTGCCGGCAGGATTCTCTCTTTTAAGGATAAAAAACTTTCGTCAGCGGTTCTCTCGGTAATTGAGGGCGCGTCTCCGACGCTTGCAAAGGAGATTGCATATCGTTCGGGCGGGGATTTGAATATAAGCGAAATAACGCAGAAAACAGTTGATAATTTAAAATTCGAGCTTTCCGCGCTTAAAAGCATTGTAATAAATAAAAGCGTATCGCCCGCCGCCGTTCTTACCGACGAGGGTAAATACACCGAGTTTTCGTTTATTCCGCTTTCCATGTATTCGGACGGCTATGTGTTCAGAAGCTTTAAGGATTTGAGCGAATTGGTCGATAATTTCTATTTTGAAAGAGAACGGTTTGCAAGAACGAGGTCTAAAGCCGAAGATTTGTTTAAGAGCGTTAATAACCTTATCGAACGTACGTCAAAAAAGATCAGCAATCGGAAAATCGAGCTTGATGAATGTGCGGACAGAGATACGAAACGTATTTACGCAGAGCTTATCAACGCGAATTTATACCGTTTGACAAAGGGCGGATATGAATACGAGGTTGAAAATTATTACGATGATAACAAGCTTGTGAAAATTCCCGTGCGTCCGGATTTAACTCCGTCCGCGAACGCTCAGCGATATTTTAAGGAGTACAGGAAATTACAGGTTGCGGAAAAGAAGCTGACCGAGCTTATCGCCGCGGGAGAAGAGGATCTTGAGTATCTTCTGACGGTACGCGACGAGCTGAACAGAGCTGATACGGAGCGCGAAATAACGGAAATAAGGCTCGAATTATCCGAGGGCGGTTATATAAAACGCAAGGTCGGAACGAAAAACAAAAAGGCGTCTCCCATGCCTCCGATGAAAATAGAAGCTCCGGACGGATTTTATATTTTAGTCGGCAGAAACAATATTCAAAACGATAAGCTGTCGCTTAAAACAGCCGAAAAGACGGATATATGGTTTCATATTCAAAAGGCTCCGGGTTCGCATGTCGTTCTCGTTTGCGAAGGAAAAGAACCGACGGACAGGGCAATGGAATTTGCCGCGGGCGCGGCCGCATATTATTCGTCCGGACGGGAAGCCGGAAGCGTCGTAATCGATTATACGCCAGTAAAAAATTTAAAAAAGCCCAACGGGGCAAAGCCGGGTTTTGTCGTATATTACACGTACCGTTCTACGGTAATAAAACCGCTGAAACCTCAGGGCTGAAAGGATGAGTTATAAATGGAACAGAAAAAAATAGTTACTATTCAGGATATTTCGTGCTTCGGAAAGTGTTCGCTTACCGTTGCGCTTCCGATTATTTCGGCTATGGGGATAGGATGCGCGATTATTCCGACCGCCGTTCTCTCGACTCACACGGGAGGATTCAAGGGATATACGTTTAAAGATCTTACTGACGAGATTCAGAAAATTTCCGACCATTGGCTAAGTGAGGGACTTTCATTCGACGGAATCTATACGGGTTATCTCGGCTCAAAAGAGCAGATAAAACTGGTATCGGAGTTCTTCGACAGGTATAAAACGGAAGATAATATTATTTTTGTTGACCCCGCAATGGCGGATAACGGCAAGCTTTATGCCGGATTCGGCGACGATTTCCCTGCGGGTATGGCTTCACTGTGCGCAAAAGCCGACTATATCGACCCCAATATGACGGAGGCGACGCTCATGCTCGGCGAGGAATATCCGGGCGATAATTACGATATGGATTATGTTTATTCGACTCTTAAAAAGCTCTGCGCTCTCGGATGCAAAACGGCAATTCTTACGGGTGTTAAGCACAGCGGCAAACAGGGCGCGGTTGCCTACGACAGCGTGAACGGTAAATATTACGAATATTTCAGCGAGAATCTTCCCATGAGCTGTCACGGTACGGGCGACGTTTTCTCCTCGGCTCTGATGGGCGCGCTTACGCTCGGCAAGAATATGAACGAGGCTCTTTCAATTGCCGTCGACTACACAGTAGACTGCATGAAGCTTACATACGGCGACGAGTCGCATTGGTACGGCGTAAAATTTGAGCAGGGAATAAAAAAGCTTGTAAACAGACTTTAAGAGCCGATAAAACGAATTGAAAAACACTCCCGCAAAAGAGACTTCGGGCGTCCTTTGCCGGGGGCGTTTTGCTTTTTTTACGCAAAGAGGAATTTTCGGGACTGTTTTATCTTGCGTATCCGTTTTTTTGAAAAAGGTATTGCATTTATAAAAGAAATAATATATAATATCAATCGAACATTTGTACTGAAATATTAGGCTGCGAAGGGATGTTTTATATATGGCCGATAAGGAAAAGGCTTTGGAAACGGCATTACAACAGATAGAGAAAAAATACGGAAAGGGCGCGATTATGCGTCTGGGCTCTACGGCGAGCCTTAATATAGAGTCAATCTCGACGGGTTCGATCTCTCTTGACAATGCAACCGGTATAGGCGGTCTGCCAAAGGGAAGAATCGTTGAAATTTACGGTCCGGAATCTTCGGGTAAAACCACGCTTGCCCTCCATGTCGTCGCGCAGGCGCAGAAAGCGGGGGGAGAGGCTGCGTTCGTTGACGCGGAACACGCGCTTGACCCGGTTTACGCTTCTCATCTCGGAGTTGACGTTGATTCTCTGCTCGTTTCCCAGCCTGACAACGGCGAACAGGCTCTTGAAATTACCGAGGCGCTTGCGCGTTCGGGCGCGCTTGACGTTGTTGTAGTCGATTCTGTCGCGGCTCTTGTTCCAAAGGCGGAAATAGAGGGTGATATGGGCGACAGCCACGTAGGTCTGCATGCAAGGCTTATGTCGCAGGCCTTGAGAAAGCTTACCGGCGCAATTGCAAAATCGAATACAATCGTTATATTTATAAATCAGCTTCGTGAAAAGGTCGGAGTTATGTACGGAAACCCGGAGGTTACGACAGGCGGACGCGCACTTAAGTTTTATTCCACAATGCGTATGGACGTAAGAAGGGTTGAACAGCTTAAGGGAGCCGGAAACGAATTTATCGGTTCGCGTACAAGGGTAAAAATCGTTAAAAATAAAGTCGCTCCTCCGTTTAAAGAGGCTGAATTTGATATTATGTACGGAACAGGTATATCAAAGGTCGGCGAGACTGTCGATATAGGAGTTAATCTCGATGTGCTCAAAAAGAGCGGCGCATGGTTCTATTATGGGGATATGAGGCTCGGACAGGGCAGAGAAAACGTAAAAACATTCTTACAGCAGAATCCTGAGCTTATGTCTGAAATTAATGATAAAATACGCGCTAAGATGAAAGAAAACACGAATGCGAAGTCAGCCGCCGACGATAAAAAGGAAAACCGGGCTGCGTCCGAATCGGTTATGAAAGCTCCCGCAACGCCCGCTCAGGCTAAGGCAAGGCTTGATATTACGGTTGACGACTGATGAAGTTAAGGTCTGTTTCAGCAAAAGGCGGTAAACTGAACATATACGCTGACGATACGTTTATTATGAACGTAAGCTCTTCCGTCTGGTATTCAAGCGGATATTCGGACGGCGATGAAATCGACGGCGACGGCATTGACGGGTTTAAAAAAATGGTCGGCGGCCGTCTTGCTTATTCGGGCGCGGTCAGGATTCTTACGCTGAGAGCGCATTCCGAAAAGGAATTAAGAGATAAGCTTTTAAGAAAATACCCGCCTGAAAGCTGTGACTTCGCAATCGAAAAATGCAGGGAGCTGGGATTTGTCGACGACGCGGATTTTGCGCAAAGATACGCTTCGGAGCTTTACGAAAAGAAGCGTTACGGTGCGGACAGAATAAGAAAAGAGCTTTTGATAAAAGGCGTAGACAGGGATATTATCGACGGTGCGGTCGGCGGACTTGACATCGATGAAATTTCGTGTATTATTGATATAATTGAAAAAAAATATATGGATTGTCTTTCGGACGAAAAGGGACTCAGACGACTTTACGCGGGCTGCCTTAGGCTCGGATATTCGTATTCTCAAATACGAAAGGCAACAGAGCAGATGAACGGAGAGAACACATATGAGTATTAAGGTCGGACTTATATCGCTCGGATGTCCTAAAAATCAGGTTGATTCGGAAATGATGCTTTCCAAGCTGAATGCGGCGGGATATGAAATCGTGGACGACGCGTATTCGGCTGATATTGTCGTTATCAATACGTGCGGTTTTATCGAGGACGCTAAAAAAGAGGCTATAGAGAACATTCTTGAAATGGCGGATCTGAAAAAAGAGGGCGTTATAAAAAAGATTCTCGTATGCGGATGTCTTGCACAGAGGTATAAGGACGAGGTTATAAAGGAAATGCCCGAAATCGACGGTATTATGGGCTTAGGATGCAACGGCGATATCGTTGAAATGTGTAATCGCGTTATGAATGACGAGGCTGTCGAGGAGTTTTCTGATAAGGAGTCTATGCCGATAGAGGGCGATAGAATACTTTCGACTCCATCGCACTGGGCGTATCTCAAAATTGCGGACGGATGCTCAAATTGCTGTACATACTGCGCCATACCCATGATAAGGGGCAGGTTCAGAAGCCGTACGGAGGAGAGCATTGTTAAAGAGGCTGAGAAGCTGGCTTCCGACGGCGTTAAGGAGCTTATTGTGATAGCTCAGGACGTTACGAGATACGGAGAGGATTTATATAATGAATTAAGACTTCCGTCTCTTCTTAAAAAGCTTTGCAAAATCGACGGAATTGAATGGATAAGACTGCTTTATTGCTATCCGGACAGGATAACCGACGAGCTTCTTGACGTTATGGCAAGTGAGGATAAAATTCTTAACTATATAGATTTGCCGTTACAGCATGCGGACGGCAAGATTTTAAAAAGAATGAACAGGACGGGAGACAGGGAGTCTCTTCTTGCTCTTATAGAAAAAATCAGAGACAGGCTTCCGAACGCCGTAATCCGCACGACGTTTATAACGGGATTTCCCGGAGAGGGCGAGGATGAGTTTAATAATCTCAGTGAATTTGTGGACGAAGCGCAGTTTGACAGACTCGGATGCTTTGCATATTCGCCCGAGGAGAACACGCCCGCCGCGGAATTTGAGGATCAGGTTGACCCCGATGTTAAGCAGAAACGCGGAGAAATTATAATGGAACAGCAGTACGATATTTTCACGTACAAGCAGAAACAGTTCATTGACACCGTTCAGAGATGCGTCGTCGACGGTTACGACGCGTACACGGACAGTTATTTCGGCAGAACGTGGATGGACGCGCCCGAAATCGATTCCGCCGTTTTCTTTACAAGCCGAAAAGAGCTTGACGAGGGCGATATGGTTGATGTAAGGATTTTTGATACGAAGGACTATGACCTCATGGGCGAGGTTGTCGAATAAGGAGTGCGTATTATAATGAACATGCCTAATAAGCTTACTGTATTCAGAATGATCATAACGCCTGTATTTTTGGCTTTTTATATGATAGACGCAATTGCATACAATATGCTTTGGGCGTTGATTATATTTCTTGCGGCTTCAATTACCGACGCAATAGACGGCAGACTTGCAAGAAAACACAATCAGGTTACCGTGTTCGGGAAGCTTGCCGATCCGGTAGCGGATAAGATGCTGACAACGGCGGCGCTGCTTGCGTTAATGAACGACGGCTATTGCAGTATATGGATTGTTTTTGTAATTTTGACAAGAGAATTTGCCGTAACGTCGGCTCGTCTTATCGCTTCGTCGCAGGGAGTGGTTATCCCGGCTAATATTTGGGGTAAAATAAAGACCGTTTCGCAGATGGTATTTACCGTTATTATTTTGACGATTCTTGTATTTGACCAGTTCGGACTTGTAAAAATCGGATTTGATCTCACGCTTTTTTCAAATATTCTGCTCGGTATTACCGCAGTTCTTGCCGTTATTTCGGGAATTATATATTTAATCAAGGCAAAGGATAAAATAGACATTACAATGTAACAAGGTATTTTTCACACCGTTTATGCGATACGGTGTGAATTTTATTTTATTCGTGTTATTTATGCGGGCGTAATAATGTGTATAATAACCTTGCTCGATATATCATTCGGGTAACGCTTGATGATTTGCAAGCGGCAACGTACGCTCAAATGTAAATTTATTTTTATTTTTTTACTAAAGATTGAAAACAGGCGGTATATCCTGTATAATTAAAGCTGACGGTCGGCACGGATTTAATTCCCGTCAGCCTGATTAAAGTAATTAAAAAACGGGTGAGTATATGAACACTATCTGCGTCAGGAAAATGTCGCTTGTTGACGAGCTTGGAAGAGAACGCATATTTAACGGGATTAATATGGTTTATAAAGGCAAGGAGAACGGTGACGGAACTAAGGATTATAAACCCGACTGGACGGACGAGACGTTCGCTTCATTTAAAAAATTCGGTATAAATATTATTCGTCTCGGTCTTATCTGGGACGCGATAGAGCCGGAGTGCGGAAAATATAACGACGAATATCTTGATATGATGGTTTCGTATGCCGAAATGTGTGAGAAGTACGGAATTTATTATTATCTCGATATGCATCAGGATCTTTATTCAGCGCGTTTTTCGGACGGAGCGCCCGACTGGGCTACAATCACGGATTCGTATAAGTACAGAGAGCCTAAATTTATATGGGCGGAAGGATATTTTATTTCAAAAGCTGTTCACAGAGCGTGCGATAACTTTTGGAACAATACTCCGATAAACGGCAGGGGGCTTCAGGAGCATTACTGCGATATGTGGAAGCATGTCGCTGAAAAATTCAGCGGCAGACCGGGGCTTTTGGGATTCGACGTAATGAACGAGCCGTATCCCGGAACCGACGGCGGCAAGGCGTTTCGTCAGATTGTTAAGGGCGGAATCGAAACTGTCGTTTTTTCGGGTAAGGTTAAGAGAATAAAGGCAATAAAAAACATTATAAAGGGTGAGGATAAATTTACGTCGGCGCTTGCCGTGCTTGACGACAGAAGCGTAATGAAAAGCGTTACGAAGCCGGCGGAGAGTACGATAAGACAGTTTGACGTAAAGAAATACTACCCGTTTTTGCGTAAATGCGCATCGGCAATACGCGAGGTTACCGATAAGGGAATAATAATCATGGAAAACTGCTATTATTCGAATCTCGGTATCCCGTGCACCACGCCGAGACTTGTTTATGATAACGGCGTCAGGGAGGAGAACCTGATGTTTGCGCCCCATGCATATGACCTTACCGTTGACACGCCCATGACAAATACGGCAAGCAATGCGAGAGTGGACGGAATTTTTGACGAGCACAGGCGCACGCAGCTCAGGCTCGGTACGCCCGTTATCATAGGCGAATGGGGCGGAATGGTTGACGGAAGCGAGGAATATCCGCATCTTGAGCATTTGCTTGAAAGGTTTGATTCAAACAAATGGAGTCAGACATACTGGACGTATTATTCCGGACTTATGGGAACGAAAATAATGCAGATAATCGCACGTCCTTATCCGCAGGCTGTAAGCGGCGAAATTAAGTCCTACGGATTTAACAGAAGAAGCCGTGTATTCAGTCTTGAATATCTGCATACGCAGGCGAATAACGGACAGACGGAAATATTTTTGCCCGGAGAGCCTGTAAGAGTTGAGGCGGACGGCAAATATGAAATAAAAACCGATGAAAACGGCGCAATGACTCTTTTCATAGACAGCGCGGAAGGAAAGAATACGGTAAAAGTATATTATTAATTTATACGCTGAGGTAATAAAAAACCGGGACTTAAATTTTGTGTTTAAGTTCCGGTTTTTGATTATTTTATAAAAAGCAATGATATTGTTTTATTTTAAAAGTTCGTCGACGAACGGAATGAGATGATTATCAAGCAAATCCTTTGTCATTTCCGTCTGGCTGTCGCTCCATCTTGATTCCTTAAGCATTGCGGTGCAGCATCTGAACCAGGCAAGAGGATAAACCCATTTTAACGTTTCGTCTTTTTTCATAGCGTCCTCAATCGTTCCGCCGAAATATTTATTTATGAATTTATTGTAGATTTCGGTGACGCGTTCGCTCGGCATTTTATAAAACGAGTTAAATTCACCGGGTGCGGTGTTGGCATATACCATTGAAAAGATGATTCTTGAAATATCGAACAGAGGCATGCCGACTCCAAGCTCACCCATGTCTATAAGAACGCATTCGTTGTTTTCGACCATTATATTATTTATGTTCAGATCGCCGTGAATACAGTAATTTCCGTCGGGGATGAGGTCCAAGAATTTGTAAAGATATTCCTTTTCCCTGCTGTCGGTCTTTGTAAGCTTTTCAATATATTCGCGTGAGCCTTCCTTAAATTTCGGGAGAGAGGCGTCGTCTGTTCTGATTGAAGAAACCTTTTTGCAGACGTCGACGTACATATCTACGTATTTGTCAACGTTTTCATAATCGGAACGGATAAGTTCGCCGAGAGTCTTTGATTTGATAAGCTCATACATAACTCCGGTTCTGCCGTTGCATTCTACTATATCATATGATATTGCGGTCGGTATTCCGAGAACAAAAGCCTTTTTTGCAAATGCTTTTTCGGTTTCAATTTCCTTGCTTTCGATATGCGGATAATAAAGCTTGACGATCGTTTCGTCGTCAAGGCGGTAGCATTCTCCGCATGCGCCCGCGCCGATAAGCTCGCATCCTTCTACGGAAATTTGACGTACGCTGCTTTCAATGTCCATAATCTCCGAAAAGCCCGTAACGTCAAATACGCTTTTTACGTCGTTGTTGACGCCGATTACCTTAAATGTTTTATTCGAGCATCTCTTTTTTGCCGAGAGAATAACGCGAAGTCCCGCAGATGAAATAAAATCAAGCTCGCTTGCGTCGATTATTAATCCGTCTGTATCTCCCGGACAATCCGCGATTGCTTCTTCAAATTCATTGGAATTTGAAGATGTTATGCTTCCCGATACAAATGCGTAAGCAAGGTTATTTTTGGTTTCGATTTTAACGCTCATAGTTGAAATCTCCCTTTATAAAATTTATTTTTTCTCTTCCTCAAACAGCGAAAGCGTCGTTTGTTTCAGTTCTTTGTACATATCAAGATCCTCAATCGGTTTCAATGCTTCGACAAGCTTGGAATAAAACCATTTTTGCTGCTGTCTGCCTCTTTTGAATACGTTCCATGCGTCCTCGCCGTATTCATCAAGCATATTTCTGATATCTCTGAGATTTGCAAGTTTGTCGGCGCAGATGAGCATCTGTGCTCTTCGGTCGGCGGAGGACGACAAAAAGTCTATTACCGACTGTTTTCGTTCCTCCCACGGCAGCTTTTTGTTTTCCGTATCGCATAAAACCAGACCGGCAATTTCTCTGCCGAAGGCTTCTTCCAATTCATCGTAGGTAACGGTCGTATCCTCGATTGTATCATGCAGAAGTCCCGCGCTTATCAAATTGTCGTCGGCGGAATTTTTCGCAAGCTCTATAGCAACGGAAATCGGATGCGATATATACGGTTTTCCGTCTTTTCTTTTTTTATTTTCGTGTGCTTTAATCGCATAAATCAGTGCATTGCCGTACAAAAATCGTTTCCTCCGTTCTATTTTAAATTTACAGAAATTTTAAGGATATTTTTGTTGTCTTTAAACTCGTATTCTATTGACGACGCGGCTTTTTTAACCATGAAAATGCCGAGTCCTCCGATATCTCTGTCCTCAGCGGAAAGATTAATGTCGGGATCTGCTTTTTTTGTGGGGTCGTACTGTATTCCGTTGTCGGTAAACGTCAGCATCAGCCGTTCGTCTTCAAGCGAATATTTTATCTCCAATGAAGAAGCCGAGCTGTATTTCATAATATTTGAATATATTTCGTCGATAATAATCTGTATTTTATTAAGAACGCTTTTTGAAACGTTTATTTTATCGAGCTTATCATAAATATACGAATTGACAATCGGCAGCGAATCGATATTCGGATAGACGGTGATACTGTTGTTTGATTTTATGTAATTAAGACGAAATGACAGCATCGTTACGTCGTCGCTCTGCTCCGCTCCGTCGGCAAACAAGTGAACCTCGTTTTCGATATGCTTGCAAATTTCTTCAGGTGTGCCTTCTCCGAGATTCTGCATAACGGATAAAAGGCGATCGTCTCCGAAAAGTTTTCCGTTCGGGTCGTTTGCTTCGGTAACTCCGTCGGTGTAAAGATAAATTTTATCGCCGGGATTTAATTGAATTTCATGTTTTCTGTAAACGGTACAGTCCATACCCGCCAAAATGAAATTGGGTTTTGTTTTTAAATATTCAAACGTACCGTTTTTTCTGCATATAAGCGGGGGGTTGTGACCGGCGTTTGCGAATGCCAGATGTCCGGTTTCGAGATTTATAACGCCCATCCATGCGGTAACGAACATTCCGGCATTATTTCCTTTACAAAGCTTTTCATTCGTTTTTGTAAATACGGATTCAACAGTGTTTCCTTCTTCGGCAAGACTTTTTATAAGCGTTTTGCTTGCCATCATGAACATAGCCGCCGGGATTCCCTTACCCGAAACATCCGCAATTAAAAAGGCAAAATGTTTTTCATCGGTAAAATAAAAGTCGTAAAAATCGCCCCCGACTTCCTTAGCCGTATTCATAAGCGCATATATATCAAAATCGTTGCGCTTCGGGAAAGGCGGAAATATAAACGGAACTGCGGATTTTTGAATCTGCTTTGCAAGCTCAAGCTCCTGTTCGATTTTTTTCTTTGCGTCGGAAATATGATCTTTTAACGCGTCTACGGTCGAATTTATGTCGTCTGAAAGATTTGAAAACTCGAAGCTGTCCCTTACGTCAAGCTTTGTGTCCAAATCTCCCTGAACTATTTTATTAAGTCCGTCGTTTACGTTTTCTATTTTTTCAATGAATTTCAGCCGTGTTATCTGATATACGAGACAGAAAACGGTTATATATATAAGAGTTTCCGTAAACATTATCATATAAAACGTTACGTTTCTCGAAATGTCAGCCTCGTCAACGGGCATGTATGCGAAGATGTAATAGTCTTTTACAATTCTGTATTCGCAGTATATTTTTTCGTTGTTGATTTTCGTTTTGTAAAAAGTATTTTCCTTAAGAATTTCGGCCAATTCGTCGTAATTTTCGACCGTGACGGGATTGCCCGACTTACTTGCGGCAAGAATGTTTCCGCTTTTATCCAAAACCAGTATGCCGCCCGTTTGTCCCGTTCTCCAGTGTGAAAGTCTGTCGCCGACTCCGTGGTTTTCTATTTCCTGCGTAACATCGTTCAGATTGCTCTGGAGAAGCGTTTTCGCTTCGCTTTTTGCAAAGCTGGTATTTACGACATATGTTATGGAAACCGTAATTGAAAAAAGTATTAAAACGCAGATAAACAATGCGTTTAAAAAACTGTAAACAATTTTACTCGGTTTTTGACGCGTGAATTTTACATTGCCCGTCGCAAGAACGGCAAGCCCGACAGCTAAAGTGTTGCATAGAATCATCGGGAGTGCGCATTGTCTCATAAAGGAGAATGCTTCGCTCATGTTGTTCATATTTGTCAAAAGCACAAGAAGCATATGGAGAACTTCCGTTCCGAGTCCTATTGCAACGGAAAAGCAGAACGATGGTTTTTTGTTTTTAAACATTAGTTTTCTGAGTGTTGCCGCGTTAAGACCCGCAATAATCGTCGCGGCAGAGCACGCGATCCTTGTTATTTCGCCGCCGCCCCAATATACGCTGAACCATCTTTCGACTCCGCCGATAAGTCCGGCTATAATACCTGCCGGACCGCCGAAAATCAGTCCCGCCGCCATCGGCGCACTGTCGCGGACGTTTATAACGGCGCCGTTGATGTCAATTCCGCATTCCGTGCAGAAAACGGCATATCCGCCGAAAACCAGGCCTATTATAACCTGCTTAAGCAGGTAAGGCATGCTTTTGATTTTTTCGTTTTTTGATAATTTTATAAATACAAATGTCAATAATGCCGGAATAAGAGTGGCAACAGTTAAATACAACAACGGATAAACCGCCTTCCGCAGGAATAATATTTATAATTTTTGCCGGCGCAATCGATTGAAAATATTTTTTCATTACCGACAAGATACAAATCCTATAGATAATAATATATCATACCGAGGCTTTGGAATCAATTATCTACTTTACAAAAAAGACTTATCATATACAAAATATTTTAGTTTATAATACAATAGGTTTTGAAATGCTTTAAATCCAAATGATGCAAAATCGGTATTCGGGCAAAAAAAGCCTCGGAACATGAATGCTCCGAGGCAATGGCAGAGGTATAAGGATTCGAACCTTAAATGACGGAGTCAGAGTCCGGAGTGTTACCGTTACACTATACCTCTATGTTTAATTTGCAATACAAAAGCTCAATAAACGATTTTATCTGCGCTTTGCAATGAACGATATGTATTATATAACAGAGATATCGATTTGTCAATAGAATTTTTTAAATTTTTTTTGCCCGAAAATGTAAAGTCGTCAATGATAGGTGACACTTTTCCTTAAAAAAAATATGACGTCTTTTTTTGTACTTCGTGCAGCGTTACAATCGATTCGGACGAAAAATAATAAGGGACTGAAAAATGAATTTCTCCGTTTCTTAAAATAAGCTGACGGGAGTTGAGCTTGTGCGTTCAATTCCTGTCAGCTTAAGTAAATTATTTCGTTCCGAAAATTCTGTCGCCGGCGTCGCCGAGACCGGGGATTATATATCCGTGGTCGTTAAGCTTTTCGTCAAGAGCCGCGCAGTAGATGTCTACGTCGGGATGAGCCGCCGCAAGAGCGTTCAGCCCCTCGGGAGCCGCTATGGTACACATAAACTTGATATTTTTGGGGCCTCTTTTTTTGATCTGAGCGATCGCGTCGATTGCCGAACCGCCCGTTGCAAGCATCGGGTCCACAACGAAAACTTCGCGCTCGTTAATATCGGCAGGGAGTTTGCAGTAATATTCGACGGGCTGAAGAGTTTCGGGATCGCGGTAAAGACCGATATGTCCGACCCTTGCCGCGGGGATGATTGTCAGAACGCCGTCAACCATTCCGAGACCCGCTCTGAGTATGGGAACGATAGCAAGCTTTTTGCCTGCAAGGTGTTTTGTTACCGTCTTTGCTACGGGAGTTTCAATCTCAACGTCCGTGAGGGGAAGATCCCTTGTCGCCTCATATGTCATAAGCATTGCAATTTCGCCTATGAGAACTCTGAATTCATATGTGCTCGTGCTCTTGTCTCTGAGAATCGAAAGCTTATGCTGAATAAGCGGATGATCCAATACTGTTATTTTGCCCATTTAATATTCCTCCAAAATTTTATTAACACATAAAAACGAGGAAATTACAGAACCCGAAAGCTCTGCATTTCCCGTAGTTTTATTAATTTTCGTTCTCAAGCGCGGTAATAAGGTCGACGCGTCTTTGATGTCTGCCTCCCTCAAATTCCGTGTTGAGAAATACCTCAACCAGTTCAAGAGCCTCGCCCTTGCCGATAACTCTGTTGCCCATACATAAAACGTTGGCGTCGTTGTGAAGTCTTGTATATTTTGCGCTGAAATAATCGGAACAGCATGCGGCGCGTATACCCTTGACCTTATTTGCCGCGATGGAGATGCCGATACCTGTTCCGCAGCAGAGAATACCCCTTTCGCATTCACCCGAAACAATCTTGTCGCACGTAAGCTTTGCCTGAACGGGATAATCGGCGGAATCCGTATTGTAAACTCCGCAGTCGACATATTCATAACCTTTATCTTCGAGATAATTTCTTATCTCCTCTTTTAATTCAAAACCCGCGTGGTCGCTGCCGATTGCTATTTTCATGCGTTTTTCTCCTTTTTCTTTTTAAGTTCTCTTTCGGCCTGCGAAAGTCTGAGATAAGACGGAGCAAGCGCAAATGAGGAGCATGTTTTACCTGTTTCTTTGTAAATATCGTATGCGCGCAATGCGACGCCGGAAGCTGACTGATATTTGATAAGCTCGCCCGCCTTAGACACGTTCGGAAGATAATTCTTCAGATATTCATATGAAATATCCGTTCCGTCACCTATAAGTATAATCTTTTTTGAAATTTTTTCAATATCATTTTTAAGTTCTTCGAGAGATATTGCTCTGTCGGGGCAAAGTCTTGTCATTTTTCCGCCGTCAAAAGAGAACATGGCGTTGTACACCTGCGAACATCTTGCGTCCATGACCGCGCATGCGACAAAGTCCGAATCCCTGAGCGGATAAGCTATTCCCTCGAGCGTTGAAACGGGGATACACGGTATGTCGTTTTTAAGCGCAAGACCCTTCGCCGCCGCGATTCCTATTCTGATACCGGTAAAAGACCCCGGACCTGCCGCAACGGATATCAAGTCTATATCGTCAAGCGTCAGCGACGCGTATTCGAGAGCCTTTGCAACAAGAGGCATAAGCGTTACCGAGTGCGTAAGTCCGTTGTTTACATAAAAATTACACAGAAGCTTTCCGTCTTTTGCAACAGCCGCCGAAGCGGATACCGCAGAGCTTTCAAGCGCAAGAATATTCATTTAATATCCGCCTCCGTCGATAGTTATTTTTCGTCCGCTGTCGGAATCCGTTTTTTCCATCGTGATAAAAATTGTGTTTTCCGGCAGGGCGGATTCTATGTTTTCGCTCCATTCGATAAACAGAACGTTTTCATCAGTCATATAATCAAAAAAACCCGTGGAATAAAGAGAATCCCAATCCTCGATTCTGTACATGTCAAAATGGTATATATGCGGTTTGCCTCCGTAATCGTTCACAACGGCGAATGTCGGACTTGATACAAGTTCGCCGATTCCGAGCGCGTCGGCGGCTCCGGAAACGAACGTAGTTTTGCCTATGCCGAGTCCGCCCTTGAATGCAATAATTTCTCCGCCTTTTAATTCTAATGCGAATTTTTCCGCCAATGCGCGGGTTTCGCCGGGAGACTTCGTAAAAAATTCTCTCATGCTGCCGATTGATCCTTTATAAAAAAATAATACGTCAAATACTTGCAATATACGAGTCTAAATTATATAATTATTGTGCATATATTCTCCGCCTTTTCTGTCGGCGGACGTTAATTTTCTACGTATAAACAAGGAAAGACATTTTATGAAACAGATTATAGCATATATTAAAACTTTTATCAAGGAAACTGACATTTTTTTATCGATTCTTTGCGTAACGGCGTCGGTTTACGGAGTATTGATGGTTTATTCCGCGACATATTCGTCGGTAACGGATGGAGCGTTTATTTCAAGAGATGCAAAAACGATGATAATGGCGGTCGGCGCCGGAATTGCCGCCGCGCTGATTATTTCGCTGATAGACTACGAAATTTTTCTGCGATTGTGGCCGTTTGTCGGAGTCGTATGCGTCGGACTTATGGTTTTGACATTGCTTATCGGCGTAGGTCCGGAATCAAGAAGCGATGTTAAAACATGGATAGTACTGGGTAATTCCGGACTGTATTTTCAGCCGTCCGAGCTTGTAAAAATCGGATTTATAATAACGTTTTCCGCGCATCTTGACAAGGTCAGAGAGGAAATAGGAAAGTTAAAAAACGTTTTTATGCTCTGCGTTCACGGAGCAATTCCCGTTTTGCTTGTCGCAGTCAGCGGAGATATGGGAAGCGCGCTTGTATTCATGTGCATTTTTATTGTAATGATGTTCTGTGCGGGACTTCCGATGCGTTATTTCGGGCTCGGTACGCTTATGCTTGCCGCCGCCGTTCCGTTTGCATGGAAATTTGTTTTAAAACAGCTTCAGAAGGATAGATTTTTAGCCCTTATTCATCCGGATGAGTATGAGGATATTATATATCAGCAGGAGCAGGGTCTAAAGGCTATCAGCTCCGGCGGATTCTGGGGTAAGGGGCTTTTGCAGGGAACGTATACGCAGAGAGGTCTTGTTCCGGAGAGCGAAAACGATATGATTTTTTCCGTTATAGGTGAGGAAGCGGGACTTTTCGGCTGTATAATCGCGCTTCTTATATTCATTCTTATAATTGCAAGAATCGTACGCAACGGAAATAAAGCGAGAAATACCGCCGGTTCTCTTCTGTGCTGCGGTATGGCCGCTATGATAGGAAGTCAGGTTCTTATCAATATCGGAATGTGTCTTGAGCTTCTGCCCGTTATAGGCATCACGCTTCCGTTCTTCTCTGCCGGAGGCTCGTCGAATCTGTGCATATATCTGGGCGTTGGGCTTATGCTGAGCGTTTACAGATATGAACAGGAGCATGCCGCGGTTAATTTCAGCCCTGGACGCATTGATTTATGGAGTGATTGAGTTTGTTTTAATATTTTGAATACAGGTTTAATATATAATTAACTTAACGCTGCGGGGTTTCGGCTCTGCGGCGTTTTTTTTGTTGACCTTTTCTGCGGCAGACGGGATGTAAAAACGAGACGGATATGTCATATAATCGTCACGTACCCGGCAAGGGGAGAAAGGAGAAATGCAAGTGTCCCGAAAAAAGACAAATCAGACGCCGAGAATAACATACGGCGTCGAAACGTCCGGCGGCGTTAAAAATGCCGAAAAAAATGCGGACGAAAGAAAAGACGTTTTCGTTTCGGAGAAGTCCGAAGCGGGAACGGAAAACGGCGGAGCGGAACAGACCGATGAGTACGAATTGTTCAGAAGAAAATATGCCGACCGTATCGAGAGCGAAAGAAGTATGCATGTCAGAAAATCGTGCGAAAAGGCTGTTCGGATTCTATCAAAGCTCGATTCGATGCTTAACATTCTTGCCGTAAGATACGGCGTGAAGCCGGGAGATGTCGACGGTATCGTCAGAGGCGTTGTGACAGATCCTGCAATGAACGAGGGTATTGTGACAAAGCGCGGGTATCCTGCGGCGGGTATGACGGGAATGTCCGCGCTCGAACGCGAAAACAAAATGCTCAGAGAACAGGCCTCGGAGTTCTACAAATTAAGAAGAAATGAGGAGATGTTCGGCGAATGGGAGAGAGATTCCGAAAAAATCAGGAGGCTGTACGACCCTCAATTTAATCTTAATGAACAGATTGCGTCCGACCCTGAATTTCTGAGGCTTTTAAAAAGCGGAGTAAGCGCGGATTCGGCGTACTATTTAAGACATAAGGATTCGATAGACGCATTCGCGGCAAAGAGAATGAAAGAGGCTTTAGCTCAGAACGTAACGGCAAGGGGGATGCGTCCGAATGAAAACGGAAGCTCGGATATTTCGGCGGTATCGTTCGGAACGGATATGAAAAATCTGTCAAGAAAAGCCCGCGAGGACATCAGGAGAAAAGTCAAGGCGGGAGAAAAAATTTATTTCTGATAAGCAGATGAAAGGGGAAAAATAAATTGAAGGAAAAGATTATGAAGGTTAATATTCAGCTGTTTGCGGATTCTTCGGATGCAAACAAAACAACTCAGAGCTCTATGTCCGCTCAGATGAAGCAGTTCTACGATACGGAGCTTCTTGAAAACTCACGCAGGGATATGTTTTTCTGTCAGTTCGGCGAAAAACAGCCTCTCCCCGCAGGCGGCGGAAATAAGGTGGAATGGAGAAAATGGAATACTTTTGACAAGGCTCTTACTCCTCTTACCGAGGGTGTAACTCCTACCGGACAGACATTCGGCTCAACGAAAATAGAAACCGAATGCTGTCAACACGGTACGTATACGAAGATTACCGATAAGCTTGAGCTGCAGGCTATCGACGATGTGATTCTCGGTGCGGCGGAGGAGATGGGCGCGAGCGCGGGCGAAACGCAGGATACTCTTATAAGAAACAGAGTTATCTCGGGCACGAACGTATATTATGCCCCCGACGGAGAGAAAGAGGTAACGCTGAGAAAGGACATAAACAAAAACTGTATTCTCACGCCTACGCTTATCAATAAGGTTGCGACTAAGCTTAAAAAGGCGAAAGCTCCCAAGATTGACGGCAGTTATATTATGATGATACATCCCTCATGTTCGTTTGATATAAGAGAGTCGGACGGCTGGAAGGACGTTCATAAATATTCAGCCGTCAAGGAGATTTTCAACGGAGAAATCGGAGAGCTGCACGGCGTAAGATTTATTGAAAACGATAACGTTAAGGTTATTGCTCCCGCCGTTATTTCGTCATCGTTTAATAAGCTTACCGTAAAGACAGCCGTAACGAATGCGGGCAAGAGCGTAACCGTAAACGAAAAGCTTGACGCGGTTTCGGATGTTGACATTCCCGTATATATCGCGGGCGAAGAAAATTCTGTTATCTCAATTGCAGAAAGCGGAGATAACAGTGTGCTGACGCTTAAAAACGACATAACCGCCGCAGCGGGGGATATTATTTGCGGAACGGGCGCAGGCCGCGACGGTTCTGCGGTATATTGCAACATTGCAATGGGCGCGAAGGCATACGGAATCGTCGATCCCGAGGGAGCGGGTCTTGAGATGATAATTCACGATAAGAACTCGGGAGGTACGGAGAATCCGCTTAATCTGTATTCGACTATCGGATATAAATTCATGTACGGATGCAAAATTCTTTATCCCGAGAGACTTATCCGCGTGGAGTGCGGTTCCGAGTTCAGTTTTGTAGACGAGGAAAATTAAAAAAGGGGAGAAAAACAAAATGACAAAGAAAAAAGAAAAGCTTTATGAAATCGTTATTCCCAAAATGTATGCGCCCAAGGGAGAGGACGCGCTGTATGTGTCCGTAAACGATGAGGCGATAAGAATTAAATACGGCGAAAAGGTCAGAATCCCCGAACGTTTCAAGACGGCTGTCGAGGAAAGCTTCAGGGCGGCGGCCGCGGCGGACGAGTACGGCGAGAGTATTCGTTTCGCGCCCGGCAATTAAACGGTAAAAGCGGAGGTTAATATGACAATCGGAGACGCCGTCGCCGTAACGGACAGCAGAATGTTAGGCAATCAGTATACCTACGAGGAGAAGGTTCGCTGGCTGTCCGAAATCGATAAAAGAATATTTAACGAAGTCATCAGCCGCCGCACGGACAGCGGAATGTCCGAATTTGAAGGATATTCCGCGGCCTCCGACCCGGATACGCGATTGCTTGTTTCATCCGGCTATGACGATATTTATATCTACTATCTCGAGGCGATGATAAACAAAGCGAACTGTGAATATTCAAGATACAATAATTCGATGATAATGTTTAATACGTTATACTCTTTATATAAAAGGCATTTTAACAGAACTCACAGAACCGATTCATGCCGGATATCAATTTAGGGAGGTTTTTACGGTGCTTGAAAGACTTAACGAATATTCCGTAACAACGAAGACCGTCGACGCATTCGGCGGTCTTGACAGAAGAAAAACAATTGCGCCCGGTTCGTTTTCGGATATGAATAATATGACCGGCGACGATCTGCCCGTTATGTCGGTAAGAAAAAAAAGAGCGAAGCTTAAAAACGGAATTTTCGGCGGAGCGTCCGGGATTAATGAAGTCAACGGTGATTTGTATTTCTTTGCAAAAAGCGAATCGAGGAACGACTCGAGCTATTCGCTTTATAAAAACGGCGTCGAGATAACGGAATATGCGTTTGATTCCCGAAAGAAAAAAACTGCGGTTATGGGCGCGGATATAATTGTATTTCCCGATAAAATAAAATACGGAACTCTCTCGGGCAGGTTCGAGTCTCTTGTCAGCTCGTTTTCTTCAGCCGTTGAGGTTACGCTGTGCGATTCTCTTTATAAAACCATGGAAACCGACGGGAGCGTCAGGGCGTGTATATGTCTTACGGAGGACGAGATGAATAATATTGCCGAGGCTTCAAAAAGCGGAGAAAAAGCGGTGAACTCGGCGCTTGCTTCTCACGCTTATTCTGCTGACAGCATAATATTATATTGTCCGGCGATATCGGTTTTTAAAACAGCCGTGCTGTCGGACGGGATGTATTCGGCTTCAACGTCAGCCGTTTCGGCTTATAACGCGCAGAATGATTCCCTGTTTTATGACCTGAGATACGAGGAGCTTTATATCAGGAAAAAAGATTCCGACGGAAATACCGTGTACGGAAAGGATATTGCTTATCTCAGGCTTTCCGGAAATTCAATCGGTTCGCTTTTTTCTCAGTGGGACAGTATAGATATTACAGCCGACGCATTCGGAGTTCTCGGCGCGGCATATTTGTCCGGAACGAAAACGGTTGTAAAATCCGACGCGGAAAACGACTGCATTTATATAAGCGGAGTTACGGATTTTGTATCGGAAAGTTATGCCGCAGGACAGCTTACCGTAACAAGACCCGTTCCCGATATGGATATGATTTGTTCATATGAAAACAGACTTTACGGCTGCTGTTTTAAAAAAATTGAGGGAAACTCGCAACGTTCTCTCAATGAAATATATGTATCGAAGCTCGGAGAACCGGGAAATTTTTCGATGTCTGATTCGGATACGGGCGCGTATGCTCTCAGCGTGGGCGAAAACGGCGAATTTACGGCGGTGTGCGGATATAACGGATATGTGTGTTTTTTTAAGGAAACGTGTGTGATAATGCTCGACAGATATTTTTCTTCTTCCGTTATAAAACTCGACGGCGTTAATGCTTACGGCGGGGAATCGACGGCGCAGACGGACGGAAAGCTGATATATACCGGGACGAACGGCATATATATGTTTAACGGAAACACATCCGTTAAGATTTCCGAAAAGCTCGGTGATTTTGATATTGTACCGATTTGCGCATGCGCCAACGACGGTAAGTATTATCTAAACTGTATATCCATGCGTGAATATGATTCGGCTCAGTCGAATCCGGATGTTAAGGCGAATGCAAAGTCCGCCGCTCAGACGGCGGCTCGGGAAAAGCTCGAAGCGTCGGGAATAAAAAGCACGTCGGCGCTTTATAAGGTTTACCTGAGCCTTTACACGTCGGTTATGTATCCGGTGTACCTGATTTCCGCTGCGCGTTCAGCGTTTTCTCAGTCGCAGATGTATGTGTACGATTTGACAAAAAACGTATGGACAAAGGAAAATGTGGGACGCACTGCACTTTGCATGACCGCCGACGCGGGAAACGTATACTATATAGATTCCTCGGGCGTTCTTTACGCTCAAAACTCAGACGGCGGAAAGATACCGGCTGAATTTGAAGATGAGGAGGACGTAGAATGGTATATTGTCAGCGGAGATATAGGTTATTCGGTAAATTCACAAAAATATATTTCGAGAATCGGGATTCGCATTAAACCTGAAACGGGAACCGTTGTCAACGTCGAAATTGAATACGACTCATCCGGTGAATTTACAAGAATTTTTACATTAAGAGACGCGCCCGACTCCGCGGTAACTCTGCCGATAATTCCGGCAAGGTGCGATCATATAAAAATACGTCTTTCGGGAACGGGCGGATTTTCCCTGCTTGGCGCGTTTGCGGATTTCGAGGAGGGAAGTGAAATATTATGAGAAGAATAGTGTTTGACAGGATACCCGTTTCACTTCTTACAAACGGCGTGAAAATCGCCGATATCATAGATTATCTTAACAAAACGGCGGATAAGCTGAACGCGTTATGCCGTGAGATTTATAAAAAAGAGGAGGGAAAAAACAATGCAGAATAAAACCGTAAAAAACAAGGATCGTATAACGCAGACAGTATCCGATGTATCGGGGCAGTCATCTTCAGCCGATTCCGGACTTAGCCGCTCGCCGTCCGTATCGCATACCTCCGCCGCCCGTACGGGAGTCGTATACGACTCGACGGATTATCCGTCCTCAAATTCCGTTTATGTTTCCGAAACCGGTAAAAGCTCCGAAATAAATTCATATAACGAATATTTATATAAAAAAAAGGAGTACGAAAATGCGAAAAATTCTCAACCCGGAGCGTATGACGCGGGGGATTACGAAAAAAGACTGAACGAGCTTGCCGATAAAATTCTGAACAGAAAAGAATTTTCTTATGATCATACGACGGACGAAAACTATCTGGCTTATATAAACAGTTATCGAAATTCGGGACTGGAGGCCGCGAGGAATGCCCTTGCGTCTTCATCAAAAATGTCAGCCGGGTACGGGAACTCATATGCTTTCAGCTCGGCTCAGACCGCATATGAGAAATATATGGCGAAGGCTGCCGATAAAATACCGCAGATGTATACCGACGCATATTCCCGTTACCGCGACGAGGAGGAAGCTCTTTACGATAAATACGATCTTTTGGCGGACGAAGAGGACAAACGTTATTCCCGTTACCGTGACGAGGTAAGCGACGCGAGATATAAGCTTTCGCTTGCATATAAGGAAATGACCGACGCATCGGACAGCTATAGAAGCGACCGCGATTATGCGCATACGCTTGAGCGGGAGCGCATATCGGATGACAGATACGAAACCGAATACGCCGATAAGCTCAGACAGCAGGAAACGGAAAACGATTTGAATGAGAGAAAATATCAATCGGATTTAAGTCAGAGGCAGATTGAAAACGATTTAAACGAGAGAAAATATCAATCGGATTTAAGTCAGAGACAGATTGAAAACGATTTAAACGAGAGGAAATATCAATCGGATTTAAGTCAGAAACAGATTGAAAACAGTCTTAGTGAGAGGAAATATCAATCGGATTTAAGTCAGAGACAGATTGAAAACGATTTAAACGAGAGGAAATATCAGTCGGATTTAAGTCAGAAACAGATTGAAAACAGTCTTAGTGAGAGGAAATATCAGTCGGATTTAAGTCAGAGACAGATTGAAAACGATTTAAACGAGAGAAAATATCAGTCGGATTTAAATCAGCAAAGAACCGAAAATGATTTAAACGAGCGCAAATTTTTCGAGTCGGTTATTCATCAGGATTTTGAGGACGATTTAAGCGAGAGAAGATATCAGTCGGATTTGAATCAGAAAAGTATTGAAAATGATTTAAACGAGAGAAAATATCAATCGGATTTGAATCAGAAAAAAATCGAAAACAGTCTTGCCGAAAGAAAGTTTAACAATCAGGTCGAACAGGAAATTGCCGAAAGCTATCGTTATGAAAACGAACAGAGCGCGCAGCAGAGCAGATGGCAGTACGAGTATGATTTGAACAGAGAAAAGTTCGAGGAAACAAAAAGACAGAACGAAGCAGACAACGAGTACCGAAATAAATCCCTCGAATATTCGCGCGAAAACGACGAGCGCAGTTACAAATTATCCGAACGCAAGGCGGAGACTTCGGCGGATCAATGGCTCAGAGAGTACAATGAAAAAATAAGAGAGTTTGACGAGAATATGATATATAAAAAGTATTTTTCGTAAAACGACAGGGGGTAAGAACATGTCAAAGAAAATATATCTCAATCCCGGTCACGGCGGAAGCGATTCCGGCGCGGTGAGTTCGGGAAGAAAGGAAAAAGACGACGTTTTAAGAATTTGCCTGAGAGTAAAGGAAATTCTTTCATCTCAGGACTGTGCGGTTAAGCTGTCGAGAGAAAAGGACGTTGACGCGTCGATAAGGGACGCATGCGCCGACGCAAATAACTGGGGCGCGGATTACTTTTTATCCGTGCACAGAAATTCCGCATCTCCCGACGCTTCCGGAAACGAAATTTGGATTTATTCAAAGGGTAACGATACGGCGGTGAAGAAGGCCGATTCCGTTCTCTCGGCCGTTAATAAAGCAACGGGGCTTAAAAACAGGGGAGTAAAGCGCGGAGCCGTAAGTTATACGGATTTCGGCGTAAATAAGTATACGAATATGTATTCCGCCCTTCTTGAGCTTGGATTTATAACGAACCGTAACGATAACGACGCGCTCGATAAAAATTTCGAGTCCGTCTCGCTTGGGCTTGCAAAGGCTCTGTTAGAGGTCGTCGGCGCGTCATATAAGGAGCTTGAAAGAAAAAAAGGCGACGTAAACGGAGACGGAAAAATTTCGGCGGAGGACGCGCGCACCGCGCTGAGAGCCGCCGCCAAAATCGAAAATTTAAACGACGCGGAGAAGCGCGCCGCGGATATAAATTCCGACGGCAATGTCACGGCGGAGGACGCACGCGGAATATTGAGAAAGGCAGCGAAGCTCGAATGACGGAGGATAACAGAGAGATTTTTGAACGCATTACGAGAAGCGAAGCGAGCGTAAAATCGGCGCATAAAAGGCTCGATGTTGTGGAACGTCTTACGCAGTCGGTCAGTGATATGGTTTCCGAAATACGGCACATGAGAGAGGATATAAGTCTTGTTCAAAGTGAGGTTAACGAGATAAAAAATCGTCCTGGCAAGATGTGGGATAAGTTTGTCGGTGCGGTGATAGGCGCTGTCGCAACTGCGCTGACGGCAGGCGTTTTAGCCTATATTATGTGAGGAGGGATGTAATGGAAATATTTGATTATATAACCGAAAACGCGTATATACTTATCCCTGCATTATGGATAATCGGGAGTATTCTCAAGGGAATAAATGTAATTCATGACAAGTGGATTCCGCTGATTCTTTTGCCTGTCGGCGTAGTCGGGGCTATGGCTCTCGGAGGATGGAACGTTGAGTCTGCAGTTCAGGGCGTATTGATAACCGGTACGGCAGTATACGGAAATCAGATTGTAAAACAACTTAAAAAGGATGAATAAACGAGAAGAGAAAACAGCTGAAAAATCTATACCATTTCGGAGGTTTACACACGATCCTAAAAAGTCTTTGGAAATTCACAAATTACCGACTAATGAACGAAGATATTTATGTGCCTGTTCTTTTGTGCAATCTGATTTCATTGCCGTCCACTGCCACACAAGAAACAGCGTGTTGCTGTAATGGTCGGCAAGCAGATCATTGGGAATATCCTTTTGCGTGGCTTCCGTACAGTCTTTAAATACACGGCGCATTGTATTATTAAGAAAATTTCTGAAGCTTGAGAGCATATATCCGACTTCGCCGTTGTGCAAAAGAACTTTTTGTATGATATCGTCATTTTGCCTTGTAAAATCATAAATGCGGTCAAAATAAAGATACAGCATTTCATTTTCTTCGGCGTGATGATATTCGGAAAATCCCACCTGTTCGGCAAGCGTCTGCCAACAGTAATGGAGTAAATCATATTTATCGTCAAAGTAATTATAAAATGTTGCACGGGGATATTGCGCTGTTTCGCACAACTGTCCGACAGTGATTTCTTCAAAGGATTTAACGGATAAAAGCATAAATATTTCTTTAGTAAATGCCTCGAGCGTTCGCTTTGCACCTTTTGTCAGCGGTTTTGTAATATCGTATTTCATAGTTGATTCCTTTTGCAAAATTAAAAATTTGTCCAATCCCGAACAGTCTGGTTTATTTGTCACTTGTTTTGTTGTCTGTAACAGTATAGTATGAAGTCAAGAAATTTGCAAGCGTCTAAATATGTTCATTTGTGTAAAGGAGAGCTTTTATGAGTACAGCAATTATCCCTATGGATATGGCAGATATGGGCAGCTTTGAAATCCTTGAAGAAAAATTAAAAGCCGACAATCCTCAAATTGCGGTTCTGATAAATGATGCCGGCGTATCGGCAGGCGGTCAGTTTGCGGACATGGAGCTCGAACGCATGCTTAAAATGATTGATTTAAACTGCAAAGGAGCAACAGCGGTAACAAAGGTATGTCTGCCGTATATAACAGACGGCGGTACAATTTTGGAAGTATCCTCAACTTCCGCATTTGTTCCGAATACCAATTTAATCGTTTATTGTGCGTCAAAATCCTATGTATCCGCTTTTTGTCTTGGCTTGCGTGAGGAACTCAAAGACAGACGCATAAATGTATGCGCCATGTGTCCCGGATTTATGCTTACGGAAATGACAAGGTCGGAGCTTACAAAAGGGCAAAGCCGCCTGCCTGTAATCGACCCTAAAATTGCCGCTTTAAAATCATTAAAGGCTGCAAAAAACGGCAGAGCCTTTTATACTACAGGAGCATTTTATAAAGGCTATCGCTTGCTTGCAAAAGTTTTGCCGCATACGCTTCTTGTTAAATTTGCAGGTCTTGGATAAGGAGTCAGATTATGATTTTATATTTTTCCGCAACCGGAAACAGTGAATATGTTGCCAAAAGAATCGCCGCAGAAACAGATGATACTGCCGTTTCGATTACAGAACACTATAAAAACCAAAATTTTTTATTTTACGAAAATTGCGACACGCTGGGCATAGTAAGCCCCACATACTCTTGGGGATTGCCTGTTATCGTAACTGAATTTTTGCAAAGATTGAATTTGATCCATAAACCGGATTATATATATTTCATTGCAACTTACGGAACTACGCCGGGGCAAACAGGTCGATTTGCGGATGATATTCTTGCCCCTAAGGGTTTGCCGATATCTGCTAAGTTCAGCGTAAAAATGCCGGACGCGTGGACTCCGATGTTTGACTTGAGCGACAAAGAAAAGGTTCGGCAAATAAATGATAATGCCGAATCCGAAATCGATTATATTATTAAGCGGCTTAAGAATAATGCCGGCGGCGATTTTATGAAAAACAAACTGCCGTATCCAATAGCAAAGATAGGACGCAATGTTGAATATGATTTAATGCGTAAAACAAAGCATTTTTCGGTTGAAGAAAGCTGTGTAGGCTGCGGACTGTGCGCAAAAAACTGTCCTGCCGCAGTCATTCAAATAAAAAACCGCAAGCCCGAATGGGTTAAGGAGCAATGTGTAATGTGCCTTTCATGCCTGCATCACTGTCCCAAATTCGCAATTCAATACGGCAAAAACACAAAAAAGCATGGGCAGTATACACATCCGTAAAATCGACCGCGCAAATGACAGTCTGCGTTATTTTTCATTGTAAAAACTTAATTTACACAAAAAGGCACGGCTGACGGAGGTAAACCCGTTGGCTGTGCCTGATTTTTTATACGGCATATTCCGTTTGGACCGCCGCTTTTCTGTTTTCAATATCATTTGATAACAGAATTGATTTTTGTTTAAATTCTTTGCCGTGTTTTGTCGTTTTTCAAGCACATTTCTTTTTTATGCTATCTGAGCTTAGGGTGTTTTTCGACTTTGCTTATATTGTACCGATCACAAAAAATATAACGGGTTTTTAAAGGCGCGGTTCATGCGCTTTATCTACAGTCTGAACACGCAAGCGCATTGAATCGGCTTCCGTGTTGACTTTTTTTTCGGTTATGCTTATAATTATTAATAAATTCAAAGATATCGCGGTGATTAAAATGACTGATTTTTTTAATATAAAAAAGCTTGGATTCGGACTTATGAGATTGCCGAGAAACGGGGACGGCTACGATTTCGACGAGCTTGATAAAATGGTCGACGCTTTTATGGCAAAGGGTTTCACATATTTTGATACGGCGTATGTCTACGACGACGGCGGAAGCGAAGAGGCTTTTAAAAAATCCGTTGCGGACAGATATCCGAGAGATTCGTTTCTGCTTGCCGATAAAATGCCGGTCTGGTGCTGTGAAAAGCGTGAGGATTTGGAGCGTATTTTCAATACGTCGCTTGAACGTACGGGCGCGGGGTATTTTGATTTTTATTTAAATCATTCCCTGAGCAAGGACAAGCTTGAAAAAATAGACGAGCTCGGCGTTTTTGAATTTATACAGAAGAAAAAGGAACAGGGGCTTATAAAGCATGCGGGATTCTCCTTTCACGACAGCGCGGAGGTTCTCGACGAAATTCTGACAAAGCATCCCGAACAGGAATTTGTACAGCTGCAGATAAATTATTACGACTGGTTAAGCGATAACGTTCAGTCGAAAAAATGCTATGACGTCGCGCGCAGACACGGCAAACCGGTTATTGTTATGGAGCCTGTCAGAGGCGGTTCTCTTGCCGTTCTGCCGGACGAGGCGAGGAAAATTCTGCTCGAAAAAGAGCCTGAGATGTCCGTGGCGTCGTGGGCTTTGAGATTCGCCGCGTCACCGGACGGCGTTATAACGGTATTAAGCGGAATGTCAGATTTAAGACAAATGACGGATAATCTTTCGTTTATGGATTCACGGAAAGAATTTATGGACAGAGAGTTTAATACCGTAATGGACGTTGTCGATATATTGAATAAAATTCCGACGGTGCCGTGTACCTCGTGCGGATATTGTCTTGAGGGATGTCCGATGAATATCAAGATAAATAAAATATTCTCGGTATATAACGATTATCTTAAATATAACAATAAATCAAAAACAAGATACGAATACAGCGACGCTGTCAATTCGGGCGAGGGCAAAGCCGGCGATTGTATCGGATGCGGTGCGTGCGCGCATGTTTGTCCTCAGCATATAGATATTCCCGAAAAACTCAGGGAATTTAACGAAAGTGTGATGTGAATGGCTCAGAAAATCGAAAAAACAAACGTAATGCGCGTACTTGAGGCAAAAAAAGTTAAATATGAAAGTCACTGTTATGCCGATACCGACGCAATAAGCGGAACGGAGGTTGCAGCCGTTCTCGGTCAGAATCCCGAATGTGTATTTAAAACGCTTGTAACGGTCGGAAAAACGGGCAGAAATTATGTGTTCGTCGTCCCCGTTGCCGAGGAACTCGATTTGAAAAAGGCCGCTTCGGCGGTTGGTGAAAAGTCGATAGAAATGCTGAAATCAAAAGATTTGCTTCCTCTGACGGGCTACGTTCACGGCGGCTGTTCCCCTATCGGAATGAAAAAGTTTTTTGATACGGTTTTTCATGAAACGGCAAGGAATTTCGATAAAATATTCTTTTCCGCGGGCAAAATAGGCTATCAGGTCGAAATTTCGCCGAAAGACGTTGAAAAGGTTATTAGAATCAAATACGCGGATATTGTTAAATAAATACCGCGCACTTTCCTGTTTGGAATTTGCAATTTTTCACAAATAAAAAATGTCGGAGAAATTTTTTTAAATTCCTTCGACATTTTTTCTTTTTTCGTTGTCTTATTTACAGAAGCATGAGAATAGCGTTACGGAGCATTACGCCGCGGCGCTGATAAAAAGTGCCTCAAAAATAACGACATATAAAAAGGAGTTTACCAAGAAATGAAAAAAATTGCATTAATCCTCCTCTCAGCCGTAACGGCGCTGTGCTTTGCGTCCTGTGCCTCAAACGTTAACACAAACGACAGCGGCAATAAAAAAACCGCAGATATCTCCGTTACGCCCGCGGAAATTGAACAGAAAATAGCGGACGCTGTCGGAAAGGATAACTATCTCTGCGATTCGGATATTCAGAGTGATTATCTTCAAAATACAATCGGTTTGGATCTTTCCGAAATTGAGAGTTATGCCGCAAAACAAAATTCCATCAGCAGTGTAAATCCGGATACGGTAATAATTCTCAAGGTTAAAAATGGGTATGAGGACAAGGCTGTAGAAGTCCTGAATGAAAGCTATGCACGTATGGTTGAATACATTCGTCAATATCCGTTTGGTACGGCTAAGGTCTTAAATGCAAGAATTTATCAAAACGGATGTTACGTAATGTATATTATTGCGGGCGCGGGTTATGACGGCGAAGACAGCGAAGCGGAAAATAAGCTTGCGGCAGATGAATATGATAAGATTGATGAGGCTGTTAAATCCGTGTTCGGCGCTTTGCCGGAAAATTCCGCCGTAGTTCCGGATGATGACGGAAGTACGGGCGGGTTGATTTCTTCTTATGATAATGACGGCGATTTGCCTATGCTCGGAGGAAACTGAAAAGAATGGTATTTTCCGGTCTGACATTTTTATTATGTTTTCTGCCCTGCGTATTGACGGTGTATTATTCTGTTCCGGAAAAAGCGAAAAATACAATTCTTTTTGTGTTCAGTCTGCTGTTCTATGCGTGGGGTGAACCGGTTTATGTCGGGCTGATGATTTTCTCCGCCGTCCTTGACTACTGCTGCGGTCTTACGGCGGAGAAGTATCGCGGAACGAAGAAGGCAAAGGCGGCTCTTCTTGTTTCCGTGATTGTAAATATGAGCCTTTTGTGCTTTTTTAAATACACGGATTTCTTTATCGGAATGTTTAACGGTATTTTCGGACGCAATATTCCGCTTTTAAATCTTCCGCTTCCCATAGGTATTTCATTTTATACATTTCAAACAATGAGCTATACGATTGACGTTTACCGCGGTGACGTAAAGGCTCAGAAAAATATCATTTCCTTTGGGGCGTATGTAGCTTTGTTTCCTCAGCTTATCGCCGGACCTATCGTGCGCTATCGGACCGTTGCCGACCAAATAGATAAGCGTACGCATTCCTTTGAAATGTTTGCCTGCGGCGTCAAACGTTTTGTCTGCGGGCTTGGCAAAAAAGTACTGCTTGCAAATAATATAGGGCTTTTGAATAGCGAAATTTTCGAATCGGGCGATTTGACCGTTGTTTCGGCGTGGCTTGGTATTATTGCATTTGCTTTTCAGATTTATTTTGACTTTTCGGGTTACTCGGATATGGCAATCGGTTTGGGTAAAATGTTCGGATTCGATTTTTCCGAAAATTTCAGCTATCCGTATTGCTCAAAAAGCGTAACGGAATTTTGGCGGCGGTGGCATATCTCGATGGGAACATGGTTTAGAGATTATGTATATATTCCTTTGGGCGGGAACAGAAAAGGGCTTGCCGTGCAGATTCGCAATATAGCCGTAGTGTGGCTTCTGACCGGTTTTTGGCACGGAGCCGGTTGGAACTATGTGCTGTGGGGCGTGTTTTACGGCGTAATTCTGGTTTTTGAAAAGTTTTTTATGTTGGAAAGACTGAAAAAAGCACCCGCATTTGTCGGACATATTTACACTCTGTTGTGTATCTCTGTCGGCTGGGTTCTGTTCGCGTTCGAGGATTTGAGAATGGGCTTCGCTTATCTTAAAACCATGTTCTGCTCGGCGGCATTTTGCAATTCTGCGGCATTTTACCGATTATTATCCTATCTGCCGCTGCTGCTTTTTTGTACAATCGCGGCAACTCCGGTCGGAGCAGGGCTTTACGGTAAATTGAATAAGAAATATAGTACGGGATTGACGGCGGCCGCAGACGTTTTCGGCATTACGGCTGTCTTTGGACTTACCTTGACATATTTGATAAGCGGGTCGTACAATCCTTTTTTATATTTTCGTTTTTAGAAAGGGATGCCAAAATGTGTAATAAAATTGTTACATTTGTGTTTTGCGCGCTGTTGGCGGTCTGCGTGCTGTCTGAATTTCTTGTGCCGGATAAATATTATTCCGAATGCGAAAAAAGAATATTAACTCAGACGGACGATATCTCTTTTTCCGATTTTCCTAACGGTAAAATGGGAACAGAAACAGAAAAATATCTTTCCGATCAGTTTCCGTTGCGGGACGGTTGGATTTCGGTGAAAACCCTGGCGGAGCGACTTTGCGGAAAAACTGAAATTTCCGGAGTATTCTTCTGTAAGGACGGTTATTTGATTGACGGTTTTTTTGATTATGATAAAAACCGGTTTTCGGACAATACAGAAGCTCTTGTGAAATTGTCGCAGTCGCTGAAATTATCCGGCATAACGATGCAAGCGGTGCTTGTTCCGACGGCGTCGCAAATACTTTCCGAAAAACTGCCGGCATACGCGCCGAATTATGACCAGAAAACACTTTTGGATTATGCCGAATCGCAGGGATTGGATACCGTTAATGTGTTCGATGTTCTATCTCAACATAGTAACGAGTATATATATTATAAGACCGATCATCATTTTACATGTCTTGGCGCTTATTTCTGTTATGCCGAATGGATGAATGCGCAGGGGAAGACGGCACAGCCGATTTCTGCCTGGCAAAGTATGGAATTATGTAACAATTTTCGCGGTACCGCTTATAACAAAGTCAATTATCCGTTTGCCCCTTACGATACAATTACCGCTTATTATAAAACAGCCGAGCATACTGTCAGTTATAACGACGGTAATTATGTGACGGACAGTATTTATGAGAGGAAATATCTTAGCGGAAAGGACCAATATGCCGTGTTTTTAAATTCCAATCAATCCGTTACGGTTATTTCCGGCGGCGGTGAGGGAAAATTGCTGATTTTAAAGGATTCGTACGCCAATTGTTTTTCTCAGTTTGTAATTGACGATTATGCCGAAACGCATCTTATTGATTTGCGATTTTATAAAAATTCCGTAACGGAATATATTGAAGCGAACGGAATTACGCAGGTGCTGGCGTTTTACAATATTCCGAATTTTGCGCAGGATTCGTCGATTGCCGAAATATGCTGAGAAGATAATTATATTCGATTCTTTTATGTAAGATATTTATATTGAATGACCCCGAAACCTGATGATTTCGGGGCAGTCTTATCTTTATTTCAGATAAAATTCTTTGTACCATTTTGCGAATCGGCGAAGTCCCGTTCTTAAATCGGTTGAGGGCTTGAAATTATAATCGCGTTCGAGCGCGGAAACGTCCGCGTATGTTACGGGGACGTCGCCGGGCTGCATGGGGACTAACTCTTTATGCGATTCAAAGTCGTAATCCTCGGCAAGGACGCCGGCTCTGACAAGCTCCTGCTGTAAAATCTCCACAAAATTTAACAGATTCTCGGGATTTGAGTTTCCGATATTATAAACGGCGCAAGGGGGAATCGGCAGTCCGTCGTCACCCGTCCGTTTGTCGGGCGCGCCCTGCATAACGCGCTGTACTCCCTCGACAATATCGTCGACGTAAGTAAAATCGCGCTTGCAGTTGCCGTAGTTGAATATTTTAATAGTTTCGCCTTTTATCAGTTTATTCGTAAATCCGAAGTATGCCATATCCGGTCTGCCTGCAGGACCGTAAACCGTGAAAAATCTCAGTCCCGTGCAGGGGATGTCGTAGAGCTTTGAATACGCATGAGCCATAAGCTCGTTTGATTTTTTTGTGGCGGCGTAGAGCGAAACGGGGTTATCAACCTTATCGTCGACAGAGTAGGGAACTTTTTTGTTCGAGCCGTAAACGGACGAACTCGACGCGTAAACAAGATGTTCGGTCGGATAGTTCCGGCACGCTTCGAGGATATTGAAAAAGCCTACGAGATTGCTCGAAATATATGCGTCGGGATTCGTTATAGAATAGCGCACGCCCGCCTGCGCGGCGAGGTTTACCGTAACCGACGGTCTGTATTCGCAGAATACGTTTTCCACCGTTTCTTTGTCGCTTATATCGCCTTTTATAAATATAAAATTCTCGAATTTTGAAAGAAGAGAAAGTCTGTATTCCTTGAGCTTTATATCGTAATAATCGTTTACATTGTCGAGTCCGACGACGCGGATTGAGTCAAAATCGGTCAGCAGTTTCATACATAAATTTGCTCCGATAAATCCCGCCGCCCCCGTGACGAGAACTGTTTTGTTATTAAGGTCAATACGGCGCATGGCGCATTCCTCCGATTCGGTTTTTATAATAATATTTTACAACATAATTATAAGCTATGCAAGAAGAAATCCCCGCACGGAGCGGGGAATTTATTTGGTTTTGTTTCTTTAGAAATATACGATAAATTGTATTATAACAAATACAAAGCGAAATTTTGCACGGTTTTTATCAGTCTTTAAGACCTTTTTCATCAAAGATAAACGCCGCTTCGAGTGCGGTGAGAAGACCCGTTTCGATAGCCTTGGGGCTTAAAAACTCCGGAGTGTCAAGACGGGTGTGGTAATATCTTGCCGGCGAGGGATCCATCATTACCATGGACGAAGCCTTGAATCCCGCTCTTGACATAGCCGCCGCGTCTGTAGCTCCGAGTTCGATGGTTCCTATCGGAACCTCGATATCGCACGCCTGCTTTGCCGCTTTCTGAATAAGACGGGCAACTTCGGGCGAGTTCTTGACCATACCGGTCATATCCTTATCGTAAATTTTAGCAAACTCGATTTCGCAGATTGTGTCAAGTCCTACGAATATAGTTTCCACTCCGTCGTTGAGAAGCTCGGGATGAGCCTTTGCGAATGCGGATGAGCCTCTGAGACCGGCCTCCTCTCCGCCTGCGCAGAGTACCATAATTTCCGTGTTTTCAAAACGGAAGTTGTTAGCCGCCATGAATTTAGCGACGGCGCAGGATATAAACGTACCTGTGAGATCGTCATTTGCTCCGGTAACGGGACGTTTGTAGTTGCAAAAGCCGATTGCAGCTACGATAACGGGGAGACAGACATATGTAACGACCGCGGTGATTTTGAATCCGACGGCGATATCGTCGGACCAAACGATTGAGCAGAACGCTCCGTTCATTACAGTTAAGACAATGCCTGAAATAAGTCCCAACAGAATATCGACGACGGCGGTAATAATTATCGTCATGACCGCGGGTCTGCCGCCGTGATACGTGTATGTCCATTCAAATGCGGAATCCGTATGACCCGAAAAAATAATTCTTCTCTTAACGTCACCTGTCGGTTTTCTTACTCCGATAACGTTGCCGGAGGTTTTTTTTGGAAAAAATACGTCGAGTACGGGGATGTAGAAAATAAATTCGGTAACTATAAAGAAAAGCGCAAGAACGTTAAATACTATCGAAAGTACGGGCGCACCGAACGTAAACGAAAGCGTGCTTAAAATTATAAGAACGGCTCCGAGGGGAACCCACGCCATAAACGCCTTGTCAGAGCATTTAAATTCTTCTCTTTTGACCTCGTCGCAGCAGGTTTCAAGGTCCTTGACCATGTATTCCTGAGCCTGTTTTTCGGTTTCGCTGCCGACGGGTCTTGGACCGTAAGCCTTGCAGACGTTTTTTACGCTTTTAATCGCGTAGTTTGTATACTCTCTTACCTTAGGGCGGTAATTGGGCATGGATTCTTCTGATTTCATCCTGTTCTTTCCTTTCAAAAAATATAATTTTTTTTAATTATACATAAAAAGGCAGACTATTGCAAGAAAAATAAAAAATAGTTATAAAAGCTTTTATTTATTTGACGAATGTCAGGTCGCGTACGGGCGATGAAACGAGGTTTATTTCGACGTCGGCAAGATATTTCGCGTCACGTTCGGAATGGCTTATAATAAACGCGGTTTTTCCTTTTAACAATTCTTTCATTGCTTTAAGCGTCGTTTCCGCTGTTTCGGGGTCTATGCCGTTTGTCGGCTCGTCGAGAAAAAAAACGTCTCCCGAGTAAACAAACGCACGCATTAACGACAGCCGTCTTTTCATTCCCGTGCTCATTTCGCCGATTTTCATTTCTTCGCACCCTTCAAGCATAAAACGCGAGAACCATTCTTTTTCATTATTAAATTCCGGATAAACAAATCGTATGTTTTCACTTGCCGTAAGATTTTCAAGAAGTCTGTCCTCCGGAAAAAGGAACGTCTTTCTCATTTTTTCAAGTCCCGTTATTTCGCCCGAATATTTTTCAAGTCCCGACATCACGCGCATAAGCGTAGTTTTGCCTATGCCCGATCTGCCTGTCAGAACGTATGTTTTTCCATACTCGAACGAACACGAGAGCGATTCGATTATTTTTTTATCCCCGTATGATTTCGATACGTTTTTCAGTTCGATCATTTTTTTTCGCCCCGGTTTTTTTCGTTATAAATAATATCAGTTTTTCAAGTCCCGCGCTCAGTATTATAACAGTCGCCGTCCATGCGAAAAGCTCGGGCGTTTCGAGATAAATTTTTGAATTATATATCCCCTTGCCGATTGAATACGGGGGATAGCAAATAACTTCCGCCGCAACTCCGGCTTTCCACGCAAGTCCCGCCGCCGTCGAAAACGCCGAGAGCAGATACGGCTTGAGCGCGGGAAAATAAATGCTTTTAAGCTTTTTTTTCATCGGAACCGCGAACGCGCATGACGCTTCAAGCAGGAGCGGGTCTGCGCTTTTCAGCCCCGTATTGACGTTGGACCACACGAACGGTATTACAATAAGCGCGGATATAAAAGACGGAACGAACGATGATTTCATCCATACGAGAGCAAGAATTATAAATGACGCGACAGGCGTCGCCTTGATTATGTGCAGAAGCGGTGAGAAAAATGTTCGGGAGCTTTTGAAAAAAAACGTTATAAAGCCCGGAATGATTCCGATTACGCATCCGAGCGTGAAACCGGTCGCTATACGCATAAGAGTATATAAAATGCTTAATCGGAAGCTTTCGGTTTTCGCTAATGAAATTAAGGCTTTTAATGTTCCTGCGGGGGAGGGCAGGAGCATTTCAAGGTTCGCCGCCATGCTCAGTATCTGCCATATTCCGAGCCATATTAAAGCCGTAATTATATATTTTATCGTTTTTTTCATCGCTTAATTACTCCGGAAATTTATTTCGGGGGTGTAAAAACGCGCTTTACATCCCCGAATTTATAATTTATTAAATAATAATCAGGCTCCGTAGTAGAAGCTGTCGGACGGCATTTCTCCTCCGATTGCCGAGGGGTTGAAGTCAAGGAGAACCTGATAGAACGAAACGAGATTTTCTTTCATTTCCGCGCCCGTTATACATGTTATGTTGCAGTTCGGAATAGCGCTCTGCGCAACGGCGGCCGCCAGAATATCGCACTTTTCTATAATCTTTCCGGCTTCCTCCGGCGAAGCGTTCGTAAAGTCGACGCTTTCCTTATATTCAGTCAGAAACCTTGATATTTTATCGGCGTTCTTTTGCGCAAAAGCCGTGTTTACCGCGAGCGCGCCGAGGCAAAGCTCTCCGTCGCAGCAGGCGTTCCATTCCTTCGTGAGGTCAAGGCAGATTTTATATTCCGCATTTTTAACCGTAAGCTGAGTTACAAACGGTTCGGGGAGCATAACGATATCAGCTTCGCCTTTGACGGCTTTTGTAAGAGCCTCGGAATGTTCTGCCGCATATTCGAGCGTAATGTTTTCGCCGGGAGTAAGTCCGTTCTGTTTAAGAACATACTGAAATACGTAATCGGCGGCGGAACCCTGACCGGAGGTGAGAACTGTTTTGTTTTCAAGCTCCTTTATAGACGAAATTTCGTTTTTTGAAAGGACATACAGCGTTCCGAGCGTATTTACGGCCAGAACCTGAACCTTTCCGTCTGATTTTTTTGCAAGCGCGGCCGCAGCATTTGTGGGAATTGCCGCGATGTCATATTCTCCGCTTATAAGCTTACCGCCCATTACGGACGCGTCGGTTTCAAGCGAGAACGAGTATTTGTCTACGGTTTCTCCCTGTTCGGACTTATCCCAAAGGTAAGCCGCTCCCATGCCCGTAGGTCCTTTGAGAACTCCGATTTTTATGTCGGCGGACGCGGACCGGTTTTGTACGCTTGCCGGCTCGGCGGTCGAAACTTCGTTTTCCTGCGCGGCTGAATTTGAGCATGACGCGAATACGGACAGCGCAACAACGAGCGCGAGAAGCACGGCGATAATTCTTGATTTCTTCATTGAATTTTCACTCCTGTATGTTTTTCAATTTATTTTTATCAAGGACGAATATTGTTTTTCCGTTTCGTCTGATTGAATTGATACTCTCGAGATAATCAAAAGCTCTGTAAAGCGAGGCTCTGCCCGTGTTGAGCTGTTTTGAAAGCGCGGTCATGCCCTGTTCGGGAATAAAAACGCGGTTGAGAGAATCCGCGTTTGAAACCAGGTAAAACGCAAGCTTTTTATTTGCGCTCGGCGAGGTGTACGTGTCTATTTTTAAGTTAAGAAATTGTATTTTTTTCGTAAGCAGTTTAATGTAGTTGACCGCAATATCGGGATTGCCCGTCAGGAGAGTTTCAAAGTCTTTTTCATATATTATAACTGTTTCACAGTCGGTCAGCGCAGTTATCTCCGTCGGAAATTCCGAGCCTCCTGGTGAAAACATCGAAGCCATGCCGAAAGCTCCGCCTTCGTCTATCACGCTCATGAATACGTCGGAGGTGTTTGTTTTCCGTACGGCGGCGCGTCCCGATATTATTATATACAGTCCGGGGACAAAATTATCCTTTGAAAAAAGAATTTCGCCTTTTTTTGTTTTTTTGACATGCGAATATTTTTTTTCGATTTCTTCAAGCGCGTCGTATCCGCACGAAGCGAATACGGAACACTTTTTCAGCTGTTCATAAATATTGTAAGACATTAAAATCACCGCAAGTGTCCCATTTGAAACAATATTATCATATGAAATAACTTTTGTCAACAAAAAAATAATCCCGAAGCATGAAGCCCCGGGACGGTGAAAATAAATTTGATCAGTTAAGGAACAAAAGCGAAGAAGCGATAAGAAACTGCGCGATATAATACGTTACATGATTCGTAATAATATCAACGGGTCTGTTCTTGCCCTCTCCGAAATACGTTCCGGAAAGAATAAGATCGGAAATAAGGAAGAATACTCCGCCGGCGAACATGAGGTTAAGCGTCATTACCTTAAACGAGTTCATAAGCGCGAGCGAACCGCTTAAGAGCGTCATTGAAATGAGAATGGAGGCGTAAACCATTGAGATTACCTTAAATTTGCCATATTCAAGTTTCATGAGCTTAGCTCCGAGAACCGTAGCGCAGCCGAGCGCGATACCGATAACGAGCGGAAGAATAACATAGAGAATTTTTGCCCCGTCGGCAAAGTAACGTATAAGTCCTATGATGAAAAGGATGTGACCCGCCGCAAACGCAAGGAATCCCGCAAATGTGTGAACGTCCTCGTCAGGCTTGTAAACGAACTTGAGGTCGAGCCAGATATCGCCGAAAAGTCCGAACAGGAGTCCGATGATTATGAAGTAGGAAAATTTCCCGATCGGAGATGAGAGCGCGTCCGAACAGAGCAGGGCGGAAACGGCCGTCGACATGAACAGAGCCGATACGAACGATTTTGCCATAGCGGCCTTTGCCGTAGAGGCTGAAACTCTCATTCTTAAAAACACAACAAGAGCAACTATGCCTAAAATGATACTGAAGTAGTAAATAAACATAAAATTTACCTGCTTTCTTTATTACTGTTTGGTAATATTATAAAATATAATTATTTTTTTTTCAAGTACCATTGTAAATATGAAACTAATTTTTTTTATACGTGTTGACAAAGACGCTTTTTAATATCATAATTATATATACTTATATATATGCTTTTCTGGAGGTAAACGATGAAATTTCGATTCGTTTTATCAATAATTATAATATCCGCGCTTGTGCTTACTTCTTTTTCCGCATGTTCGCATGATGACGGTAAAATAGTCGACCCGTACGGCGAAACTTCGTCCGGCATTTCGGTTGAAAGCAATTCGTCCGCTTACGCGCAGGCTCAGACTCTTCATCTTGACGAGTCGTGGAGGAACTGCTATGCTCTTACGTACGACTTTTTCGACAGCCGCGAGGGTTCGTCGACGATAACGGAGTTTTATGACGGTACTAAGTATATTTCCGCCGACGCGGAGAGCGGAATTATAACGTATATTGTCCCTGCCGACGGATATCTTACCGAATATTTTCTTGATACAAAGGAACTTAAGGGTACTGTCAGCATTGTCGGAGGTTCGGACATAAACGGCATCGTTACCGGATTCTACGCGCTCAGCGTAACGGATGTCCGTCTGCCCGATTATTCCAACACGAATAAAACGGGTATAACGCTCGTTGCCGGCAGAAATGCGTCCGAGTATATACAGACCGGCAGTTACGGCGAGGATAATCAGCAGGGAACGGTGAAAATATACGTTGACGATTTGTACGGATTTACTTCAAAGCTTGAATTTTACTCTTCGTCGAGAGAATTGCTTTTGAGCTGGGAGCTTAAGGGCATAAATACGGATGTTGATTATATTAAAGAAAATATGCCCGTTATCGATCTTGCCGCGTATACGATAACGGAGGCGGGGACTTGACATGGGGATTTTTGACGGATATCTTATAGCTTCCGATTTTGACGGAACGTTTGCCGACGATAACGGCGAAATTCCGCAGAGGAATATTGAGAAAATTAAATATTATATATCCGAGGGCGGTAAATTTACCGTTTCGACCGGCAGAACGTATCAGGGTTTTCATAAGTACGACCCCGAATATATAAACGCGCCCGTCATTTTATGCAACGGCGTTACCGCGTACGACTATGAAAAAAAAGAAACGGTATTTAACCTCGGAATGGGCGAAAACGCGTTAAGAGCCGCGGATAAAATTCATGAGGTTTATCCGTCCGTTTCAATCGAGGTTTATCCGTTTGGCAAAACGTACGTTTATTCTCCGTGCGAAAAAACCGATTCGCATTTGATAAATCAGGATATAGAATTTAAAGTAATAGAAAACGGCTTCGGCGTTGAAACTCCCGTTATGAAAATGATGCTCTATGCGGGCGACGGAGGACACGATATTCTTGCCGATATTGCAGATAACGTCATATCCTCCTTTGACGGCGTTTCATATATCAGAGGGTTTAAAAAATGGCTTGAGATTGTCGGCGCGGGAGCGGACAAGGGGACGGGGCTTAAAAGGCTCGGTTGCGCACTCGGAATTGACGGAGATAAATTAATAGCCGTAGGCGACGGATATAATGACGTCGATGTTCTTTCGGCTGTCGAAAATTCGTTTACGCCCGAAAACGGATGCGAAAAGGCGAGAGAAACCGCAAAATATATTGTCGGAACGAATAACGGCGGGTGTATTGCAGACGTTATAGAATTTCTGGAGAGGAAAATATGTACCTGATTATAGCGGAGAAACCGTCGCTTGCAAGAAATATAGCGGCGGGCATCGGCAATATGAAAAAAAGAAACGGATATCTGGAATCTGAGGGGTATATCGTAACGTGGGCGTTCGGTCACCTTTTTTCTTTATGCGATATCGAAGATTATACGGGGCAAACGTCAACGGGACGATGGAGCATGGAGAACCTGCCCTGTTTCCCCGATAAATTTAAATTCAAATTAAGAACAAACGCCGATAAACAGCCGGACGAGGGCGTTCAAAGGCAGTTCGGCATTATAAAATCTCTGTGTATGCGCGAGGACGTTGAGGCGATTGTCAACGCGGGCGACGCGGACAGAGAGGGCGAAATTATAATAAGGCTCTGTGTTATGAACGCACTCGAAAATGAAAAGCCGTTTTACAGGCTCTGGCTTCCCGACCAGACGCCGGAAACGGTCAGAAAAGCGCTGGGAGAAATGAAACCCGAGTCCGAATATGATTTGCTTGCCTCGGAGGGGTTTGCGAGAACGTACATAGACTGGCTTTTCGGCGTAAATTTAACGCGCTACGCGACGCTTAAAACGGGTACGCTTCTTCGCGTAGGCAGGGTTATAGTTCCTATTGTCAAAGCGATATACGACCGTGACGCGGCTATAAAAAATTTTAAACCCGATATATATTACACCGTTGCAAGCAGTGCCCAAACCGACGGCGAGCCGGTCGAGCTTACGAGCAAAACAAAGTTTTCAAAAAACGAAAAGGACAAGGCTTTCGCGCTGTGCGAAAAATATAACGCTTCAAAAGCGGTCGTCACGAACGTAAAATCAAAGAAGGACGTCATAAAGCCCGGTAAGCTTTATTCGTTATCAAAGCTTCAAAACGTACTTGGAAAAAAATATAAGATGTCAATGGAGCAGAGCCTTAAAATCGTTCAGAAGCTATATGAGGACGGATATCTTACATATCCGAGAACAAACTCCGAATATCTTGCGTCCGCCGAAAAAGACAAGATAAAAACGATTATAAAAAATATAGCGGATATGGGTTATCACGTTGAATTTAAAGATAAAAAGACCATATTCGACGACAGTAAAATAGAATCTCACTCCGCGCTCACGCCTACGTATAAAATTCCGCCCAAGGGTAAGCTTACGGATGCCGAAAGCAAGGTTTATTCCACCGTGTTCAGACGATTTGTTGCCGTTTTCTGCTCTGAGGACTGCACGGCGCAGAAAACCGAGCTTACCGTAAATGTCGGAGGATACGAGGATTTTGTTTTAAAGGGAACCGTAATTCTTGAAAAGGGCTGGATGAAATACGACGACTCGAATAAAAAGGATAGGTTTCTGCCGAAGCTTGAAAAAGGACGCGAAGTAAATATCGACTTCAAATTATGCGAAAAGGAAACGTCGCCGCCCAAGCATTATACGATAGAAACGCTTAACAATTATCTGAAGAATCCGTTCAGGGAGGAAAAGGCCGCCGCGGCGGACAGCGAAAACGAGGACGATTCGGAGGATTACCGCGCGATATTTGAAGGACTTGAGCTCGGAACGGAGGCTACGCGCACGGGAATAATCGATAATGCCGTCAGAAGCGGGTATATTGAATTAAAAAAAGATGTTTACAGAATCCTTCCCGGCGGAGAATTTCTTATCGAGTCAATTTCATATATGAATATTTCGATGGATAAGTATAAAACAAGTACGCTGTCAAAGGCTTTAAAGAGTGTTTATCACGGAAGAATGACTGTCGATGAGAGCGTAAAGCTTGCAAAAGACGAGATTTCGGAGGTATTTAACAGGAAAAATACCGACCTTTCCGACGATGCGGACAACGGCTTTTACGGCGATATTGTCGGCAAATGTCCCGTATGCGGCTGCGACGTAAAAAAAGGCAGGTATTCCTACGGATGTACCGGATATAAGGCAGGATGCAAATTCAAAATAAATCTCGTCATTGCAAAGCGCGTTATTTCTCTAAGCAATGTAAAGCTGCTTCTTGAGACGGGAAAAAGCGGATTTATAAATGGCTTTGTTTCAAAATCAGGAACGCCCTTCAACGCGTATTTGAAACTTGAAAATGATAAAACAGTTTTTGAATTTGACAATTCCAAAAGTCCGCGGAATACAAACGCCGGCCGGTCATATACGGACAGACGGCGCGGAGCGGACGACGAAATTCCCGAGCCTATGTTTATATGATAATTATCATGCGTTAAATTTTATATCCGCAACAGAATATAAAATACCGTAAGACGGAAAATGACAGCCGTGTTACGGTACTTTATTTTTAATATTGGCATGGTAAGGAAATAATCGGGTTGACATTACCTGATTGATGATTTATACTAAACTATGTAAAAAGATAAGTTTTACGGATTTAAACTGTAAAATAAGTCAAACAATTTTTATTTCAGGAGGTCTATTGATGAAAAAAACGTTAAAAAGCTTTATATCCGTCCTTCTTGCGGTGATGATGCTGTTTTCGACGGCGGCGCCGGTCTTTGCTGATGACGCTTTGCCTATTGAAAGCGCACAGAGCGTACGGATTGAAAATTCGTATAGCGGAAGGCTGACCGAGGAAACCGACATGGTCTTTTATAAATTCACCCTTGCCGAGTCGGGCTTCGTTAATATTATTATAGACGCGTCCGTAAAGCAGTATAATGTTTCGCTTTATAACTCGGACGGTGAGGAAATGTGGCATTCGGACGCAATATACTGGAACTCTACGACGGAAAAGAGTCAGTATACCCTCGATTCGAATCTGGTTTCGGGCGATTATTATTTCAGCGTCAATAAAAACGATAACTGTACGGGAGAGTATTCTTTTAAGATAACTTTTAAAAGCGCGCAGGAGAGCTTTGCCGAGTCGACGAGCGTAAACAACAATACGTTGGAGAATGCGAATAAAATAGATTTCGGCACAAAGTATACGGGACAGCTTGCGTTTAACGACGACAAGGATATTTATAAATTTGAAATAGATAAGTCCGGACGCGTCGGCTTTAATATGATTGCCAATATCTACAGAGTTTATTATTATATTTATGACAGTAACGGAAATACAATATGGGAATCGGAACGAATCGAATGGGACGGCAGATCAGAGCAGAGCCAAAGTTCATATTCATTTGACCTTGTTGCGGGAACATATTATTTCTGTGCAAGCAAAGGCACTTCCGGCACATATACATTTAACGCTTCATTTGTTTCCTCCGGTGAGAGCTTCGCTGAGTCGCAGTCAAATACCGCAAGGGATATCGATTCGGCGTTCGGAATTGAATTTTCGACAAAGTATACCGGTCAGATTGCTCTCAATGACGGAATCGATTATTATTCGTTCACTCTTTCGGAGTCGGGCGAAATAAGCATAAACGTTACCGCTGTCATGGCAAACGTTTATTATCACTTAATTGACAAAAACGGCAACCTTATTTGGGATTCCAACAGAGTTTGCTGGGACGAAAGATCGGGACAAAGTCAAAATACGTACTCATTTGACCTCGTTGCGGGAGATTATTATTTCGAGGTCGGAAAAACATACGGTTCAACCGGTAACTATAACTTTAAGATTGATTATAAATCCGCCTCGGAAAGTTTTAAAGAGAATCAGTCGACGTTTTATAACGACATTTCGACCGCTTGTGCCGTTGAGTTCGATACATTATATAAGGGACAGATTGCCTCAAACGACGACAAGGATATGTACAGTTTCTCTATTGCCGAATCAGGAAAAGTAACTTTAAATATTAACGCGTATTGTTACAGAATAGATTATATTCTTTATGATGAGAACGGTGACGCAATTTGGAGTCGGGAAAAAGTCGAGTGGGATTCAAATTCAAAACAGAGTCAGAGAACGTATACTCTTGACCTTGTTGCGGGAAAATACTATTTCGGCGTTTTGAAAAATTCAACCGGAAACTATGACTTTAAGATGACTTATAAATCGGCAAAGGAGAGCTTTAAAGAGAATCAGACGACAAAGTACAATGACATTGCGTCCGCTTCCGTGATTTCCCTGGGTAAAGAATATAACGGTCAGATTGCAATAAATGACACAAAGGATTATTATAAATTCATTCTTGCCGAACCTAAAAAGGTTTATTTAAAATTCAGCGGTGAAATGGGTTACCTGTTTTATTATGTATATGATTCAAACGGAAATGAAGTTTACAGTAACGGTTATTTATGTAATGATGTTACAGGAAAATTTGAAGGAACAAACAGTGTTGATTTGTCCGCCGGAACATATTACCTGTTGTGTTACGAAGTGTATGATTCATACCAATGGGGTAAATGGTTAACCGGAGCAAAAGGCGTCTACACCTTTTGCATAACCGACGAAGCGGCAAAATTCGACGTTACATTCGATCCCAAGGGCGGAACAATTGACCCGAAAACGGTTACGATAAAGTACGAGGAAGAAATTGAACTTCCGACTCCAACGCGTTCGTACGCTTTGTCATTTAACGCTAACGGCGGAAAGGACGCTCCCGAAAAGAAAAACGTAAGCGTCGCATGCCTCGGCTGGAATACGTCCGACGACGGCAAAGCGGAATATAAATGCGGCGATAAATTTACAACGGACGAAAATAAAACGCTGTTCGCCGTATGGGCGGCAGAAACAAAATATAAACTTCCCTCGGAGATTCCGACAAGGGACGGATATAAATTCCTCGGCTGGGCGGAGGATAAGAACGCTTCGGCTGTTCAGTATAATCCGGGTTCGGAAATTACAATGAAAGCCGACTGCACTCTGTTTGCCATTTGGGAAAAATACGAAACTTTTACCGTTAATTTTAATCCCGACGGCGGTTCTGTTGAAAACGGAGAGCTTACCGTTAAATACGGCGAAACGGTTACGATTCCCGAACCCAAGCGTGTTTATACCGTTTCATTTGACCCCGTCGGCGGAACGGGCGCTGCCGACGCTCTGAAGGTAAGCGCAGTATGCCTGGGCTGGACGGCTTCTGAGGACGGAAATGATGTCGATTACAAGTGCGGCGAAACGATTACCGTTAATAAAAACGTATCTCTTCGCGCAGTGTGGAAAAATGACGTTCAGTCCGTTATTCCTTCGGCTGTTCCGACAAAAGCGGGATATAAATTCCTCGGCTGGGCGAAGGATAAGGACGCTTCTGCCGTTGAGTACAATCCGGGGGCGAAAATTACGGTAAATTCAGACCTTGCGCTGTTCGCGCTTTGGGAAGAGGGCGAAACGTTTGCCGTCAATTTTAACCCCGACGGCGGTTTTGTTGAAAACGGAGAGCTTTCCGTTAAATACGGCGAAACCGTTAAAATTCCCGAATCTCAGCGCGTGTATACCGTCCTGTTCGATTCTGTCGGCGGAACGGACGCACCCGAGGCTCTGAAGGTGAACGCCGTGTGTCTTGGATGGACTGCCTCTGAGGACGGAAACAATATTGATTACAAGTGCGGCGAAACGATTACCGTTAAGGAGAACATATCTCTTCGCGCGGTATGGAGTAATGACGTTCAGGCCGTTATTCCTTCGCTCGCTCCGTCAAAAACAGGATATAAATTCCTCGGCTGGTCAACGGACGGCAGCGCGGTAAAACCCGAATATGCCGCCGGAGCCAATGCTTATATAATTTCCGATATGACGCTTTACGCCGTATGGGAGAAGGAAATAATGAGAGGCGACGCGGACGGCAACGGTAAGGTTACCGCCTCGGACGCGAGAATTGCGCTGAGAATATCCGCAAAGCTTCAGTCGGGAACGGAGGCTGAAATAACGGCTTGCGACCTTGACGGCAACAAGAAAGTTACCGCAAGCGAGGCGAGAATGATTTTGAGATTCTCCGCAAGACTTGAGAAAGCATTATAATAACAAAAGCGGTTTCGGGTAAAATTGAAACCGCTTTATCATTAACTTTATTTACTTTGATTATCTTTTATAATGTACTCAAGCTTGCTCAGCTCCTGAGATAAAATATTGAGAGATTCTTCTTTTGAATAGAAATACGGCGAAACCGCTATGTGATGAGTGAAATCGATTATCTCGTTGTTTATCTCCGTATCGTTAATCGAAATGTTTGTGTTTCCGAAAAAGTTTGTCAGGAATCCGAACAGATTCGATACAACCTGCTTGCGGTTGGAGTATTTATCCGTAATATCTATCGCTATTTTGTTATTAAATACGTTCTTTTTTGAAATGTGTATTTCGTGCTCGTCTTTTTTGTAGTGTTCGATTAAATTCCGGTATATCTTTGCGCGGTTTTCCACAGTCAGCGCTTCGGCATATTCCGTAGGCATCTGAAATACGATACCGTCGTTTGTGAATTTCTCTATTCCTTCGTACGAATGGAGCGTAAACGAATGCTTCTGTGTGTGCAGTATAGACTGATAGTATTTGTATGTCGAATCTCTTAAGTAGGTGCGATTGGGGACGTCGGGCTTAGCTATCTGCTCCCACATATCGAGCGTCATAAAAAGCGTTACGCATAAGTTATACTCTACGCATATCCTTGTTTTGTCCGAATACGGGATTAGCTTAAGCATAGAATTTTTTATGTCCAGTATATCTTGAGTAAGAGATACTATGCTTTTCATCTCATTTGCCGCGGCGGATATTTTCCTCGCATACGTATCGGCGAATTTTTTATTTTTTGCGACAAATCCGCTTGTCATCGATGAATTTGTGAAAACGCACAGTTCGCTTGTAACATAAAAATACGGAAAGATGATATCCGCTCTTTTTGAAAGATCTGAATTTGTGTGGCAATAATATATTTTATAACCTTTCAGCATGAACTCGACCGCGCTTTTGATTATATTTGAATAATCCGAATCGGCGACTTTTGTCATAATCTGCTTTATGTCGATATTTCCGGCTTTTTTTGAAATCGAGTCGAATAAATCGCGGGTTATCGACGCGTCGATATTCGTATATATGCGTTTGTTTTCGCCTGATTCGCCTTCATATGACGTTACTGCGTATAAGGCTTTGATAAATTCGTTATATGAATCGAAATCGGTAACGGGCTCGGTAAATTCCGCGGATATTTCTATTGCGTTTGAGTCTGATACGACCGTCGTTGTATCGTTGTTGTCGGATATGAAAATATTCATATATTTGTTAAATTTATTTAAGCCGAAGTTCATATCTATGTAAGCGAGCCTGATTTCCTCGTCCTCCTCGACTGTCAAATCCATAAATTTCAGCAATTCGTTAAGCTTCTGCGGAGTAATATTTCGCTGCCCTTTTGTTAATTTTACAAGATATGTTCGGTCGATTCCCGTGAGTTCCGAAAGTTTGTAAAGTGTAATGTCATGACGCTTAAGCGCATCCTTTAAGGCTGTTTGAAAATTCTCCATTTTGTTGTCCCCTCGTTTTTTTTTGCTTAAAATAAATTACATATTATAATTATACAAAAAAAAGGAATAAATTTCAATGCTTAAGTTTGCACAATTTGTCTGAAAAAAACAGGTTAAAAATTACAATAAAATTGAGAAAAAATTACATAAAATCCAAACAAAACCGTTTTTTTTTTTTTTTGTAATATTTACTTATTTGTCACTATATGGAACTAATGGCACAAGTGAAAATATATGTGTCATAAGTTAACTGTATGAAAATAGAAGAGTGTATACCGCTTTCCCTGTGACAGGAAAAGTTTAAGAAAAATATTTTTTGTCACATATTGTACATCTCTTCGATCTATTGTAGAATATACACGTAAGCGGTACAGTCAACATCAGTCCTCTTACAACATTATATTAACGCAAACCGAAACGCCCGAGCTGATTTCAGCTCGGGCGTTTCGGCATAACATTATATAAATATGTTAAATCCGTATATTCAATTTTATAACATGATTATAATAATACCGCGTCGCAGTATTCATCGCTTGTATGTGTGATTTTAACGTCGGCGATTTTCCCCGTCAGACAGGTGTCCGATAAAACGCGTACGGGAGTGTAGTTTTTCGTGTAACCGCATTGATATCCGTTTTTTGGTTTTTCAAAAAGCACGGAAAAGGTTCGCCCTTCAAGTTCTTTGAATTTTTCCGCTCTGATTTGTTCGCAAACCTGCGACAGAATACCTGCGCGTTTTTCCTTTTCGCTCTGCCTCAGCTGTCCGGGCATTTTTGCCGCCCGTGTGCCTTCTCTTACGGAGTATGGGAACACGTGTACTTTTTCAAAGCCGATGCGCTTTGCAAATTCGATTGTCTGATTAAATTCCTCGTCCGTTTCGCCGGGAAAGCCTGCGATAATATCGGTCGTCAGCGAAGCGTCCTCAAACGATGAACGAAGCTTATCCGCAAGGCGTGCGTATTCCTCCGAATTGTAGTGACGGTTCATTCGTTTCAATACCGCGTCCGATCCGCTTTGAAGAGAAATATGAAACTGCGGACAGAATTTTTTACACAAAGCGATTTTTTCTATAACCTCATCCGTCAGGTGGTCGGGTTCGAGCGAGCCTAACCGTATTCTTTTAATTCCGTCCGTGTTTTCGGCGGCGATTATAGGCTCCGAAATATCCGTTCCCGTATCATGTCCGTATGCGGACAGATTAATGCCGACGAACACAACCTCCGAAAATCCCTTTTTTGCAAGTGCGTTAAGCTCCGTTTTTATGTCCTGCATAGGCTTTGACCTTGAACGTCCTCGCGCCTGCGGGATTATGCAGTAGGAGCAAAATCTGTTGCATCCGTCCTGAATTTTGACAAATGCACGTGTGTGACCCTGAAACTGCGTGATAATTCCGCCGGAGTATTTTTCGTGATTTTCGTGATTCTCGATATCGTTTATTCTCGAACGGGATTTAAAATACCTTTTTATTTCGGAGGACAGCATATAATTTTTTTTGTTTCCGAGAATTATATCCGCCTGGACAAGCCCCGCAGCCTCATCGGGAAACGCCTGCGGAACGCATCCGGTCAGCACTACGGCGGACGACGGATGATTTGTCTTGAAGCGTCTGACTGCCTGACGCGTTTTTCTGTTGCTTTCGGCGGTTACGGTGCAGGAATTTATTATGTAAACGTCCGCGTCCTCTCTGCTGTCGACTATCAGGAATCCGTTTTTTATAAGCTGTTCGGTCATTTCCTGAGTTTCGTACTGATTGACTTTGCAGCCGAGCGTATAAAATGCCGCTTTCATCAAAAAAGCCTCCGTTAAGTTTGATTAAAGTTTCGGTAAATCTTCATTTAACCTGTTCAGTATACTATAAATACGCAGGGTTTGGCAAGATGTGATTTTTAAACTTTTAAAAGCATATAAATTCCGTAAGGAGTTGATATGTGTGAAAAGAACGTTTATTATCGCAACGAGCATTTTTATGAGCCTGGTGCTTGCCTGGAGCTGTGCGGGAGTTTCGATTTCAAAGGAAGAATTTGAAATGCTGTTATCGTTTTCGCGCTCTGTGCCCGAAAACGGAAAAACCGTCGACGCGTCCGTTCCCGCCGTTTCGTCGACGCCGGAAACGAAGGCTAAAGCCGTGTGTCTTATGGAGAGGAGCACAAAAAAGGTGCTTTACGCGCAGAATGAGAACGAAAGACTTTATCCTGCTTCGGTTACAAAAATAATGACGCTTCTTCTCGTATGCGAGAGCATAGATTCGGGTGAAATCTCCCTTACGGATACGGTGAGCGCAAGCGATAATGCGTCGGGAAAGGGCGGAAGTCAGATTTGGCTCAAGCCGGGCGAGATAATGACGGTTGACGAGCTGCTTAAGGCGTCCGCCGTTTACAGTGCGAACGACGCGTGCACCGCGCTGGGCGAGTATATAAGCGGAAGCGAAACGGCGTTTGTGGATATGATGAACGCGCGCGCGCAGGAACTCGGAATGAAAAACACTCATTTTGAAAATTGTACGGGGCTTGACGATTCGACCGAAAATCATCTTACGACGGCGTACGATATCGCGCTGATGTCGGCTGAACTGTTAAAACACGACATTATTAAAAATTATTCGACGATATGGATGGATACGCTCAGAGACGGACAGACTCAGCTTGTAAACACGAATAAGCTTGTCAGATTCTATCGGGGCTGTACCGGACTTAAAACCGGAACCACATCAAAAGCCGGATGCTGTATTTCCGCGGCCGCTCAAAGGGACGCGACGGAGCTTATCGCAGTCGTGCTGGGCAGCGATAATTCAAACGACAGATTTTCATCCGCGGGGAACATGCTTGACTGGGGATTTGCGAATTATGAAATATTTACTCCGGAATTTGATTCAAGCGCGGTTCATCCGGTAAAAGTCGCCGGGGGCGCGGAGGATTATGTTGCGCCGATTGTTCCCGTTCCCGAACCGATTCTTATAAACAGGGGATCGTCGGAAAACGTAAAAGTCGAAATTTCGCTGCCGGAGAGCGTCGACGCTCCCGTTTCAAAGGGGGACAGCGTGGGTTCGCTTACGGTCAAATCCGGGGATGAAACGATTGCAAGCTATGATATCAAAGCCGAAAAGGACGTGGGAGTTCTTACATTTTCGATTGCATTGAAACGGATATTGCGTTCTTTTGCCGGCGAATAATATTTTTTTGTTAAAATGTCTGAATTATTATTGAAATAATTTCATTCTCATAGTATAATAACAACACATTATATATTAAATTATAATCAGAAGGAATTGAAAATGGCGCTTAAACTTAACTGCAAATACCTCGCGGGTTTTGTCGGCGAGGATGATATTAAGGCGGCAGAGGACGAAATTCGTTCGGCTTATAACAAGCTTTACTGCGATAAGGCTTCCGCCGCGGGAAACGATTTCCACGGCTGGCTTACTCTTCCCGTCGATTATGACAGGGATGAGTTCGCAAGAATCAAAAAAGCCGCCGCAAAAATTATTTCCGATTCGGATGTGCTTGTCGTTATCGGCATCGGAGGTTCGTACCTCGGCGCGAGAGCCGCTGTCGAATTTTGCAAGTCGAAAAATTACAATCTCACGGCAAAGAATACTCCGCAGATATTTTTCGCCGGCAATTCGCTCAGTCCGACGGAGCTTTCGGAAATTATTTCTATCTGCAAAGACAGGGATTTTTCCGTAAACGTTATTTCTAAATCCGGAACGACTACCGAGCCTGCCGCGGCGTTCAGAATATTCAGAAAAATGCTTATTGAAAAATACGGCGAAAAAGAGGCCGCGAAGCGTATTTACGCCACGACCGACAGGGCAAAGGGCACTCTTAAGGAGCTTTCGGACAGAGAGGGTTACGAAACTTTCGCAGTTCCCGACGATGTCGGAGGAAGATATTCGGTTCTTACCGCCGTAGGGCTTCTGCCCATTGCCGCCGCGGGAATCGATATCGACCGTCTTATGCTCGGCGCGGCAGACGCGATGAGAAGATATGAGAACGACGATGTGCTTACAAACGACTGCTGCCGTTACGCCGCAATAAGAAATATTCTTTACCGCAGCGGCAAGGCGATTGAAATGATGGTAAGCTACGAACCCGATTATACAATGATGAACGAGTGGTTCAAACAGCTTTTCGGCGAGAGCGAGGGTAAGGAGAACAAGGGGATTTTCCCCGCTTCGGCAATTTATTCGACCGACCTTCATTCGCTCGGTCAGTATGTTCAGGAGGGCGAGAGAAAGCTCTTTGAGACAGTCGTGGCGTTCGACAGACCGAAATGCGATATTACTATAGAAGAGGACGCGGAGAATCTCGACAAGCTTAACTTTATCGCGGGCAAAACGATGTCGTATGTTAATTCCAAGGCGTTTCAGGGTACGGTTCTTGCTCATGCGGACGGCGGCGTTCCGAATATCATAATAGAGCTTGAAACGATGGACGAATATAATCTCGGCGAGCTCATTTATTTCCTTGAAAAATCGTGCGCGGTGTCCGGATATATGCTCGGAGTCAATCCGTTTAATCAGCCCGGAGTCGAGAGCTATAAGAAAAATATGTTCGCCCTGCTCGGCAAGCCCGGATACGAGGAGCTTGCACGCGAGCTTGCGGACAGACTTTCCGAATAAGGAATATTAAAATTAAGGATATTATCATTTATTATAAATATACAGTTTAAAGGAGAAATCATTATGATTACATTACTCACAGGAACCAAAGGCAGCGGAAAGACCAAAAAGCTTATTGCTCTTATTGACGAGGCTCTTAAAAGCTCCGACGGCAACGTTATCTGCGTGGAAAAAAGCGATGATTTAAGACATTCGGTCAACTATCAGGTAAGACTTATTTCAGCGGATCATTACGACGTAAGCGGTTATGACGCATTTTACGGTCTTCTTGCCGGAATCTGCGCGAGCAATCACGATATAACGGATATTTTTGTAGACGCTACTCTTCGCATCGGCTCCCGTGATTATAACGAGCTCGGCGAGTTCCTTAAAAAGGTTGAGGCTCTCGGCAAGGACGCTGACGTTAAATTTACGTTTACCGTATCGACAGAGAGTGAAAACATCCCGGCGTCCGTACTTGATTTTTGCACTCTGAAGTAAAATATTTCGGCTGAGCCTAAAAAAAGTATTGACAAATCAGCTCAATAAATATATAATACTGTTTGTTCGTATTTTAGGAGATTTTGTATATGATTCTGGAGCTTGAGCCTGTTTTTAACGTCGAGAACGCGGAAAAGACGTTTGATTACGTTTTCGATATCGACGGCGACCCTTTTATCTCAGAGGTAAGAGCGTCGGGCAGAGTCAGAAACAATACAGGAATTGTTTCATTGTCGGCGGAGGCTTGTTTTTCCTATTCCGCCGTGTGCGCCAAATGTGCAAAACCCCTGAAATCTGACAGATCCGTCAGGATAGATCACTATCTTATATCGCATCTTAATGATGAGGATAACGATTTGTTTATTCTTGTTGATGATATGAGACTTAATCTTGACGAGCTTATCAGGGAGGATATTTATCTTTCCCTGCCGTCGAGGTTTCTGTGCTCGGAGAACTGTAAGGGCTTATGCCCCGTATGCGGTGCGGATCTGAATGAGGAAAAATGCAATTGCAAGGCTCCGCCTGACCCGAGGCTTGAAGCGTTGCGCAAGCTCCTCGATGAATAAAATATTATTCTGTACAATTTTAGGAGGTTATTAATATGGCAGTACCTGCAAGACGCGTATCTCACGCAAGAAGAGATAAGAGACGTTCGAGCGTTTGGAAGATGGAAGGTCCTTCTCTCCAGAAGTGTCCTCAGTGCGGCGAATATAAGGAATCCCATAAGCTTTGCAACAGCTGCGGTTACTATAACGGCAGAAAAGTTATCGAAGTCGAGGACTGATACTCCCGTTATTTGTTTATTGGCATAAAGAGGCGGAGAAGGCATGATTCCTTCCCCGTCTTTTAGTGTTGTCTGAAATTATTTTCAAGGAGAGCGTTATGTCCGTTTGTGTTAATACCGTAGCGCCGGGATCGCCGGCATATAAAAAGGGAATAAAACCGGGCGATAATATCGTATCGATTAACGGACATGACATTTTTGACGTTCTCGATTATCGTTTTTACGCCGATGCGCGTATTTTGAATATTGTTCTCTCGGACGAAAACGGCGAACGCGAGGTCAGAATCAAATCCGTCGCAGGAGTGGATTCTCTGGGACTTGAGTTTGAAACGTATCTTATGGATAAACAGCACAGCTGTAAAAATAAATGCATTTTCTGTTTTGTCGACCAGCTGCCGAAGGGACTGAGAAAAAGTCTGTACTTTAAGGATGATGATTCAAGACTGTCGTTTCTGTTCGGAAATTATGTGACGCTTACCAATATAACCGAACACGAAGCGCAGAGGATAATTGACATGCATATTAGCCCGGTCAATGTCTCGGTGCATACCATGAATCCCGAACTCAGAGTTAAAATGATGGGGAATCCAAACGCGGGCAAAAGTCTTGATATATTAAAGCGTTTCGCGCTTGCCGGAATTAAGCTTAACACGCAGCTTGTGCTGTGCCCCGGAATAAACGACGGCGGCGAGCTTGTTTACTCGCTTACCGAGCTTGCGAAGCTGTATCCGGGTGTGCAGAGCGTTGCGGCAGTTCCCGTGGGGCTTACGCGTTTCAGAGAAAAGCTTTTTCCCCTTGAAATGTATACGAGAGAAACGGCGAGGGGCGTTATAGATATCATTGATTCGTTCAATGAAAAGATGCGAGGGAAAACGGGCGGAAATTTTGCTTACGCCGCGGACGAATTTTATTTGAAGGCGGAGATTGAGCTTCCCGATTACGATTATTACGGCGCTTTTGAGCAGCTTGATAACGGAGTCGGTATGTGGACGCTGACGAAGCATGATTTTATTTCCGCTTTGTCAACGCTGAACGTTGATGAAATTAAGGCGGCGGGAAAACGTAAGCTTGCGGTTGTTACGGGAGCCGCGGCGGCTCCGTTGATGAAGGAGCTTTCCTCTCTTCTTAAATTGAAATGTCCGGATATTACGCTCGACGTTTTTACTGTTATGAATGATTTTTTCGGACGCAATATTACTGTTGCGGGACTTGTGACAGCAACGGATATTTTAAATCAAATTAAAGATTTATCTTCGTATGACGAGGCGTTTATACCGTCCGTTATGCTTAAATCGGAGGACGAGCCGATTTTTCTTGACGATACGCCTCTTTGCGAGGTTGAAAAAAAACTGAACGTTAAAATCACGCCGACAAAATGTGCGGGCAATGATTTGTTATATATGTTTTTGGGAATATGAAAGGGATGAAAATATGAGCAAACCTGTGGTTGCGGTCGTAGGCAGACCGAACGTGGGAAAATCGACGCTTTTCAATAAGCTGTGCGGCAAGCGTTTATCTATAGTCGACGATACTCCCGGCGTTACGCGTGACAGGATTTACGGAGACTGCGAGTGGAGAAACAAAACCTTTCTGCTTGTGGATACCGGCGGTATAGAGCCTGATTCGGATGATATTATTTTATCCCAAATGCGCAGTCAGGCACAGCTTGCAATAGACAGCGCGGATGTGATAATTTTTGTTACGGATATCAGAACGGGCGTTGTTTCGACAGATATGGAGGTTGCCTCGATTCTTCAGAAATCGGGAAAACCTGTCGTTCTGTGCGTGAATAAATGCGATACGATAGGCGAGCCTCCCCTTGAATATTATGAATTTTATAATCTCGGAATAGGCGAACCGATTGCCGTTTCAGCCGGTCACGGTCACGGTACGGGCGATCTTCTCGACGCGGTATACGAATATATAGGAGATAAAGCCGAACAGGCAGAGGACGACGATACGGTTAAGGTTGCGATTATAGGAAAACCCAACGTAGGCAAATCGTCGCTTGTAAATAAGGTCTGCGGCGAGGATCGGGTAATAGTTTCCGATATTGCCGGCACTACGCGAGACGCTACGGATACGTATGTTGAAAATGAGTCGGGCAAATTTGTGCTTATCGATACAGCCGGTCTCAGAAGAAAATCAAAGGTTGACGACAGAATCGAGAAATACAGCGTCATGCGCGCCGTTATGGCTGTGGAGCGGGCGAACGTCTGCGTTATAATGATAGACGCGGTCGAGGGCTTTACGGAGCAGGATTCAAAGGTTGCCGGCATCGCGCATGAGCAGGGCAAGGGATGCGTTATCGTCGTCAATAAATGGGACGCGGTCGAAAAGGACGGCAAGACCATGGACGTTATGAGAAAGAAGCTGATGAACGATTTTTCGTTTATGTCCTACGCGCCGATAATTTTTATTTCTGCAAAAACGGGACTTCGCATTAACAGACTTTTTGAGCTTATCAAATTCGTCGACTCTCAGAACGCCATGAGAATTACAACAGGCAGACTTAACGAGGTTTTAGCCGACGCGCAGACGAGAGTTCAGCCTCCCACGGATAAAGGCAAACGGCTGAAGATATATTACATGACCCAGGCTTCGACAAGACCGCCGACGTTTGTCTGCTTCGTAAATAAAAAGGATCTGTTTCATTACAGCTATCAGAGATATATTGACAATCAGATAAGAGCCGTATTCGGTCTTGAGGGTACGCCGACAAGATATATTATTCGCGAACGGGGAGAGAAGTAATAATTCGTTTGTGATAAAATATTAAAGCAAACGGCATAGTCTTAAATTTTGACAGATAATGTATAAAATTACGATTTGCCGCGTAGATATAAAAAAACAGGGGTGTTATATTATTATGAGAATATGCATATACGGAGCTTCAAGCTGTATTATCGATGACATCTACATAAAAGAAACGGAAAAGCTTGCGCGCATTCTTGCAAAGGGTGGAAATTCGCTTGTATTCGGAAGCGGCACTAACGGACTTATGGGGGCTGCCGCAAGAGGGTTTTATGCAGAAAACGCAGAGATTATCGGCGTAGTTCCGAGCTTTTTTAACGTAGACGGAATATTGTTTGAGCATTGTACAAAAATTATACGTACCGAAACCATGAGGGAGCGCAAGCAGATTATGGAGGATTTGTCCGACGCGTTTATTGCCGTTCCCGGAGGAATCGGAACGTTTGAGGAGTTTTTTGAAATGCTTACGCTCAAACAGCTTGCCAGACATACGAAGCCGATGATTCTCTATAATATAAACGGTTATTACGATACGATTATCGATATGCTTAACGAAAGCGTTGAAAAGAAGTTTACAAACAGTGAATCCATGGGGCTTTTTACTGTTCTCAGCACTCCCGGCGACGCGGTTGATTATTTAAATTCATATATTCCCGTAAACTATACGCCGGAGCAGATGAAGCATATTTATACAAAGAAGTAAGTATTTTATTCTTCGGAAATGAAGTGAAAAGAAATGGACAGGTACGCTGTTTTTCTCGACATTGACAATACTCTCTACTGCGACGGCGCAGTGCCGAGGCGCAATATCGAGGCTGTAAAACGCGCAAGAGAAAAGGGACATTATGTGTTTATAAATACGGCGAGAAGCTACGGCTTTATCCCGGAAGATTTGCTGAAAACCGTTGAGGTTGACGGAGTTGTGTCGGGAATCGGCACAGATCTGTATTTTCACGGCAAACGGATTTTTTCGCGCAGTATGACAAGGGATGAACTATATGCTTTGGCAAAGCATTTTTTCGATAATGACGACGGGGGCGTTATTATATTTGAGGGCGAGGAAAAAAGTCTTGCAATAAACTGCGACGATTGGCATAAGAACAGATGTCTGCCTCTTACGTCGCCCGAACAGATTTACACGGATTATAAGGATATAAAGATATCAAAAACGTTTTTCGTGCGCGATTATACCGAAGCCGAACGCAGAATGTGGCAGGATAAATACACTCTATACCGGCATGCGTCGTATTCGGAATTTGTCAATAAGGGATTTTCAAAAGGCGAGGGGCTTAAACGTATGGCTTCTGCCGCCGGCGTCCCGATTGAACGGTGCATTGCAATGGGCGACAGCGCAAACGATATAGATATGCTCTCCGTTGCGGGAATAAGCGTTGCAATGGGCGACGCGATTGACGAGGTTAAGAAAATTTGTACATACGTTTCATGTAATTGCAGAGATGGGGGCGTAGGTCAGGCAATTGAAAAATTTCTGCTGTAATCTGACGGAAATTGAACCTGTGCCGACAACAGCAAATAAAATAAAAACAACCGGCGCGGCAATCTCAATCCTGATTGCTCCGCCTGTTGTTTCTTTTCAAATATGTGATAAAAAACCCCCGCCTTTTTCGGCGGGGGCAAATTTGTTTATTAAGACCGGAAAATAAGATTAACCGAGCTCTGCGAAGTACTTGATAGTTCTTACCATCTGGCTTGTGTAAGAGTTCTCGTTGTCATACCATGAAACAACCTGAACCTCATAGAGGTCATAAGCAATCTGGCTGACCATGGTCTGAGTAGCGTCAAAGAGCGAACCGTATTTCATTCCGATAACGTCTGAGGAAACAATCTGATCCTCGTTGTAGCCGAAGCTCTCGGAAGCGGCAGCCTTCATAGCGGCGTTGATGCCTTCCTTTGTAACGTCCGAACCCTTAACAACAGCGGTAAGGATTGTGGTCGAGCCGGTCGGAACGGGAACTCTCTGAGCAGAACCGATAAGCTTGCCGTTAAGTTCGGGGATAACAAGACCGATAGCCTTTGCGGCACCGGTTGAGTTGGGAACGATGTTTGCCGCGCCCGCTCTTGCTCTTCTGAGGTCGCCCTTTCTGTGAGGACCGTCAAGAATCATCTGATCGCCTGTGTAAGCGTGAATCGTAGACATGATACCGCTCTGGATGGGAGCATAATCATTGAGAGCCTTAGCCATGGGAGCAAGGCAGTTGGTGGTGCAGGAAGCCGCGGAAATAATCTTATCCTCAGTTGTAAGAGTTTTCTCGTTTACGCTGTAAACAATGGTCTTAAGGTCATTGCCTGCGGGAGCGGAGATAACAACCTTCTTTGCGCCTGCATTGATATGAGCCATGGACTTATCCTTTGAGCAGTAGAAGCCCGTGCACTCGAGAACAACGTCAACGCCGATATCGCCCCAGGGCAGATTGTTGGCGTCAACCTCTTTGTATATAACAAGAGTCTTTCCGTCTACGGTGAGAGTGTTTGTCTCATCGTCTGCGGTAACGGTGTGCTTACCTTCGCCGATTCTTCCGCAGTAGCCGCCCTGTGCGGTATCATACTTAAGAAGCTGAGCAAGCATCGAGGGCTTTGTAAGATCGTTGATAGCAACAATTTCATATCCCTCTGCGCCGAACATCTGTCTGAAAGCAAGACGTCCGATTCTGCCGAATCCGTTAATAGCAACTTTAACTGACATATTAAATTTCCTCCATTTTTAAGCTGTTCGCTTTTTTTGCTTTTATATTTTATCTCGAAATGAAAAAATATGCAAGTGGTTTGTTAAAAAATTAACCCTCATCAAAAATATTTGGTAAACTCCTACAAAAACTAATGCTGTCACAAAGGGATGAATATATATTTTAAAGAACTGAAACAATGAATTTTCAATCGGATTTAAAGCCGCGGCGAAAAAAGGCATAAGTCGCGTCAAAACGGAGTTTTTTCAATGCGTCAGTTTACGACGTTTACGGGATTGCCGCCGCAAAACGCTTTTATATTTTCCTCGAAAATATTCATAAGTCTTTGTCTTGTTTCGAGAGCCGCCCAGGCGATATGCGGTGTGATAATGCAGTTTTTCGCGCTCAGAAGCGGATCGTCCGCTTCGGGCGGTTCTTTTGACATAACGTCGAGCCCCGCTCCGGCTATGACCGAATTGTTAAGCGCGTCGGCAAGGTCCTTTGAATTTACGACGGGACCTCTCGATGTGTTTATGAGAAACGCCGTCTTTTTCATTTTTTCGATAAACTCTTTATTAACAAGTCCCTCGGTTTCCGCTGTCAGCGGACAGTGGAGAGTTACGAAATCGGACGATTTGAGAAGCAAGTCAAGATTTGCATACTCGATATAATCCTCAGCGCCCGGATGTATTCTCGGCGCATAAACGAGCGTTCTCATTCCGAATGCGTTCGCTTTTTTCGCAACGTCCCTTCCGATTCTGCCGAAGCCTATAATTCCCATCGTTTTGCCGTCAAGCTCGTAAAGAGGCGTGAGATGGTATGTAAAATCGGGATTTCTGCTCCAGTCTCCGCGTTTTACGGATTCGCTGTGCAGAGAAACGTGCGTGCAGTGTTCGAGCATAAAAGAAAAAACGAGCTGAGCGACCGCGTGGGTTGAATATGCGGGAATATTTGAAAGGGGAATCGAACGTTCTCTTAATTTGCCCGCGTCGACGACGTTGTAGCCCGTGGCGAGCGTGCATACGAATTTAAGATTCGGCAGGGAGTCTATCGTTTTTGCAGTCAGCGGAGTTTTGTTCGTAACGAGGATGTCCGCGTCTTTGCTTCGTTCGTATATTAATTCGGACGGCGTTCTGTCGTATATTTCCGTTTCGCCGTATTTGTTGAGAAAATCCCAGCTTAAATCTCCGGGATTCTGCGCGAATGCGTCGAGAATAACTATTTTCATAAATATATCACTCCGTCATTTTTTTTATATTGTAGCACAGAAATATTCTTTATTCCAGTACCGATTGCATAATTATAATATTAATACTTGATGTTTCATGATTTTTTTGATAAAATAAATTGAATAACTGTGCAGAGGACGGTGATATCCGATTTGGACAAGATGAAAGTGTTCCGCAAGGTGTTCTATATTACGGGAATATCGTTTCTTCTGGGGGCGGTAATTCTCACGGTATGGTGTATATTTGCGCCTATCGATACTCTTGCGGAAAAGTATAACGAATATCTTGTATGGTTAGCCGACCTTGAACTTAAAATCGCCGCTATCGAGAACAGGGGCGTGGTGGTGCTTGTATTGCTGATGCTGTTTTTTGTTAAATGCGCCGTACCGCTGTATCCGTTTTCGATACTGTTTGTCGCGAGCGCGATGGTTTTTGAACTCCCCGTTGCAATGCTTATAAACTGTCTGGGTATGATTCTTATCATGACGATAAAATACGAAACGGGAGTTCATTTCGGCGGAGGCAATCTGAAACGACTTATCAGAACCAGCAGGGTTGCGACGGAGCTTGTTGAGACAAAGGGCGGAGAGCAGACATTGATTTTGTTTTTGATGCGCCTTGTTCCCATCATTCCGATAAACGCCGCAAGTCAGCTGTACGGTTCTCTCGAGTACGACTACCGGAAATTTTTAATTGTTTCCATAATAGGATATCTCCCGCAGATGCTCTCGTTCAGTATGATGGGACGAAATGCGAGAAATCCTTTTTCGCTCGGATTTATTATTCCCATCATTGTTCTTCTTCTGGTTTCGGGAACGGCGCTTCTTGTTCTCGGAGGGGTAGTCGGAGTTATTAAAAAAGTAAAAAAATAATATTTTGTTTTAAGGAGAAACGGTTTATGTCTTATAATGATACGTTAAAAAAACTTGAGTCGGCGCAGTACGACTCTTTTATGAAAAAAATATATTTTACCGATGAAAAGGTAAAGGAAAACAAGGAAAGATACAGGGAGATTCTCTCTTCGTACAAGACCAGGTACGGAGACGGCGGCGATATCAGATTTTTTTCCGCCCCCGGCAGAAGCGAGGTCTGCGGAAATCATACCGATCATAACAGGGGAAAGGTAATAGCCGCCGCCGTCAATCTCGACGTTGTCGCCGCCGCCGCGGTAAATTCGGATTATATCGTTAGAGTAAAGTCGGCGGAGTATGTAAAAGAGGATATTATCGATTTGTCCGATTTGTCGCGCGTTGACGATGAGAAGGACAAGTCCGCCGCCATTATACGCGGCGTTTGTCAGGGATTTATCAACAGAGGGTATAAGGTAGGCGGATTTAACGCGTTTACAAAAACACAGGTTCTTTCCGGAAGCGGACTGTCATCCTCCGCGGCTTTTGAGGTTCTTATCGGCACGTGTCTTAATTATCTTTATAATGACGGCAGAGTTTCCGCCGTTGAAATTGCTCAGATAGCGCAGTACGCCGAAAACGAGTTTTTCGGCAAGCCCTGCGGACTTATGGATCAGATGGCTTCGTCTGTCGGCGGATTTGTCAATATGGACTTTAAAAACCCGTCAGAACCTGTCATAACTCCGATAGATTTTGATTTTTCTTCGTGCGGACACAATCTCTGCATTGTCGATACGAGAGCGAGCCATGCCGATTTAACCGATGAGTACGGAGCTATCAGGAGCGAGATGGAAGCCGCCGCGCATTGCTTCGGCAAAACTGCGCTCAGAGATGTTGACGAGAAGGAATTTTTTGAAAATATTAATATCGTAAGAGAGAAAGTAAACGAGAGAGCCGTTTTGCGCGGACTGCATTTCTTCGGTGAAAATAACAGGGTCGACAGGCAGACGAAGGCTCTTTTAAACGGTGATTTCGAGGCTTTTAAAAAGCTTGTTACGGAGAGCGGAAATTCGTCGTATATGTACAATCAGAACGTATACTCCGCAAAGTCGCCGCTTAATCAGCCCGTTTCTCTTGCGCTTGCGGTAAGCGAATACATATTGAAAGGAAAAGGAGCGTGGAGAGTTCACGGAGGCGGATTCGCAGGTACGATTCAGGCGTTCGTCCCCTCTGATATGCTCGACGTTTACAAAACGGAAATCGAAAAGGTTTTCGGCGAATCGGCGTGCTACGTGCTTAACGTAAGACCCGTAGGAGGATGCGAGATTCGATGAAAAACCGTTTCGTGTTTTATGAGGAATAAAAAATGACAACGGAATATAACAGACATTATAAAGCTTTGGAGCTTGACAAGATTCTTGAAGAGCTTTCCGGATTCTGTTCGTGCGAGGATTCAAAATACGAAGCCGTACATACGCGGCCGCAGACGGACATAAAACAGGCGAGGAAGCTTCTCGGCGAAACGGAGTCCGCCTACATCCTGCTTGCAAAATTCGGCGGTCCGTCGTTCGGAAGTCTTAAAAATGTAAACAATTCTCTGGCAAGAGCCGCAGCCGGCGGCGTTTTGTCGATAAGAGAGCTTATGACCGTATGCGAGGATTTGAGGGTTATACGTTCTCTTTACGAATGGAGACGCAGACAGTCGGGCGTAGATACCGGAATCGATAACAAATTTTCGGCTTTAAGACCGAACAAGTATTTTGAGGACAGAATCAATACCGCCGTTCTCAATGAGGACGAGCTTTCGGACAACGCGTCGCCCGCGCTTGCGGAGATAAGGCGTAAAATTCGCAGACAGTCGTCGTCGGTAAGAGAGAAGCTTGATTCGATAACGCGTTCGGCGGCTTATCAGAAGTATTTGCAGGACGCGATAGTTACGCAGCGAAACGGCAGATTCGTGGTTCCCGTCAAAAATGAATACAGAAACGAAATCCCCGGTCTTGTTCACGACACGTCGGCGAGCGGCGCGACGGTATTTATAGAGCCTATGAGCGTGGTTGAGGCGAACAACGAGATACGCGTGTTGCAGGGTAAGGAGCACGATGAAATCGAGCGTATCCTTGCGGAACTTTCCGCGGAAGCCGGCGAATACGAAAACGAAATAAAATACAGCTATGAAATTGCGTGTGAGCTGAATCTTATATTTGCAAAAGCTCAGCTTGCCTATAAAATGAAAGCGTCCGTTCCTGTGCTAAACGATGACGGAATTATAAATTTAAAGCGGGCAAGACACCCTCTTCTTGATAAAAACAAGGTCGTGCCGGTAGATATAAGGCTCGGGGAGGATTTTGATTCTCTCGTGATAACCGGACCGAATACGGGCGGTAAAACCGTATCGATAAAAACGCTCGGTCTTATAACGCTGATGGCGATGTGCGGACTGATGATTCCCGCAGCGGACAACAGCAGCGTTTGCGTTTTTAAAAATATTTTTGCCGACATAGGCGATGAACAGAGCATCGAGCAGTCGCTGTCGACATTCTCGTCGCATATGGTCAACATTGTCGAAATATCGAAAAATGCCGGGGATTCGAGTTTGATTCTCATAGATGAATTAGGCGCGGGAACAGACCCCGTAGAGGGCGCGGCTCTTGCGATATCAATACTTGAGGATCTTCGTTCCAAAGGAGCGAAAATTGCGGCCACGACGCATTATGCGGAATTAAAGGCATACGCTTTGCAGACGGACAGGGTGGAAAACGGCAGTTGTGAATTTGACGTTGCGACGCTCCGTCCGACGTACAGACTTTTAATAGGCGTCCCCGGACGTTCAAACGCGTTCGCAATAAGCGAAAAGCTCGGAATCAGCCCGTCGGTAATAGAAAAGGCAAAGGAAATGGTTTCGGGCGAGAACATACGCTTCGAGGACGTTATCGATTCTCTCGAATCGCGCAGAACCGAGATGGAGAAGGCGAGAGCCGAGGCGGAGGAATTAAGACGGCAGAACGAGGAATTGAAGAAAAAGGCGGAGGCGCGACTTGAGGATATTGAGGAGATGCGCCGTAAGGAATTTGATAAGGCGCGTTCTGACGCTATGCGACTTGCGGAAAATGCAAGGCGCGAGGCAAACGCTCTCATGTTTGAGGTGGATAAGCTGAAAAAGGAGCTTAAAAACGGCGGGAGAAACGCGGAGTTTGTTCAAAAAGCGAAATCTCAGATTAAAAAAGGCATGTCAGGCGTGGACGCCGCGATAAATCCCGTTGCCGAGAGCGCGGACGACGGCTATGTTTCGTCAAGACCGATAACCGTCGGCGACACGGTAAGACTTGCGGGAATGAACAGCGAGGCGACGGTTCTTTCGCTTGCCGACAAAAACGGCGATATGGAGGTTCAGTCGGGTATTATGAAGCTTCGTGTAAAGGCAGACAGGTTACGACTTGTTGAAAAACCGAAGCAGAAAACGAAGAGCGATATAAAACGCGTCGGCGAAAGCCGCGTAAACGCGGACGTAAGCACCAGGTGCGATTTAAGAGGTATGACGAGCGAGGAGGCGATAATGACTCTCGACTCGTTTATAGACAGTATGATTATGGCGGGGCTTAAGGAGTTTACAATTATACACGGCAAGGGAACGGGCGTTCTGCGTTCAGCCGTGCAGCAGCATCTGAAACGTCATCCGCAGATAAAATCGTACCGTCTCGGAACATTCGGAGAAGGTGAAAACGGAGTAACCGTAGCCGAGACTAAATAATACCGAAAAAAAATCTTGACAAAGACATCGATTTGTTGTATAATACCGTCTGTAAAGTAATTAGTCTTTACAGACGCAGCTCAAAAAAATCCGGCGTTTCGTTCCGGAATCCGAGGGAGGATTTCTGCGGTGGCAAAGAATCTGGATATCATCATGCTTCTTGACGTATACGGCGACATGCTCACCGTAAAACAGAGAGAATTTCTCGATTATTACTATAACGACGATCTTTCCCTTTCCGAAATTGCCGATAATGTCGGCATTACGCGTCAGGGCGTGCGCGATTCGATAAAGCGCGCCGAGGCTCAGCTTGAGGAAATGGAAGAAAAACTCGCGTTCGTTAAGAAGCTCAGGGATCTCCGTTCGGGACTTGAGGAGATTTCCGAAGCGGCCGCGGAAATAAACAGACAAAACCTTAAATGCGGTCTGTCGATGGAAATAAACGACCTTTCGGTTAAAATTCAGTCCGTCGCCGCCGCGCTTAATGAACAGTAAGAGGTATCAGTAATGGCATTTGAAGGTCTTTCCGACAAATTAGAGGCCGCTTTTAAAAAGCTGAAAAGCAAAGGCAGTCTTACAGAAGCCGACGTTAAGGAGGCTATGCGAGAGGTTCGTCTTGCATTGCTTGAGGCTGACGTCAGCTATAAGGTCGCAAAGGATTTTACCGCTTCGGTAACGGAGAAGGCGATAGGCGCAAAGGTAACCGAGAGTCTTACTCCCGCGCAGATGGTTATAAAAATTGTCAATCAGGAGCTTACCGCATTGATGGGCGGCACGCAGTCGAGAATTGCGACGGCGGCTCATCCTCCGACGATAGTTATGATGTGCGGACTTCAGGGTTCGGGTAAAACAACCCATTGCGCAAAGATTACAAAGCGTTTGAAAAATCAGGGTCACAGACCGCTCCTTGTTGCATGCGATATTTACAGACCGGCCGCTATCAAGCAGCTGCAGGTTGTCGGCGAACAGGTCGGAGTTCCCGTGTTTGAACGCGGAACGGAAAATCCCGTTATCATCGCCAAGGAAGCCGTAAAGTACGCAAAGGATCAGGGTTACGATTACGTATTTCTCGATACCGCGGGACGTCTTCATATAGACGAGCAGCTCATGCAGGAACTTAAGGATATCAAAGCCGAGGTTAAGCCTCACGAGATTCTTCTCGTTGTCGACGCAATGACGGGACAGGACGCGGTTAACGTAGCTTCGTCGTTTAACGAAGCGCTCGGAATTGACGGTCTTGTTCTTACAAAGCTTGACGGCGATACAAGAGGCGGCGCCGCGCTTTCCGCGAGAGCAATAACCGGCAAGCCGATTAAATTTGCCGGCGTGGGCGAAAAGCTCGACGATCTCGACGAATTTCATCCCGACCGTATGGCTTCGAGAATACTCGGAATGGGCGACGTTCTTTCGCTTATCGATAAGGCGGAGGCTGCTCTTGACGAGAAAAAAGCCGCACAGCTTGAGGAAAAATTAAGAAAAAATAAATTTGACCTTAACGATTTGCTTATTCAGCTTCAGGAAGTTAAGAAGATGGGTTCCATGAAGGATATGCTTTCGATGATTCCCGGAGTCGGAAATAAAATCAAGGACGCGGATATAGACGACAGAATGCTCGATAAAACGGCTTCGATAATCTATTCAATGACCGAAAAAGAGCGTACAAATCCCGATATAATCAATCCGTCCCGTAAACGCAGAATTGCCGCGGGCTGCGGAATGCAGGTCGAGGATGTAAACAAGCTTCTTAACCAGTACCGTCAGATGCAGAAAATGTTCAAACAGTTCAGCGGTAAGGGTTCTAAGAAAAAGATGCGCAATCTCAGCCGTATGGCAGGTATGAACGGACTCGGCGGAATGAAATTCCCGGATAAATAAAATCAGCGTCCGATAATTTTTTATATTTATAATTTTGGTATAGACACAAGGGTGTTTACATACAGTTTATTTTATTGTGTTAATTATTTGGAGGTAATTACAAATGGCAGTTAAAATTCGTCTTCGTCGTATGGGCGCAAAGAAGGCTCCTTTCTATCGTATAGTCGTAGCCGATTCAAGATATCCCAGAGATGGCAGATTTATTGAGGAAATCGGTTATTACAATCCCACCAAGGATCCCGTTGACGTAAAAATCGACGCGGAAAAAGCTAAGACCTGGATTAAAAACGGCGCTCAGCCCACGGATACGGTTAAGAGCATTCTTAAAAAACAGGGTATTGTTGAATAATCCGTTTTTTATAAATTTTCAAACAAAAAACGGTTAGTTTAGGAGGAAATAAGATGCAGGATTTATTAGTTTTAATTGCACAGGGTCTTGTTGAAGATCCGTCCGCAGTCAGCGTAACGGTTGACGAGGTTAACGAGGAAGGCGTTGTTGTTTTCCATCTTCATGTCGCTCCCGATGATATGGGAAGAATTATCGGCAAGCAGGGCAGAATTGCAAAGGCTATCAGAACTGTTATGCGCGCTACCGCTAACAGAAAAGACATGAAGGTTCAGATCGAAATCGACTGATTCCCGATTCGTAAAATTAAACAAAGAAAAAGAGAGTCTTGAAGGCTCTCTTTTTTTTTGACATTTTTTTCTTTCTTATCCGCATAAAAACAAAACGACATAAAAATTAATTCTGTATGAAAAAAAATTGCTTAAACGGTCTTAAATATTGAAAAAACACTTGCTTTTTTTTTCGATAGTCTTTATAATAGCCTATACAGGGTGCGAAATTGCACTCAAATTTCACTCTGGAGGGGGATAAAGGTGGAAGACCGACATTTTTGCGGAACATATAAGCATAATATTGACGCAAAGAACAGAATATTTATCCCCGCCAAATTCCGAACGATTTTGGGCGACAGTTTCGTTGTGTTTAAATCTCCCGACGGATGCGTTTCGATTTACACTCACGACGAGTGGAACGAGATCCTCTCTCAGCTGAGAGGGGCGCGCACTGCGGAGGACAGACGCAAACAGCGTATGCTCTACGCAAAGATGCAGACGGTCGAAACCGATAAACAGGGACGTATAACGCTCAGCCCCGATTTTGTTGAGCATGCTCATCTGAAAAAAGACGTCGCGGTTCTCGGGGCGGACAACAGAGTGGAGCTTTGGGATCAGGACGAGTGGGATTCTTATATGGGAGAATCGGACGACGGGCTTCTCAGCAGCGGAATAGAGTTCTGATTACGGTGAAAGGCGGTGCGTTTTGTGGAGTTTAATCATAAGTCGGTTCTTTTGAATGAAACCATAGACGCGCTGTCCGTAAAAAAGAATGGGATATATCTTGACGCGACTGCCGGCGGCGGAGGTCATTCCTCCGGGATCGTTGAGAAATTGGACGGTACAGGACGTTTGATAGCTCTCGACCGTGACCCTGACGCCGCGGCAGTCCTTCGCTCCCGTTTTGGCGAAAACGAAAATGTGACGGTGGTAAACGATGTTTTTGATAATGTAAAAAGCGTTATCGAGGCAAACGGATTAGCATCTGTCGACGGAATACTTGCCGATCTCGGAGTAAGCTCATATCAGCTTGATTCGGCCGAGCGCGGTTTTTCATTTCATAAGGACGCTCCGCTTGATATGCGTATGAGCAAAAGCGGCTTTTCAGCATACGACGCCGTCAATACGCTTTCGTATCCGGAGCTTGCCGGAATTATAAACGAATACGGCGAGGAGCGTTTTGCCTCGTCGATTGCTAAAAATATTGTAAAAGCAAGAGAAAAGAAACCTATTGAAACGACGTTTGAACTTTGCGATATTATATCGTCGTCGATGCCCGCAAGAGCAAAGCGTGACGGACATCCTGCACGCAGAACGTTTCAGGCGATAAGAATATACGTTAACCGTGAGCTTGACATGCTCCCCGGTGCGCTTAACGATATGTTCGACATTCTGTCGCCCGGCGGAGTTTTGGCCGTTATAACGTTTCATTCGCTTGAGGACAGAATTGTAAAGACGTCATTTAACGAATTTTGCAGGGGCTGTATCTGCCCTAAGGATTTTCCGGTATGCGTCTGCGGACGAACGCCGCGGGGCAGATTGCCTTTTAAATCGATTTCTCCGTCGCCCGAGGAGATCGAATCCAATCCGAGAAGCCGCAGCGCGCGTCTTAGGGCGGTCGTAAAACTTTGATTTTTTTGATTGAGGATGTTTATATAGCCGTTTGACGGCGGGAGAGGAAGTTGTAAAATTGGCTTATTACGGTAACGAGGCATATGATTTTTCATTATTTGAGCCGCGTGATTACGGTACTTCTGCGCCTAAATATAATCCGAATCCGAAGCAGCCTCAGCGTAAAAAAGCTCCCGACAGGAAAAATCCTCAGCCGAGAAGAAAACAGCAGCCCCCTCAAACCTCTCAGCAGTTGTTTTTAGTTGAATTAATATCAATAATGAAAAAAAACAAGCCCTCAAAGACGGCTGTCGCACAGACGCGAGTCAGTGCGTTTAAGGCGTTAAAGACTATTGCAATTGCGCTTGTTCTCTTTTCAATGATAAGCTCGCTTATTTATTGCCGTGTTGCGATAGACAATATCGGCAGGGAAATAACTACGGTTGATTCGCGCATATCGGAGGCGAAAAGCGAACAGGTCAGACTTCAGACCCAGCTTGATTCCATGATATCGCTTGACAAGGTTGAGGATTATGCGGTTAACGTTCTCGGAATGGTGAAGCTGGAGAATTACAAGATTACGTATTTCAGTGTGTGCGGCGACGATCAGGTCGTTTTTTCCGGAAATAAAGAATATAAATAACGGGGTATATTTTTTATCTCCGTCCAATAGACATGGTTATAAAGGGCGAAATTTTGTTTCGCCCTTTTTATGGCAATATTACGGACAAAGTCGAAAGGAGCGGAATCGGTGTGAAAAGAATAGATACGCGTAAAAAAAGAGGATATTTTTCTCTCATAATTGTAAGTTTTCTTTCGTTTGCGCTTTTATTGAGAGTCGGATATATTCAGGTTTTCAAGGGCGATGATTATAAAGCCAAGGCTGAAAGTCAGCAGCTGAGCGATACTCAGCTGAGCGCCGCGAGAGGAACAATATACGACTCCGATATGAACATACTTGCAAAAAGCGCGTCCGTATGGCTTGCATATATGATTCCGTCAAAAATAAACAATATTTCAAATGAAAAAACCAGAGAGGAAACGCGAGAGCTGATAATCGAGAACGTTTCAAAAATTCTCGACATTGACGAGGAAAAGCTCCGCGGTTATACAGAGCTTGATTATTCCTATCAGCTTCTTAAAAGCAAGATAGAGAAGGAAACAAAGGATGAACTGGCAAATTTCATTTCGGAAAATGAACTCGGCAACATAATCTGTATCGATCCCGATACTAAGAGATATTATCCTTACGGAACGCTTGCGTCCTCGGTTATCGGATTTACGGATACCGACGGTAATGGCAGATACGGAATTGAGGCTTATTACGACGATACTCTGTCGGGGGTTTCGGGCAGACGAATAACAACGAAAGACGGTATGATGTCGGAGCTTCCCAATAAATACGAGACTACATACGACGCGCAGGACGGACTTGATCTTGTCCTTACGCTCGATTCGTTTGTTCAGCATTCGCTCGAAAGCTCTCTTACCCAGGCGCTTGAGGATACGGACGCTTCTTATGCATACGGAATTGTTATGGACGTTGATACGGGCGCAATACTCGGCATGGCTTCTCTGCCCGATTATGATTTGAACGACCCGTATACGATAACGGATCAAAGACTTGTCGACAGCATAAACGAGATTACCGACAAAGACGAGAAAAGCAAAGCGGAGCTTGCCGCATATTATTCTCAGTGGCGAAACAGAGCCGTAAGCGATACTTACGAACCGGGTTCCGTATTCAAGGTTATAACAGCCTCGGCCGCTATAGAGGAGGGCGTTGCAGACCTTAATACGTCGTATTACTGCTCCGGTTCAATCGAATATGCGACAAGACAAATCAACTGCTGGAAACACGGCGGACACGGAAGCGAGACTTTTGTGGATCTTCTTAAAAATTCGTGCAACCCGTTTGCCGTCACGCTTGCAAGCGCATTGGGACAGGAAACTTTTTACAAATATTTCGACGCGTTCGGATTTACCGAGGCTACGGGAATCGATCTCCCCGCCGAGAGCAGTCCGGCCGCAGGCATACTTTATAAAAGCGAGAGCGATTTTACAAAATCGGATCTTGCGTCTTATTCGTTCGGTCAGTCGTTTAAGGTTACGCCGATTCAGATAATTACCGCCATATCTGCGGTAGCAAACGGCGGAAAACTTATGACTCCGTATATAGTTGATAAAACCGTCGACCAGCAGGGCAACACAGTTTCAAAAACTCAGCCGGTCGAAAAACGTCAGGTTATAAGCGAGGATACCGCGCAGATTATACGTTCGGCAATGGAGCAGGTCGTTTCGTCCGGTACAGGTAAAAACGCTTATGTTCCGGGTTATCATGTAGCGGGTAAAACGGGTACTTCGGAGAAGCTCGAAAAGCTTAACGCGGAAAACGGCGAGGAGGTTTATATTGCCTCGTTTTGCGGTTTTGCACCGGCGGACGATCCCGAAGTTGCCGTTCTGATAATTGTCGACGAGCCTGTCGGCGACCATGGCGGCGGAGCTATCGCGGCACCTATAGCGTGCAGAGTTTTTGAACAGATTCTGCCTTCGCTCGGCGTTGACCCCGTTTATTCCGACGAGGAACTTGAAAGTCTTGCAAAGACCGCTCCCAATCTTGTCGGTATGAGCGTAAGCGAGGCGAAATCATCGCAGAACTCGGGCAGTATTACCGTCACTGTCGTAGGCGACGGCGATACCGTGGTTTCGCAGTATCCCGAGAGCGGAAGGTCTATTCCGTCAGACGGCGTTATAGTTGTGTATACGGATTCGTCATCGTCGCACAGAACCGTTACGGTTCCCGACTTTACGGGTATGACGGTGAGCGAGGCGAACTATGCGGCGACGAACTGCGGACTGAATATCAGAATTTCGGGAAGTAACAGTTCTTCGGCTGTTTACGCGTATAAACAGAGTATAGAAAAGAATACTCAAGCGGAAATGGGCGAGGTAATAACGGTTTACTTCAAAACAAATGTGGATGTGTCGGACTGATACATTATTTTAATACAGTGAATGATATGGCGATCACATAAAGGAGGTCAAAACTATGCTGCTTTCTCAGCTTATGAAAGGCGTAAAGGTAAAGAACGAATATGAGGACGCCGACGCGGTTTATCTTACCGCGGACACAAGAAAAATAAGAGAGGGCGCGGTATTTGTCTGTATTAAGGGTAAAAACTTTGACGGACATTCCGCCGCTCGTGAAATGATGGAAAAGGGCGCTGTCGCCGTTGTATGCATGCACGACACAGGCTTAAAAAATCAGATAATAGTCAACGATACGAGAAACGCATTTTCAATAATGTGCGCAAACTTCTTCGGAAACCCGGCAAAAAAGCTTAAGCTTATCGGGCTTACCGGAACCAACGGCAAGACGACTACGACTTTTCTTATAAAACAGATACTCGATTCTTTGGGAAAAAAATCGGGACTTATCGGAACGGTAAAAAATATGGTAGGCGATGAGGAGCTTCCCTCGTCCCTGACGACGCCGGAATGCTTCGAGCTTCAGGAGCTTTTTGCAAAAATGGTTGAAGCAAAGTGCGAATACTGCATTATGGAGGTTTCGTCGCAGGCTCTCGATCAGGGCAGGGTGGACGGATGCAAATTTACGTGCGCGGTATTTACGAATCTTACGAGAGATCATCTTGACTATCACGGTACGTTTGAAAACTATGCCGAGGCGAAGTCAAAATTATTTAAAAATGCCGATACGTGTATTGTAAATTTGGATGATCCTCATTCGGGACAAATGGTCATGGGCGTAAAAGGCAGGGTCGTAACGTATTCTCAGAAGCGGGACGCGGCGGACTACACCGCGAAATATATCAGGATGAATAATGATTCCATAGAATATGAGCTTGTAACCATGGGAGCGATAGAGCACGTAAAACTGCCGATACCGGGCGAATTTTCCGTATATAATTCAATGGCGGCGGCTGTCTGCGTTTCACAGCTCGGATTCGATTTCGGTTCGGTATGCCGCGCTCTGAGCTGTTGTCACGGGGTCAAGGGCAGAATCGAGGTTGTGCCGACGGATACGGATTATACCGTAATAATAGATTACGCACATTCTCCCGACGGACTTGAAAATATACTTACTTCGTTAAGACGCACCGCAAAGGGGCGTATTATAACCGTATTCGGCTGCGGGGGAGACAGAGACAGAACAAAGCGTCCGATTATGGGTACGATAGCGGCAAAATTATCCGATTATATCGTCGTAACGTCCGATAATCCGAGAAGCGAAGACCCCGCAGGCATTATTGATGAAATACTTACGGGCGTTAAGGGAATCAAGGTTTCAAAATACGTTGAACCCGACAGGACAAAGGCTATCGCTCACGCGCTGTCTCAGGCGGAAAAGGACGATATTGTTCTTCTTGCGGGCAAGGGTCATGAAACCTATCAGATTCTTTCAACGGGAAAAATTCATTATGACGAAAGAGAGATTGTAAGAGATATTCTTTCGGACAAAATAAAATAAATACAATCGGGTCGTGATACTGTGAAAACATTAAACACATCGGTAATCGCGGCGGCGGTCAACGGCAGGGTCGCAGGCGAGGCAAATGTCGGCGCCGTGTTTACAGATTCGAGAAAACCCGTAAACGGCGGTCTGTTTATAGCTTTGGAGGGCGATAATTTTGACGGTCACGCGTTTATAGATTCAGCTGTAAAATCGGGTGCGTCCGCAGTAATGTGCAGAAAGAAAACGGACGCGGACGTTCCCGTTATATATGTCGATGATACAAAAAAGGCGCTGCTCGAACTCGGCGCGTATTATCGTTCGACGTTCGATATTCCCGTCGTCGGGCTTACGGGAAGCGTAGGCAAGACTACGACAAAGGATATGATTGCTCTTACCGCGGGTGCGAAATACAATACGCTTAAAACGCAGGGCAATTTAAATAATGATATCGGTATGCCGCTGACGCTGCTGTCAATGGAAGAAAACACTCAGTGCGCCGTTATAGAAATGGGAATGAACCATTCGGGCGAGATATCGCGTCTTACGAGGGCGGCAAGACCCACTATAGGCGTTATAACCAATATCGGCGTATCGCATATCGAGAATCTCGGTTCAAGAGAAAACATACTTAAGGCAAAACTGGAAATAATAGAAGGAATGGAAAAGGGTTCGCCGCTTATTTTAAACGGGGATAATGATTTACTCTCAGCGGTTGGCAGCGGAAGATTTAAAATTGTATTTTTCTCGATTATGAATCCGATATGTAAAATCAATGCGGACGATATTAAAGAGGACGGACTTTTTACCGAATTTACCGTTTTTGCTTACGGCGAAACGGCTCGTGTCAGACTGCCCGCGATAGGTATGCATAACGTGTATAACGCGCTTGCGGCTGTTGCCGTCGGCAAAGAGCTTGATATACCGCTGAGCGAATGCGCCGAGGCTCTCGGATATTATGTTCCGTCGGGTATGAGACAGAATATAGTTAACAGAAACGGGATTACGTTTATAGAGGACTGTTACAACGCAAGTCCCGATTCCGTTAAAGCAACATTGAATACATTATCGACAATCGACGCGAAAAGGCGGATTGCCGTTCTCGGCGATATGCTCGAGCTTGGCTCTTTTTCCGAAAAAGCGCACAGAATGTGCGGCGAATATTGCGCCTTGTCCGATATCGATATTCTGTTTACATACGGGGAGCGGGCGAAGGATATAGCCTTGTCGGCAAAGGAGCACGGCATGAAAAATGTTGAATGCTTTACCGACGGGGATAAGCTTGCGCAGCGTCTTGTTTCCGTACTCGGAAGCGCGGACGCCGTTTCATTCAAGGCAAGTCACGGCATGCGTCTTGAAAACGTTATAAAAAAAGTATATGAAATGATCGGCCTATAAACGCGGAGGTTTGCCCGGTTTAAAGGTCGGAAGTGAAAGGCGGAGCGTTATGGAAGGCTCAAAATATTTATTTCTCGTTATTGCGGGTGTGCTCGGTTTTATTATCGCGTTCATGCTCGGATACGTTATCATTCCGTGGCTTCACAAGCTGAAGTTCGGACAGACGATACTCGATATAGGTCCGAGCTGGCATAAGAAAAAACAGGGTACGCCGACAATGGGCGGAATACTTTTTATAATCGGAGTTATATTCTCTCTGGCGGTGGTTATCGGAACGAATCTGATTTTAAAACGAGATATTGTTGCCGACGGACATATGGCGGACGCTGACAATGTCAAGGTTAGGTTTTATGCGGGTATACTTATGTCCCTGGGCTTTGCCGCCATAGGCTTTGCCGACGATTATATAAAGGTTGCGAAAAAACGCAATCTCGGACTTACAATAGTTCAGAAAAGCATAATGCAGATAGTCGTTATGATTGCTTATCTCACCGCGCTTTTTCTGTCAAAGTCCACATATATGTTCATTCCGTTTGTCGGCAATGTCGATATAGGTCTGTGGTTTATTCCGATAGGATTTATCGCAATGTACTGTACGGTAAACGCCGTAAACTTCACTGACGGCGTCGACGGACTGTGCGCAAGCGTTACCGCCGTTTTTGCCGCCTCGGGAATCGTCGTCGCTCTCATCAGAAACTATTTCGGAGTAAGCGTTCTCTGTGCTTCTGTTTTCGGCTCTCTTGCGGGCTATCTTATCTGGAACTGGAATCCCGCCAAGGTTATGATGGGCGATACGGGTTCGATGTTCCTGGGAGGTCTTGTAATAGCCGTCGCTTACTGCGTCGACGCTCCGTGGCTTATTCTTCTGTGCGGAATCGTTTACGTCTGTGAATTTCTTTCGGACGTCATTCAGATATCTTATTTTAAGATTACTCACGGCAAGCGCATATTTAAAATGGCACCCATTCATCATCATTTTGAAAAATGCGGATGGAGCGAGAAGAAAATCGTCTGCGTTTTCACGCTTGTCAATATTATAGGAGGCATTATCGGAATCCTGCTTACATATTTCGGCAGACCGGTATGATTTAATAAAATACGGTTACTAAGATCGGAGGAATTAATTTGTCGGCTGTAAAGAAAAAACAAAAGTTTTCCCTTGCCGAGCTGTTCGGGAATTTAATCAATTACGGCAGTATGGATATTCTTTTTCTGATATTCGTTCTTGCTATTCTCTGCTTCGGTCTTATAATGCAGTTTTCCGCAAGCTATCCTTACGCATACTACAAATACGACGACCCGATGTACTTTTTTAAGCGACAGGCGATTTTTGCAGTTATCGGTATCGCCGCCATGCTTGCCGTGTCGAGAATTAATTTTGAAACATGGCGCAGACTTTATAAAATAATTCTTGCGGTTACCGTCGGTCTTTTACTGCTTGTGCTTGTTCTTCCGGAATATAAGCCCGGTTTTAATCGTTGGATTAATTTGGGCTTTATGACGTTTCAGCCGTCGGAGATAGCCAAATTTACATTGATACTCGTAAGCTCGGTCATATTCGACGCCTATCACAGGGAGATGTTTTCAAACAAAATGTCACGCGGGCGTTTTGCTCATATGGTCGACATAAAGTACAGAAGATTTATTAAGGAGTCCTCGTTCCCGACAATAGCGGTCGTTATGATTACGGGGATATTTGCTTTTTTGATTTATAAGGAAAATCACCTTTCCGGAGCTGTTATAATCTTCCTTATCGGATGCGTTATGATGTTTCTGGGCGGAGTCAGAGACAGGTGGTTTATTATCGGAGTTGTCGGCGTTGTCGGCGTCGCCGCGCTTGTATGCTATATCGTGATGTCAACGAGGGACAGCGATTCGGGCGGATTTTTGCAGAAATACATGGGCAACCGCATAATCGGCTGGCTCGATAAGGATTACGAGCCGAGAGGTGCGCGATGGCAGACGAATCAGTCGCTGTACGCGATAGGCTCGGGCGGATTTTTCGGTACGGGTCTCGGCGGTTCGACGCAGAAATATATGTACGTTTCCGAGCCTCAGAACGATTTTATATTTGCAATTGTATGTGAGGAAACAGGATTTTTCGGCGCGGCTTTGCTCTTGATTCTCTTTGCTCTTCTCGTATGGAGAGGGATAGTAATAGGCACAACGGCTAAAAACCGTTTCGGCGGATTGCTTGCCATGGGTATCGTTTTGCAGGTGGGTATTCAGGTTATACTCAATGTCGCCGTTGCGACCGACTCGCTTCCGAATACGGGAATCAGTCTGCCGTTTTTCAGCTACGGCGGAACGTCGCTCGTAATATTTATGGTTCAGATGGGTATGGTTCTCTCTGTATCGAGATCGTCAAGAAATAAAAAATCGCTTAATGAATAAGGACGGATTATGATGAAAATAATGTTTGCCGCAGGCGGAACGGGCGGTCATATAAATCCCGCTCTTGCGGCCGCCGGGGAAATAAGACGGCGTTATCCCGACGCCGAAATTCTGTTTATCGGAACTAAGGAAAAGATGGAATCAAGACTTGTTCCGGCGGCGGGATTTGATTTTAAAACGATAGAAATAAGCGGATTTCAGAGAAAATTAAGCTTCGAGAATATAAAAAGAAACATAGACGCCGTTATTAAGCTTATGAAATCGTCGTCAAGCTGTAAAAAGCTTATAAATGATTTTAATCCCGACGTTGTCGTAGGCTTCGGCGGATATGTAAGCGGACCGGTTGTAAGAACCGCGTCCAAAATGGGCATAAAGACTGCCATACATGAGCAGAACGCATTTCCGGGAGTTACAAACAAAGCTCTTGCAAAAACGGCCGACGCGGTTATGCTGACAGTGCCGAAGGCCGCCGAATATTTAAAATGCGGCGTTGAGCCTGTCGTTACGGGGCTTCCCGTAAGAGAGGAAATTTTATCCGCGGACAGGGATTTTTCGAGGGCAAAGCTCGGTTTTGACGATAAGCCCGTAATACTTTCGTTCGGCGGAAGTCTCGGCGCAAAAACCGTCAATAACGCAATGTGTTCTCTTATAGCCGAGCTTCATGATAAAAACAAGTGCGGCTTCATACATGCCTACGGTCAGTACGGGACATGGGTTCCCGAAAAGCTTAAGGAAAAGGGCGTGGATATCGAAAACGAAAAAAACGTGAGAGTCAGCGAATATATTAACGACATGGACATATGTCTGTCCGCCGCGGATATCGTAATAGGCCGAAGCGGAGCCGGCTCTCTTTCGGAGATAGAGGCGGTCGGCAGGGCTTCGGTGCTTATCCCCTCTCCGAACGTAGCGGAAAATCACCAGTACCATAACGCCATGGCTCTCGTAAACAACAATGCGGCGAGAATTATAGAAGAAAAAGACCTTACGGACGAAAAGCTTCTTAATGTTGTTACCGAGCTTATCGATAATAAAGAATTACGCGAGGAGCTTGCGTCAAATGCAAAAAAGATGTCAAAGCCCGACGCGCAGAAGCAGATAGCGGATATTATAGTTAAACTGGCAAACGAAAAATAAATTACATAACACGGACAAATCCCCCGGCATAGTATGCAGTATGAAAGGTGGGATTAAGGTGTCCTGTTACGTAATAAACGGCGGAGAACGCCTTTCGGGCGAATTGAATATTCAGGGAGCGAAGAACAGCGCGCTTCCGATACTTGCCGCCTCCGTTCTTGTAAACGGCGAGAGCGTCATTCATAACTGTCCCGATATAACGGACGCGGACGCGGCGGTCAGGATTTTAAGACATCTCGGATGTAAGGTAAAACGTGAGGGATCGACATTGACGGTTGATTCTGCGGCTGTCGACAAGTATGACATTCCGGACTTTTTAATGCGTCAGATGCGTTCGTCCGTAATATTCTTGGGCGCGGTTATAGGACGTATGGGAATGGCGGAGCTTTCTTCTCCGGGCGGATGCGAGATAGGCTTACGTCCTATCGACCTCCATTTGTCCTCGATACAAAAATTCGGAGTTCAGATAACAGATGAATTTGCGAATATAAGATTTAAGGTTCTCAGAGAGCTTGAGGGATGCAATATTACGCTGTCGTTTCCGAGCGTCGGAGCGACTGAAAACATAATTCTGACAGCGGCGGCAGCAAACGGCAGAACCGTTATAAACAATGCCGCAAGAGAGCCGGAAATAAGCGACCTTGCCGATTTTCTCAATTCATGCGGAGCGAAAATTTCCGGTGCGGGCGGCGGAACGGTCGTTATTGACGGCGTTAAAAAGCTTCACGCGTGCGAATATACCGTGATTCCCGACAGAATAGCCGCGGGGACATATATGGCGGCGGCCGCCGTCACACGCGGAAAGGTTACGTTAAACAGAATTATTACGGCGCATCTTACGCCGGTTATTCCACTGTTTGAGGAGGCTGGCTGTATAATAGACCGGGGCGTTAATTCGCTGACGCTGACCGCTCCCGACAGGTTAAGGAACGTCAGAACCGTAAGAACGATGCCGTACCCCGGATTTCCCACGGATATGCAGGCTCCGATAATGGCAGTCATGACGATTTGCAGGGGAACGGGCGTTATGATAGAAACTGTTTTTGAATCGAGATTCAAGCATGTCAGCGAGCTTCTGCGTTTCGGCGCGAAGATAAGAGCTGACGGAAGAATGGCGGTCATCGAGGGAGTAAGCAGGCTGACGGGCGCGAGCGTTATTGCTCCGGACCTTCGGGGCGGATCTGCGCTTGTAATCGCCGGGCTTGCCGCAGACGGAACAACAACGGTACACAATATTAAGCTTATAAACAGAGGATATGAAAATATGCACACGGTTCTTTCGGAACTGGGTGCGGACATTAAAAAGGATGAGGACGATGAATCGGAGAGCGGGAAATGAAGATAACGCAAAACGGTCCGCTTCCAACGCGCAGTTATCGCGTTCGGAGCAGGTGAAGCTAAGCTCTCAGAAACGCAAAAGAGCCGTAATGAGAAGAAATATTATTATTTTTATTGTATTTTTCGTTATAGCTCTGGTTGCGGGAATAATAATATCCGCGGCGTTTTTTAAAGTTAATAATATTACTGTTAAAAATGCGGATAAAAATATAAATATAAGCTCCTATTATACTAAGGACGAAATAATATCCGCTTCGGGATTTTCCGTCGGTCAGAATCTTATAATTGCTGACGCGTCGGGCGCGAAGGAATCTATTGAAACGTCGCTGCCGTATATCGGCGACGCCGAAATCAAACGAAAGCTTCCCGATACGCTTGAAATTACCGTAAAGGATACGGACGCGAGATACGCCGTTGCTTCGTCTGCGGGTTATATACTTTTGAACCGGGACGCGAAGGTTCTCGACGACGCGTCCGCCACAGTTCCTTCATCGGCGGCGGTTGTGCTCGGAGTCGGCATAAGTACGTCCGTAAAGGGCGATATATGCGTTTTTTCAAATAAGGAAAAGTCCGATAATCTTATGAAGCTCGGAAATCTGTTTGACGAATATTCAATGACGGACGTTACGAAAATAAATCTTGAATCGGATACAAATATAAAAATTGTAGTGTCTAACAGGATAACGTGCGTGCTCGGTTCGATGACCGGCGTTCAGGGTAAGCTTAGACTTGCCTCAAAGACGATAGAAACGGAGAATCAAAAAAGCACGGATTCGGAGCTGATAATAGATTTAAGCTCCGAGTCAAAAGCGTTTGTGCGTCCCGATCGCGATAAAAGCGAGCTTTTGCCGGCGGAGGAATACGATACGGAACAGAACACGGTTTTATCGGGAGAAGATTAATAAAATCATAATTTCACGGCGGTCGAATTTGTTAAAATAGATGTTGAAATTTACAAATAATCATGATATTATATTAAATGTATAATTATTTATTTAATTTGGGTTATGATGATTAAAATAAAGTGAGTGTGGAGTTACACCTAATTGGAGGAAGTTAAATGTCTTTTGAAATTTCAAACGAGTATGAGGACGTTACCAAGATTAAGGTAATAGGCGTAGGCGGAGGCGGCGGAAACGCCATTAACCGCATGGTAGATTCGGGCGTTCAGGGCGTTGAATTTATCGCAGTTAATACCGATAAGCACGTTCTCATGTTTTCTAAAGCAAATACAAAAATTCAGATAGGCGAAAAGGTTACCGCAGGTAAGGGCGCGGGCGCAAGACCCGAGATAGGTCAGAAGGCGGCAGAGGAGAGCATGGATATTATCAACGACTCTCTTAACGGCACCGATATGGTTTTCATAACCGCCGGTATGGGCGGCGGAACCGGAACGGGCGCAGCTCCCGTTATCGCTCAGATGGCTAAGGATAAGGGTATTCTTACCGTCGGTATCGTTACAAAGCCTTTTAATTTTGAGGGCAGACGCAGAATGACGCAGGCGGAGCAGGGTATTTCGGAGCTTGCAAAGCATGTTGATTCGCTTATAATTATTCCCAATGAGAGATTAAAGCTCGTTTCCGATGAGAAAATTACGCTTGTAAACGCATTCAACGTAGCTGACGACGTTCTTCGTCAGGGCGTACGCAGTATTGCCGAGCTTATTACCGTTCCCGGACTTATTAACCTTGACTTTGCCGATGTTACCGCTATCATGAAGGATGCCGGTCATGCACATATGGGCGTGGGCAGAGGCAGCGGAAAGGACAAGGCGGAGACCGCCGCGAACGCGGCTATTTCGAGCCCCCTGCTCGAAACCACTATCAAGGGTTCAAAGGGTATTATTATCAATATCACAGCCTCCAACGATATCGCTCTTGAAGCTGTCGATACGTGCTGTTCCATTATTTCCGACGCGGCGGACCCGGACGCAAATATTATATTCGGCGTTGCGTTTGACGACAGTCTTGACGATGAAATGGTTGTTACGGTCGTAGCCACGGGATTCGGCGATGTTAAAAATGAAATCGGCACAGCCGATGATTCGGCTCCCGTGTTCGAGCTTCCCGACGAGGACGCGTCCCCCGCTCAGAAATCCGAACCCGCCGAGGAGCCGGAGAAAAAGCCGGAGAGAAAGCCCGAGCCGGAGATTAGGGAATCATACGGTACGGACGATGACGATCTTATCGATATTTTCGATATGTTTAAGGGCAGAAGATAATTAATAATTATTCGTTTATAAAAATGCGGTACACATGCAAAGGACTGCGCGTACCGCTTTTTTACTTGTAATGCATTATGAATTTTGAAAAAATAAGAGATATTGTTTGCGGACTTTTCGGCTGCGAGCCTGATTTTGTAACGGAAAGCACAACGTTTGAACAGCTTGGCGCGGGCGATATGGATATGATAGATATCGCTATGAGCATTGAGGATGAATTTTTTATGGAATGCCCGGACGAGGCTCTTGAAAAATTTGTTACCGTCGGCGACGCGGTTCGATTTACGGAGAATGCAAATGATTAAAAATATCATATTCGACATGGGAAACGTCCTTGTCCGGTTTGATCCGGAAAAAACACTGAGAAAATATACGGACAGTGAGGACGATATTAAGCTGATTCTCGATAAATTCTATAAAAGCGAGCTGTACCGCGATACCGACAGAGGCGTTAAGACTCATGCCGAGGTTATAGATATTATTTCCTCCGAGATTTCCGGCAGCGCGGTTAAACTGCTTAAAAAATTATATGTCGAGGAGAATTTCGGACGGACGAATATGCCCGTTGCGGACGGTATGTACGAGCTTATTTTTGAATTAAATCAAAACGGTTACGGCACGTATCTGTTAAGCAATGCCGGATATGACTTTTACGATTATTCGCCTTTTATCCCGGCTATATCGATTCTGAAGGGCGGAGTCGTTTCGTGTGATGTTCATATGTTGAAACCCGAGAGAGGCATATATATTTCATTGCTTGATAAATATTCGCTGAAGGCGGACGAATGCCTGTTTATAGACGATCTCGAAGAGAACGCCGAGGGGGCAAGGGACTGCGGAATGGACGCAATCTGCTATTCGTCGTTTAAGGACGGCGTTGATTTTCTCAGGCGTTCGCTTATTTTAAAAGGCGTAAAAATAAAGGAGTGTACATAAATGGCTGACAATAAAAAGATGGTCGAGGCTATTACCTCTATGGAGGACGACTTCGCAAAATGGTATACCGATGTCGTTAAGAAAGCCGACCTTATCGATTACGGCAGCGTAAAGGGCTGTATGATTATACGTCCCTACGGCTATGCAATATGGGAGCTTATCCAGAAGCAGATGGACGAGCGTTTTAAGGAAACGGGACACGAGAACGTATATATGCCTCTGTTTATTCCCGAAAGTCTTTTACAGAAGGAAAAGGATCACGTAGAGGGCTTTGCGCCCGAATGCGCATGGGTTACGGTCGGAGGAACGGAGAAGCTGCCCGAAAAGCTCTGCGTAAGACCTACCTCGGAAACGCTTTTCTGCGAGCATTACGCTAATATAATTCATTCATACAGAGATCTTCCCAAGCTTTATAACCAGTGGTGCAACGTCGTCCGCTGGGAAAAGACTACAAGACCGTTTCTGCGTTCGAGAGAATTTTTATGGCAGGAGGGTCACACCGTTCACGCGACAGCCGAGGAGGCGATTGAAGAAACGGAGAGAATGCTCAACGTTTATGCCGACTTCTGCAAGGACGTTCTCAATATGCCCGTTATAAAGGGCAAAAAGACGGAGAGCGATAAATTCGCAGGCGCGGTCGCAACGTACGCTATCGAAGCTCTCATGCATGACGGCAAGGCGCTTCAGGCGGGTACTTCGCATTACTTCGGCGACGGATTCGCAAAGGCGTTTAATATGACGTATACCGATAAGGATAATAAATTACAGTATGTTCATCAGACGTCATGGGGTTCAACCACAAGACTTATCGGCGCGCTTATCATGTCGCACGGCGATAATAACGGTCTTGTTCTGCCTCCCAGGGTTGCTCCCACTCAGGTTATTATAATTCCGATAGCTTCTCATAAGCCCGGCGTACTTGACAAGGCCGAGGAGCTGAGAGCAAGACTTGCAAAGTCGTTCAGAGTAAAATCCGATATATCCGATAACTCCGCAGGCTGGAAATTTGCCGAGTATGAGATGAAGGGCGTACCCGTAAGACTTGAGATAGGTCCTAAGGATATTGAAAAAAATCAGTGCGTTCTCGTCCGCAGAGATACGAGAGAGAAAATATTCGTTTCACTCGATAATCTTGAAAGCGAGATTTCATTGCTTCTTGACGATATCGGAGCTTCGCTTTACAACAGAGCGAAGGAGAATATGGACAGAAGGACGTACGCTTGCACGACCCTCGATGAGATAAAGCAGGCAAGAGCCGAACACGGCGACGGATTTATAAAAGCGATGTGGTGCGGCGACGAAGCGTGCGAGGATTCCGTTAAGGAACAGACAGGCGTAGGTTCGAGATGTATTCCGTTTGAACAGGAACAGCTTTCGGATGTGTGCGTCTGCTGCGGCAAAAAGGCAAAGCATATGGTTTACTGGGCTGTCGCCTATTAATTCATACAGATTAAAAACAGTCACTCCGGATCACGGCGGTTCGGTGTGACTGCTTTTTTTTGCCATATAAACGTTCAACTGCGGATTATTTGCATTTATGGGTGGATTTCAAGTCGAAAAATTGCAGTTCGTTCCGATTCTATTGACATGTGATTTAAAATATGTATCATATTATTATACAGTTTGACTTCAAAATAAATATTAACGCATGGTGAAAAAGCTTTCCGGGTAAGGAGGGCTTTTTTACATTCCCGATAAAATATCTGTATATGAATATTTCGTGAAAATTACTTTGTAAAAAACGGGGAAAAATAAGTTACAACGGATTTAATTTAGTATAATATTAATCAAAATCGATGTTCATTGTTGTTTAAATGTTTCCAAATTGTTAACACGGTTCAAGACGAATGTCGGATAAAGTAAATCCGAGAATTTGTATTATTCTGATAACGAAAAATAATCTGAATCTTTGCGAAAATGTGATATAAACTTCAAACTTTATTAAACAATCGATTTAACCCCTTGCATGCTATTTCCCGATGTGCTATTATTTAGCTACAAGGAAACAGTGATGTTTCCCCAATAAATTGAAACGAGGTGTATTTTAATGTCAGCAGATGTATTCGGCAAACTCATGGCTTACCTTGCAAAGTGGTTCGAGAAGCTTATGAAGATGTTCGAGCAGATTAAGGCTTGGTCTGAAGAGGTTTCCAGCAGATTTGCAAAGGACTAATTTTGTTTTGCAACTTTCATTTTTTTAAGAAAGAGGTGTCAACATAATGGATTTTGATAGTATCATAAAGACTTTTAAGGAGATCGCAGCATTTATCGCTGATCTTTTCGCAAAGGTTAAGGAGTTCGCAGCAGGTTTCAACAAGCATTATGATTTCGAGACTGACGCAGCTGAATAATTTATCCTAAATTTTCGACAGGTCGTTTTTAACGGCCTGTTTTTTTTGCGTTTTTTTGTGCTTCCTGTTTTTACGCCGTCGCGGTTCAACCGGTTTGTTTTAAAAATTACGCTTTTAATTATGAAAAATAATTTAACATGATAATCGACAGATGTATATAATGTGTTATACTAAACAACGAAGAAAAACAAAAATGTCTGTAAAGTTTTTGTGTTATATAGACAAAATTACAATGATTGTAAATTGACAAAGGAAATAATTATGATATAATTATGAACAGAAGGGTGATATGTTTACCTTTTAAAATGCGCATAGGGAGGTGACTTCAATGTCAGTAGATACTTTTGCCGCTCTTATGAACTGGCTTGCAAAGTGGTTTGAGGAGCTTATGAAGATGTTCGCTCACATCAAAGGTTGGGCTGATGAGGTATCCAGCAAATTTGAGGCTGCAAACAAGGCAGAATAATTTTTGTTTTGTGACTTCATTTTGATTTCGGAAAGAGGTGTCAAAAAATGGATTTAGCATTATTTGCAGAGGTTTTCTCTGATATCATGACTTTCGTTGCAGATTTGTATTCAAAAATCATGCAGTTCGTAAAGGGCTTTAACAAGCACTATGATTTTGAGACTGCTGTTTTTGATGATTAATAATTTTTCTTCCTTATCTTGCAGGTCGTTTTACGGCCTGCTTTTTTTCTGTCGGTTATGCTTGCGTAAAGACTGTTAAATGAAAATTGTATATGGATGAAATATTACACTTCATATACGTTCATAAATCAAAACCGCCCGAAATTCGGACGGCTTTTCGATTGTTTTTATGACGCGGCCTGAATATTTTTCCCGCCGTTTTTTGTCTTGGATTTTTCTTTTTCCCCGTCATAGACGGGAGCTTCGGGGGATTCCTGAGTAAGCCGCATAAAGTCCGTTTTCATCAACGGCGTCTGCGGAAGTTCCGGGAGCGTCACAATCTCACGCGGAACGGAGAATTTTGAAAAATTCTTTTCTATCATATCGATTATACGTTTTTTGTATTCCTCCTCATTTCCTGTTTTTGAGAACGAAACGAACATTCTGATTATCTGTTTGGAATCTTTATATCCTTTTACGCAGCACGCTTCTTTGACAAAATCAAGCTCCTGCGTTTTCTTTTCTATATCGCTCGGATAAACGTTGTAGCCGGATATTATTATAACTCTCTTTTTGCGTCCGGAAAAATGGAAGTAACCGTCGTCGTCTTTGTATCCGAGATCTCCGCTCATGACCCATTTTACGCCGTTTTCATCGGTATAAAGACCTGCGCCCTCTTCGCCGTCCGGGGTATAATAACCGCTCATTATTGTCGGTCCGGAAATTACGATTTCGCCTATAATGCCGTTTTGAACCTCGTTATGCTCATCGTTCCAAATCTGCATTTTGACGTTTTCGAGGGGAAGTCCTATTGTGTCGGCCTTGTGATTTTCGTTTGAATTTGTACAGCATACCGAGCCGACCTCGGTAAGACCGTAGCCTTGATACAGTCTGCCCTCCGCGTCGTATTTTTCAAGATACGAATTAAATTCGTCAATAAGCGACTGCGGCGCGTCGTCGCCTCCGCAGTAAACAACGCGCAGATTTTTCAGACGCTTTGTGTCAAAGTGCTTTTCATTCATCAATTTTTTAAACATAACGGGGATTCCGACAAATCCGACGACAGTATTTTGTCTTATAAGACGGTTGAACATTTTCGCGTCGAAACGCATTATGGGTATAAGTCTGCCCGCATTGCACATTGCCATATGCACGGCGACGCTTAATCCGAAGCAGTGAAACAGAGGCAATACAATGGGCTCCGCCTCGAGTCCCGGACGGTGAATCCTGCCGAGCTTTGAGACGCTGCACACAAGCTCGTTTATAGCTCTTGAGGTAAGTATTATGGTTTTGCTTTTGCCTGTAGTTCCTCCGCCGTTTAGATATACCGCCGGCGCGTCACAGTCGCATGAGGGCTTTACGTTCGCCCTGGAAAACCGCTTGACGGCTTTTGAGTATTCGTCACGCTTCTTTAATTTCGGAAATATCTTTTTTACCGCAGTTTCGGCTAATTTGCATCCGAAGCCTTTTAAAAGCGACGCGTATTCGGACGAATGGCATACAAGACACGGAACGTTCATTTCGTTTATAACGTCCGCATGGTCTTTTATAAGCAGGTCGAGAACCATTAACCCCTTTGAATGAACGTCCGTCATGGCTTCTTTTAATACATTCGGCGGCATGAGCGGGTGAACGAAATTTACGATAACGCCGATTTTGTTAAGCGCGTAAAATGCGCATATGCTCTGAACCGTTGTCGGCATAAATACCGTGTAAACGTCGCCCGGTTTTAATCCGAGTTCGATTTTCATATATGCCGCAAGCGCGTCGATATCGCTGAGCATTTTTGATTTATAATATTTTTTTCCGAGATGCTGCATGACGTAATACTCTCCGTATTCGTCGGTACAGTCGAGCCAGTATTCGTAACAGCTTTGATTTTTAACGTCAACCATATTAAATCCTCCGTAATATGCATAAATTTTCGGTGCTGACGGCGTATAAATCGTTTATCATGTCTAAATAATATCATTTTGTAATATTGAAAACATCATCCGGCAAAACGATATTTAGGAGTAGTCTGTTTTTGCGTTGATATTGCATAATTATTTCAGAAGTATTAACAAGTGTTGCAAAAATGTTGCATAATATTGACACGTCAAAAATGTTATGATATACTAACAAAAATTGTTTGAGGGAGTAGACAGCTTCATTTGATATCTGAAGCTTCAAGTCAACATACTGACGTTTTTTTCGTCTGGCTTGAATTAAATGCCGAGACTCGACGTATGTAAGGGTATCCTTGCGTCTGCGTTGCGTCCGGGTGATATAAGATTGGGCGCACGCGCCTGATTTTTTATTTTTCGGAGGATTTTTTATGAGTATCTGGGAGCTTTTTCTTACGGCAGTCGCTCTTTCAATGGACGCCTTCGCCGTTGCGATTTGCAAGGGACTTTCAACGGGTAAGCCCAAAGTAAAGCATTATTTTATAATCGGCGCATGGTTCGGCGGATTTCAGGCGCTTATGCCCACGCTCGGCTATTTGCTCGGTTCAACGTTTGAAAAATATATAACGTGCGTTGATCACTGGGTCGCGTTTGTTCTGCTCGGACTTATCGGCGCGAATATGATAAAAGAGGGATGTTCAAAAGAGGAGGAGAACGTAAACGCGTCGTTTGCGTTTAAAACAATGTTCCTTCTTGCCGTCGCAACAAGCATAGACGCTCTTGCGGTCGGTATTACGTACGCTCTTCTGCCCGATATAAATATTGTCGCCGCCGTTTTGTTCATAGGTCTTACGACCTTCGTACTCTCGGCCGCGGGGCTTAAAATCGGAAGCGTTTTCGGACTTAGATTCAAATCGAAGGCTGAAATTGCCGGCGGAGTTATTCTTATACTTATAGGAATAAAAATACTGCTTGAGCATTTGGGCGTTATAAATTTCTGATGGATATAAAAAAGTATTTTAATTCGGAAGAAATAACAGACGTAAGATTTATCGATTTTAACGAAATAATATTTGACGGGCGGACGCGCAATTGGTGCCGGGAAAATCTCTGTTCAAAATACGGCTCGTGCTGGACCTGTCCTCCGGGAGCGGGACCGATTGACAGCATCAAAAATAATTTGATGCGGTATGATAAAGCCGTACTGTTTTCCGTTGCCGGTTATGTAAATTCGCGTGACGATACGGATTCTGCGTTGACAGTCGGCAGGAAAAGCCGTGATATTCTTGTTGATATAAGAGATAAAATGGCTCTTGACGGACTGAACGCCGCCGCGCTCGGCGGCGGAGCGTGCGAAATATGCAAAAAATGCACATACCCGCTTTCGCCGTGCCGTTATCCCGAAAAGGCCGTAATGCCTATAGAGGCATGCGGAATAAACGTCATGGATACGGCCGTTAAATTGGGAATGAAAATCGATAACGGAGAAAATACAATTACATATTTTGCGTTGATTTTATGGGACCGATAACAGCGTCGGTTCCTTTTTTCTTGACTAATATCGAAATATAATTTATAATTAAGATAAGTTAAATGTCAGAGGAATATAATGAATACGGAAATTACGATTGAAGAATTTAACAGCATCGGCGGCGATATCGCAGTCTATGATATCAGAAGCGAGCACGACGTGCAGTACGGCATTATTCCCGGTTCGGTGCGCGTCGACGCGGATGATATACGTTCTTTTCTTGACGACGACAAAAGAAAAAGCGTTGTATATTGCACTCACGGCAAAATAACGCTCGGTTTGTGCGAAGAATTAAGAGAGGAAGGCTACGACGTTTATTCTCTTAAAGGAGGATATAACGCATGGCTTATAGATAAAATTTCAAATGACGATAATGATGAAATATGCCGAAAAGCCGAGGACAGCATAAAACGAAAATTCAGAAAAACGATATGGAAGCGGTTTACGGCGGCTCTTAACGAATACGAGCTTGTAAAAGAGGGCGACCGCATAGCCGTATGTATTTCCGGCGGCAAGGATTCGATGCTGTGCGCAAAACTGTTTCAGGAGCTTAAACGGCACAATAAGTTTCCGTTCGAGGTGAAATATCTCGTTATGGATCCCGGCTACAGCCCGGATAACAGAAGGGTTATCGAGGAAAACGCGAAAAAACTCAATATTCCCGTTCGGATATTCGAGTCCGATATATTCGACTCCGTTTATAATGTCGAGAAGTCGCCGTGTTATCTCTGCGCGAGGATGAGACGCGGACATCTTTACGACTACGCAAGGCAGATGGGCTGTAACAAAATCGCGCTCGGACACCATTATGACGATGTTATCGAAACGATTCTTATGAGTATGATATACGGCGCACAGATTCAGACTATGATGCCGAAGCTTCATTCTCGGAATTTCGAGGGTATGGAGCTTATACGCCCGATGTATCTTATAAGAGAGGACGATATAAAGGCGTGGCGTGATTATAACGGTCTGCATTTTATACAATGCGCCTGTAAATTTACCGATACGTGTACTTCATGCAATAACGGCGAAAATCATTCAAAGAGAATAGAAGCGAAAAATCTTATAAAACAGCTCAAAAAAACAAACCCCGAGGTCGAGGCGAGAATATTTAAAAGCGTTGAGAACGTCAATACCGAGGCGGTTATATCGTATAAATCGGGCGGCAGAAAAATAAGTTTTCTCGAAAACTACGATAAATGATAAAAAACTGCCCGTTTGGGCGGGGCGGAATTATCTTTTTTATTTTATAATATTTGCGGGATATGTTTTTATTATAAATAAAGAAAGGATAATTACTATGGGACTTTTTGAGAAAAAATTCTGCGATCTTTGCAATGAGAAGGTTAATATGCTCACGCGCTTAAAGCTGTCGGACGGTTATCTCTGCTCCGACTGTAAGAAAAAGTTAAGTTGTCTTTCGGGAAACTGGGGCGCAAGAAGCATAGCCGACGTTAAGACGCATCTTGAAGCCAGAGAGAACAACAAACAGAAATACGCTCAGTTCAGAATGAGCGCGAGCGCGGGAGTCGACGATAAAATTATGGTCGATATGCAAAACGGTAAGTTCTGTTTTAATATCGGCAGAGATTACAGCGAAAATAACCCGGAGATTTTTGATTTTTCACAGCTCATGGATTTCTATATCAAGGAGTCCTATTCCGATGAGAGAGATTCCGACGGCGACGGAATACCCGACAGAGTTGATACGTTTGACAACCGAACCCAAACAGCTTCTCAGCCCAGGGGCGCAGCGATGAACGGCATGGGCATGAACGGTATGGGCATGAACGGCATGGGCATGAACGGCATGGGCATGAACGGCATGAGCATGAACGGTATGGGAATGAACGGCATGGGCATGAACGGCATGGGTATGAACGGCATGGGTATGATGAACGGTATGGGCATGAATAATCAGGCGTCCGCCGTTTCCCGTTATATCAGAAATACCGACCGCACAACGGATTCCGACGGCAATCCCAGACGCGTAAGCTCTATTGACGCATATATTACTGTTAATCATCCGTACATAAGCGCTGTTAAACTGGACGTTAAATATATTTCGGAGAATGCCCTTGCCAATGAGATTATGCAGGCATATAACGACGCACTTGCGATAATGCAGCTATGCGAGCAGATAAAGAATCCGAACGGCGGTTTTAACAATCAAAATAACGCTCGGTTTGCTCAGCAGAATTTCAATAATCAGAATGATTCGCAGTATGCTCAGCAGAATTTTAATAATCAAAATACGCAGCAATACAATCAGCAGAATTTTAATAATCAAAATACGCAGCAATACAATCAGCAGAATTTTAATAATCAAAATACGCAGCAATACAATCAGCAGAATTTTAATAATCAAAATACGCAGCAATACAATCAGCAGAATTTTAATAATCAAAATACGCAGCAATACAATCAGCAGAATTTTAATAATCAAAATACACAGCAATACAATCAGCAGAGCGTTCCGCAGGGTGCGGCGGCGGTTTTGACGTTTTGTCCGTCGTGCGGAGCTCAGAACACGGCTATGTCCGCATTCTGTTCCAATTGCGGAGGCTCTCTGAAAAAATAATAAATTATAGCAGGGAGAATGCATTATGGGTCTTATTAAAGCAGGTATCGGCGCGTTGGGCGGAGTTCTTGCCGATCAGTGGAAGGAATTTTTCTATTGCGATTCAATGGATAAGGATGTTCTTGTCGTAAAGGGACAAAAGAGAACGTCCGAACGTTCGTCAAATACGAAAGCAAGCGATAATATCATTTCAAACGGTTCGGGAATAGCCGTTGCCGACGGTCAGTGCATGATGATTGTCGAGCAGGGCAAGGTTGTCGAGTTCTGCGCGGAGCCGGGTGAATATACATTCGATTCGTCCTCTGAGCCGAGTATTTTTTCCGGCTCGTTCGGCGACAGCCTGAAAAAGACATTTGCTTTAATAGGCAAACGTTTTACGTACGGCGGAGATACGGGTAAGGATCAGAGAGTTTATTATTTTAATACGAAGGAGCTTATCGACAATAAATTCGGTACGCCCAATCCCATTCCTTTCAGAGTAGTCGACTCGAAGATAGGTCTTGACATCGATGTTTCCGTTCGCTGCTCGGGCGTTTATTCGTATAAAATCAGCGACCCGATGCTTTTCTATACGAGGGTTTGCGGAAACGTTGAATCCGAGTACACCCGTTCGGAAATAGATTCTCAGCTTAAGACGGAGTTTATTTCGGCATTGCAGCCCGCCTTCGGCGCTCTTTCCGATCTTGAAATGCGTCCCAATCAGATAGTTACTCATACGACTGAGCTTGAAAACGCCATGAATAAGGCTTTAAGCGAGAAGTGGGGAGAATTGAGAGGCTTGCAGGTTGTAAGCATCGCTCTCGGTTCGGTAACTCTTCCCGATGAGGACGCAGAGCTTATCAAACAGGCTCAGCGTACGGCAATTATGCGCGACCCGACTATGGCGGCCGCAACGCTTGTGGGCGCTCAGTCCGACGCAATGAAAACGGCGGCGGGAAATTCCGCGGGAGCGATGACAGGTTTCATGGGAATGGGTATGGCTATGAACGCAGGCGGAGGAATGAACGCGCAGAATCTTTTTGCGATGGGACAGCAGAATGCGCAGAATCAGCAGCAGAATGCATCCTCAGGCGGTGCATGGAAATGTGTGTGCGGAGCTGAGGTCAGCGGTAATTTCTGTCCTCAGTGCGGAGCGAAAAAGCCCGAAAGCACAAATGCGCAGTTATGGAAATGCGCTAAATGCGGAGCGGAGGTTTCGGGTAAATTCTGTCCCGAATGCGGTTCTCCGAAGCCGTCGGATGACGGCTGGACATGCAAATGCGGAGCGGTAAACAAGGGTAAATTCTGTTCGCAGTGCGGTTCTCCCAAGCCTGCCGGCGCGCCTCTTTACAGATGCGACAAGTGCGGATGGACGCCCGAAGATCCTCATAATCCGCCTAAATTCTGTCCCGAGTGCGGAGATATATTCGATGACGGAGACATAAAATAAATAATATTTAATATAAAAATTATCCGTTCGGGTGAGCTTTCGAACGGATATTTTTTTATTTTGATGTATAAAAATACAGTTTTGCTTTTCTTTTCTGTTTTATTGTAACGTTAAATCCGTTTTCAATAAGCTCTTTCCCCGTAATTGTATATTTTTCATTCGAGTCCGCGTCGGTAAATACGTACGTTTTGTTTTCAAATATATTTCCGAGCGTGAATGAGGCGGAGTCGTACGGGGATTTTTCACGTTTGAATATTTGAATGATTCCATCGTTTTTCTCCGGTCGGTCATACTGTGCGGCGCACCATGAATCGGGTCCCGATACGCCGTTTAGAAGCGGGTAAATATCGCATGACAGATAATCTCTTATTTTCAAATATTCGACGGAGTATTTTTTTATCCATTTTAATTGTTCGGCAGATTCGGGAAATTTGTTACGCTGCGAATATGCGTAATTTGTTGTCAGACCGCATGCATAGGCGCTTCTTATTCTGTATTCGTCGCCCCATTCCCGTCCCGAACCGGAACCGGAATACGGAATCCATTCGGCAAAATTAATATTATGCGCTTGTGATGCGTCCGGCGGAAAATTTGCCGGGCATTGATAATCGCTTCGCCACAGAGGAACAGAGCGTTTGAGCGTTTCGATGTCTATTCTTTTTCCTCCCGAGGCACAGTTGTCGATTACAAGAGCGGGAAATTCGTTCAACAGCGAATCCCAAAGCCGGTACATTCCGTTTATGTGCTTGATTTGAGTGATTCCCCGTCTGTCGGGAGAATCGTTTTTATCCCAGAATTTAAGCGGGTCGAAGTTGAAATCCTGACGGTAGATATCGACGTTAAGCCTGCGTATTATATTTGAAATCGTATCGCGGCAGTAATTCCATGCGTCCTCATTGCCGAGATTTAAAAGCGTGTTTTTATCGTTTTCAAAAGGGGAGAATATATAATATTCCGGGTGCTCTTTTGCGTCAGGCACGTCGCTTATTACTCTTTCCGGCTCGAACCAAAGTATGAACTTCATTCCGGCGTCGTGTATCGCTTTGCTTACTTGCTTCAATCTGTCGGGGTGACGCTTTTCGTTTACCCGCCAGTCGCCCGTGTGCATTGCCCAGTCGCCCTCAAACTCGTCCGGGGAGTCGAGCTTTCCGCCTCCGTACCAACCCGCGTCCATCCATATGTATTCAAAATCGAGCTTGTTTTTCTTTATTTCCTCAATTCTTTCAAGTACGCAGCCGGTTGACATTCCGCCCCATATACTTGCGCACAGCGGAGCGTTTTTTATTCTTGAGCCAACGCCGATTACGCTGTAATATTGCTTTAAAAATCTGCGCCATTTGTTATGAGCAAGGTTAAAATCGCCGGTATAGTTCATGTAAACGAACGATGATGTTCGTATTTTTTCACCGGGAAGAAGTCTGAAATGTGTATTCGCTATTCCGGTTTTAATATTGACGAAATCGAAGTCTCTTTTTATTTCACACTGCCATTGTCCCGTCCAGCCGATTGCGCCGATAATGCCTTTTCCCTGTCTTGAGATATCGAAAAACGGCGCTGAATTATCACTCGAACGTCCCGACTTCGATTTGTATTTTTTTGTTTGATTCGGGTAAATATGATTTATATATCTGTTATCCTCGCACTTGTCGATATCGCAGTAAAATTCTTTTTTTGACCATGTAGAGCCGGAGGGGAAATAAATTTTCATATCCTTGTCCGGGTCGGGCAGATATGCCGTATATCCAAGCTCTTCGTCATGGGCGAACGGCAGATTTATGTCCGCGTCGAAAAAATCGGATAATATTTTCGTGGGGCTGTCCGATGTGTTTTCGATAAAGTTTTCCCATTCGTAAGCGTCAAAATCCTTATATTCTTTTATTATGTTTGTAATTTTGAGTCCGTCGGGAAAAATGTATATTTTTACGGTTTTTTCATCTTTGAATGAAATTTCGGGTTTAACGGAGAAATCCGCGCATGGTATTCCATCGTAAGTAAATGAAAAAATATTTGTATTTATTATATCCATTTCTTCTTACCTCGCTTAATTATAAAAACATGCATGTTCCGGCAAGGCACAGCGCTGCCGAAAAAGCAATTTTTTTTGTGATTTTTTCCTTAAAAAACAATCGTCCAGCCAAGGCGGTAAAAATAATGCTGCCGCCCGTGATTACCGGATAGAGCACGGTTGCCGGAAGCGTACGGGCGGAAATCAGCTGAAGCAGATATGAAAATCCGCTGATTAAAGCCGAAACACCTATCAGTATCAGAGCTTCGGGGTTGAATTTTTCGCCGGCATCCGATTGAATATCGGTTCGTCCGTCAGACGCGGAGCTTTTATTTTTAAATTTGTAAATCAAAAGAACCAATGAGCAAATAACGGATTTTGACAGTCCCGACAGCATTACGAACATCGGTGAGGAAACAGCGTTTGACGAAAGCTGATGCTCCTTTGAAACAACGCTTACGAATCCGTTTAAAAAGAAAACGACAATGCACAGCAGTATGCTTTTAATCCTCGGTCGTTCTCTTCCGACATTGAGCAGAACAACAGCTGCCGCTATGATGATAAGCCCCGCAGTCCTTTTCAGAGATATCTCCTCGTCAAGAAATATCAGTCCCCAGACGTAAGGAACGATCATTCCTCCCGTCATCAGAAAAACCGTATAAAGCGCAAGCTTTTCAATCTTCATTATATAAAAGCCTATTATAATATAACCTGCGCAAAGTGCGGACGACAGAAAAGCAAGCGCAATCGATAATGCGGAGCATTCAAATTTAAAAGAATTTACTCCAAAAAATACTAAAGCTGAAAAAAGTCCCGAAAAAATGTTAAATTTCAGTCCGTTTTCTCTTGACGCTCCGTATTTTTGCTGATATTTTTTTGTAACCGAAAAATCGAGAGCAAGTAAAACAACGGCTGTAATAAGTAAAAAATAGTTCTTCATTCTGAGTTCTCCGAAATGTTTGATTCTGCATTTGGCATTGTAGTGTTTTTTTATGCAAATGTCAACGTGTTTATTTTTTTGTTAAAATGAAATTTCGTGATTATGTCAGAAATTATTTAATATTTTTTGTGTATAACGTAATAAAAACTTATATTTGTTGTGATTGTGTTTCAAGTTTGTTAACATTTCAGCATGTGCGTTTTTTTTAAATTTGATTTATTGACAATCAAACATATGCATGGTAACATGAAATAAAAAATTGTATTAAAGTCTAATTTTATAAAGATTTTTAATATTTCAGTAATATTTAATTTTTTGAAAACGGAGTGATTATTGTTGGAAGAGAAAAATGTATTGAGATTCGGTATTCAGAGAAAAATTGTTGCGAATATGACAACGGAAAGCTGGAGACACATTCCGCACGTCAGCTATACGTATGAGCCTGACGTAACAAAATTTCTCGACGCGTATAAGAATTATGCCCAGAGAACTCCCGAGGAGGACCGCGCAACATTTAACGCCGTTCTTTTAAAATCCATGGCGGAGGCTGTAAAAGAAGCTCCCGAACTGAATGCGCATTTAAGCTTTGAAAGAAGTCTTGTAAGAGGCAAGATAACATATCTTGACAGTATCGATATTTCCGTTCCGTGGACGCTTCCCGATGGAAATATGATGACTATTACGATGAAGGATATGGGCAGCAAATCGCTTTCCGAGATTGCCCGTTACACCGTCGATATTAACAGAAGGCTGAAGAAGACGAACCTTACCGAGGCTCTTTATTCCGTTTCGATTCACGATACGAAGGAAAAGTTTAAATCCGGTCATATCGTAAGAGGTCTGCTTCGTCTGTACGGCTCGAAAACGAATCCCAAGCATAAGGTTACGCCCCTGAAAGGTCAGGCGAAAAGGCTTTATGAAAGCATACCGGAGACGGACAGAATTACGTATGAGGATCTTAAGCAGGGCAGCATAACGATATCAAATATCGGAGCCGCTTCGAGAGGTATAAGAGGCGAGCTTAATATGCTTATGATTATTCCTCCTCAGATATGCGCCATAGGAATAGGCTCGATTCAGCGCAGAAACATCGTTATTCCCGATGAAAACGGAAACGAAAAGGGCGAAGTAAGAAGTCTGCTTCCGATTTGCATTTGCTTTGATCACAGAGCTCTTGATTTTGCGGAGATGTTCCCGTTTATCAAGAAGCTTGAGGAGATATTTGAAAATCCCGAAATTATTCTCGGCACAGCCGGCGAAAACAAATAATTGAATATTTTCAGAACCGTTACGGCAGTTGAACGGGTCAAAATCAATGTTTTTTTGACTGAGCGGCAATTCCCGTTTACGGTTCTTTTTTATCCTAAATTGGTAAATTTGAATAATAGCTATTAAATCTTTGCGGAAATTTGATATAAATCTTAGATTTTTTTAAAAAATACTCTCAATTCTTGATTTGGACCTCTTAAGATGTTATTATATATGCGTATAGATATATTTAAATATATCTTGATTTCGGTATGCTCGAATTTAACATGCATGCTTTATGCTTTGATATTTTTAGGAAAGCAGGGGTTATTATGAAGAAGGGAATTTCCGCAGTACGGAAAATATTGTCGGTGACGCTTGCGTCGCTTATGATTATTTCGTGTGCGGCGGCGGCAACGCCGTTTTTGTCGGAGCTTGATTTTTCGGTTTCGGCGGCTGAGGCGGATTCTTCGCAGTATGCGGCGGATAATCCGAGAATCGATGTAAGCTTTAATAACAACTGGGATTTTCATCTCGGCGACGCGGCGGGCGCGTATTCAAAGGCGTATACTGTCGATTCGTCCGAGTGGAGCAGTGTCACGCTTCCTCACGATTTCAGCATTTCGCAGGATTTCACCACGTCGGGAACAGAGGGCGAGAGCGGAAATAAGTTGGGAGGCACGGGCTGGTATCGTAAATGGTTCACTATCCCCGAGGCTTTTGCCGAAAGGGAGCTTGTCCTGAATTTCGACGGCGCGTACATGCATGCGTACGTGTATGTAAACGGTACGCTCGTCTGTGAAAACCATTACGGATATAACGCATTCTCCGTTGATATAACCGACAGCGTTTATAAAGACGGCTCTACGCCGAACCTTATAGCCGTTAAGGTTGTAAACGATATACCTTCCTCTCGTTGGTATTCGGGTTCGGGTATATGCAGAGATGTTACGATAAGCATGATAAATAAAACTCATGTTGCGCAGTACGGCACGGTCGTTACGACTCCGGACGCCGAGAACGGCACGGGAACTGCTCAGGCTGTTGTAACCGTAGAGAATGAAGCGGCGGCTTCGGCTAAGGTTTATGTAAAGGCTGAGGTTCTCGATTCCGACGGAAATGCCGTTTCCGACGCTGTTGTATCAGACGAGCTGAGCATTGCGGCAAACGCAAGCAAGGACGTTACTCTTTCGCCTGTGGTAAGCAATTTCAAGCTTTGGTCGGTTGAGTCTCCCAATCTTTATACGATGCACGTCATTGTAAGCTCCGACGCGGAGGGTACGCAGATACTTGACGATTATAAGACCGATTTCGGTTTTAAGTATATCAACTGGGACGCTTCGACGGGCTTCTCTCTTAACGGTGAAAACGTTAAGGTCAAGGGCGCATGTATGCATAACGACCAGGGTGCGCTCGGAGCGGTACAGGAGTATGACGCAATTTACCGTCAGGTTAAGATTCTTAAGGAATACGGCTTTAACGCCATTCGTACCTCTCATAACGTTACCTCGTCCGTACTTCTTGAGGTTTGCAATGAGCTTGGTATGCTTGTAATGGAGGAATTTTTCGATGGCTGGTACGGAGCGAAGAACTCAAACTCCAACGATTTTTCAACTCATTTTGATGCCGAGATTTCTTCCGATAACAATATTCTCGGCAAGCAGACCGGAGATAAATGGTATCAGTTCGTTGTTAGACAGACCGTTAAAAGAGACAGAAACAATCCGTCTATAATCATTTGGTCCGCCGGTAACGAGCTTAACCATATGACAGGCTATTCCGACAGCAAAAGCGCACCCTATGCGCAGGCCATTCATGAAATTGTTCAGTCTCTTGATTCAAGACCTCTTACAAGGGGTAATAACGAACAGACGATTCTTACCGTTGAGAATTATATGGACGTTGTCGGCGGAAACTATTATCCGTATACATGGGCTGTAAGCATCAGCACAACGAAGCCCACTATTCTTACGGAGACATCCTCCGCTTCTTCATCAAGAGGTTTTTACGGGTCAACCGGTGTTTCCGGCTATGAGATAGGCGCATATGACGCGTATTCTCCGTCATGGGGCGACTCGGCGGAGGCTAACCTTTACTATGTTCAGGCTTATGATAAGGTAAGCGGTCAGTTTATCTGGACCGGCTTTGACTATATCGGTGAGCCTACTCCCTGGAATAATATAGAGTCAAATAATGATCAGGACGCTCCCATATCCTCCTTCTTCGGAGTTATCGATACTGCCGGATTCGCAAAGGACATGGCATATCTTTATAAAGCGGTATGGGATGACAGCGGCGAGCATACGCTCAATCTTCTCCCCGGCACGTGGAACAGTTCGAAGCTTTCTTCAACCTCGGCTGTACCCGTAGCCGTTTACACGGACGCAGGCTATGTCGAGCTTTATATGAACGATACGCTTATAGGTCATGCTTCGTCAGAGCTTGTCACGACAAGCGCGGGACACACTTACAGAAAGTGGACGACATATTCTGACGCATCCTCCTGCACGGCTTCCGACTTTACGGATAGTTCGGGCGCAAACACAAAGCCCGCCGTTGCGCTCTATCCTCAGTTTAAGGTTAAATGGGCTTCGGGAACTCTCTTTGTAAAAGCATGGACGGATTCAACGAAGTCTACGGAAATTACGGATTCCGCAAAGGGTACAAAGACGGTTTATTCATCTCAGACCATCGGATCTGTAAAGGCTGAGGTTTGGGGAACGGACGGCAAGGATACTTTTACGGGAACGGCTGACGGAAAATCATACGCCTATGTTGAATATACCGCCCTCGATACGGACGGCAATTTCATGAACGATTATAACGGCACTCTTACAATCGAGGCTGCCAACGGCGTTGAGATAGTCGGCGTTGACAACGGCAACCAGTCCGATTGGAGCAGATTCCAGGAAAGCTCCGTATTTACAGCCGACGGCAAAGCTACGGTTCAGATGTACAACGGTAAAGCCCTTGTAATCGTAAAGACGACCGATGAGGTTACGTCTAACGGAAGCGTTGTTACGACATGCTCGGATAATGTCGAAGTAAACGGCATTAATATTACAGCAGTTGCGGAAACGGGTGAGGAGCTTTATGACGAGTTCGAGGAGGTTTGCCCTCAGAGCGAGATAAGCTACAATCCCACCGTTTATGACAAATTCGACGCAATTAAGGAGATTGTCGGTACTCTTACATATGACGGCAGCTCGGATTCAGGTTCTGCAGATACTGAAGTTAAGTATATTTATTATACTCCGACTTCGACAGGTTCGGGCAACTATATAGAAAACGGAACGTATATTATATACTGTGCAAGTCCGGCAACTACATCTGCAAGCGCGGCGGCGATTACAAATACGGTTTCTTCGTCGGGTCAATTGTCGTCTGACGCCACGGTAACGGTAAACGGAACAGAGCTTGAGAGCAGCAGCGCGAATGAATATACCTTCGAGTATGTAAGCGGTTCTACATATTATATTAAGGATTCGTCGGGCAAATATCTCAATATAGGTTCTTCTGACAGTTCTCTTTCTCTCTCAGATACGGCACAGGCACTCACTGTGTATGTACAAAGCGATTATACCGTAACGATTTACAGCAGTAATCAGTATATAGATTATTATTCCGGAGTATCCGGAAAACCGTTCTCCACATGGAACAATACAAGTGCAACATCCGTTAACGGCAATAATAAGTTTAAGCTTTACAAAAAGACCGCTGCGACTGACGGCTCGACAGAAGACGTTGACGGCACGTACAGCAAAAGCGATACAATATCAGAGGGTACTTCATACATTATATATAATGCCGCAAATAATGCCGCATTGAGCGGTACTGCGGGTACCAACAACATAACCGCGAGTACGTCCGTTGTGTTAAACGGTACGGTATTGCAGTCGGAGTCCTCAAATGAATATCAGTTTGAATCTACGGGAACAGACGGTCAATATTACATAAAGCATGTTGAATCGGGAAAATATCTTTCAATTCCATATCCTGCTAATAGTAGCAATTCATACCAGTTAATACTGAGTGATGATAGAACTCCGCTTTATGTAACGAATGACAACGGTACCATTTGTATTTATAATTCCGGTAATTCCAATAGAGGAACTACCTATTACACAGCTGTTAAGTATAATTCGTCTGCATTTCAGGGCGGAGCAAGACAGAGATCTTCTTCTTTCTCAGGCGACGAATATGCAATGACGATTTATTCTAAGAATTCTTCGTCGTCAACCGACGGTTCAACAACCGATGACGGCACATACAGTAAATATACTCCCGCCGCCACCGGAACAACAGCAAATGCCATAGATGATAACGTATACATTATATATTGCGCAAATCCGACAAGTACAGCTAACGGAGCAGCCGCTTTAACCGGTGAAACGCATTCCGAGTATGCAAGCATAAACAGTGATAACACTGTAACGGTAACAAACGGCGTAATGCAGTCGTCATCTGCAAATGAATACCGTTTTACATGGGTTTCGGATAATAAATATTATATTCAGAATGTTGAAACACAAAAATATTTAACTATCGTAAGCAACTCAATATATTTAGGGGATACAGCCTCTGAATGTTATGTATATGTAAAGGATGACGGAACGTTACTTATATATTCCAGAAAAAGTAACCCTTATGTACTCAGTTATAGTTCATCAGACAGCAGTTCTGATTATTCGTTTTCTATAAATTATTCTTATGGTGCGCCGGATTCATTGCAATATGTATATAATGATTCATGGATGACCCTTTATTCAAAGAACGGAGGTTCTTCAACCGGCGGAAATTCTGCTAAAAAGGCTCTTTACAATGCTCTTAAAGAGGGTGCGGAGGTTCTTATAGACAACTATTCCGGCGCGTCTGTAAAAGCGTTCGTTGAGGCTATGGAGAGCGGACTTAATGTCTATAACAATGCCGACGCGACAGACGAGGAATTTACCGCCGCGGCTAAGGCTATTACGGACGCCATGGCGGCTCTTACGTCGGAGATTGTAAAGCTGCCCTCAACGCTCTATAAGTACGGATATTCAAATGCAAATTCCGCTCAGGATTATACCTCCGGCGGTAAATATATGAACGCTATCGCTTTTGAAGAAATGAAAGCTCTTATCACGTCAAATGATGAGCTTATGTCTCAGATAAAGACGGTTATAGGCTATGACACCGAAACATGGGGTGACGGCTATGCCGATACCGCGCTTGAAAAGGCTGTCAACGTCTATGCAAAGCTTTATTCAATATCCTTCGCGGGTAAAGTTGTTAACGGAGGTACTGAATTGGGTCTTACTACAGAGACTTCCACGGTAAGCCTTGATGGAAGTACGTACTATCCGACAATGTGGAATATCTGGGATAAATCAGGCACGACCGGTTCTACGGATACCGCCGATGAGGGCGCGTCAATCATGGGTCTTTTCTCATCAACGCTTTCAACGTCGGGCGTTCCCGAATCCCATGCAGGCTATACAGACGCCCTGCCGTATATTAATACCGCTGCAACCTCCGGTATAAGGTCTAATCTGTCTATGAGCGTAAATACAACGGCAAGCAATACAAAGACGGTTACCATTACACCTCTTACAGGAATATCTGTATATATTCCCGATTTATTCTCGAAGTCGGATAAAGAAACGACAACGGCTGATACGTATGCAAAATATTATTGGGATACCGAGTTTCCGTTTGTTCTTTCGACAAACAGATACGGAGTAAACACATACGATTATGATTCTTCCGATACGTCGAGGATGTTCAGAGCGTCTTATGACGATGAAAATCACACGGCAATATCCGAGCTTGTCGATGTTGACAGCTACAGCATTACCAGAGCGAGTAAGGGTGCAGGCACAGGCTTCTTCCCATTTAACTACCAGTTGTCCGATACTGAGCTTGACGAGGACGGAAATTATATCGGCACAACAAAAACGTTTAGCAACGAAAACGCAATTTACCACTTCGGAATGTCGTTCTCTACTGATTTCAGCATTCCCAAGGGCGGAGTTTACGCAGGTAATACGCCGATAAAATTCGAGTTCTCCGGAGATGACGACGTTCTCGTTTATGTCGACGATACGCTTGTTCTCGATAACGGCGGTATTCACGGCGCAAGAAGCTGTTCGATTGACTTTACGAACAAGTCGATAACGTACCAGTTCGCATGGGACGCTTCAACTAATACAATGCTCAACTCCGCTGAGGATACGGAAACGGTAACGTACACGTATCAGGCTGACGGTGATTACAGTATGTATGATTACACCGGCTCGGACGGAGAAACGCACAGTATAAGCGCGGATATCAAAGCGGCGCTCGAAAAACTTAACAGTATAACCGGCGACGGTAATACGCACTCGTTCAAATTCTATTTCCTTGAAAGAGGTTCGACGGACTCCAACTGTAAGATTAAGTTCAACCTTCAGCAGCGTTCGTCAAACGTTAAGCTTACAGACCAGACGCTTGTTGCGGATTACGGTTATCCCATCAGCTATAATATTACCGAGAATAACACGATTTCGGCGGCGGCTGTAAACGCAGGCGCGAAGTTTGACTATATCGGCGTTACAAAGGCAAACGAGGTTGTCGATAACATAATGGACTTTTCCTCGGCAACGCTGCCGACAGGCTCGACGGAATTTGCCGATAAGAGTACGGATTATACCGTTGACGGTTTGAGCTACGGAACGGGTACGGTAAACGCAAAGGGCGACATAACGTATAATCTTAATGATATGAACTTTACGGGTTCGGACTTCTATTACGTTGCCGCCAAGGTTACGGGCGACCCGACGTTCAGCACGGAATCCGAATATACTCAGTACGAAAAGGTAACGTTTATCCCGGCAAGTACGATTTACTTTGAGGATAACGGGCTTGATTCGACCGCTGTAAGCTATACCGGAAACTGGACTGTCGAGGGAACGGAAATGACCTCGGTTAAACAGGCGGCGGATCTTGTCGGCGACAGTTCGGCAAACACATACGGATATGACCCGTTCTATTCCGATAAATCGTATTCGAGAGTTTATTATGACGCAGACGGAAACGCTGTGAATGAGCTTACCTCGACTCCCGCATATTATACGACAGCCGGCGACGGTACGTATTCGTCAACGCCGACATACTACAATGCAAACGGTAAGGTTACGACGGATGTTTATTATCGTTATGCAATCGGCGGAGGCTATACGGCGACCCCGACATATTATGACGCTGACGGTAATATCGTAAGCTCAAACAATGCGGACAATTCGCTTACTCCGGCATATGCGTACGCATACGCATACGACTGGTTCAATACAAACGATAACCTGACGTATTCGGCAGGCTCGGCTCACAAGGTAACGGTAAGCGCGGCAGATAATCCGAGAAAAGGCGGAGCATGGCCCACGGCTCAGTTTACGTTTACCGGCACGGGCTTTGACGTTGTCAGCCTTACGGATTCGACTACCGGATTTATAAAGGTTGACGTTAACAGCGAAGACGGAACGTTCAGCGAATCATATGCGGTAGATACGTATTACGGTTATTCGTACGGTCAGGTTTATGCCGACGCAAACGGCAATCAGACGTTTGAATCCGAAGGAAATACTCAGCTTTACTGGTCCGCAAAGAATGACGGCAGCGTATCAAAGACCGTTACCTATTACGACGCGGACGGCAATGTTACGACGGAGAATACCGGAAATATTGCATACTGCGAGACATGGCTTCCGGTTGTATCAACTCAGTCGCTTTATCAGATTCCCGTTATAAAAGTACTGGGACTTGACTATAATAAGTATACGGTTACCATAACGCCGATGTATTCGACAATGTTCAACCACCGTGCGGATGGCGTTTCGAGCTATGATTTCTATCTTGACGCTGTCAGAATTTACGATCCCGCTCTTAATGACGAAACGGTTACAAAGCAGTATGTTTCCGATCAGGAGGGCTATCCCGAATATATGGAAATTAAGGATATGCTTCTTGACGCAGGCAAGCTTACATCCGATGCCACAAAGGATACTCAGGGTATAGTATTTATAGACGGTATCAGAAATAATGACAGCAGAACGGATATGAGCAAGTACAAAAACGCAGGTCCGAACAATGAGCTTTACCTCATGGGCGGAACAAGTACGGACTCCTCCGGTACGTCCGATTCAAACGGTCAGGCGGTTGCGTTCTCAATCTGGGCAACGGTAATTCCTCAGGATATCCAGATTGCAGCAAAGGCCGCGGACGGAACACCTTCACTCAAGCTTTATACCGTTTCCTCGGACGGCACCGTTTCATCCGTCGAAAATAAGATTACAAGCGCAAGCGACGTTTATTATTCATTCAACGATATGCTTTCGGAAAACGGCGCGCAGCTTACATGGAGCAGAGTAAAGGGTGCGGACGATAATTATTATTATAAGACGGGAACGATAGTTCTTCAGAACTCGTCGCTTTCCGAGGACGATATCCTTTCGATAACCAACATCAAGTGGACGTTCGATTCCGATACGGGCAAGGGTCAGTTTGAGTTAAGCGTTGAGGACGCAAGCGGAGCTGTTACAACAAGCGATTCCGCCGTTCAGACTGCATCGTTTACTCCCGTTCTTATGAGCGTAAATGCGAACACCCGTTCCGTTGCGCTTTCGGCGGCAAGCGTTGACGGCAGCGATATGTCGATAATCGAAGATTCGGAGAATCTTGAAGATGATACGGTTGTAGAGGGCGAGAATGCGGTATTTACATTCGATACCTATTCGACTGTTGAAAAGATTAAGGTTACCGATTCCATAGGAACCGAGATCAGCGTCGATTCTTCGTATGTCGAAACCGTTTCCGATTCAGGCGATACTATAAGACATTGGACCGTCAATCTCCCCGCTGTTGTCGAGGGTGAACACGAGTACTATGTAAGCGGAACGGATAGTGACGGATTTACAACAAATTCCGGTAAAGTTACCGTTAAGTACACGGTAAACGGAGTTCAGACCTTAGTAACTAAACTTCAGAACTTTATTAATAAGGTAGTAGATTTCATAAAAAAGCTGTTTTCCGGCTTGATTAAATAAGAGTGGGGGAGAAGACAGTGAAAAAGAAATATACTAAAGCACAGATTATTTTCGAGAGCTTCGAACTTTCCACAAATATAGCCGCATGCGGTTATATTCAAGACAGCTCCGGAGTTATAACCGACGCGGAGACGGGACTTGTCATACTGTCCCAGACAACCGCGGGATGCGTTGTTAAGGTTCCGGGCGGAAATGACGCTCTTTGCTACGACGTTCCTACGGCGGGCGTAAATCTGTTTTATAGTTAATTGACAACGGACGTCTGTGAAATAAATTTTCGCCGGCGTCCGTTGATTTTTCTACGGTACATTATTATGTTGAAATTTAAAATTAAAAAAATTATGAAAATTTCGGCGGCAGCTTGCATTCTGATTTCGGCGGCTGTATTTTCCTCATGTTCCGAGGGCGAAGCGCAAAGAGCCGAAGCTCCCGAAATGACCTCTCTTACCGCGGTTGAGCCGTATTCGTTTTCAAATTCGGCTGAAAATATAAAAATCAATTCCGATTTTACGTTTAAATATTCCGATTATAATTATGAAAAATCGGATTCGTCGCAAACCGGCGTACTTGTTGACAGAATCGTCAGGATAATCTCTTACGGTAAAAGCGATTCGGGCGTTATACAGCTTGTTGTAAAAAACGAGGGCGAAAATGATATAAAATATGCCGTTTTGAAATGCACGGCAGCCGGTAAGAAGCTTACGTTTAAAATTACAACTCTGCCGTCAGGGAGCGTATGCGTTCTTGATGAGGACAATAACGCCGAGTTTAACGCGGACGAGAGTGTGTACGGCTTTGAGCTGAGCGACGTTATATATTTTGACGGCGAATTGTCGATTTACCCGGACGTGTTTTATATCAGAGCCATGGATGGCGTGATAAGCGTTAAAAACATATCGGAAAATGACGTCGATAACGTTTATATTTATTATAAAAACGAGGAAAACGGCGTGTTTGTCGGTAATGAGACATACAGAGTAAGCTTCGGTTCTCTCAAAAAGGGAGAGGAAAAGGAGCTTTCGGCAGAGCATTTTAAATCATATATCAGTAAGATATTATTTGCAGAATATGGAAATTAAAAGATATAAAATAGGTCTTTGCGAAATTGAGTTAAAACTTCCGCTTAAAATAGACGATACGTTTCCGTTTTCGCTTTTTCTGACGGATGAAATATCGGACGGGAGATATATTTATACTTACGGATTTACGGATAAAATAGCGCCGTCCGGCAATAAACCGATATTTATTTTTGATAATCGCATTGTTTTTGACGAAGACGAAATAAACGTAGTTTATTATAAAAAAAAGGACGGCTCGTTTTTTGCAAGACGTACCGATTTTAAAGATAAAAAGGGCGGAACAGTCGAATATTTAAACGAGTATTCCGCACTTCTCTGGGACAAGAGCGTTCTTGATACAGTCGGTTTTGAAAAAATGGCATACGACATGCAAATGCTTATAATGCACGCTTCGTTTATAAATGTAAACGGTTCCGCTATTCTTTTCACAGCCCCAAGACAGACGGGAAAATCGACCCAGGCGAGACTTTGGAACGAGCATGCTTCAGCGGAAATTATCAACGGCGATAAGGCGTTATTGTTTATAAATGACGGGGATGTATACGCTTCGTCGCTTCCTTATTGCGGTTCGTCGTATATATGTAAAAATGCCGTACTTCCCGTAATGTGCATTGTAAAATTGGGCAGGGGCGAAAATAAAATAGAACCGCTGTCTGAATTTTCAGCCGTAAGAGAGATTTTAAACGGGTGCTATCTTCCGTTCGGCGCGGAAAACGTGCTGTCCGTTGCAGAGCGGACGGCGGAAAAAATTCCGATGTTCCGTTTCGACTGCAAACCCGATTTTACGGCTGTAAAGGCTTTGGAGAGAGTATTATTATGGTAAATATAACAGAGCCGAAAATGTCTGCATATCTGCATTCAAGGGCAAGGCAGAACGGCACGCCTCTTGCGGGTAATTTTGAGCTTACTTGCAGATGTAATTTTAACTGCCCGATGTGCTACGTTCATAATGAGAAAAAAACCGACCTGCTTAAAACGGAGGACTGGCTTTATCTGACGGACGAGGCGTGCGAAAACGGTATGCTTTTTCTTCTGCTGACGGGCGGCGAGCCTTTGCTGAGAAACGATTTTAAAAAAATATATACCCATGCGCACGAAAAGGGACTTATAATTTCAATAAATTCAAACGGTTCTCTTATAAACAATTATCTCGATTTGTTTAAAAAATATCCGCCTGTGCGGATTAATATTTCCCTTTACGCTTCAAATTCGGACGGATATAAAAACAGATGCTCGGCTGATTATTTTGACAGCGTTGTAAATAATATTAATGCGCTCAGAGAAATCGATATCCCCGTGAAGCTTAATGCGGTTATAACAAAATCGAACTGTGATGATATGGATAATATAATCGCACTTTCAAAATCGCTCGGCATTCCCGTTCAGATATCGCCGTATTGCTATCCGCAGGTAAGACTCGGTTCGGCTTTTGCTGATAGTAATGCGCGTCTTTCGGCTGAGGACGCGGGAAAATACAGCGTTAAAAGCGATATAACGCTTTACGGCGAGGACGAATTTATAAGAAAAGCGAAGCTGTCGAATAAATCGAGGATAATTACTGACGACGACTGCTCGATATCGTGCAGAGCGGGCGTTTCGTCGTTTTGGATAACGCATGACGGCAAAATGAGAGCCTGTGCAATGATGGACAGTCCGTATGTTGATATTAATAATAAAAGCTTTATTGAGTGCTGGACGTATATAAGAGAGCAAACGTCGCTTCTCAGAATGCCCGCCGAATGCGCCGGGTGTCCCGACGCCCGGTTTTGCAGAGCCTGTGCGGCAATGTGTTATTGCGAAACGGGTTCGACTGATAAAAAACCCGAATACGTTTGCGGAATGATACGTTCTATACGGGAAAATACAGATTTGTTTCTCAAAAAACGGGGGAATGTAAGTGAAGATTAAAAAAAATATGGTATTGAGAAATGTTGCGGGTGAATATGTGCTTGTTCCGACTGGCGGCAGCGCGGGGGAGTATAAGGGCATGTTCATGCTTACCGAAACGGGAGCGTATATGTATTCCCTTATCGGGCAGATTGATTCCGCTGAGGAATTAGCGAAAAAAACGCAGGAAAAATTTGAAGGCGATTATGATGAAATACTCTCCGACGCAAATGAATTTATTGAAAAGCTCAGAGGATACGGGATTTTATAAATATTCTTTGTAAAAATTGCTTCAGCGGAACATGAAAAATAAAATTAAAAGCAAATATGAAACTGCGCCGAATCGCAGCCCTGATATGGGAGCGGTTCGGCGCGTTGTTTTTGACGAAACAAAATCACAAGATGAAAGGGCGCTGATTTTTCTGTTTTTTTATTTTTTCGCCGCGTCAATCGTTAATAATCCGCATTCGCTTAAGTCATATTCACGGCTGCGCCATTTGCATATTTTAAATAGGGTTGTCAGCCGTCAAACTTGAGAGTTTAGCTCAGAATGCGAAAAAGAGCAGCTTTTTATGTCAGTTTTTCGCGCAGTAGCTTAAGAATCGTTTTTTCCCGTCTTGAAACCTGCACCTGCGTCATGCCGAGAGCTTTTGCCGCCGCGCTCTGTGTAAGCCCCTTAAAATATCTCATTTCTACAATCTTTCTGTCACGTTCGCACAGACAGGCAACTGCGTTTTTTACAGCTATGGCGTCGTTCATCCGCTCTTCCGTTTCTTCGCCCGGAATATCCGTCGGACGGAAATCGGAATCGCCGTCCGGCGTCAGACTTATTACCGGAAGCGATATGCAGAGCAGCTGTGCCGTTCTCGCCTCGTCATATCCGCACTCATTTGAAAGCTCCGAAACAGTCGGCGGTCTGCCGAGCCTTTCAAAAAGAGCCTCCTGAACCTTCATCAGATTTCGTGATTTTTCTCTGTCGGAACGTCCGATTTTAACAGCCCCGCCGTCGCGGAATACGCGTTTTATTTCGCCGAGAATCGCCGGTACTGCGTATGTCGAAAATTTATACCCGAGCGACGGGTCAAACCCGTCCGCGGCTTTTATAAGTCCTACGCATCCGCACTGAACCAGATCCTCGAACTCCGCACCTCTGTTTTTAAATCTGACGGCACATGAATATACAAGCCCGATATTATCATTTATAAGCGAATCCCTGTCGGTTTTTTCAAGAAGCATCGATTGTTTTTCCCCGTATTATTTTTGTAATGGTAACGCTCGTTCCGCGTCCTTGCTTCGATGAAACGCTGAGCTTGTCCGAAAACGATTCCATAACGGAAAATCCGAGTCCCGACCTGTCGTCACCGCCTGTTGTAAACAGAGGCTCACGCGCCTTTCGGACATCGGCTATCCCGCATCCTCTGTCGCGTATTTTAACGATTACGGCGTTAGTATCGGTTATTTTTACTGTTATGTATATTTTGCCGGGTTTTGATTTATACGCGTGGACTATACAGTTGGTGACCGCCTCGCTTACCGCAGTTTTTATATCGGACAGCTCATCTATATTCGGATCAAGAACCGAAGCAAACGCGCCGACCGAAACCCTGCAAAAACTCTCGTTAACGCTTTTTGCGTCTACGGTAAGCTTCATTTCATATAAAGTTTTCATCCTTCGTTCTCCCTTTCAAATTCGACAATTTTTTCAAGTCCCGACATTTTCATAATCCGCCTTACCTTTTGCGTCATATTTACAAGCTTTACCCCGCAGCCGAAAACAGCCGCGTTTTTATAACGCCCCATAACAAGCCCGACTCCCGAACTGTCCATAAACGTAACGTCATGAAAATCAAGAATAAGCTTCGACGGCATATATTTTGACATCTGGGAATCAATACTTTCTCTGATTGCCAAAGCATGATGATGATCTATATCGCCGCACAGAACGCTTGTAAGACATCCGTCTTTGTATTTAAAAGAAACAGACATTTTTCTACCTCCCTGAACAAATAATAGGCTGTCGAAAACAGTTTATTACATTCCCCCCTGAATATTCTGTCACAATATGGGACATCAATTAAAAAAAGGAGACGTAACAACACTTCGTTTTTACATCTCCGTTTTTTATTTTGAATCACGCCGCGTCCTTTATTCTTACATCCCTGTCGGTATCGATCATCGTCTGCGCAAAAATTCCGTAACCGTACTGCGGATCGTTTAAAAAAACGTGAGTTACCGCACCTACAAGCATACCGTTTTGTATAATCGGACTTCCGCTCATTCCCTGCACGATACCGCCGGTTGCATTAATCAGTTCGCCGTCGGTTACTTTAATTGTAAAATTATGGCTTCCGTCGGAAATGTCATAGCTTATCCTCTCGATTTGAACGCCGTAATATTTTTTTTCGCCCGAGTCGACCGTCGCAATTATCTGCGCTTCACCTTCTTCTATTTCGTCCATTTTCGCAACCTTTACGGTCTTTTCGTTTCCCGTCAAGGCAGAGTAATCGCCGAAAATTCCGTTATCGCAATTCAACGTCAGACTTCCTAATATTTCCCTGCCGAACGAACCCTGTATTTCTCCCGTTTTTCCGCTCCTGCCTTTTATGCAGCCGCCAAAAACAGCAGAGAGTATATTTCCCTGCCCTGCCGGGAATACGATTCCCGTATCGGTATCGCATATCGCGTGACCGAGCGCGCCGTAGGTTTTGTTTTCGGGGTCGATATACGTAAGAGTTCCCAGACCTGCCGTCGAATCACGAACCCAAAGACCGCATCTGTATTTTGAATCCGTTATACAATAAACGCTCGTTATTGACGTTTCAAATGTTTTACCGTTTCTCAGAATCGTAAGAGAAATTGCATTGCCGTTATTTGCTGATATTTGTTCATTCAAAACGGAAACGGAATCGCATTTTATTCCGTTTACCGATTTTATGATATCTCCGCTCTGAATCCCGGCGCCTTTTCCGGGATTTACTATGCCGTCCGCAGTTTCGATACTGTCAGCGGAAACTACAATTACACCGTCGGTATATATTCGTATGCCGATTATCTCGCCGCCCGGAATTACATAATCGCTTTGCGTAACGTTCAGCGAATTGTTTTTTACGGGAAAAACGTTGAAAAGCCTGGTCTGTCCCGTCCTTGACTCGCCGCCGGAAGAAAAAACAGAAACCTCTTTGTCTTTCGATTCGTCCGTCACGCTGAATATATGCGAAACTGTCATATCGCATCCCGCGCCGACCGTAAGAGAATCGGGAACAATTATATCTCCGTAAATTATAAGCGAAAAAACGCAGCTACTTAATACGGAGCATACAGCCGCCGTTATTTTAATAATTTTTTTCATGCACCGCCCTCCTTAACTTTAATTTATGTTTATTTACTCGATTTATAATCGGTAAAGCATGAACAAAAAGCGTATATTTTTCATTATTTCCTGACGGTTTCAAAATATTTGTCAAAATATTTGATTTAATATAAAAAATAATATATACTATTATCTGTATTGTTTTAAATTCATTATAGAGGCGATAAAATGCAAGTTAACGATTTAATACACGGGTTCAGAATAAACAACATTCGTCCTCTCGCGCAGGCGGGCGGACAAGCCGTTGAAATGACTCACGAAAAAAGCTCAGCAAGACTTCTTTTTCTCGACAGAGAGGATTCAAACAAAACCTTTTCCATAGGCTTCAGAACTGTTCCCGAGGACGATACCGGTGTTTTTCATATTCTCGAACACTCCGTTCTGTGCGGATCGGAAAAATACAGATTAAAAGAACCGTTCGTCGAGCTTCTCAAAAACTCTATGAATACGTTTTTAAACGCGCTGACATTTTCGGATAAAACGCTTTATCCGATTTCGAGCCAAAACGATAAAGATTTCTTTAATCTTATGAGCGTTTATCTTGACGCTGTGTTTAAACCGCTTATTTATACAAAACCTGAAATATTTGCGCAGGAAGGCTGGCATTTTGAATTATCGGACTCATCTCCCGCGATTTACAAGGGCGTTGTATTTAATGAAATGAAGGGCGTGTACGCCGACGCCGACGCGGTACTCGACAATGAAATTTCATCCAAACTGTTTCCCGACAACGGCTACGGTTTCGAGTCCGGCGGACTTCCGAGCAAAATTACAACATTGACATACGAAAAATTCACACAGACCCACAGCCGTTTCTATCATCCTTCTAATTCGTATATCTTTCTTGACGGAAGCGTGGATATTTGCAAGGCTCTCGCTCTTATAGACAGCGAATATCTTTCACATTACGAAAAAAGCGATCCCATGCCACGTCCGGCTGTCCAGGCTCCCGTCAAAACAGGCAGGACGGAGAGCTTTTACGAACAGGCGGAGGATATGCCTCTTCAAAAGCAGTGCATACTCGGCAAGGCATACGTTATCGGTTCATTCGAGGAGAGAGAAACTGTTCTTTCATGTAAAATACTTGCCGACGTTCTGTTCGGAAACAACATGGCTCCCGTAAAAAAAATTTTTCTTGAGAAGGGGATTTGCGACGATATAACGGTGCATGTCAACGACGGAATAATGCAGCCTTGGATTCTCGTTACCATAAGAAATATTGACGAAAACAGAGCGGACGAGGCTGAAAAGCTGCTTGACGATACAATTAAATCCGTTATCGAAAACGGAATAGACAAGGCAATGCTCGAGGGTTCGATTTCAAACTTTGAATTTGCATTAAAGGAAAAAGACTTCGGAATTCCTCTCGGTCTTTATTATTCAATGGCGTCGCTTGAAACCTGGCTTTACGACTCTGACCCGATAAAAGGTTTTGAGTTCGGAAACATATTCGATGAACTACGGAATAAAATTTCAACGGATTGGTACGAATCTATTCTTAAAAAAGTAATCATTGAGTCCAAACATTCAAGCTCCGTTCTCCTGAAGCCTTCGCACACGCTCGGAGATGAGGAGAGAAAAAGAGAATCCGACGAAATAAAAAGACGTATCGAAGCTATGTCCTCGGACGAAATAAACGAATTGAAAGACAAACAGGCAAAGCTTCTTGAATGGCAGTCGGGCACAGACAGCCCCGAAGCTCTTGCTTCGATTCCGAAAATCGAACTCGGAGATATAGACGCTCTGCCCGAGAATATTCCGACAGAAATTGACGAAAATATAATAACGCATAAGCTTCACACGGATTCGATAACGTATATCAATATGTATTTTGATATTACGGGCATAGATGAAAACGAGATTCTTAAAGCCTCGCTCATTTCCGGTCTGCTCGGAAAACTCGATACGGAGAATTATTCCGCACTCGAACTTCAGACAAAAACAATTACAAAATGCGGAAACCTTTCATTTGACGTAAGAACGTTTTCAGACCCGAAGAACGCCGATGATATGAAAATCAAATTCTGCGTTAATTTAAGCGCGCTTGACAGAAACGTCACCGAGGCTCTCGAACTTGTAAAGGAAATTCTTACGTCAACAAAATTTGACAATGATTCCGCTGTGCTCGACCTTGTAAGACAGGACAAAACAGACCTTTATCAGAGTATCGTTTCTGCGGGAAGCAAATATGCAATAAGACGCGCACAGAGTTCCATCAATTCGGAATGCGCCGTTACCGAGCTTACCGACGGCTTCGCATATTATCTGTGGATAAAAGAATTTGAAGAAAACGAAAAGGACATGTCCGTTCTCGAAAACGTTTATAATAAACTCTTCTCATCCTCCGACGCGTTAATAAGCGCTACTAACGACAATCCGAACGTATTAAAAGAAGAAATTAAATCCTTTATTTCCTCACTCGGAGAACACAGTCATTTTAAAAATTCAGTAATAAAGCCGTTCGAGCAAAAAAATGAAGCCGTGACGATTCCGGGAGATATTGCTTTTGCGGCTCTTTCGGGATTATCCGAACGACCGATGAACGGCGCAATGCTTCTTATCTCACACATTGTTACGCTCGAATATCTCTGGAACGAGGTCAGAGTCAAAGGCGGAGCGTACGGCACCGGAATGAAAGCGCAGACGGACGGATGCCTTTCATATTATTCGTTCCGCGATCCCGCCTCACCCAACTCCGTAAGTACATTTAAAAATGTATGCGGATATCTCGAAAAATATCTTGACGGTTCTCCCGACCTTACAGGCGCAATAATCGGCACAATTTCCGACATATCGCCACTGATGACGCCGAGACTCAAGGCATCGGCGGCGGATTCAAATTATCTAAGGAACGTCACGTTCGACGACTTGAAAAAAATAAGAGGCGAAATCATTTCCGCCTGCGTCGACGATTTGCGCAGGGAGATAGAATTTATCAAAAAAACAATAAACAGCTCAAATATCTGCATAATAGGTTCAAAGGAACAGATATCGAACTGTGAGTTTATCGAAAAAACTTATTCGTTATAAATTTAATATTTTAAATGCGGAGCTTTTATCAGGCTCCGCGTTTTTGTTTTGCTATAGCAAAAGAGCGTCGAACCCATAAGGTTTATATCCACCCTCTTTCCGCTTCGACTGCGTTAAAGAAACTTGAA
>CAVGCY010000025.1:0-97997 GCA_963627915.1 Bacteroidaceae bacterium | reverse complement strand
ATGACATGGCAAGAGTGAGCGCAAATGGATACTTTGATGCCGAGGACAGCGAAGAGGCTCGCTTTGCAAAGAAGCAGGCTATGAATGAGCTCCGCACTAAGGAATATCGCAGCAGCGAATATTCAAGAGCAGGTGGATGTATGTCACTTCCGGTGCCGGAGGATGTGCCTTTCTTCGTTAAGGATTACAGCGAGTATTATAAAGGCAGATGCTATCATAAAAGAAGCCTGAACTCCAATGACGGATGGAACAGTATCGGCTGTCAATCCTTCATGAACCAGCCAATCCTGCAATACAGCAATGAAATAAGAAGCGCCGTACTTATCATGCATGGTGATAAGGCTCACAGCTATTACTTCGGAAAAGATGCCTACGAGAATATGATCACGGACAGCAAGTATACAGACAACAAGGAATTTCTGTCTATTCCGGGCGCAGTTCATACGGATCTGTACGACAATCTGGATGTGATTCCGTTTGAGAAGCTGAGAACCTTTTTTACGGAGTATCTGAAGTAAAGCGACGGCTATCGAGCAGCGTGATTATTATTAGGCGAAGATGTAACTGAATAACGCTTGTTTTGCCCTCTGCGGATTCATTTCCGTGGAGGGTTTATTTTTTCGCCTTTTGCACACTGCTCCACAGCTGAATTTGTAACACGGGAACACATGGAACAGAAGATTTCTATCTTTCCACATATAATACATATTTTTATATACCCGCATTTTTTTAGATTGTCCATTTGGGATTGTTTGATATTTATATTCCAACGAACTCAATCGCCTTTTTTTTACCCTTTTTTAATTTCAGTTTCACATCTATTGTAAACCTACATTATTTAAAAGAATTGTAAAATTTTATGTATTGAAAAAATAAGTTCGATGCATTATTATTAATTTTATTGATTACAAAAGCCTTTTCGGGCGGTAAATGACCGGAGGATGAGATTTAAATGGAAAACAGCGGTATTAAATTAAAAATTAACGAGCATACGCTTGACTATGAGGTTATATATAACGGCTTTTCATGGGTAAGCGACGGCAGAAGACCTTATATTATAATAAGAAAAAAAATAGGAAAGAAATACGTAAGCACGTTAAGACTTCTTTCAACGGCTTTGAAAAAGAAATTTGAATATTCCGACGGAAAAATAACCGCAAGACTTTCGGGTTATTACGCATTCGGAAAAAAACTTGATTTTACTCTTGTTTTAAAGTCTGAAATAACGAAACCGGATTCCGTCACGTTTTCGATAAATGCGGAAAACGAAACGGGATATGATATTCAGGCGGTTTATTTTCCCGCTCCGTTTAATTCAAAAAAGGGAGGCAAATATTCGTCATATCATGTCGACGCAATGAGACAGGGATTTATCTTGCCCGACGGATATAAGGATAATTTCAAATCGACCTTTTCGTATACGAAATATCCGAGGAAAATAAATACGGGCGAGTGCTATATGCCCGTATGGGGCAGAGTATGCGACGGACGCTGTTTTTCCGCAATAGTCGAAACGCCGTTTGACGCATGTATGTTATCCTCGTTCGGAAGCCGTTTATCTTTTATAAATTCCGTTCAGTGGCTGTCGTCGCTCGGAAAGCTTTCATATGAGAGAAAAATATTATTTACATTTCATGATAACGGCGATTACAATACGATTGCAAAGGATTACAGACAGTATCTTATCAAAAACGGCGGATTCGTTTCAATCGATGATAAAATAAAGAAAAATAAGAATATAGAAAAGCTTATCGGATGCGCGGTTCTTCATCATAAAATTTATTCAAAAATAAATGAAAAATCTCAATTTTATGACAAAAACGGCACAAATGAAATTCTTTACGCAACATTTTACGAGAGAGCCGAGCAGCTTAAAAAGATAAAGGAGGCGGGACTTGACAGGCTGTACATTCACACTGACGGCTGGGGTAAAAACGGATATGATAACGACCACCCGTACATTCTGCCTCCGTGCAGTCGGGCGGGCGGTTATGACGGCATGAAGAAAATGTCCGAAACCTGCAGGGAGCTGGGGTATATATTTGCGCTTCACGACCAGTACAGGGATTATTACTATTCGTCCCCCGTATTTGACATTAATAAGGCGATTATGAATATCGATTCCTCCCATCCGTACTGCTCTGTTTGGGACGGCGGAGAGCATACGTTTCTGTGCGCCTCACAGGCGTTGGATTTCGTTAAACGGACTTATGCGGAACTGGAGGAGCACGGGATTGACGTTCAGGGCGCGTATCTCGACGTATTTTCCGTTATGAACGGCGACGAGTGCTTCAGTCCGGAGCACAGAATGACAAGAGAACAGTGCGTTGCTTACAGAGCGGAATGTTTTGATTATCTTAACGATAAGGGGCTTGTAATGTCCTCGGAAGAGCCTGCAATGCAGCTTCTTAATCATATTGCGCTTGTTCATCACGGACCGTTTTCATTAAGTCCGCAGGTCAACGGTCAGCCGATAGGTATACCGATTCCGCTTGCGAGCCTTGTTTATCACGACTGTATCATGATTCCGTGGAACTGGTACGGAAATTGGGGTATTCCAAAGGGTGACGACGCCGATTTGTACTGCGCCTTGCATGCGGGCATGCCTTATTTCCATCCGTTCGGCACTTCGGTCAGCAAGGTCGGAACGGATGAGAGAACGGGTGACGCTCAGCTTCTCGGCGAAACGGAGCTTAAAAATGAAGTTGAACGCATAAAACCGTTAGCCCGCCTTCAGGCAAGGCTTTATAATAAGGAAATGGTCAAACATGAATTTTTGGGCTCGTACCGCCGTCAGCGGACGACATATTCCGATTCAACCGTTGTAACGATTGATCTTGATAAAGGGACGTACGAAATCGAGGGGTAAATATTAAATTTATCGGATTGACGGTTTTAATCGGAAGATTCGGAGCTCGGATTTTTCAAAGCCTCAAAACGGTAAACGGTATTTAAAGTATATAATACTATTGAGTTTTGAAAAAATGCGTGGTATAATTTAGACATCAGTTCATTTTTTATGTTAAATGAAAAGGAGTATGAAAATGGAAAGGTATTTTCAGCCGGAAATCGAAACGGCACCCCGCGAGAAAATTCTCGAAATTCAGAACGAGAAAATCGTCAAGCAGGTTCGCCATGTTTATGAAAACGTTAAATATTACAGAGATCTTATGGACGCTAAGGGCGTTACTCCCGACGATATCAAGGGTGTAGACGACATTAAGAAGCTTCCGTTTCTTACAAAAGCCGATTTAAGAGAGGCTTATCCGTACGGATTGCTCGGAACAGATCTTAAAAACTGCGTAAGAATACAGTCTACATCCGGTACAACGGGAAAGAGAGTCGTAGCGTTTTATACGCAGCATGACGTTGACCTTTGGGAGGATTGCTGCGCAAGAGCCATTACCGCTGCCGGAGGAACTAATGAAGACGTATGTCAGGTTTGCTACGGTTACGGACTTTTTACCGGAGGCCCCGGTTTGAACGGCGGTTCGCATAAGGTCGGCTGCCTTACTCTTCCCATGTCTTCGGGCAATACGGAAAGACAGATTCAGTTTATGATGGATCTTAATTCAACCATTCTTTGCTGTACTCCGTCGTATGCCGCATATATCGGCGAAACGCTTGCGGAAAAGGGTTATAAGCCGGAGGATAATAAGCTTAAAGCAGGTATTTTCGGCGCAGAACCCTGGACGGAGGAAATGAGACGCGAGATAGAAAAGAGTCTGGGCATCAAGGCATATGATATCTACGGCCTTACCGAAACGAGCGGTCCGGGCGTTGCGTTCGAGTGCTCGGAGCAGACGGGTATGCATATAAACGAGGATCATTTCTATGCGGAGATTATCAATCCCGAAACGGGCGAGGTTCTGCCCGACGGCGAAAAGGGCGAGCTTGTATTTACTTCTCTTGACAAAGAGGCGTTCCCGCTTCTTCGTTACAGAACGAGGGATATATGCGTTCTTTCACGCAAAAAATGCTCCTGCGGAAGAACGCACGTTAAGATGTGCAAGCCCATGGGCAGAAGCGACGATATGATGATTATAAGGGGCGTTAACGTATTCCCCAGCCAGATTGAAACGGTTCTTCTCAACGAGGGATATTCGCCCAACTATCAGATAGTCGTAGACAGAGCCGACAACAGCGACACGCTCGATATTTATGTAGAGCTTACTCCCGAACAGTTCTCCGATAAGGTCGGCGAAACGCAGGAGAGGGAAAAGGCTCTTGCTGGCGCAATGCGTACGATGCTCGGCATAGGACCGAAGATGCACCTTGTTGCTCCCAAGTCCGTAACGAGAAGCGAGGGCAAAGCCGTCAGAGTTATAGACAAACGTAAGCTTCACGACTGATAAGGAGGTCAAACCTATGGCAATCAAGCAGTTATCCGTATTTGTTGAAAATAAACCCGGTAAATTATACGACATCTTTAAGAAGATATCCGACGCAGGCATAAACATGCGAGCAATGAACGTTGCCGATACAAAGGATTTCGGTGTTTTAAGACTTATCGTTTCCGATAATGCGAAAGCGAAAGAGGCATTCGGCGAGGACACCATAGTGGCTGATACCGATGTTATCGCCGTTGAGATGGGCGATACGGCGGGCGCACTGTGCAAGGTTATAAAGGAACTCGGCGAACAGGGGATTAATATCGAATATGCGTATGCGTTCACCGCATCTAAGGAGATCGGCGCGTATACCGTATTGAGAGTCGATAATGTTGAAGAAGCTGAGAAGATTCTTAAGTCCGACGGTTTTTCACTCCTCGACCAGGCGGATATCGACAGACTTTAATTTGAATTTGAAATGATAAAGAGCCGGCTCGGGTGTGTATATCCGAGCCGGTTTTGTGGTTCGCCCAGCATGGGCGTAATCTAATCGGTGTAAGTCCGTAAAGTGCCCTGATAGTGGGAAACTTACAGCCAATGACAAGGGTGTCCGTCGTGAGACGGAATCTGAAGGAAGTCGGATGGCAAACCTCTGGTCTGACGAACAGAAATCACATACAAGGCACGGTATATCGGGTAAGATTGCCAAACAAATTGAAGCCCAATAACTATCCGAAGGTATACTGTGTAAATGTGGCAGATAGGTGGAGGGAAAGATTACGTACCTTAACTGGGGAGGTCTGTATGGTATGCTTTGCAGAGTAATGAATGAATTTACTCCTTAGTAACCCATGTTGTAAGATATGGCTGAACATACAGAAGTCAGCACAAGTCGTAGTACCGAAGAAGTCTATGAAAGTAGATGGAGGAAAGGACTTGACGGTTGGGATAAGACAGACGCTATCTATCTGATACTTGAAGATAACAGTTGCTCGCAAGAGGTTGCTTATTTGAGGGTAGGTTGGAAACTGAGAGTAAAAGATAAGAACGTTTAGAGTTAGGAATAGGTAGTGCAAGGCACAGGCACATCTTTGAACAACCGAACCGCCGCTTGCGGACCCGCATGAGCGGTGGTGTGAGAGGACGGGGGTTAGTCACCCCCTCCTACTCGATTATATTTCATTTATATGATATTCATTTGTTTTAATACTCTGTACGTTTTTGAAACAGGGAGACCTACGACGTTGAAATAGTCACCGTCGATTTTTTCTACGAGAACGCATCCTTTTCCCTGTATGCCGTACGCACCCGCCTTGTCCATGGGTTCGCCGGTCGCAATATAAGAATTTATCTCGTTGTCTGTCAGAGAATAAAACGTTACTCTCGTTTCCTCGTAAAACGATACCGTTTCGTTATCAGTCATTATCGTAACGCCCGTAAAAACGCTGTGCGTTTTACCCGACAGCATTTTAAGCATATTGAAAGCGTCTTTTTCATCTTTTGGCTTGCCGAGTATTTTTTTATCTAAGGCAACGACCGTATCAGAGCCGATAACGGCGCATCCGGGCTGAGATGAAAACACGTCGGCGGCTTTTATTTTCGATAAGTATTCGACCGCCTGTGCAGGTGTGAGCGAAGAGGGGATAGCTTCGTCCGCATTTGACGGGATAACGTCGAATTTTAAGCCTATATTATTTAAAAGCTCTTTTCTTCTCGGTGAACCCGAGGCTAAAATAATCTTCATATTCCTGCCTTTTCGTATATTTCTTCCGCCTTTTTGCTGTCATTTGCTATTTGAATTTTCAATTCGTCAAGCGATGAAAATCTGATCTCGGGACGGATAAATTCCAACAGTTCTATTTTAATTTCTTTATTATATAAATCTCCGCTGAAGCCTATTATGTTCGTTTCGCTTCTCGGTTTTTTGTGTTCGATGGTCGGGCGGATTCCTATGTCTGTTACAGCCGGATACGGTTTGTTCTCGACATATGCCGTCGAGGCGTATACGCCGAATTTGGGGATTGCGAAATTGTCCGGGAAAAACTGGTTTATCGTAGGAAATCCGAGCGTTCTGCCTATTCTGTCGCCCGATTCGACGGTAAAAATATAGTAAAAATTATGTCCGAGCATATTTTTTACCGATATCATGTCGCCGTCGGCAATCGCTTTTCTGATTCTTGTCGAGCTTACCGGTTCGCCGAGGTAATCGACCTCGTCGGTTATTATAAGTTTAATATTTCTTTCCCCGCACAGCTTTTTTAAAATTTCCGGAGTTCCGGATGAATTTCTGCCGAATCTGAAATTAAATCCGCACGATACCGCGCCGGCATTGAGCATTTTAACGAGTATAGTATCGACGAACTGCTCGGGCGTCATATTCATTATGTTTTTAAACGAAACCGTGACTGGAAATGCGTTTAACTCCTTTATCTCGTTTTCAAGCTCTTTTTTTGTCGTTATTTCGTTTGGCTGCGCGTTTTTTATAACAGACAGCGGGTGAACGTCAAAAAGAAGAACGACCGGAACGAATCCGCGGTCTGCTTCTTCCGCGGCGTTCATTACGACCGCCCTGTGTCCTATGTGCAGTCCGTCGAAGCTTCCGAGAGCAACGGATGTTTTTTTGTCGAAAATTCTTTTAAACATCGCCTGTGTTCCTTTATAAAGAATGATTTAATCGCTTGACAGCAGTCTTTTAATTCTCAAAAACGTTTCGTCCGCCCGTTTTTCGCCGAGCCCTAAAAATTTATGCTCGGGCGAATAAACTCTGTACAATGCGGGAGTGAGCGTTTTTTTCAGTCGTTCTTCGTCAAGCTCTCCGCCGTTTGAGAAGCGTTTTGCCTGCGCTTCGCTTACCGTAACACTGTCGTAAGAATCAAGAGCCTTGTCCGTCGGAATTATAAAATCGTTTAAATTTCCCGACTGCTTTGCCTGTCTTAATTCGTCGAGAGTATGTGCGTTATTTTTTGAAAATCCGTTTGAAAACGTCCGTCTTAAATCGGTCATAACGGCTCCGCAGCCGAGTTTTTCGCCTATATCGGATATAAGAGAGCGTATATACGTGCCCTGTGAACAGTCAACATCGATTGTGTAAACGCCGTCTTTAAATGAAACAAACTCTAATTTCCCGATATTTACAATGCGTTCCTCACGCTCAATTTCAACGCCCTGTCTTGCAAGCTCGTAAAGCCTTACGCCGTTTTTTTTGATTGCCGAGTACATGGGAGGAAGCTGTTTTATTTCGCCCGTGAAGCAATCAAATACGCTCAAAACTTCGTTTTTATCGGGAATGCTGCTGCATGTTGTAAGCGTTTTTCCCGTAATGTCGAGCGTGTCCGTAGTTTCGCCGAGCCTGAACGAGGCGGTGTATGATTTTTCATGACAGGGGAGAAGCTCTATAAATCTTGCCGAACCGCCTATTGCAACAGGAAGAACGCCCGTTGCCATTGGGTCGAGCGTGCCTGTGTGACCTGTTTTTTTTACTTTAAGAATGTTTCTCAGGACAGCGTTTGCCTTAAAGGACGTCATGTCCTTTTCTTTGTCAAGAATTATAAATCCGTTCATAGCTCTCCGATTTTTTCAAGCTCTGCTTCAGCGCATTTCAATACTGCTTTCACCGCGTCGTTTAAACTGCCCTCGAACGAACAGCCGGCCGCCTGCTTGTGTCCTCCGCCGCCGAGCATTCCGGCAATTGCCGAAGCGTCCGCAGGGGGATTTGTCCTGACTGAGATTCTGAATGCGCCCTTTGTTTTTTCTTTCATTGTAACGCCTATCAGCACGCCCTCAATCTGACGGGGGAGGGATGCGAGCGCAGATGTATCCGAGTCGTCCGCTCCGCTTTTAACGAACATATCGTAGGTAATCGGCAGTACGGCGCACTTGCCCGAAAAATAAGTGTTCATGGACGATATCGCCATCTGTTCGAGCTTCGCATACTCTTTTGACTTCGTTTCAAATTGAAGTCTGTTTACCTGCGCATTATTTACGCCGAGGTCGATAAGCGCCGCCGCCGTTCTCAGCGTTTTTGACGTTGTGTTACCGAATCTGAAACAGCCCGTATCGGTCGAAATTCCGACGTATAAGCATTCCGCCATGTCTTTATCAATTTCGATATTCATATATTTTAAGATATCGTAAACAGCTTCGCACGCTCCGGCGGCTTTCTCGTCAAGATAAGTCTTTTCCGCATAAAGAACGTTTGAAAAATGATGGTCGATGCATAAATCTATTTTGGAGTTTTTCGTTACGGAGGTGTTTGAAACGCCGAGAATATTATTATCCGCCGTGTCGACCGCAATTACGTATTTATAATCAAAATCTCCCGTCGGAACGTCTGAAAGCAGATATGAAAGCTTATTTGAAACATGCTCGATTGAAACTCTTGCGTTTTTGCCGAGCTTTATTAATGCCCGGCAAAGTGCGCATGCGCTGCCTGCCGCGTCCCCGTCGGGATTTTCGTGGGCAAGTATAAGCACATCGTCCATGCTTTTTAACAAATCGGATACGGCGTCAATCGTTATCTTCATTTTTAACATCCTTTTTAGCCATATCGTACCTTCTGAAAAGCTCGATACCCTCTCTGACCGAGTCGTCCGCTATAAATTTAAGCTCGGGCGCTTTTCTTAAGTGAAGTCTTGAGCATATTTCGCGGCGGATAAGTCCCTGCGCGTGCTCAAGTCCTTTTACAGCCTCTTTTGCGGTGTTTATTGAGTCGAACGCGCTTATATATACCTTTCCGAACGAGAGGTCGTTTGCAAGTTCGACTCTTACAACCGTAAGCATTTTACCGGCAATTCTCGGATCCTTGAGTTCTCTTATGACCGCCGTGATTTCGCGTTTGATATCCTCGGCGGTACGGTCGTTTTTATAAACCGACATATTATACATCCTTTTACAGATTAATATTATTTGTCCTTATATTCCTCGATGATGTACGCCTCGAGGATGTCGCCCTCTTTGATATCGTTGAATCTGTTAAGTCCGATACCGCATTCATAGCCGGAAGCGACATCCTTAACGTCGTCCTTGAATCTCTTGAGCGATGCGATTTCGTCCTCTGCGACAACTATACCGTCGCGTACAACTCTGATTTTTGCATTTCTCGAAACCTTGCCGGAGAGAACGTATCCGCCGGCGATTGTTCCGACGCTTGAAAGTTTGAATACGTTTCTGACCTCGATACGTCCGAGATCGACATCTCTGAACTTGGGAGCAAGCATGCCTTTGATAGCCGATTCAACATCCTCGATGCAGTCGTAGATAACTCTGTACATACGCATCTCGATGTGATCTCTCTCCGCATTGGCCTGCGCTACGGGGTCGGGACGGACATGGAAACCTACTATAATTGCGTCGGACGCCTGGGCGAGCATAACGTCGGATTCGTTGATTGCTCCGACTCCGCCGTGAATGACGCTTACCTTAACCTCGTTGTTTGAAAGCTTTTCAAGACTTTGCTTAACAGCCTCGACAGAGCCCTGAACGTCGGCTTTTACAATTATATTAAGAGTTTTAAGTTCGCCCGCCTCGATAGTTGAGAACAGATTATCGAGCGTAACTCTCTGAACCGCGTTGAACTGAGCTTCCTTTGCGGACTGCTTTCTCTGCTCGACAAGCTCTCTTGCAAGCTTCTCGTCGGAAACCGCGTCAAATGCGTCGCCCGCCTGAGGAGCTTCGGCAAGTCCGGCTATTTCAACGGGAACGGAGGGACCAGCCTCCTTGACCTTCTTGCCCTTATAGTCTGTCATAACTCTGACTCTGCCGACTGCCGTGCCTGCGACGATGATATCGCCGGAGTGAAGCGTACCGTTCTGAACGAGAAGCGTTGCGATAGGACCTCTGCCCTTGTCAAGTCTTGCTTCTATAACGATACCCTTGGCGGCTCTGTTCGGGTTTGCTCTGAGCTCCTTCATCTCCGCTACGAGAAGTATTGATTCGAGAAGCTGATCTATGCCCATGTGCGTTTTAGCCGAAACGGGAACGCAGATGGTGTCTCCGCCCCATTCCTCGGGAACAAGCTCGTATTCCGTCAGCTGCTGAAGAATTCTGTCCGTGGTTACGCCGGGCTTATCCATTTTATTTATAGCGACGATAACGGAAACGCCCGCCGCTTTTGCATGGTGAATTGCCTCTATTGTCTGGGGCATGATGCCGTCGTCTGCAGCAACGACGAGAACGGCTATATCCGTAGCCATTGCGCCTCGCGCTCTCATTGAGGTGAACGCCTCATGTCCGGGAGTGTCGAGGAACGTAATGGGCGAACCGTTTACGTTTACTCTGTATGCGCCTATGTGCTGTGTGATTCCGCCTGCCTCGGTCGCCGTAACGTCGGTGTGCCTTATTGCGTCGAGAATCGAAGTTTTGCCGTGGTCGACGTGTCCCATAACGCACACGACCGGGCTTCTCGGTTCAAGATTTTCGTCTGCGTCAACGGAGTCGTCGATAATTTTTTCCTCGATGGTGACAACGACTTCCTTTTCAACCTTTGCGCCCAATTCCGTCGCAACTATTTCCGCCGTATCGTAATCGATAACCTCGTTAATGGACGCCATAATTCCGTAAGCGAAAAGCTTTTTGATAACCTCGGAGGCCGTAACCTTTAATTTAAGAGCGAGATCGCCGACAGTAATTTCATCGGGAACCTGAATTGTAATATGCTTTTTGGCTCTCTCCGCCGCAATACGCGCAAGACGCTCCGCCTCGGTTTCTTTTCTGCCCGAACGCATGCCCTGTTTTCTGTACTGCTTTGATTTTTGATTGATTTTCTGTTTCTTTGAGGTCTGATTATCTTTAAGACGCGCCGATTCGGGAGCGATATTCTCGTATTTCTCGTTATATTTATCGAGTTCAACGTTGCTGCTTCTTGTATCGACTGTTCTGACGTCGCCCTTTGTTCTCGACTGCATGGGCTTGTCTTTTTTATTCTTATCCGTACGCTTTTCGAAAGGCTTTGATTTTTCCGCGTTCTGTGTCTGCGGCTTTGACTTCTTGTCGTCGGTCTTTTTGTCCTCGGAGCCCTTTTCGTCTTTCTTTCTTTCGGTTTTGTCCTCTGCCGGGGTCTGTTCCTTTGCTTTTTCCTTTTTTACGGAAACGGGAGCCTGAGCCGTTACTTTAAAATACTCGTCGAAGCTCTCGACCTGGTTGTCGGTCGTTATTTTCTCGAATATTATGTCAAGCTCGTCGTTTGTAAGCGCGGTCTGCGCTTTTTTCGGTTTTTCGGAAATAGGATTGAGAGTATCGATAATTTCGTTACTCTTTATGTTAAAATCTTTTGCTGCGTCGCAAACTTTATACTTTACGGGGTTAATTGCCATGTTTCATGCCCTCCTCAAATTTTTTGATAACCGCGGACGCAAATTTTTTGTCCGTTACGGCGAGAATCGCGGCTCTCTTTCCGATATTCGCGCCGATATCGTCTGTTGAACGGTCGGTTCTGACGACATTTATTTTATCCGATAAATTTCTGATTTCCTTTTCGAGTCTTTCCGACGCGTCCGAGGACAGAAGAACAAGCTCGGCTTTTGAGCTTCTGACCGAGTCCTTTACGGCGTCGTGTCCGATTTTCAGCGCGTTTGCTTTTCGGCAAAGACCTAAAAATGATAAAAACGCGTCTGTCAAATTCCGTTCAGCTCCGATTCAAGTTTATCGTAAATTTCATCGGGTACGGAGGTTTCAAACGAGCGGTTGAGTTTTTTACCTTTTTTAACAAGAGTAAAGCACTCCGGATTTTTACATATGTATGCGCCTCTGCCCGACTTTTTGCCCGTAACGTCGAGATCAAATTCACCCTCGGGCGAACGCACGATACGGATAAGCTCTTTTTTCGGCTTCATTTCGCCGCAGCCGATGCATTTGCGCATGGGTATTTTTTTCTGCTGCATTTGTTTACCTCCCCGATGATTTAATTAAAGTGAAATGGGTTTATAGAAACCGCTTTCGGGCTTTATGTCGATTTTCCAGCCCGTGAGCTTTGCGGCAAGTCTTGCGTTCTGACCCTTATTGCCTATGGCGAGTGAAAGCTGTGTGTCCGGAACGGTAACCTGGCACGATTTGCCCGATTCGCTTAAAACGTCTACGGAAAGTATTTTTGCGGGGGCAAGTGCCGCTCCGACAAATTCCGCGGGATCTTCCGAATACTTTACAATGTCAATCTTCTCTCCGCCGAGCATGCTTACGATGTTGTTGACTCTTGCGCCTCGCGGACCTATGCACGCGCCTACGGGGTCGATGTCGGGATCTTTTGAATGAACCGCGATTTTTGTTCTCGAACCCGCTTCTCTCGAAACCGATTTTATTTCTATGATGCCGTCGTAAATTTCGGGTACTTCGGATTCAAACAGTCTTTTTACAAGACCGGGATGCGTTCTCGAAATCATTGCCTTCGGACCTTTTTCCGTGTCCTTAACGTCTACAATGTAAACCTTGCATAAATCGCCCGGCTCGAATGTTTCTCCGGGAATCTGCTCGTTTTTCGGAAGAAGAGCCTCGGCTTTTCCTATTTCAAGCGTTATGCTTCCCGTTTTCGGGTCTGTGCCGGTTACCTTTGCGGTTACAAGCTCCTGATTCTTGCTCTGAAACTCTTCAAGCACCTGTCCGTGTTCAATTTCTCTTATGCCCTGACGGATAACGTGCTTAACCGTCTGTGCGGCGATTCTGCCGAAATCGTTTATCTCAAGCGGGATAATAATAACGTCTCCGGCAATCGCGCCGGGCTTATACTCCTGCGCTTCTTCCACGGTAAGCTCCGTATCCCAGTTGTCAAGCTCCTCGACAACGTTCTTTTTCATGTAAAGGTCGACCGTTTGCTTAACGGGGTCGATATCGCAGAAAACGCCCTCTTTAACGTCGTAATTGTGACGGGCCGCGACGATGATAGCGTTTGCTATCTTTTCGTAGAGACGTGCGGCGGAAATATTTTTCTCTTTTGTAATGGCGTTGACCGCGTCGAAAAATTCCTTATTCATTTTTCTGTCAGTCCTTTCGGTATTTCATATATAATATCAGTCGAAGCCCTCGAAATCGTCAAGACGAACCCATGAGGTTTCTTTTTTGTCGACGGTAATTGTTTTTTCGCCGTCATATTTTAATGTTATTTTTCCGTTCTCATAATTTTCAAGAACTCCGCCAAATTCGCGTCTGCCGTCCACTGCGCGGGGAAGTCTGAGTTTTATATCGGAGCCTGTATAACGGATAAAATGTTCGTCCCTGATAAGATCGCGTTCGATGCCGGGCGATGATACCTGAAGCGAATAGCTCTGCTCTATCGGGTCGAGAGTATCGAGCGGTTCGTCAAGCGCATGCGACATGTTTACGCAGTCGTCCATGCATACTCCGCCGTCCTTGTCGATAAAAATCCTCAGATACCAGTTTGCGCCTTCCTTCTGAAAACGGACGTCCCACAGTATCAGCCCGAGATTTTCCGCTATCGGGGCGGCAATGTCCCAAATGACGGAAACCGTATTTTTCTTTGCGGACAAATCAAATCCTCCTTAAACAAAACAAAAGAGCGGGTTGCCCCACTCAAAAGTCAAATCCTAACTGTTTACCATGCATATTATAGCACATACAATTACGTAATGCAAGCTTTATTTTAAATTAAATAAAATTCTCTGCGGAGAGAGTGTGTAAACCTCTGTCCGCAGAGTAAATAAAGCCGTCGTATTATATTAATTCGGTTTATATTAATAATGAAGCTGACCGCAGCCGCAGGATTTTTTGATTCCGAATATTCTCCAGAAGAATCTGAATATCTTATAGATAAACTTCATAAATCCGTCCTTGTGGCAGATACATTCGCACGAACCGCTCGTGTCGCTCTCGTCGGCGTCGATAAATTTAAAGCCGTTCGCCGTCGCATAAGCCTCGGCGGCAGAGCCTTTCTTTGCGCAAAGCGTGAAGCCGTCTATCGCTATATAATCGTCATCATCCTCGGATATTTCGTAATAGCCGAACGCATACTCGCCTATTTTTGTTACGCTTGCGGGAACCGTGACTTTTTTGAGGTTTGTACAGTTAAAAAACGCACCGTCTGCGATTGTCTGAACAGAATCGGGAATCGTTACGTTTTCGATTGAATCGCAGTCAAAAAATGCCGCCCCTTCGATTGTCGTAAGATTTTCGGGTAAATCAACTTTTTTGAGAGATGTGCATCTATAGAATGCGCCCTCGTCCAATATTGTTACGCTGTCGGAAAACGTTATGTCCGTAAGACCCGTGCAGTCGTAGAATGCGCATAAACCTATTTTCGTAACTCCGTCGGGTATCGTGTAAGATCCGTTTCTTCCGCAGGGATATGCCGCAAGCTCTGTTCCGTCCTTTGAGAATAAAACTCCGTTAACCGATTTATAGGCTGTGTTTGCCTCGTCGACGTTAATCGCCGTTAAGTCAAAGCACTCTGCAAATGCATATCCCTCTATTTTCTCAACATTTGCGGGAATCTCGATGTTTTTGAGAGCAGAACAGGAGAAAAACGCCATATATTCTATTGCGGTAAGACTGTCGGGGAGTTTTATGCTTTCAAGAGCATTGCATTCTGAAAAAGCGTATTCGCCGATTTCCTTAACGCTGTTGGGAATTGTTACATCGGCAAGCGAATGACAATCATCAAACGTGCATGCATTTATTTTTTCCACGCCGTCCGGTATTACGACGCTTTTAAGTGAAGTACATCCCTGAAATACTCCGCATGCGAAGCTCTTAATGCTGGCGGGAATCGTTATGCTTTCAAGAGAGATACAGTCTTTGAATACGTAATCGCCCAATTCGGCAACGCCGTCCGGAATTGTTACGTTTTTAAGGGATGTACAGCCCTGGAACGTGTGATAATTGACTCTGGTTATCGTATCGGGTATTGTTACGCTCGTAAGAAATGTACAGTTTATGAATGCATAACGGATATCCGTGACGGTTTTGCCGTCAATCTCTGAGGGAATTACGACTTCCGGATCGCTTCCGTTGTATTTCCTAATGGATACGGTTCCGTCGTCGTTTTCATAATAGGTGTAGTCGCCGGACGTTTCCGCCGCCGATGAAAATGACAGTCCCGCAAAGCACGAGAAAATCATTATTACGGACAAAATAACGGCCGCCGTTCGTCTGATTGGTGTTTTCATAAAAAAACCTCCTGAAATTTTTTAGTACACTATATTTTTTATACACTATAATATTAATAGTGAAGCTGACCGCAGTTGCAGGACTTCCTGATTCCGAAGATTCTCCAGAAGAATCTGAATATCTTGTAAATAAACTTCATAAAGCCGTTTTTGTGGCAGATGCATCCGCATGATTTGTTTTCGGAAATCTGTTCCGAGCATCTGTCGCATATACCGTCGCCGTTTTCATCGATGTGTCCGAGCGCGTCGGTTTTTTCGCCCGCTTTGATTTCCGTTTCGCATATTACGCAGAATATATCTCCGCTGTATCCGTTCTCGCTGCAGGATGCGTCCTTTGCGTTTTTAATTACGGTATCTTCATGTCCGCACTCATTGACGTCGACAAATTTAATTGAATTGTCGTCTGCGTAGGTCTGAGCTGCAGAGCCTGCCGAGGCGCATATTACGAATCCGTCGATCGTCAAAAATTCCTTATTTTCTGCGATATAAAAACCTAAGGCTCTTTCTCCTATATAGGTAACGCTGTCGGGAATTTTTATATTTTTAAGATTGCAGCAGTTAAGAAAAGCATCTTCTCCTATTCCTTCGACCGTGTCGGGAATCGATATGCTTTCAAGAGAGGTACAGCCCATAAACGCCATTTCGGAAATGCCTTTAAGTCCGTTTGGCAAACTGACATGAGAAAGTGACGAACAGTCAAAAAACGCCGCGCTGTATATTTCCCTTACGCTTTCGGGAATTGAAACGCCGGTAAGACCGGAACAGCTGAGGAATGAGCACGGGTATATGACGGTAACGGAGTCGGGAATCGTGTATTCGCCGCTGCGTCCGCCGGGATATGATATTATCTCTGTTTCGGTTTTATTGAATAAAACGCCGTCGATTGATTTGTATTTTTCGTTCCCGTCGTCAACGTTAATTTCATTTAAGCTTGTACATCCCTCGAATATATACATGCCGAGCTCGCTGACATTTGCCGGAATCGTTATGCTTTTGAGACTTGCACATTCCCCGAACGCCTGATATCCCAATTTTGTTACGGAATCCGGAATTTCTACATTTTTAAGGCTCTTGCATCTGTAAAATGCCTGACCGGAAATCTCCGTAACGGAATCGGGAATTTCTATGCTTTCAAGAGCCGTACATCCCTCGAAAATGTTTTCGTCTATGACTTCAATGTCGTTCGGAATATTTATGTCCGTAAGAGATACGCAGTTGCCGAATGCAAGGTATTCTATGGTTTTAACGGAGTCGGGAACGCTGATTTTTTCGAGCGACGCGCATTGATTAAATGCCCGATCTCTTATCTCCGTAACGGAGTTGGGAATACTGACGTTTTTGAGCGACGAGCATCTCATAAATGTCTGAGATCCTATCTTTGTAACGGAATCGGGAATCGTTACGCTTGTAAGGAATGTACAGTTCATGAACGTATAACTGATATCTGTAACGGTTTTTCCGTCAATCTCCGAGGGTACGGACACTTCCGTATCGCTGCCCTCGTATTTTGTAACGGATAACGTTCCGTCGTCGAGTACATAGTAAGTGTAGTCGCCGCTCGTTATTGCGCCCGATGAAAATGACAGTCCCGCAAAGCACGAGAGAATCATAATTACGGAAAGTATAACGGCCGTTGTTCGTCTGCTGCATGATTTCATAAAGCAGCCTCCCTGAAAATTATTATGTTTCATTCTTTCCGAAGGGCGAAACATATATTTTTTTACCTTTCCGAAGGGCGAAACATATATTCTTTTACGGCTATATTATAATTTTGTTTTTTTTGAAATTCAACGAATATCACAAAATTTAAGATTTTTTTAAAGAATTTTATTTTTTTACATAAAAATACTGATTTTTCGTAAAAGCTAATTGTATGATATGCAGACAAACATGCAGACAAACCGATTTTATTATGTAAACAATTATCGGTTGAGTTTTTTATAAATATGCTGTATAATGTCCTTAAATTGCATTTATCGCACGGAAAGGCGTCTTATATATTATGAGAAACGATTCGTTTACATATTTTATATGCCTTATAGGAAGTATGTTCATATCCGCCGTAAGAAAAACGGGCGGGTTTTTCGGACGCACGGTTTTTCGCTCTGTCAGAAAAGTATTTATAATGATATACGGAGTGTTTAAATCCGTCGCGGCGTATACCGTAAGAAAAATAAAAGCCGGGATAATAGACATATCGCGCCTGTTTGCCGAGATGAAAAGCGTAAAAAAACGCCGTAAGTCGGGCGAACGCGTAAGCCGCCGGGACTGTTTTTTTGCTTTTAGAAAAAAGCACGGCGCTCTGATTCGCTATGTCGGAAACTGTGCCGTTTCCGCCGTTGTTATATTTGCCATGCTTACGGCTTTGCTTAACGCCGATATGCTTTGTTTCGCATTGAAGGTTACGGTAAACGGCGAGACTGCCGGTTATGTAACGGACGAAAGCGTTTATCTTTCGGCAAAGGCGAAGGCTGACGAGCGTATGTCGTACGCTGACGAAAAGGCGGGGGACGGAGAATATAAAATAGCCGTTGTGCCGGTTACTTATCTGAGCAATGAGTCCGTTATATATTCCGCGCTTCTCAAAGGTTCGCCGTCCGAAGCTTCGGACGGATGCGGAGTGTTTATAGACGGTAAATTCATATGCGTTTCATCGTCTCAGAACGAAGCCAAGGGAGTATTTGACAGAATTTTAGACGAAAAAAACCGGGAAAATCCCGGATATACGTATTCGTTTAACGAGGACGTTGTTTTTGAATACGGTCTTTATCCCGATTCCGACGATATAAAAATGACTGCGGATGAATTGTACGAATATCTTACAACTCCTCTTACCGGCGACATAACATATACGTGTTCAGAGGGCGACACATACGAAAACGCTGCGGCAAAGGCGGGAATCAGCCTTGAAAAACTGATGAAGCTTAACCCGTCCGCAGATGAGGATGAAGATCCGTCGCAGGGAGATGTTCTTGTTGTAAAAAGGGGAAAATGCCCCGTAACGTTTACGGCGAAAAGGGTTAACGTGTATACCGTTTCCGTTCCTTACGAAACGGTAAATATAAACTCAAATTCGCTTTATAACGGCAGTTCGCTTGTTTTAAAGGACGGTTCTCAGGGGCTCGATCAGGTCACGGAAATGATATCGTACAACGAGGACGGCGAGGAAATCGGCAAGGATGAAATTTCGAGATTTACCGTCAAGGAGGCTGTTGCAAAACGAGTTGCTGTCGGTACGAAGATTCCGTCGATATTGAAATATACAAAGAGCTTCGGAGGCGTATTCCTCTGGCCCGCTCCGCAGAACTGTTTCAGATTAAGCTCAGGCTACGGCTACAGAAGCGGACAGCTTCACGCCGGTATCGATATAATTTCCAGTGACGGCGGTTCGTGCAAGGGCAGACCGATTGTCGCCGCCGCGGCGGGTTACGTCGTTGCCGCGCAGTATCACTACAGCTGGGGAAATTACGTTAAAATAGACCACGGAAACGGAATTATGACTCTTTATGCGCACGCGCTCGATAATTCGTATCTTGTTTCGGTAGGCGATTACGTAGTTGCCGGACAGCAGATTTTGTCAATCGGAACGACGGGCAATTCTACGGGATATCATCTTCATTTCGAGGTATGGATAAACGGTACGAGGGTTGACCCTCTTCCGTATGTTTACAGCGAGAGCGTGCAGGTAGTCGAATAATAAAAAAACGCCGATTGGTTCGGCGTTAAGAAAACGGGAGAATTTTATAATTATGAAATACGACGCAGCGGTAATAGGCGGAGGTCCTGCGGGGCTTATCGCCGCCGCCGAGGCGGGCAGCCGGGGAAAAACCGTTCTGCTCATAGAGAGAAACGAAAAAATCGGCAGAAAGCTTATGATAACGGGCAAGGGAAGGTGCAATGTCACGAATGCCTGTTATATGCTTAACGAATTGATAGAAAACGTGCCGACGAACGGCAGATTTCTGTACGGCGCGTTTTCGCGCTTCATGCCGGAGGACACCATGGAGCTTTTTGAATCGCTCGGCGTAAGTCTTAAAACTGAGAGGGGAAACAGGGTTTTCCCGGAGTCGGATAAAGCGTCCGACATAGTCGACGCGTTAAGAAGATACGCAGTTCGGAACGGCGTAAAAATCGAGCGCGGAAGAATAGTTGATTTGAAAACCGAAAACGGCAGAATCGTAAGCGCGTCCGACGAGAACAAAAACGAATATCACGCGTCCTCGTTTATAATTGCGACGGGCGGAAAATCCTATCCTCTTACAGGCTCGACCGGCGACGGATATATGCTTGCTTCAAAAACCGGACACAGAATTACGCCGATAAAACCGGCTCTCGTTCCGCTTGAATGCGAGGAGGAATGGTGCAAGTCTCTTCAGGGGCTTTCGCTTAAAAATATAGCGGTTTCCGTTTACGATAACGAGAAATTTACGGAGGTTTACCGCGATTTCGGAGAGATGCTTTTTACTCATTTCGGCGTTTCCGGTCCCGTTATTTTAAGCGCGAGTTCGCATATTAAGGACGGAAATCCCGGTCGGTATACCGTTAATATCGATTTAAAGCCCGCGCTTGACTTTGATAAGCTTGACAGACGCGTTCAGCGTGATTTTTCTGAATTTTCAAATAAGGCGGCCGTCAATGCGCTGTCGAACCTGCTGCCGAGAAAATTAATACCCGTTGTAATCGATATGTGCGGCATTCCGTCCGATTTGAGGACGAATCAGATAACGCGAGAAACCCGGCATGAGCTTGTAAGCGTTTTGAAGTCCCTACCCGTTACGGTTAGCGGATTCAGACCGATTGACGAGGCGATTGTTACCTCCGGCGGTGTCGACGTTCGCGATATCGACCCGAAAACCATGCGCTCTAAAATAATTGAAAATCTGTTTTTTGCGGGAGAGGTTATTGACGTTGACGCGTATACGGGCGGATTTAATTTGCAGATAGCCTTTTCCACGGGCGTGCTTGCGGGCAGAAGCGTTTAAATTTCGGCATTTAAAACGTTTTTTAGTAAAATAATATATTTCAGGAGATTTTTGTAATGATAAATGTTGCGATAGACGGTCCCGCCGGAGCGGGCAAAAGCACGGTTGCCAAGGCAGCGGCAAAGAAGCTCGGTTTTATTTATGTTGATACCGGTGCGCTCTACAGAACGATAGGCGTTAACGCGTTAAGAAAGGGGATAGACCCGAAGAACGCCGAAAAGGTAAAAGAGTCGCTGAGCGATATCGATGTTTCTCTCGGATTTGTCGACGGAAGTCAGCACGTATTTTTAAACGGCGAGGATGTGAGCGAGGAGATAAGACTTCCCGCTTCGTCCATGGCGGCGTCTGCTGTTTCCGCAGTTCCGGAAGTCAGAGAATTTCTGCTTTCTCTTCAGCGCGACATCGCAAAAAAGAATAATTGTATCATGGACGGCAGGGATATAGGAACTGTCATTCTGCCCGACGCGGAGTATAAATTCTTTTTTACGGCTTCCGCTGAGATAAGAGCGGACAGACGCTGCAAAGAGCTTAAAGAGAAGGGAATCCCGGCGGATTATGCGACGGTTCTTGCGGAAATAAAGGAGCGCGACTATAACGATTCTCACCGTAAAACCGCTCCGTTAAAGCAGGCGGACGACGCGGTTGTTGTCGATTCGTCGTATATGACGATAGAAGACGCCGTTGACAAAATCGTATCGTGCATAAAAGGGTGAGCGAAAAAATGGTTAATATAAAGGTAGCCGAATCGGCAGGCTTCTGTTTCGGAGTCAACAGAGCCGTTACCGCGGTTGAGAATTTTTTAAACGAGGGAAAAAAGGTTGCGACTCTCGGTCCGCTCATTCATAATCCCGCGTTTATTAAACAGCTTGAGGATCGAGGCGCGGTCATAATCGACGAACCCGAGCATCTTCCCGACGGATACGAGCTTGTCGTCAGAACTCACGGCGTTACAAAGGACGTTTATGAAAGGATACGCGCTTTGAGCCGCGAATTTTCGGATCAGACATGCCCGTTCGTTAAAAAAATTCAGAATATCGTAAATGAAAATTCTACGCCGGAATGTCTGCTTTTAATCGCCGGAGACGGTTCGCATCCCGAAGTTATGGGATTTAGAAGCTATGCTCATGGGGAGAGTTTTACATTTTCAAGTGCGGAAGAATTGCTTGAAATGATAAAAAAAGGCAAATTTTCTCCTGAAAAGGAATTATTTTTGGTTGCTCAGACTACCTTTTCATCCATTGAATTTAAAAAAATTTGCGAAATTGTAAAAAAATACTGTACAAATGCAAAAATATTTGATACAATATGCAATGCTACTGCAAAAAGACAAAAAGAGGCTTGCAATCTGTCAGCCCAAAGTGATATAATGGTCGTAATAGGGGGCAAAATAAGCTCCAACACGCAGAAGCTGAAAAATGTCTGCGAGGCGAATTGTAAAACTTACCTCGTGGAATCTGCCGGCGAAGTAAAAAATATAGATTTTGCCGGATGCCGTAATATCGGCGTTACAGCGGGTGCGTCCACACCCGTTTGCATAATAAAGGAGGTACTAAAATCCATGTCCGAAATTACTAAACCCATCGAGTCGGAGGTTGCCGCAGGACAGGCGGCCGAGGATTCGGAAATGTCATTTGAGCAGGCGCTTGAGGAATCGCTTAAGAGTCTTAATTCCGACCAGAAGGTCGTAGGAGTCGTTCTTCGCGTTACTCCCACCGAAATTCAGGTCGATATAGGAAGAAAGCAGACAGGTTATATTCCTTATGAGGAATTCAGTGCAGACCCCAATTGCAATCCTGCCGACTGTGTTAACGTCGGCGACGAGCTCAATCTTATCATTATGAAAACAAATGACGCGGAAGGCACTGTTATGCTTTCCAAAAAACGCTATGACGCTCAGCAGAACTGGGTTAAGGTTGTAGAAGCTCTCGATTCAAAAGAAATTCTCAAGGGCGTTGTCGTTGAGATTCTTGAAAAAGGCGTTATCGTCATTTCCGACGCTACAAGAGTATTCATTCCCGCTTCGCAGGCTCTTCTCTCAAGAAGAGGCAATCTTGCCGATCTTCTTAATAAGGAAGTTGAGTTCAGAGTAATTGACGTCGATAAGAGAAGAAGAAGAGTTGTAGGCTCTATCAACTCCGTAGCGCGTGAAGTACTTGAGGCTCAGAAGGAGGCTTTCTGGGCACAGGCCGAGATAGGTCAGAAGTACACCGGTACCGTTAAGAATCTTACCGATTTCGGCGCGTTCGTCGATATCGGCGGCGTTGAAGGACTTGTACATAAGTCGGAGCTTTCCTGGAACAGAATCAAGCACCCTTCGGAGATTGTAAAAACCGGCGATGTTATCGAGGTTTATATTAAGAATCTTGATATGGAGAACAAGAAGATTTCTCTCGGATATAAGAAGATAGAGGACAGCCCGTGGGAGATTCTCAAGAGAGATTACCCCGTAGGCTCTGTTATCGACGTACAGATTGTTTCTCTTACGACATTCGGCGCTTTCGCTCAGATTATTCCTCACATCCAGGGTCTTATTCACATTTCTCAGATTTCGAACAAGAGAATTGACAAGCCCCAGGACGAGCTTAATATCGGCGATACCGTCAAAGTTATGATTACCGCCGTTGATTTTGAGAAGAAGCATGTCAGCCTTTCCATCAGAGCTCTTCTTGCTTCCGAGGATACCGCGGCTGATGCCAAAGAGACTGTTGTTGAGGACGACGAGCCCGTTGCCGTTTCAATCGACGATCTTCTTGCTCAGGCTGAGGCGGAAAAAGCCGGCGAATAATTACAGATGAAATATTACAGCCGTCAAGTAAATGACGGCTGTTTTTTAATTGGGATTTTTGTCGTAAATTATGAGTGAATATAAAGGAATTAACCATCCTTTTGACGCGGTTTGAAACAAAAATTCAAAAATACCGATTTTCGGAAGATTTCCGTCCGTAAAATCGCGGGGGAAAATGTTTTTTTACGCTCATCCGAGGAACAGATTTTGGACGCATCTTTCCTGCAGGAATACTGACGTATTTCAAGGAAAAAACAGTTCCCGGAGGAGTAAGCCGGTGCGTTTTGGGCTTATGTGTACGGCTCTCCTTTGCTATAGCAAAAGAGAGCGGGCGAGCTTATAACCGAATTGAAAAAAATAATCGGAGATGTTTAAATAATATGCTTAAATTAAATAAATTGTCCGAAGCCGTTTATATCGGCGGAAGAGAAAACGAATGTGAAATAGGCGCAAGTAAATTTTGGGGGGCGCCTCACATAACCGATGATTTTGACTGGCCCGTCGATGCCGACGGCTACGATATGGATTTTATCTGTCAGATAAGAACGGACGATATTGACCCGGAAAATAAAGTGTTTAAAAAGAGGGGAATACTCTATTTCTTCGGCTGTCTGACTTCTCCGCTCGGATTGGCTTGCGAACCTTACATCGGTGCTCGATTACAGCCCGACGGATATTTTGCCGTTAGATTTTCCGATGCGGACAATTCTGATTTGCAGTTCGGCGAAATTGTCGACGAGGATGGAAATGAGGTCGGATTTTCGGAACTTCAAATGGAGTTTTCCTCAGATGAGAACGCTTTTAATTCCGCGCTTCATCAGGCGTTCGGCGACGCACCGGAAACGGAAGGAACCGACTGTGTTCCCGACGGGTATTCGCTTTTATTATGCATAGATTCGTTTTCGGGAAAGGATTTTACTCTCGAATTTGAGGACAGCGGATATTTATATTTCTTAATCGACAAAAAAGACGCGGGAGACATGAATTTCGATAATGTAAAGGCATTTATCGCTGTTTGAACGAGATTGATTATTTTTTAACAAAATTTCTGTTTTCTATTGATATTTCAGTAAAAAATGTGATATACTTTGAAAGTAAAAAGCGATTTTTTTGGAGGTTTTGCTAAATGAATTATGAAGAAAAACTCACGCAGTTAGCTTCCGATTACGCTGATTGGTGGAAAAAGGGCTACGAGACTCCGTCAATGACGAGCAATCTCTATCCGTATGACAATATGTTCTCCCCTATTCGCGTAAACAGGCTGACTCTCAAAAACCGCCTTGTCATGGCTCCCATGGGCAATATATGCATGTGCGACGAAACAGGACGTCCCAACGAGAAAATGCTCAAGTATTTTGAGGAGAGAGCCAAGGGCGGAGTGGGTCTTATTACGACGGGACTTATTCCCGTTACATACGGAATCGATAAATCTCTTATAGAACTCGGCGAGCTTACTTACTTCCCCCGTATCGACAGAAGCCGTACCGTTTTCGCTCCCTGGCGCGACCTTGCCGGTATGTGCCACGCTCACGGCAGCGCGATATTTATTCAGCTTACCGCGGGTCTCGGCAGAGTGGGCAATCCGCAATGTCTTACGAACCAGCTTAAACTTCCCAGAAGTTCGTCGTTTAATCCCAACTGGTACATGAAGGACGTTCCGTGTCTGAGACTTTCGGATATAAGCCTTAACAAGATTATCAAGAAGATAGGTCAGGGCAGTGCGGACGCTAAGGCGTGCAATCTTGACGGCGTATATCTTCACGGTCATGAGGGTTATCTTATCGAGCAGATTACGAATAAGGCGTTTAATCACAGAAAGCTCGGAAAATTTGCCGATCCGACGGTATTCGGCGTTGAAATGGTTAAAGAAATACGCCGCAGAGTAGGCGCGAACTTCCCGATTATGTACAGAATCGACCTTTCGCTTATGCTCAACGCTACTTACAAAGCAAAGATGGATAACGTAAGTCCTCTTAAAAAGTTTAAGAACGAGAGAAGTATAGAGGAAACTCTCGAATATATGAAAAAGCTTGTTGACGCGGGCGTCGATATGTTCGACGTAGACCTCGGATGCTACGATAACTGGTGGCTTCCGCATCCGCCTTCATCGATGCCCTCGGGATGTTTCCTTGACATTTCCGAGATTGCAAAAAAATATTTTGCGGACAATAATATTAAATCGAATATGGGACTTGAGGTTCCCGTCACAGCCGTAGGTAAGTTGGGTTATCCCGATTTTGCCGAGAAGGCGTTGAGAGACGGCAAGTGCGACATGATAATGCTCGGCAGACCCCTTCTTGCAGACGCCGAGTGGTGCAATAAAGCGTACGCGGGCAGGGTAAGCGATATAAGACCGTGTATCGGATGTCAGGAGGCTTGCCTTAACGAGTTTGTCGAGGGCGGACATCCCCAGTGCGCCGTCAATCCGAGGACGGCGTTCGAGGAGGAGTATTCTGCCGAAATTCCGAAAGCGGACGTTATAAAGAAGGTTGCCGTTGTAGGCGCGGGACCTGCGGGCGTTGTCGCGGCGGATACTCTTATCAAGAGAGGTCATAAGGTAGACCTTTACGAAAAATCGGGCGAAATCGGCGGAAGCGTTATTCCGGGAAGCAGGCCCATGATTAAATATGAGTTTAAAAATTATCTCGATTATCTTAAGGGCGTTGTGGCAAAGCTTGAAAAGAACAAGAATTTCAAGATGTTTATGAATACTGCGGCCGACGCAAAATCTCTTAAGGAAAAGGGATATGATACAATCGTTATCGCGGCCGGTACCGTTCAGAATAAGCCTCCCGTCGAGGGTATCGATAATAAAAACGTCGTATTCGCCGTTGACGTCCTCAACGATTATAATATTGTCAAGGACGCTAAGGATATCGCTGTTATCGGCGGCGGCGTGGTAGGCGCGGAAACGGCTTACGTATTAAGATACGAGCTTAATAAAAACGTTAAGGTCGTTGAGATGGATAAATATATCATGAATCATGCGTGTACCGCAAACAGAGGTCATCTTATCCATTACCTTGAGGAGGGCGGAGTCGAGCTTCTTAATATGACTACGCTTAAAAAGGTAGAGGACGGCAGGATTATCGTTGAACAGAACGTCAATAAAAATGTTCCCAATCCCTATATCACATGGTCGCCGATTCTTCCCGAAAACGTTGAGAATCCCATGGACGCGTTAAGACCTGTTAAAAACGAGCCTGTTACCCGTGAGCTTAAGGCGGATATTGTCGTTCTTGCCGCCGGAAACAGAAGCGCAATCGATATCTATTATGACTGTGTAAAGAATCATTCCGCGTCCGAGATATTCAATGTCGGCGACAGCTTCAAGGGCGCAAGAGTATTTGAAGCGGTACGAAGCGCATACCGTAAGGCGCGTTCAATCTGATTAGAAAAAAAGAAAGGATAATCGTTTTATGGCTGAAACAAAAATGGCTCTGACTCCCGAGCAGCAGGATATCCTTGACGGTAAAAAAGGCGAGACTATGGCTAAGGTCATGAAAACTCTCGTTCTTTACGGCGAGGCGTTCGGGGCTGAGAAAATGGTTCCCGTTTCAAGTAAAATGGGACATCTCGTAACAAGCTTCGGACTCGGCGTTATGAAACCCGTTTATGAGCTTATGGATAAGCTTATCGACGCGGGCGCGCTTTCGTCGCAGAAATTTTCCGTCGACCCCAAGCCTCTGGATAAAAACGTTCCGTCGAATATTATCGAAAATCTTGTATTCAAAAAATTTATGTATAACGCGCAGGACAGATACGACGCCCAGCTTCGTAAGCTCGGACTTGTAAACGACAATGCTTATACATGCGCGTGCTATCTTGACGAGATAGGCAATACTCCGAAAAAAGGCGAGATTCTCTCATGGGCGGAATCGAGCGCGGTTGTTTTTGCGAACTCCGTGCTCGGCGCAAGATGTAACCGTAACTCCGGTATTATCGAACTCTTCGGCTCTATCGTCGGCTTTGTTCCGTACTTCGGACTTCTTACCGACCAGGGCAGAAAAGCGACATGGATTATCGATGTCAAGACGAGCAAAAAACCCGAGGCGCAGATTTTAGGCTCCGCTATCGGTATGAAGGTTATGGAGGACGTTCCGTATATTAAGGGGCTTGACAAATGGATAGGAACCGAAATAAACAACGACGTCAAGGCTTATCTTAAGGACTTCGGCGCGGCTACCGCTTCAAACGGCGCGGTAGGACTTTATCACATTGAAAATCTTACTCCCGAGGCTGTCGAGCAGGGCGAAAAGCTTATTGTCGAGAATGCGCAGACTTACGTTATCGACGACGCGGAGCTTCAGAGAGTTAAGGATAATTACCCCGTTATCTGGAAGGATAAAAACGCAAAGCCCAAGCTTTGTTTTGTCGGCTGTCCTCATCTTACGTACGACCAGCTTACGGAGTGGACGGATAATGTTTATGAGCGTTTGAGGAAGAGCGGACTTTCAAAGGTTTCCGTTCCGACCGTATTCACAGCCGCTCCCGACGTTGTTGACAAGTTCAACAGAACGGGTTATGCCGCAAAGCTTAAGACCACAGGCGTAGTTTTAAGCTATATCTGTCCTCTCATGTATATGAACAATCCGTTATGCGGCAAGAAGCCCGTAATTACGAACTCCAATAAGCTTCGCACATACACATCCGCAAGATACTATACGAGCGAAGAGATACTTGATTATATTACGAAGGAGGTAAAGTGAGATGAAAACTTTTAAAGGCAGACCGGTAGTCCCCGGAAAAGCTGAAGCAGTGGCTCTCGTTTCCCATAACGGATTCAACACTCTTGCAAGTTTTCAGCACAGCCTCATGTTCGGCGATAAGACCGCGAAGTGCGGAGATCAGAACAATGCCGATATATATGAAAAGCCCATGGCGGGAACGGCTCTTTGCCTTCCTCAGACAATAGGCTCGACAACCGGCGGTATGGTTCTCTACTGCGCCAACGTAATGGGCAGAACTCCGGCATGTCTCCTGTTTTCTCATCCTATAGATTCTCTTGCCGCCGCGGGTGCGGTTCTCTCCGCCGTATGGAACGAGAACAATCCTATGCCGACGGTCGATAATCTCGGACAGGAATTTCTCGATTACGTTAAGACGGGTATGAAAATCACCGTTTCCGAGGACGGCACCGTAACCGTAGAGTGATTGATTAAACAATAATAAAAAAGCTGTAAATCGAGGTATCCGCGCTTTACGGCTTTTTGTTATTCTATTTTAAAACGTATTGATTCATGATTCCGATTACAAATAAATGAAGCGGGTAGTATATGTAGAAAAACCATTTTATAAATTTATTGAATCCGATATTTTTACCGCGCTCTCCGTTGTATGCGTAAATTATCGGAATCGCGAGAACGACAGCCATTTGCAGTATTCCGTAAACGGTATTTATCGCAAGAATATATACGAGCGAGTAAACGGCGGCGTAAATTATCAGCCAAGCAGACTGCATTTTCAGATTGTTTCTGTTCGTCCCGAACGATAGTATAAACAGTGAAGCCACGCAGCTCCAGTCGCTCGGCAGTGTGAGAACGCAGATTAATAATATCAGCAGGACTTTTAACGCCTTGCTTTTTATTTTTTCGCTGTAAGCCGTTCTGAGCATTACCGGTCCGAATGCAAGCGACCACATCACGCTCGTCTGATTGAGAATATCGCCGTTATAAAACGGTATGAACGAATGAAAATCCGTATAATTCCCCGAAGCGAAAATGTACGCAAAGTGCGAAACGAAAGCGAACAGGAACATTCTCAGCGTGTACTTGTTTATATTTTTCGTATGATGAAATCCCTCTGCGGCGCAGTAACACATTATCGGGCATGTGATTCTTCCGATTATATGCAAGATAAGCGGAAGAAAATCCGTCGGATATTCGGGGAAAAGCGTCCATGCGATATGGTCGGCGGTCATGGCGGAAACGGCGATAAGTTTAATCGAATTTGAATTTAAAAAGCCGGTTTTTCTTTGAGTTATTAGCAGTTGTCTTTGCATAATAAATTTTCGGGGATTTTTCTGTCCTTAAAATAAAATTCGCGGTCGTGTTCGTTTATCATTCTTGCAGTTTTGCACGGATTGCCGTATGCGACGGAGTTTGACGGAATATCCTTTGTCACAACGCTTCCCGCGCCTATGACGCAGTTGTCGCCAATCGTAACGCCGGGTACGACGATAACGCCCGCGCCGAGCCAGCAGTTCGAGCCTATATGTACGCTCATGTTGTACTGATATGCTTCTTCGCGAAGCGAAGGCAGAATCGGATGTCCCGCCGTCGCTATTACGACATTCGGACCGAACATGGTATAGGAGCCTACGTAAATGTGCGTGTCGTCGACGAGCGTCAACCCGAAATTCGCATATATATTATCTCCGAAATGGACGTGTTTTCCTCCCCAGTTTGCGTGAAACGGCGGTTCTATATAGCAGTTTGAACCTATTTCGGCAAACATGTCCTTAAGCATTTCCTCTCTTAATTTTAACTGCGTCGGACGTGTATTATTGAAATCGTATAATTTGTCGAGGCATTTAAGCTGAATTTCCATTATGCTCTCGTCGTTCGGGTAGTAGAGTTCGCCCGTGTGCATTTTGTCTTTCATTGCGCTCATTATAATCATTCTCCGTATATATAAAAATTTTTATGCCATATTCAAGCTATATTGTATCATATGGGTTTCCGAACCGAAACAAAAACTTTGTTGTCGAATTAGACAAAGAGAAAAGCGAACGTTTGTTTAATGCGACGAAATATTAATAATCGGATAATTTATCATTTTTTTAACGCGTTTTTTGTGGTATAATTAATAAAGGATTTTTTCGGGATATTCGTTCCCGTTTTTTACAGGGAGGTTCATTTATCATGATAAGTCTTGGCAGAAATTATAGTATAGAGTCGTCATCGGGGCTTGCGTCTCTTAACGTTATGTCTTACTATTCGGCAACTCAGCTTGACGTTAAGGGCATTGTTCAGATTTGCCACGGCATGGCGGAGCATCTTGAAAGATACGAGGAGTTTGTGGATTTTCTCACTTCGTCGGGTTATGTTGTGTTTATTCACGACCACTTAGGTCACGGCAGGAGCGTTAAAAACGATGAAGAACTCGGCTTTTTCGGTGAGAATGACGGGTATAAGGCTCTTGTAAACGACGTTAAGCTTGTTACGGATCTTGCTAAAGACAAATATCCTCAGGTTCCCGTTTTTCTGTTCGGTCATTCCATGGGATCATTTATCGCAAGATATTATACCGAGCTTTATTCCGCAGGCATAAAGGGTGCTGTTTTCTGCGGCACTTCCGGTCCCAATCCCGGTGCGAAGGCCGGCGTTATGATTGCGGATATGATTATAAAGAGCAAAGGATCTCACTATCGGTCGAAGCTTATAGATAAAATTGCGTTCGGCTCGTATAATAAAAGATGCCGTCCCCAGAGAACCGCGTATGACTGGCTGACTACGGATAATTCGATTGTTGATAGGTATATTGACGACAAGTACTGCGGATTTCTTTTTACCGCCGCAGGCTACAGAGATCTTTTTAATCTTCTTATAACCGTAAACCGTCCCGAGTGGTTTACATCGTTTAATAACGATTTTCCCGTATTGCTTATATCAGGCGGCGACGACCCCGTAGGCTCATACGGCGCGGGCGTTAAGAAAGTATATGATTCTCTCGTTTCCGCGGGACATACGAACGTTGATATGAAGCTGTATCCCGGCGACAGACATGAGATACTCAATGAGGCGGACAAAAAGAACGTTTTCGCGGACGTTCTCATGTGGATTGAAAAAACAAACAAATAATTTTAAAAGAGGTTATATAAATCAATGGACATTGCAGATCTTGCGGCTAAGGCCGCGTTGAAGTTTACGTCCTCAAACGGCAGAAAGCTTCAGAAAAAGATGAGTACTCCGGCTATACCCAAGGCCGATCCTGTTTATATCAAGAATGAGAATAATGACGGTTTTTCGTGCGGTTTCGCTATGTCGGAGGTTATGCCGGCAGACCTGACGGCGAAAAAATACTGGATGGCAGGCTATAAAATGGGTAATCTCGTCACGGGCGTTTACGACCCGACGACGGTCAGGGCAATGTGGCTTGACTGTAAGTCAAACGAGGGTATCCTGCTTGTCAGCTGCGATATTATCGGTCTTACCGGTCATGACGTTGATGAGATAAGAGCGTCTTTGTCCGATTTTTGCAGACAGTCGGGATGTAAATACATAGATATAAGCTGTACTCACACGCATGCGGGAATAGATACCGTCGGTTACTGGGGCAAATTGCCTCGGACGGGACTTGACAAGGCTTATATGGCTAAGCTTTTTGCAAGCGTCAAGGACGTGTGTATCAGGGCTTACGAGGACAGAAAACCCGGCAAGCTTTATATGGGATACATCAGTGTGCCCGACGCAATAAGCGACGGCAGAGCACCGTACGTCGTAAACGATAAGCTGTCAAGGCTTCGTTTTGTTCCGGACGACGGTTCGGACGAAACGTGGTTTATGAATTACTCCGCTCATCCCAATACAATGGGCGGTGACAACTCGAAAATAAGCGCGGATTATCCGTACTTTATGAGAGAAAAAATTAACGAGAGCAAAAAGGTCAACGTTCTCTTCGCCGTCGGAGCAATTGCGGCAACGAATATAGCCGATCTTTCCGAGGACAGATACGAACGCACAAAGCTCGGCGGGGAAATGCTCGGCGAGGCTGCTCTTAAGATTGACAACGACATTGAGCTTGATTCGTCAATTTCGTTTATTTCTCAAAAATATTACGCTCCGATTGATAACTGTATTCTTGCTTTAATGCCTATATTAAAGGTCTGCACGGCGGATAAATTCCCGTATCCGGGATGCAATGTCGGCATAGCCTTGAGAACCGAAATGACATATATGAAGATAGGCTCTCAGAAGATACTTATTTTCCCCGGCGAGCTTTTCTGCGAGCTTGTATACGGCGGCTATGCTTCGGCGGAGGATTCGGCAACGGGTCTGGGACCTGAAATAAATCCCGAACCGCTGGCTCAAATATGCGGGGATGATTCGCTTATGGTTTTCGGTGTGTCCAACGATATGACGGGTTATGTCGTAGCTCCGAACGATTCTGTTCTTCATCCGACGCAGGCGTATCTTTCGAGCGTTCACGACAGATTCGACAGAAATCATTACCATGAGACAAATTCATTGGGCAAGGATATCTGTTTTACCGTTGAGAGAGTATTCAGAGATCTTGTCGAAAGACTTTAATTAATCGGCGTATGAATAAAAACGGTTTGCGGTTTTTAAACCTTCAAACCGTTTTTTAATATTGAAAAATAATAGTATGTATGATAAAATTAAATTGCAGAAACAATCATATATATTACGGAGGAAAAAAACGTGTCTCAACCTCTTGCGGACAGAATAAGACCTGTCTCTCTCGGAGAAACGGTCGGTCAGCGTCATCTTATCGGGGAGGACGCTCCGCTCAGAAATATTATAGAGAGCGGAGAGATTCCGAATATGATTTTTTACGGTCCTTCGGGGGTCGGTAAAACGACGGTTGCTCGGATAATAGCGGACTCGGCGGATAAAAAGCTGTATAAGCTCAACGGTACGAGCGCGTCCATTTCCGACATACGCGATATCGTTTCGCAGATAGATACGTTCCATGCGAGGAACGGAATTTTGCTTTATCTTGACGAAATACAGTATTTTAATAAAAAACAGCAGCAGTCTCTGCTTGAATATATTGAAAACGGTTCGATAACGCTTATTGCCTCAACTACCGAAAATCCGTATTTTTACGTATATTCCGCGGTTTTGAGCCGTTCGACGGTTTTTGAATTTAAAACGGTAACGCCGGAAGAAATCGTACCGGCGATAGAACGTGCGTTCTCTGTCATGGCTGAGGATTTGAAATGTGAACTTGACATAGAGGACGGCGTAATAAAACACGTTTCCTACGGCTGCGGAGGAGACGTCAGAAAGGCTGTAAATACCGTTGAACTGCTTTGTTTAAGCGCAAAAACGCCCGGGGAGGGAGAAAAACGCGTTATCTCAATGGCGAACGCGCTGACCCTGACTCAGAAAACGTCGCTTCGCTACGATAAGGAGGGCGACGAGCATTACGACCTTGTTTCTGCTTATCAGAAGTCAATGAGAGGCTCGGACGCGAACGCCGCCGTACATTATCTTGCAAGAATTTTGGAGGCGGGCGATCTTGCTTCGGCGTGCAGAAGACTTCTGGTGTGCGCGTGCGAGGACGTGGGGCTTGCGTATCCGATGATTATTCCGATAGTGAAATCCGCCGTCGATATCGCTTTGCAGGTGGGGCTGCCCGAGGCGCGTATTCCGCTTGCGGACGCGGTTATTCTTGTTTGCAATTCGCCCAAGTCCAATTCCGCGTACAATGCGATAAATTCCGCTTCGGCCGATTTGAAAAGCGGAAAATACGGGCCTGTTCCGAGACAGCTTCAGAATATGCATTACGACGGAGCGGACGCAAAGGTTAAGGGGCAGTTTTATAAATATCCGCATTCGTTTGAAAATCATTGGGTTTCACAGCAGTATCTGCCCGATATTATTAAAGATACCGTATACTATGAGTTCGGGGATAACAGGAACGAACAGGCGGCAAAGGAGTATTGGGAAAAAATAAAAAAACAGGAGCGGAAATAAAAATGAAGTATTCTTCGGGGATTGTGAAAAAGGCGTTTTAACATATTGAAAAGAATGACAAAAAATTGATAATTTTGCAATGCAAATGTTGCCAAGCTGTGTATAAAGTATAAATAAAGAGGTGTAAAGCAAGAAAATATGTTAATAGGATAATATTTTCTGTTTTTTAATCTTGACATTCTCTTAATTTTGTTGTAAATTTAATACAAGCAGTTTTTTATTTATTAAAAACATGAAATCATTGGATAGTTGGAATCCATGAAAGGGGTAAACTTTTTATGAAAAAATACTACGAGTACGACGCTCCCGTTCTCACGAAGCTTTTGTCCGTGGTCGCAGTTATCGCTATCTGCGTTTCCATGGCGACAAGCGCGCTGTGCTGTTACAAGGTAGCTTCCATGCAGACGGGCACTGTTTCGGCTAATACAGGAGCAAATACCGGTTCAAACACCGGCTCGAACACCGGTTCAAATACCGGCTCGAATACAGCTTCCAATACCGGTTCAAACACGGGCTCGAATACCGGTTCAAGCACCGGCTCAAGCACCGGCTCCGAGGCAAATACAAACGGCAGCTCCGATAACGGCGGTTCGACCGGCGGCGACGCTCAGCAGGGCGGAGACAGCTCGGCCGCAGGCGGTATTGAGGGTCTTTCGACAAACGAAGAGATTCTTGCCAAGTATACGGAGGTTATGAACAAGGCTAAGGCCGATAAACCCGCTTTCAAGAAGGTTGAGTTCCAGTCACTCCCCGAGGATAAACGTAATCTCGGCACTCTCGGTAACGTTATTCTTCCCATTGCGGAGGGCTTTATGACTACCGAGGATAAGGCAAAGGCAGACCCGCAGGTTAAAGAAGCAGGCTCCGATATGCACGCATTCCCCGTTACCAATCACGATACCGCAGGATGTCTTCTTACCGACGCTTCCAAGATTAAGAGTGCTTCCGCGGTTAAGGACGGAGATAACATAAAGATAACAATTACCCTCGTTGACGAGGACAATCCCGAACCGATTACAGATTCGACAGCAGCAAGCTCGCCCAGCTTTACGGGTGCGATGTTCAGCCCGATGTCAAAAGCTGATATCGATAGCACTCTTGCCGGCGTTAAGGCGGTTACGGTTAACAGCTTCAGTCTTACATACACGGATTGTACGGCTACTCTTGTTTATAATCCCGAGACAAATCAGATTGTTACTCTCGATCAGGTTATGAACATTGATATTACCGCTAACCTTAAGGCTGTTCTTGTTACAATCGACGGTTCTGCAAGACTTGTTGATACAATCAACATCTGGGATATCCAGTATTGATAGATAGGTGATATAAAGGGGGGACATATATTTTGTATGTGTCCCCCTATTTTTTCAGGAAGGTGAACATAATGAAAAAATCAAAAATAGTTTCTCTGACCTCAGCGGTGTCGCTGACGGCGGCGGCGGTATTTGCCGCAACGTCTATGGCTTCCGCCGCGCCCGCTCTCGGAGACGTTGACCAAAACGGCAAGGTTGCCGCTAAGGATGCAAGAATGATTCTTCGTCATGCCGCGAAAATCGAAATTCTCGATGATTCCGTGATTTCCGTTGCAGACGCTAACGGAGACGGCAATATTACGGCGTCGGACGCAAGACTTGTTTTAAGATTTGCTTCAAAGCTCATCAGCACAATGGGCGGAGAGGACAAATATAACAAGATTGTAAATTCTGAGGAATCGGCTGACGAAACCGAGATTACGACAAAGAAAACCGACAGTTCAGAGCTTTCGACCAGACCTGTTACAAAGCCGACGTCGAAATATACAACTGTTCCTTCGTCCGAATCTACATCAGAAACTTCTTCTGAGGAAACTACCGCTTCGACTACCGATCCGACTACAGAAGCAACAACAGAAGCAACAACTGAAGCAACAACTGAAGCGACAACTAAAGCAACAACTGAAACAACAACTGAAGCGAAAACTGAAGCGACAACATCTGAGTCTACCACGGCTGAGACGACTACAACCGAGCCCACTACGACCGAGCCCACTACGACCGAGCCCACTACGACCGAGCCTACTACCGTAAATCCGGATAATACAACCGAACTTCCCGCTGCTATCCGCAGTTTTGCGTCCGGTAAGTATGATTTCACCGGTTCGATGCTTACGTCAGACGGCAAACAGAATGTAAGATTTACGGTTGACGGAAAAAATCTCCGTGTTTCCATGGCGGTCGACGGCGTTAATCTTGACTTTATGAGATTGATTGAAAAGAATAAGCTTACAAAGAAGGATGAATCAAAGTACTATATTGTAAGTGTTGACAATAATTCATACATTGAGTTCAGTAAATATTTGATGAGTATTGCCGGTATCGACGAGTCGGAGCTTGACCTTCCCGAAATGTCCATAGACCTTTCAAATGCTGAATGCACGACGAGCCTTACCACGTTTTGTGAAAAAGAAGACGTAATGTGCTATACGTTCAAATCGGAAAATTCACTTGTTAAGTTCTATATGGACGGTGAGCAGCTGCTCGGTATGGAGACATGCGACGCGGAGGGTAATATTATTACGGCAATGATTTTTGATTCCTTCTCCGGCGATATTCCCGAGGGCAGACTTAGTATTGACGGCTGCAAAAAAATGTCTTTTAGTGATTTTATAGCGCTTTTCAGCTGAGAAATTCCCTGATTTTTGTATTCGGCAAAACAAATATAATCTAAAAAAAATCTGTCCCGACAGTTTTCGGGGCAGATTTTTTTGCTATATTTAATAATTTGAATTTATTTTTTTAAACGGCTTGTCCGGGTTGTTGATTACGGCAAGCATATCATCGGGCATAGGCGCGATAAATGACATTTTTTCATTCGTTACCGGATGAATCAGCGTCAGTTTTTCGCAGTGGAGCGCGGCTCTTTTTATTGAAGTATCCGAACTTGAATACATTTCGTCGCCCGCAAGGGGCGCGCCCTCAGACGAGAAGTGAACGCGTATCTGGTGCGTTCTGCCGGTTTCGAGCGTGACGCGAACGAGCGTGCGTTTGCCGTCGCTTGCAATGGGTGTATAGTGCGTTACAGCCTTATCGCCGACGTTATTATTTTCGGACGCTGCCCTGAGCGATTTCATGGGGTCGGGTCTGTATATGCGTTTGTTCAGAGTTCCGGGAACCTTAAAATATCCGCCGGCTATGGCAAGATATTCTTTTTCGTATTTATCGGGAAGGAATGCCGCCGCGTATTTGTTCATTGCAAGAAGGACGAGCCCGGATGTCTGTTTGTCAAGTCTGCCGACTGCGCGGAAGGACGCGCAGCGATTGTTTTTTTCAAGATATCCCGCGACTGCGTTCGCTAATGTATCGTCCCGGTGATTATGCGTCGGATGAACCGCAAGTCCCGCCGGTTTATTGACGATCATAATATCCTCATCCTCATATATAATATCAAGCCCAATATCCGTCGGTTCGATTTCACTTTTATCGTCGGGAATATTTACGCTCAGTACATCTCCGGCTTTAATTCTGTCAATCGTTCTGACATGTTCTCCGTTTAATTGTATTCCGTCGGGAATCTGTTTCAGCGCGCTGACGAGACGGCATGAAAATTTCTTTTCTCCCCTTAAAAAATGCACGACCTTTTTACCGTCGTAACTGTCGGGGATTATATACTCCAAATGTCTTGACAATACCATCACCGACGTATATTATACATGATTTCGGCATATTAGTAAATAAAAAAATGCGAACCGTTTATCAGGTTCGCAAATGAAAAAGCCGCAGGCGTTAAAACTGCGGCTCGGTATAGATTATCAGTCGAGCTTCTCTGCTTTGTCGTAGAGCTTCTCAATGCATTCCTTGCAGATTTTCTGTCCGTTGTACTCAACAATGTTGTCAAGTCCCTTGCAGAAAATGCAGGACGGTGAGTACTTGCGAAGGATAATTTTGTCATCATCTACGAAAACCTCAAGCGCGTCCGAAGAATCCATAAGGTTCATGGTACGGCGAAGTTCCATAGGAATAACGAAACGGCCGACAGCGTCGATCGTTCTGACAATACCGGTTGATTTCATAATAAAACGCCTCCAACATTTATATTAACGCACTTGTATAATAACATAAAAAAAGCAACTTGTCAATAAATATTTGAATTTGTAAAAAAGTGGTCTGTCATGTCGAATTTTATGCATTAATAGTGTGAAATGTGAATAAAAGGATAAAATTAATGAACAAAATCCCGAAAAATGTTGAATAATTATGCATAAATATAAATATTATGAAATAGGAATGAATTACGAATCGGGAAAAAATTAAAAATTTTCGGTATATTATAAATTTTTTTTTAAAATAGTGTAGATTTTGTCGATTTTTTTCTGTATAATAAAAGAGGGTGGTAACAATGCAGGCATCGGCATATAAGTGTCCCGCATGCGGACGGGGTATATCCTTCGATCCGGAATCGGGTAAATTTGTTTGCGAATTTTGCAAAAATGTTTATAATAAGGAACAGCTCGAAAATGACGAAAATAAAAAGGACGTCAGCTATTCTCAGTTCAGCGAGTACGTTTGTCCGAACTGCGGAGCGCAGGTTGTAACGGACGCAACGGACGCCGCAGGATTCTGTTACTTCTGTGACAGCCCTGTTGTTATGAACAGCAGACTTAGCGGTGAGTTTGAGCCGGACGGTATAATTCCGTTCAAAATTTCAAAGGAGTTTGCGCAGCAGAAATTTGACGAAATGAGGAGAAAGAAAAAGTTTCTTCCCAAGGGCTTCGGCGGCGACAAAAAGAACAGTTCTCTGAAAGGAATATACATGCCGTACAGGCTTGTGGATTCTCTTTGTTATTCAAATCTTATCGCGCAGTCGAAGGAGATAAACGTTTGGACGGACGGAGATACGGAGTATACCGAAACGATAACGCACAGACATGTCAGACAGGGCGAGGTAAAATCTCTGGGAATATCTCAGTTCGCGCTGAAGGGCGAGGATAAAAAACTGATGTCAAATGTCTGTCCGTATAGCAGGGATTCGATTATACCGTTCTCCGCGTCGTATCTGTCGGGCTTTTTCGCAGAGAAAAACGACATCGGCGTAGAAGATATGAAGCCGGAGGTTGAGGGGAAAATAAAGAGCTTGGCGCAGTCTCAGCTTGCCTCTACGATACCTCATTCAATCACGGTAACGGAGTCGTTTAACGCCGATATCAGGAACGAGGATTGGAAATATGTCCTTCTTCCCATATGGGTGAGCACATATAAGCATGAGGGCAAAATATATACGTATGCAATGAACGGCGAGACGGGCAAAATATGCGGAGAGCTTCCCGTTTCCAAACAGAAGCTTGCATGTCTTGCGGCGGGTTGCTTCGCGGGAGCGGGAATAATAGTTTCGCTTATTACAATGCTTTTCACGGGAGGTATACTCTGATGAAAAAATTTGTTAAAAGCTTCGCGTGCGTAACGGTCGTTATAATGTCGATTTGTTCCTTAATTGTAATGACATATGCTTATGATACGATTATAGACGACAGGTCGCTTCTTCTCAGTGATTCCGAGGTTAACGAATGTCTTGAATATATGACGAAAATATCGGAAAAATACAGTATAAACATTCATCTTGTAACGGATGATTTTTATGACGGTACGGACGATAACGCCGGTAAAGCGTTCGCGTTTGGTTACTATGAAAGCATATACGGCGATTATATCGAGGACGACGTTATTTTAGCCGTAGATAATGTAGGCGGCGCGGGCAACAGATATGTTTACATACTTGCCTCGGGTACGTGTTCTCAGCATATGGATGAATACGATATCGACGACATAACGCTTGAGCTTCAGAATTATATCGTTGATGATGACATTAAGGGATGTATGGATCATTTCCTTGACAATGTTGATTATTTTATGAGCGTAGAGCCTTCTACGGATGAATATTATTACGATACCGGCGAGGTCGATTATTACGACAGCTCGGAATACAGGGCGATTGCAATTAAGGAGAATGCCGGAAAGATAATTTTATTCGGCGTTATCGGCGGAATCATTGCCGCAGTTATAGCCGTTTCGACCGTAAAGAAGGGTTATAAGAAATTCGGAATCGTAAACGGTATCGACGCTAACGCTGTTTCGAGCGTACATCTCGATGTGTCGAATGATGAAATTGTAAACAGAGTAGTTACGACAAGACGCATACCGAAAGATCCTCCTCATGACAGCCATTCGGGCGGTCATTCGGACGGTTTCTCCGGCGGACATTCGGGCGGCGGACATTCAGGCGGCGGACGCGGATTTTAAATCAGGATAACAGAAAACAGCTCCCGGCGGTATCAACCCGCCGGGAGCAATTTATTCTGGTTTATATTATAATAATATTTGATTAATAATGTGCCGCTCCGCAGTCGCATGATTTGTTGATTCTGAATATCTTCCAGAGAATACGGAACAGCTTGTAGAAAAATCTCGAAAATGCATTGTCCTTATGGCATATGCATGAGCAGTCTGTTTTGAGCTTTTCTCCGCACTTGTCGCAGTAACCGTCGCTGTCTTCGTCAATGTGACCTGTTGCGATGCTCGTAATTTCTTTCTGAGTCTCGTTGCAGAATATGCACATTCTTACAACGTAGCCGTCCTCTGTGCACGTTCCGTCAAAACTTGATATTCTTATGATAAAATCGTGTCCGTTGGGCTCGATTTTTCTGGTTTCGGTGTAACCGCACTGTGAGCATTTAACTTTTTCTTCACCGGGTTCGGTGCAGGTGGGGTCTTTTATTCTTTCAGGTGAGGAGAATTCATGTTCGCCCGTTGCGGGAATAACTTCGCCCTCTTTTATATATTCGCCGCAGTACTGGCAGTAAACGTCACCCGAATAGCCGTCTTTGCCGCATGTCGGCTCAATCGTAAAGCTCGGACATGTTTTCTCGTGCTGACACTCCGAGATGTCAACAAAATTACGGTCGTACTTGATGGCGTATGCTTCGGCGGTGGAACCCTTGTAGCCGCAGATTGTTGTGAATGCAGGCGGTATAGTCTGCGGACTGTCATAAATATAGCAGTCTTTATTGTTAATAGTTATACTTTTGTTTGATAAATATTCAAATTCATCATCCGAAGAAGCACCGATGATATAGAAGAAATAACTGTATACTCCGACGTGACTTACAAAAGTATCTTTGGATAGATGTTTAAAGCTTTCAGGAAGAATAATACCTCCGAGATTAAAACAGCTTACGTAAACTGAAGGGTCAGCGTAACCCTGATTATCCAAATCGGCAAAACCGACAGTTCCGTCCTTAACTTTATATAAGTGAGGTGCTGCTCCTGCTGTTAAATAGCTGTGCATAACGTTTGATTTAAGCACCCAGTTATCAACGTCAAAAGAGATCCAGTTATAGTTGTTTTTGCAAGCTTCTTTTATTTCTTCAATATTGCTTGTATTGAAATATGATGAGTATTCATCTAAAATTTCATTGTAATCCTTCACCATTTTCATATTTTCCGTTAATTCCTCAAAGTTTTTGTCATCACTTTCAATGTCAAAATAAAATGTTGATCCGACTCTGAACATATTTTCCGGAATACTTTCATAGTTAAGAATGCTGAGCGTTCCTATATTGTCTACACTGTCGGGAATCGTTACATTTACTACGGACCACTGCAGACCTTCTTCATCAGATGATTTAAATTCAAACGGATCTATATATTCACCGTTATCCGAATGTACAATCCATGAATTGTCCGCAATAACCTTTGTTCCGTCTTTTACAGTATAGTCAAGGGGAATTTTTGAATTATCTACAAACAAAAGAATGTCGTTCAGATAAAGCACGCCGTCCTCATAGTTTGATTCGTTCATGATTTTACAATCCTTGAATGCTCTGGCGTCTATTTTGTATATTCTTTCTCCGTTGAGTTGTATATTGTCAAGGTTTGTGCAGCCGTAAAAGGCATAGTATTCAATAGTTAAATTTCTCGGACCGTCCTCGAATATAACAGTTTTTAAATTTCTGCTGTATGGAAACGCAAAGGATTGAATGTCCTCGACTGTTGACGGAATAATAACAGTATCGGTAATTCCGGTATTTGCAAAAGAACTAACACCAAATTCCTTTACACCGGACGGAATTGCGTATGAAGAAACATTATGATTATACGGATAATATACAAGTTCAGTTTGCTCCTTATTAAATAAAACACCATCAATAGAAGAATAGTTCGGATTGTTTTCCGAAACAGAAATGTTTTCAAGTTTTGAAGAACCGTATTTTAAAAACCATTCATTGCGGCCCCATACATATGGTAACCCATATATATTAATAACTGAATCCGGAATGATTATGTTTTTTATGTTTGTCGTTATCAAATCAAAGATGTATATGGATGTTATACTGTTAGGAATTATGTAAGTTTCATCTGTTTTTCCGGGAGGGTATGTCACAACCGTTGTAATGTCCTTATTGTACAGAACTCCGTCTGCTGACGTGTAATTTGGATTTGTTTCCGATACTTCGATGCTTTCAAGATTTTCAAATTTATAGAATTCCACTTCCTGATCCGTCACACCAAAAGAACTACCATCATAATAAAATTCTAAATTGTCGAAGTCGATGTTATCTGTGAGATAGAGTTTTGTTACCAAATCAAAATCGTTGAGCTGGTTTAAAATAATTCTGTCTGCGTCTGACACATACAGCAGACCGTTTTCATAGAGCTTCCAGCCGTCACCGCTTTGCACCACGTTTCCGTTGCCGGTATCGTACTCAGCAAAGGCAGTAACTGCCGCGCCGGGAATTAAAAGTAATAATGACAGGAATAATGCCATTATCTTCTTGGGAAATTTTAACATTTTTATACCTCCAAATATCATTTTTGTACTAAAATATTACAAGTACAAAATAAATATACCATAGTATTTATAACTTGTCAATAAGAAAATTACAATGGTATTGTAATTTTTATAATCTATTATTGTTATTGGCGGTGTAAATATGTTAAATGAAAATATAAGAGCCTTGAGGCTTGCAAGGTCGATGAGCCAGGTTGAGCTTGCCGAAAAGCTGTCTGTTACAAAGCAGAGCGTTTCAAATTGGGAGAATGATAATATACAACCGTCTATCGAAATGCTCGTTAAGATTTCCGGCGTTTTCAACGTTTCGACGGATTATCTTCTCGGGCTTGACGACAGACGGTATGTTGACGTTACGGGTATTTCGGATGAAGCGGCGGCTCATATACAGCAGGTAATAAACGATATAAAATCCGCGCTCGGCAGCCGGATATAAATTTAAGCCTTGTATATTAACCGTACATTTTTCTTATTATAAAATTAATCGACTTAAGAGGGAACACACGGCTTAAAAATACCTCCGCTTTTGAAACCGCTCCGACGGTTATACGAAGCGGGGGATCGTTTTTTTCCGCCGCCGTGAATACATCCTTTGCGACGGTCACGGGATCCTTGCCGTTCTGTTCGTCCTTCGCCATTTTTCCGATTGAACGCATGCTTGCAGACTTGTTTCCGTTTGTGTCGCTGTCCTCTATGATTCTCGCGGATGTGAAATCCGTCTTTGTATCCCCCGGAAGAATCGCCGTGACCCTTATTTTGAACGGACGCACCTCCGTATCGAGCGCGCGTGAAAATACGTCAACCGCGCTTTTTACAGCCGAGTACATAGCCTGATACGGCAGGGGCATTATCGCTCCGACGGACGAGATGTTTATAATTCTGCCGCCCGTTTTTTTCATATACGGGATTATCATTTTACACAGAACGGTAACGCTTGTGAAGTCGGTTCTGATTATCGATTCCATCGCCTCTACGCTTGCGTCCTCGACAGCTCCGGCGATTCCGAAGCCGGCATTGTTTACGAGAATATCGATATGCCCTTCATTTTTATAAATATCCTCAAATACCGCGCCCATGGCTTCGTAGTCGTTTACGTCGCATTTTACAGGTGTGAATTTATCGCTTTTAAACTCACGTCTTGCAACGCCGTATACTTTATATCCTCTGTCGGAAAAATATTCCGCGGTTACTCGTCCGATACCCGACGACGCGCCCGTGATTATAACTGTTTTCATAATAAATCACCTCAAGGATTATTTTAGTAATATATAATAAGTTTGTCAACAAAGATGATGTGAATAACGGGTGATTTTATCGTTTTATACGAAAATGAACGGCGGTATTGAATCGTAAAAAAAATTATGATAAAATAATCGCCGGGAGCGTGATTATTAATGTATAAAAATATGCTTGACGATATAGGTCTTATCGCGGAAACGGACGCACAGGTTGCCGAGGCCATGCAGAAAGAGCTTGACCGTCAGAGAAGGAATATTGAACTTATAGCGAGTGAAAATATTGTTTCTCCCGCGGTTATGGCGGCGGCGGGCAGCGTGCTTACAAATAAATATGCCGAGGGTTATCCCGGCAAGAGATACTACGGCGGATGTCAGGATGTCGATATAGTCGAGAATCTTGCGATTGAAAGAGCGTGCAGGCTTTTCGGTGCGAAATTTGCCAATGTTCAGCCCCACAGCGGTTCGCAGGCGAATATGGCCGTATATTTTTCGCTTTTAGAGCCGGGCGATACGGTAATGGGAATGGATCTTTCGCAGGGCGGTCACCTTACTCACGGAAGTCCCGTAAACTTCAGCGGACGTCTTTATAATTTCGTTTCATACGGCGTAAACGACGACGGATTTATAGATTATGACGTTCTTGCAAATAAGGTTTCGGAGATTAAGCCTAAAATGATAGTTGCCGGCGCGAGCGCGTATCCCAGAGAGATACGTTTTGATATTCTTGCCGATATCGCTCATAAGAACAACGCTCTTTTGATGGTCGATATGGCTCACATTGCCGGACTTGTCGCAGGCGGAGTGCATATGAATCCGGCAGAGTACGCGGACGTTGTTACCTCGACTACGCATAAGACGCTGAGAGGTCCGAGAGGCGGTCTTATTCTTACAAATAATGAAGAGTTTGCCAAGAAGATAAATAAAAATATTTTCCCCGGAATACAGGGCGGCCCGCTTGAGCATATTATTGCGGCTAAGGCGGTCTGCTTCGGCGAGGCTCTTACGGATTCGTTCAAATCATACGCGGCGGCTGTAGTTGAAAATGCAAAGGCTCTTGCCGAGGCGCTTAGTAACAGAGGCGTTAAAATGGTTTCGGGCGGAACGGATAATCATCTTATACTTATCGACCTTTCCGACGAGGAGTGTACGGGCAAGGAGCTTGAAAACAGGCTCGACGAGGTTTGTATTACCGTTAATAAGAATACCGTTCCCAACGAAAAACGCAGTCCGTTTATAACAAGCGGTATCCGCATAGGTACGCCCGCCGTTACGACAAGGGGGATGAACACGGAGGATATGAAAGTTATCGCCGACTGTATCGCGGACTGCATATATGATTTTGACAATAAAAAAGAGGATATCGCAGACAGGGTTAAGGCTCTTACGGACAAATATCCGCTTTACGAATAATTATTATTAATTAAAAGCAAAGGTGCTTTTTTTCGTGAGAGAAAAGGCGTCTTTTTTTTATGAGGTGTTTAATTATGAAAAAGATTATAGGAGTATGTTCGCTGTATGATTATGAAAAGAAATCTATATGGATGCTCCCCGGTTACATGAATGGAATAGAAAATGCGGGAGGCGCGACGATTATTCTGCCCCTGACCGACGACAGGGAGGTTCTTATCTCCGTGCTTAAAAACTGCTCGGGCGTTCTGCTGACGGGCGGACAGGACGTTTCCCCCGATTTTTACGGCGAGAAAAGTATAAAGGAATGCGGTGAGACGTGCAAAATGCGCGATAAGTGCGAGAAAATCGTACTTGACTACGCGCTCGAAAACGATATCCCCGTACTCGGAATCTGCCGGGGAATCCAGTTTTTAAACGCTTATCTCGGCGGAACGCTGTATCAGGATCTCGATACACAATTTAAGACCGAAACGGATCATCACATGACCCCGCCGTATGACCGCGCGGTTCACAATGTCGATATAGTTAAGGATTCGCCGTTATATGAATTATTAAAAAAGGATAGAATCGGCGTCAACAGCTATCATCATCAGGCGGTAAAGGAACTTGCAAAGCCGCTTACCGCGTCCGCATATTCCGAGGACGGCCTCGTCGAGGGCGTTTATATGAAAGATAAAAAATTTGTTTGGGCTGTGCAGTGGCATCCGGAATTTTCATTCGAATCGGACGAGGATTCAATGAAAATACTTTCCGCATTCGTTTCTTCGACTTGATTTTAATACGATATTAAGTTAAAATCATTTCGGAGGGTTTTACATGAAAGAACTTGATAAATTTACAAAATGGGCGTGCGAAATTCAGAGTCTTGCCCAGGCGGGACTCGAATATTCGACGAATATATACGATATAGAACGGTTTGAACGCCTTCGCGATATTTCCGCTGAAATGATAGCGGAGAAAGCCGACATTACAATAGAAAAATCAAAGTCGCTTTTCTGTAACGAAAAGGGGTATCAGACCCCGAAAATCGACACGCGCGCCGCGGTTTTCGACGGCGATAAAATTCTGCTTGTAAGAGAGAACGACGGCAGGTGGTCGCTCCCCGGCGGGTGGTGCGATTTTGATTTGTCGATTGCCGAAAACACGATAAAAGAGACGAAAGAAGAAGCGGGGCTTAACGTTACCGCCGACAGGCTCATAGCCGTACAGGACAGGAAAAAGCACAACGAACCGCCCTATGTTTACGGCGTTATCAAAACTTTTACGATATGTACGGCGATTGACGGCGAGTTCCAGGAAAATTCCGAGACAACGGAAAGACGGTACTTTTTAAAATCCGAACTTCCCGAGAATTTAAGTGAGGAAAAGGTAAATAAAGAGCAGATTTTGATGTGTTTTGAAGCTAAAGACGACGAAAACTGGGAGGTCAGATTCGATTGATGACGGATATCGAAAACGCAAAGAACGCGCTTGAGGGGCATTCCATAGCTCTTTGTAAGGACGGAAAAATCATAACGAGCGATTTAAGAGGGATTGCGCCGATGCTGTCGTTTCTTGATAACAAAACAGATCTCTCGGGCTTCTCCGCCGCCGACCTTATTGTAGGAAAAGCCGCCGCCATGCTTTTTGTCAAGGCGGGGATAAAAGAGGTTTACGCATGCGTCATGTCGGAATCGGGACGCGATTTTCTTGTCGGTCACGGTATAGAATGTTCATACGGCGAGCTTTGCGAAAAAATAATAAACAGAGATAAGACGGATATTTGCCCCATGGAGAAAGCCGTCCGGGATACGTACGACGTTGACGAGGGGATTGAAAGAATAAAAAACAAGCTCCTGTTTCTTCGTTCGACGAAAAAATAAGAGCTTTGGAATTTTATTTTAAATATGCCTCGAGTCTGTATATCGGCTGTCCGAGGTCGGTAAAGCGTTTTTCGTACTCGGTCATAATATTGTCCTCGAATCCGCCGGCGTGCAGGTCAAGCGTAACGTTCTTTAACGCAAAGCCGTTTTGCGAAAATTCCTCTATTGAGTATTCAAAGAAATGCATGTTGTCGGTTTTCTGATGAATTTCCGCGCCCGGCGCGAGGAGCGGTTTATAAATTTCGAGAAAACGGCGGTTTGTAAGACGGTGCGAGGCGTATTTTTTCTTCGGAAACGGGCAGGAGAAGTTAAGATAGATACGCCCTATCGAATTAGGAGTAATGTATTTCGGCAGATATTCCGCTCTGCATTTTACGAATTTAACGTTTGAAACGCCCGCCGATTTCGCTTTTTTGCACGCTAACATTATGACGTTTGCGTTAAGCTCGACGGCAAGGAAGTTTGTATCGGGATTCTGCCGTGCCTTTTCGCAGATGAACTGACCCTTTCCGCAGCCTATTTCAAGCTCGACCTTGTTGTCGTTTCCGAAAAGCTCTTTATAATCAAAATATTCCTTTTTGTCGGCGGCGGTATTGTAATTTCTGTCGTCCGTGACGGGGCTTAATAATATATCCGAACATTCGAGGAGCTTCTCCTCGAGATTTTTTTTTCGTCTCATTCTCATAATGCGTACCTCTTTTTTAATATCCAGGATATTTTACTATAAAATACGGCGTAAATCAATATTGAAAATCGAGCGGTAAAATTGTATAATTGTAAACGGTGATTGTTTATGTATGAAAATTTAAAGGAAATAAAAAAGGATTCGGAAGAAATATTCGACGGAGTCATTCTTCATCTTTTTAAGGATACGGTAATTCTGCCCAACGGTCAAACCGCGACGCGCGAGGTTATAAGGCACAACGGCGCGGCTGCTGTCGTTCCGATTGATAAAAACGGCATGGTGCTTGTGGAAAAACAGTTCAGATATCCGTTTGACCGCGTTATGACGGAGATACCGGCGGGCAAGCTCGACAAGGGCGAAGACCCGGAAACGGGCGCAAGACGCGAGCTTACGGAGGAGACGGGACTTGCAGGCGGAAAATTCATATCAATCGGTACGCTTTATCCGTCCGTAGCTTATGTGGACGAGGTTATTCATATGTATATTGCTACGGATTTTACGCAAGGGGAGAATCACCTTGACGAGGATGAATTTCTGGAAACGGAATGGGTGCATATAGATAAACTTTATGAGAGCGTAATGGCGGGCGAAATTCCGGATTCAAAAACACAGACGGCGATATTGAAAACGTATTGTCTGTATCACGAGGGTAAACCGGAATTATAATAATATCTGATAAAAAGAGGAATCGAGCCGATTTGACACGATTCCTTTTTATTATATACGATTTTTATAATTCTTCTCCCTCGGAAAGAGTTTCCGTTACGGGGACGATAACCTTTCTGTCGTAGCAGGAGAATATCTCTTTAACCCGGTTTTCGTCGGGTTTCTTTGTGATAAGACTTACAAGCGGAACGATTACGAGCGAACCTGCCATTGCGAGAACTCCGCAGTTTATCGGGCTTTGAAGAAATGAGGGGAATATGCTCTTTGCCGCCATGTTGAGGAGCATGATGCCCGTTCCCCAGACAAAGCTTACCCAGCACGAAGCTTTTGTTGTTTTTTTCCAGTATAGGCTTACGAGGAACGGTCCTAAGAACGCTCCCGCAAGCGCGCCCCACGAAAGTCCCATGAGCTGGGCTATGAATGTGATGTTGTGCTTATACTGAACGATTGCAATAACAGCGGATATGAGAATAAAAACGGCTATGAAAATTCTGATTATGAGAAGGTTTTTCTTTTCATCCGTCTTTTTAAGAATGACGGGGTCGATGAAGTCGAGCGTGAGAGTTGAGGACGAGGTAAGCACGAGCGAGGACAGCGTCGACATCGAAGCGGAAAGAACGAGTATAAGCGTTATTGCCATGACGGCGGGGGAGAGAGAGGAGAGCATCTCGGGAATTATTGCGTCATATCCGGCAGAGGCAACGTCTACGTTGAAAAGTCTGCCGAATCCGCCGAGAAAGTAGCATCCGCCGGCAACTATTACGGCGAAAAGAGTTGAAATAACAGTACCCGTATGAACGCTTTTTTCGTCTTTTATCGCATAGAATTTCTGTACCATCTGAGGAAGCCCCCATGTGCCGAGCGAGGTAAGGATGACAACGTAAAGAAGTCCGCCGGGATCAGGTCCGAAGAACGAGGCAAAAACGCCGGGCTGAGCCGAAACGGATTCGTCCGATACTCTTGCGAGAGCGTCGAGCGAACCTGAAAAGCCCCCGTTTAATTTAAGAACGCTTATAATGATAACCACTATACCGAAGAGCATTATTATACCCTGAATAAAATCGTTAATCGCCGTTGCCATGTAACCGCCGGCAATTACGTATACTGCGGTGAGAGCCGCCATTATTAAAATGCAAAGAGAGTAATCGATGCTGAATGCCATGCCGAAAAGCCTTGAAAGTCCGTTGTAAAGCGAGGCGGTGTAGGGGATAAGGAATATGAATATAATTACCGAGGCGGCAATTTTAAGTCCCTTGCTGTCAAATCTTTTTTCAAAAAACTGCGGCATGGTGGCAGAGCCTAAGTGCTGGGTCATGATTCTTGTCCGTCTGCCGAGTATTACCCATGCGAGCAGCGAACCGATAAGCGCGTTGCCTATACCTACCCATGTGGAAGCAACACCGAATTTCCAGCCGAACTGTCCTGCGTAGCCGACGAATATTACCGCCGAAAAATACGACGTGCCGTATGCAAACGCCGTAAGCCACGGACCTACCGAGCGCGAACCGAGGACAAACCCTGAAACGTCTCCGCTCTTTTTACGGCAGATGAATCCGACCGTGAGCATGACCGCGAAGAAAACGACAATCAGACCGATAAGTAAGATTTTTTCTTTCATCTTTTATTCTCTCCTTTTTTTGACGTAAAAAAACGGCTTCGATAAGCGCAAACTCATCAAAGCCGTTTGTTATTCGTCTTAAATCAACGACGTGAGCAAACAGCTTTTACTATATAATAATAGGAGTAAGAAGTAATCGTACGCTTCATCACTGTTTGTTCCTTTCGTTGTATTTCGTTATGATAATACAATAACTGACGGTAAATGTCAATAGTAAATTATAATTTTATTGAGAAAGCTCGTATGTTCTCAAAAAAACGCATACGGTTTTGTCATAATCCGCAATAATAAACCGCATTTTGCCCTCAGGCGTGAAGCTTATCGCAATACCCTCGGTTTCGCATCCGAACGCGCCGGTTACGTTTCTTGTAAAGCACAGAGAAACCTCGCCCGTTTCAATGTCAATGCTCTTAACGTCCTTTTTATCTCCGGGATTCTTGGGATCGAGGTTTACATAGAGATTTCCGCCGAAATAAACTCCGCCCTGTACTCTGTCAATGGGTTCGGAAAGGTCAATTTTCTTTACGAAGCTCATATCCTCAAGACTGTAGGCGAGAATATAATCCGTATTATGGAACGGGGACGTATAGAGAAGTCCGTTATCCGCGTCGACTGTGCACCAGGGGATTCCGTCGTTAAGATATTGCGCGTCAATTTCGTAATAAGTGCCGGTGTACTCAAGCGTGTTCTTGTCAAACAGAAGGACAAGCGGACGTTCTTCGGCTCTGTCCTCCACGGGAGCATAGATTGTATCTCCGTAAACGCTTATTGCGCCGATATGGTCGTATCCTTTTTTAGTGAACTCGACAGGAAGCGCAGAGAGGTTCTTTTGAACGATTTCGCCCGATTCGGCGTCGATTTTTGCAAGCGCGGTCATATATAAAGCCGACATTGCACCGGAGGAATAAAGATATTCCCCGTCTGCTGCAAGCCCCTGACCGGCCGCAAAAGCCTCGTCAAGAACGTACTGTTTCTGCGAAACGAGCACGGCATCCGCGTTCGAGGAGGGCGTCGGGCTTATGAGACCGCATATTCCCGCAAGAATGGCAACGAGAAGAATTTTTATGCTTTTAAAATAAGAAAAAAATTTCATTTTTTAACTCCTTTTCAAGGTTTATAATATAATGTTATACTAAATTATAAAAAATTACAATATCTAAATGTAAAAATTGACTTTTTTTTCGGCTTTTTATATGTTAAAATTATATTCGGGGTGTATAGATTATGAAAAAATACGTTATCCTTGCCGTGATTTTTGCCTTTACGCTGTCGGTTTTGGCTTCATGCTCCGATTCCGTGAAGGACTATGAATCGACCTCGAACGATATTGCCTCGATTTTGGAGGATGCAAGCGTTTCGGGCGATTATTCAAACGTAACCGTAGATTCGAGAGTTCCTATGAAAGCGGGCGAGTGTGAAATCTATCTGGACGCGGAGCACGATTCGAATAAAACGGACGGGGACAGCGTTCTTTATTATTTGGATTCAAATCTCGTTATGAAGAAAACATACAGTGTGGGAAAGCTTGTTTCAAAATCCGTTTACGGAAAATATGAGATTAAATTTACTTATACATATGACTCAAACAATGCGCTGACGGATGTTTCGGCCTCGGGAGAGGGCGGCGACGGCTCATTTACGAAGGTTTCCATAAACTATCGTTCCGATTCCTCGATAAGCGCGTATGCGTACCTTTCATATGACAAACAGACGAACGAGCACGAGCTTTATTCCTATGATTTTGATTCTTCGGGCAATATTATAAAAGGATTTGACAATTTTGAATCGTTCAGCGAGGCTTTAAACGGGGCGATTTTCAGCGGTTTCGGTTTGTCCTGACGGAGGCGGATTATGAAAAAATATGCGTTAATTCTGTTGGTTTCTGCTCTAACACTCGGCTTTTGTTCATGCTCCGGTGAAAAATACAACGGTGCGGACGAACCCGATACGTATTCTCATATAATAGATGACTCGGTAACATTCAAAACCGATGACGGCGAGATGCTCATTGCCGACGGCAGGAATTATTATATTCTGACATTTGAAAACGACAGGGTGAAAAGCACGGCGTATGCGCTTCACTTTCTTGATCCCGATTCGGCTTCGGCGGTGTATGACGAATACAAAAAGGATATGGGTTCGCTTTATACGGACGTGCGGCTTGACGGAACGTATCTTATATTGACGTATTCGGATGAAAACGAAAACTCGTTAAACGGTTTGAGCCGCGCGCTTATTGAACAGACGTACTCGGATAATATAATAAATTGAATATTTTGATTTAAAAAGTCAGCGAAACCGCTCGGAAATGTAAGGCGGTTTCGTTTTTTTGCGTTTGCCGGGGAACTATTTTCTGTTCGGTCAAAGTGCGACATATTATACGTTTCTTTCTGCGTATAATTTCATTAAGGGCGGTGAAAAAATGCAGACCGTTTATATAGATGTGCTTGTTTTGCTTAATTCGATAATAAGCCTTTTTTTAATATTGATAACATCGTCAATACTTCGCTGTTCCCCCGGAACGGGACGGACGGCGGCGGGAACGCTTCTCGGAGGCGCGTATTCTCTTCTGATATTTGCTCCCGATATGGGTGTGATTGCTTCATTCGCAGTCAAGCTTCTTTTGTGCGTTTCCGTCGTTTCCGTAGTATTCAAACCGTCGGGAATACGCAGTCTTATAAAATGTTTCGGAGCTTTTTCCGCCGTGAATTTTGCTTTTGCCGGACTTATGACAGGAGTCAGGATTCTTTTTCTTCCGGAGGGGCTCGAATACAGAAACGGCGCGGTATATTTTGATTTCGGATTTATTCCTCTTATGATGGCGGTGATTTTGTGCTATATTCTCACTCTTCTGTTTAACGCGCTGTCGTCAAAAACGCGCCCGGAGCGGATATATGACGTTTCTCTGCAATTCGGCGCAAAATGCGTGAACTGCCGCGGCCTTCTCGATACGGGCAACACGCTTACCGACCCGTTTACCGGCGAGGGCGTTATGGTAATAGATAAGAGAACAGCGGAGAAAATAGCCGACGCGGATATTCTGAAATTTATCGACAGCGTACATAACGGAAATATTGAATCGGCGGCGCAGACGCATATCAGGGGAACGAGAGTTCTTCCGTTTTCTTCAGTCGGCGGGCGGGGGCTTATTCCGTCGTTTCATACCGACAGGGTGACCGTTTCCGACGGAAAAAACAGTACTGTTATAGAAAATGCGGAAATAGCCGTTTCTAAAGAAGAAATTAAAAAAGAGGCGGGAATATTGTTAAATCCGTATATGATGAAAGACTTGGGGCGGGACAGTAAATGAAAATTATAAATTTATTAAAAGAAAAGATTGCATATTTAAAAGAAAAAATTATTTTCGCATTGTTTGCGGACGATATTTTTTACGTCGGAGGACCTCAGACTTTGCCCGAACCTCTTAAAAAAAGGGAAGAGGAGGAATGCATGATACGTCTTGCGAACGGCGACGAATCCGTAAGGCAGACGCTCATCGTTCATAATCTGAGACTTGTGGTTTACATAGCCAAAAAATTTGAAAACTCCGGAGTCGGCGTGGAGGATCTTGTTTCCATAGGGACGATAGGGCTTATAAAGGCTGTAAATACGTTCCGGCCGGATAAAAACATAAAGCTTGCGACATACGCCAGCCGCTGTGTTGAAAATGAAATTTTAATGCATCTGAGAAAAACATCTCAGCTTAAAAACGAGGTGTCATTCGACGAGCCGCTTAATGTCGACAGTGACGGAAACGAGCTTCTTCTTTCCGACATTTTAACCTCGGACGGCGAATGCGTTAACCGGAATATAGAGTACGAGGACGAAAAGAGAACTCTGATGCGCGTACTTGACTGCCTTGACGAACGCGAGAGGCTGATAATAGACATGCGTTTCGGTATGGGCGCAAACAAAGAGCATACGCAAAAGGAGGTTGCGGATATAATGGGAATATCGCAAAGCTATATATCAAGACTCGAAAAACGTATAATCTCAACATTAAAAAAAGAAATGGTTAAATTTGAATAAACATATTGATATTATTCCGATAAATTTGTATAATATATAAAAACAGATTTGTCAGGGTGATTTATTTGAAAAATCCTATCGGTTTCCTTTTTTCAAAAAAAGCGGAGGACGGCTGTGTTCCGAATATTGATTTGTTTGCGCATTCCGTAGGTTTGTGCGGGCAGAATATGACATACGGATTTATATCAAACTGGTGGTTCACATTCTGTATCGATATTCTCGGCATAGACCCGAGTAAGGTCGGAATTATAACCTCGGTAAGCCGTTTGTGGGACGCGGTCAACGATCCGCTTATCGGTTCGCTTGTTGATAAGATACGATTCAAAAACGGTGAAAAGCTTCGTCCGTATACTCTTATAACGCCTCCGATAATCGGTATTTTGTCGCTTCTTATGTTTGTAAAGTTCAGCTTTGCGCCGGGCGTTATACTTGCGTTGATGATGGTGTTTTATTTCTTCTGGGATCTTACGTATTCGTTTCAGGATATTGCGCTCTGGGGACTTATTGCCGTTTCGTCGCCTCATTCCGAGGAACGTACGAGAGTTGCGCAGTGGGTGTCTATAGGCGCGGGCGCGGGTTCGGCTCTTGTCGGACTGTTTCCGAATATGCTCGGAGATAATATATTAAACGCTTTACATACAAATACGACCGTAATGTATCTCATAGGCGGAATTATATTCGGTCTTGGCGGCGAACTTCTTTCGATGTCTGCATACAGGCAAAAGGAGCGTATAAAATCCGAAAGCGAAAAAGCCGATTCAATAAAGGATATATTCGGCGGACTTATGCATAACAAGGTTTTGCTTACAATCTCTCTTGCAAGATTTTTACAGCAGGTTACGCCCGTTCTCGACTGGATTCATTTCTTTGAAAGCAGCGTTTCATACGATATAGGTTCTGTTCATATAGACGGAGGAAACGCGCAGTTTTTGTTCGGACTGATTACGGGGATACCGGGTACGTTCTGTCTGTTTGCCGCGACAAAGATAGTAGATAAGACCGGAGGAAGAAAGCGGCTGCTCGTCGTTTCTCAGATTTTTGCGATAGTTTTGCGCGTTATCTCGTATTTTGTCGGATATGAGAGTATAGGACAAATGGCGGTCGTTATGGTTCTCTACTCCGTAATGCAGATACCCGCCATGATGATGGATATATGTCACCGTTCGCTGATTTCGGATTCTATCGACTATGTCGAATGGAAAACGGGTATCAGAAACGAGGGTATTTCATTTTCGATTCAGAACTTCATTTCAAAAATGCAGTCGGCGGTCACTTCTCTTATCAAGGGCGGGATTCTCTCCATGCTTCATTACGACCAGTCGATTACCCGCAAATACAATCAGAACGCGACGTATATCAAATGGCAGTGGCCGATATTTATGCTCGGTCCGGTATTCGGCGCGGTTATGTATCTTATCGTAATATGCTTTGTTAAGGATGATAAGGCTCTCAAGGAACAGGTTGAACGAGAACTTAAGGAGCGCAGAGAGCTTCGCGCAAGGGAAAAAGCGGAAACCGAAAATCAGACAGTTTCCGTTCAAAATTAATCATTAAATAAAAAATACGCAAAGCGGTTCCGAGGTCTGATTCGGAACCGCAGTTTTTATAATTTATTCATTATTTTTTCAATATTATCCGGGTTGTGCTCGATTTCCTTTGAATAAAGCCTTGCGGTGTATGCAAGAGCGTCTTTTTGAGAAGAAAGGAAAATATTTCTTTCGGCGAAATGAATTATCGCGCCGAGTGAGAAAATAACAAATTGAGCCTTTGAAATTATATCGCCGTCGTTTATTGACTTTGGAATATATCTGTAAACAAAATAGGAGAGAATATTTTTTAACAGAATATCGTTTTTATCGATATTGTTGGGTTTGTTTTTCTCCGAATTCAGAACCTCCCGCCATTCGTCCGTCAGAATTTCGAGAGAGGAGAGAACGCCGTAATAATCAAATTTTTTCACTTCACCGTATTCCGGCGTCAACTTTGCCGCGTCGGAAAAATCGTCGGCGTCGATATTATTCTGAAAACCCAAAGCAAGCGAATAAATAAGAGAAACGGCTTCATACGTATCGTGACGGGCGATAATATCAAGCATTTTTTCTCTTATTTCTAACAGCGCGGGCAGAAGCGGGTCGTCAATTATATATTCCGCATTTTCATCGTTTTCCTTTATGCTGTAAAAAGTAAGCGACGTTTTGTTTTTGATAATATCGATAACAGCCGGGCAGGAGAGCGACAGGCTTATCTCTGTGATATCGCCGTATTCCTCGACAAAACGCGGGTGTTGGCGGCAGACCTCGCAAAGCTCGTTTTCACCCTCGTTTATTATAATATCGCACAGTTTTTTATCGTTTAAAAACGGACATCTGCCGTTTTTCTGAATAAAAACATGCTCCGAATCTTCGTTTGTCGTAATTTTTTTTATTATCCGCTTTGAAAATTCGGAACTGTTTTTTTTGTATTTTTCGTACGCATCCGAGTCTACTATAATTTCCCAGCCCTTACAGCAGGAGTCCGGACATTTTGACGCGATACATTTAAAATCGTGATAATGATCCTCAAATGTGTATCTCATCAATATCCTTTGTTAAAATAATGCTCGAAATAATTTATCGCGCAGTTATATCTGTCTTTGTTCCAGTCGGCTCCCATAATAATTACGAGAAGTGCGCGGCCGTCCTTTTCCGCGGCGGCGGTAAGACAGCATCCTGCCTCGCTCGTCGTTCCTGTCTTCATTCCCATTGCGTAATCATAGTAATAGTCCGAACTCTGCCAGAGAAGCTTGTTTGAATTTTCATATGTAAGGGTTTGACCGGATTCTATGGTTACCGTCTTTTTGTACCATGAAGCGATAAGTCTTAACGTGCGGTTCCAGTAAACCTCTTTTGCTATGAGAACCATATCTCTTGCGCATGTGTAGTGGTCTGAATACGGGAATCCCGACGGGTTTACGAAATGCGTGTTTATGCAGCCGAGTTCGCTTGCCGTGCTGTTCATAAGGTTCACGAATTTGTTAAGCGCGGTTTGATTGGAAAGGTCGTAACCGTATAAATATTTTGCCGTCTGAACCGCTATGCAGTATGCGGAGTCACATCCCGACGGCAGCAGGAGAGAAGTAATCAAATCCTGCATTGTCATTCTGTAGCCCGGCTGAATGTAGGAAAGCGACGAATTGGATTCGGTAAGGTAAATTTCGCTTCCTACGGTTATTACGTAATCCATCGGCACATATTTGGAAGCGACGAGCGCAGTCATAAGCTTTGTCATGCTTGCGGGGTAGGCCGCCGTTTCCGCGTTGTAGGAGTAGAGCATCTGATCGTTTGTAAGATCGTAAACGGCAGATTCTCTGAACGCCGATCCTTCGTTTCCGAGAACCTTGTCCGAATCGACAGGCTCCATTTTGTTTCTTGTCGTCGTGACGGGAGCTTCGGTTGTCGGAGCCTGAGTCGTCGGAGCTTCTGTTGTCGGTGCTTGAGTTGTCGGTGCTTGAGTTGTCGGAGCTTCGGTTGTCTGCTGTTTTGTGCTGTTTTCGTATTCTGTTTTTGACGTAACGATGCCCAGAAAATCTCTGAGCATAAGTCTTACGTCGGCAGTTGTCAGCATGCCGTTGTTGTCCATGTCGAATACGGAAGTATCGACGTCTTCGGGGAAAGCGTCAAGCTTTGCCGTTACCCTCAGAAATATGCGTATGTCCGAAATTGTAAATTTTCCGTCTCCCGTAAGGTCGTAATCCCTGTATGTTTTTGTGTGAACCGCGCTTGTTTCCTCCGTTACGGTTACGGTTTCCTCTGCCGAGGAGCTTTCGTCGAGTGCAAACGAGGGGGTAATAAATATCGATACCGCAAGGATAAGAGAAACGGTTAAAGATAAAAATGCATTAAAATACTTTTTCATTCTATTTTCACGTCCTTAATTTTTTTCCGGTAGTGAGCATAAAGCTTTCCTGTCTGCCGTGACCGGTGATTTTAAGCGTTTCGTCATCTATTTCAACGTCGGCAAATGTGCATTCTTCGCCTATTGCCATACCTCTGAAAATAACGAACGGCTTTCCGTTTAAAAGCATTATCGAACCGTCGTGATAATGACCGGAAAATACGGCTCTTATTTTATCGTTATCTCTTAAAATATCAAGCACCGTGTTACGGTTTAAAATATAGTGATTCCTTGACGGGTCGTTTATTTCCTCACAGTCGGGGTCCGGAATTATAAACGGAAAGTGGGTGAATACGAGAATTTTTTTCTCGCTTTCGTTCACCGTTTTTATAAACCACCGTATCTGTTCGTCGTCGAGATACGGAGCGTACCATGCCATTTCCTTTTCGGGGTACGGCTTTTCGGGGTTGTCGGTTGCCGCGTCGAGCATGATTCCGAGATAATCGCCGGCGTCAAACGTGTAATATCTGTTCGGCATTGCAAGAATTTTATAATAATCATGTTTGTCCGAGGATGTGTCGTGGTTGCCTATTGCGCTGTAAACCTTACGTCCCGAGGCTTTGAAAATATCGGCAATCTCGTTAAGAAGCTCAAGCTGCGGCTTATATCCGGGGTATCCGTCCGCCGTATCTCCGAGATTTACGATAAAGCCGTTGTCTTTGGTTTCACTTTCCAGAGCTTTTCGTAATTTATCTGCCGACAGGGAATTTAATTTGTCGTCTTTTTTTTGTATATCGGAATAATGCATATCCGTAACCGCTGTGAATTTTGTCATGATAATCGCCTCACAAATAATTATAATACCATAATATAATTATTTTTGCAAACAGAATATACCGATTTTTTGGCATTAAAAATTATTAACTATATACAATTAATGTTATGCGCTCATGGGCAAAATGCACATGATAATTTTTATGTTTAAGGGGCAATTAATAACTATCGACGAAAATTAATTAACCGATTGACAATTACCCTTTTTCGCTTTATAATTAGCGTGTACTAAAATTAGCGTGTACTAAAAAATGAACAGGAGGTTTTTACCGATGATAAAGACATTGGCGGGATGTATCAGAGAGTATAAAAAGCAGACGATTCTGACTCCCGTTTTTATTGTATTCGAGGTAATGCTTGAATGCGCGATACCGTTTATTATTTCAAGATTTGTCAATGAAATAAAAGCCGGATGCGATTTTTCGGAGATTTTAAAATATTCGCTCGTGCTTATTATCATGGCCGTTATGTCGCTTGTTTTCGGCGCGCTTGCGGGAAATACATGCGCAACGGCTTCGTGCGGATTCGCAAAAAATCTGAGAAAGGATATGTTCTATAAGATTCAGACGTATTCGTTTGAAAATATTGACAAATTTTCGACGGCAAGTCTTGTTACCCGTCTGACGACGGACATAAACAATGTTCAGCTTGCGTTTATGATGATAATAAGAATTGCGATACGTTCTCCGCTTATGATGATTTTTGCGTTTACGATGGCGTTCATAATGGGCGGAAAGCTTGCGATTGTGTTTGCGCTTGAAATACCGTTTCTTGCGTTCGGACTGATTTTAATCGGAAAAAAAGTTATGCCGTTGTTTAAAAAGGTTTTCAGAAAGTACGATAAGCTCAACGAGTCCGTTCAGGAAAACGTTAAGGGCATGAGAGTTGTAAAGGCATATGTAAGAGAGGATTACGAAAATAAAAAGTTTGCGGCAGCCTCGGACGACGTTCGTTCCGATTTTACAAAGGCGGAAAAAATTCTTGCGATCAACAACCCGATGATGCAGTTTTGCATGTACTGTACGATGATAGTCGTTTTAACGCTCGGCTCGTATCTTGTCGTTACGACGACGGGCGCGGCGCTGGATGTAGGTCAGCTTTCCTCGATGCTTACATACGGTTTCCAGATTCTTTCGTCGCTTATGATGGTTTCGATGATAATCGTTATGATTACGATGTCGGGTGAGTCCGCAAGAAGAATTGCCGAGGTTTTAAATGAGGAAAGCAGTCTTAAAAACTGCGAAAATCCCGAGTATACGGTAAAGGACGGAAGCATAGATTTTGATTGCGTCAGCTTCAGATACTCAAGCAAATCCGAAAGAGACGCACTTGAAAATATTGATATTCATATAAAATCCGGAGAAACCGTGGGAATTATCGGCGGTACGGGTTCATCAAAGTCAACGCTTGTTCAGCTTATATGCCGTCTTTACGATACAACGGACGGAACGGTCAAGGTCGGCGGACTTGACGTTAAAAAATACGATATCGATTCGCTCCGCAATCAGGTTGCCGTCGTTTTGCAGAAAAACATCCTTTTCTCCGGCACTGTAAAGGAAAATCTTCGCTGGGGAAACAAGAACGCGACGGACGAAGAGCTGAAGGAGGCTTGCAGGCTTTCCTGCGCAGACGAGTTTATAGACAAATTCCCCGACGGTTACGATACGTATATCGAGCAGGGCGGCGCAAACGTTTCGGGAGGACAGAAGCAGAGACTCTGTATTGCAAGAGCGCTGCTTAAGAAGCCGAAAATACTGATTCTCGACGACTCGACATCCGCCGTCGATACGAAAACGGACGCTCAGATAAGGGACGCAATGAGGCGGTATATTCCCGATACAACGAAAATCATAATTGCACAGCGTATATCCTCGGTTCAGGACTCCGATAAAATTATTGTTATGGATTCCGGCAGAATAAACGCCGTCGGCACTCATGAGGAGCTTCTTAAAAATAATGATATTTACCGCGAGGTATACGAATCTCAGAACAAGGGAGGCGAGGGTAATGAGCAGACCTGATTTTCAAAAAGGCGGACGCGCTTCGGAGCAGTCTGCGCCCAAAGGTACAATGGGCAGAATTATCAAAACGGTATTCGGTTTCTTTCCCGTCCTTGCACCCGTAATAGTGTGCTGTATAATATTCAATGCGATAGTCAGCTCGATTCCGTCGATATTCATGCAGAACGTTATCGAAATTATCGAGCAGTATTTCGATACGGGCGACTGGACGTCGGCGAAGCCTTTAATTACCGAGAAAGTTATAGTTCTTGTAATACTCTATGCTGTTTCCCTTGTTGCCGGATTTATTTATACAAGATTAATGGCGGTAATGACGCAGGGCTTTTTGTGTAAAATGAGGGACAAGATGTTCTCCGGCATGCAGAAGCTGCCGATAAAATATTTCGATACTCATAACCACGGCGATATAATGAGCTATTACACGAACGATATCGACACCCTAAGGCAGATGTTGTCCCAGAGCCTGCCGCAGTTTTTAACATCTGCGATAACGGTTATGACGGTTTTCGGAATAATGATATATTACAGTATCCCGCTTACGCTTGTCGTTGTTTTCGGCGTTGTTATGATGATTCTCGTAACAAAAAAAGTCGGAGGAAATTCGGCTAAATATTTTGTCCGTCAGCAGATTGCGATAGGCAAAACCGAGGGCTATATAGAGGAAATCATGAACGGTCAGAAGGTCGTAAAGGTTTTCTGTCATGAGGAGGAGACGTGCAAAAAATTCGACGAGATAAACGAAGGTCTTTTCTCCGACGCTCAGAGCGCAAACAAATTCGCAAATATACTCATGCCGATTCTTAATAACATAGGCAACGTTCTTTATGTTGTCGTTGCTGTTGCGGGCGCATTGTTTATGATTACAAATGCAAAGAATATAAGCGTTTCGGGCATGGCGTTTTCAATCAGCATTATTGTTCCGTTCCTTAACATGACAAAGCAGTTTTCCGGAAACGTAAGCCAGCTTTCCCAGCAGGTCAATTCCGTTGTTATGGGTCTTGCCGGTGCGTCGAGAGTATTCGCTCTTATAGACGAGAAGCCCGAAACCGACGACGGATACGTAACGCTTGTAAACGCAAGGGACGATAACGGCGTTCTTACTGAGTGTTCCGAGCGCACAGGCGTGTGGGCATGGAAACATCCTCACAGGGACGGCACTGTGACATATACCCGTCTTGCCGGCGACGTAACGCTTGACGACGTTGATTTCGGATATACGGAAAAGAAGATGGTGCTTCATAATATATCCGTATACGCAAAGCCCGGTCAGAAGGTCGCTTTTGTCGGAGCAACGGGCGCGGGCAAGACGACGATTACGAATCTTATCAACAGATTTTACGATATTGCCGACGGTAAAATACGTTACGACGGAATCAATATAAACAAGATTAAAAAAGCCGACCTCCGGCGTTCGCTCGGCATGGTTTTGCAGGACACGAATTTATTTACGGGTTCTGTTATGGACAATATCAGGTACGGCAGACTTGACGCAACGGACGAGGAGTGCAGAGCCGCCGCACGGCTTGCCGGTGCGGACGATTTTATTTCCCGTCTTCCCGACGGCTACAATACCATGCTTTCGGGCAACGGGGCAAATCTTTCGCAGGGACAAAGACAGCTTATTTCAATAGCGAGAGCGGCTGTCGCAGACCCTCCGGTTATGATTCTCGACGAGGCGACGTCAAGCATAGATACGCGTACCGAATCGATAGTTCAGCGTGGTATGGATTCGCTTATGAAGGGCAGAACGGTGTTTGTAATAGCGCACAGACTCTCGACTGTTAAAAATTCGGACGTTATCATGGTTCTTGACGCGGGACGAATAATCGAGCGCGGCAGCCATGAGGAGCTTATAGCAAAGCACGGAGTATATTATCAGCTTTATACGGGCGCTTTTGAATTGGAATAATACTTGAAATGCCGGGGATATTGTGATAAGATATCCTCAGCATTTTTATTTAAGGAGATTTTTCAGCATGAGTAGTTATTTTACAAAGGACGGCGAGCCTTTTATCCCCGAGAGCATTAATCCCGAGCTTGTAAAAATTTGCGCCGTTATAATCAAAAACTGTCATCTTAAAGTAAAGTATCAGATGAGAACGTCTGCGCTTTCTTCTGCGTTAAAGGGCGGAAAAAGCGAGCATATGAAGGAAACCGCGCTTAAATGCATTGAGAAAAACAAGCCGGCGTATAATCAGGATATGTCGCTTACGGGCGTTAAAATCACGGATGTTGACGATTCGTTTTTTGACGATAAGGACGACGCGTTTTTTACATCGACTCTTAAGCTTCTTATAGATTTCGCCGCGATAAATACCGTAGTTGAGGCGGGGCTTATTCGTCTTCTTGCCGCCGCATGCGAAAAGCAGACGGGCACGCCTCTTAACAAAACGTATTTCTTTACTAATCAGACCGAGGTTCTGGACGACCCTGACGATGAGGAATCGGACGAAAACGCAGAAAACGAAGAAAAATAAATAATGAAAAAATGTCTCGGCAGCAGTACCGGGACATTTTTTAATTTTGCTTTCTGACAATTCTGTATTCGTCGTTTGTACGGTAGTACGGGCAGTTGTAATTTGAATATGTCATGAATCTGAGCATTTCGTCCTCGTCCATGTCTATATCGCAGTAATATTCCCGCATTTCTTCGTCATATAACAGATTTTCGCACGTATCGCAGTCGGAACGAAGCGTTTTTTCCGAGTTCTTATCCATCGAATCCTCCGAGAAACATAAATTTACGGTAATTATAGCATGATATAAATGAAGTATCAATGTTGAAATTGCAAAAAAAATGATGTATAATCAAAATATGGAAAAGTACAATGTTGTAAGAAGCAAAAGAAAAACGCTTGCGATTCATATAGAGAACGATTTGTCCGTCACTGTCAAAGCCCCGTTGTTCCTGTCGGATAAAACGATAGAGGATGAGGTTAATAAGCATTCAGAATGGATTGAAAAAACGCGGGAGCGGATAAAAAACAGAACGGACAAGAGCGCAGGTTTAAATGATTCGGATATCGAAAAATTAAAAAAAGAGGCTTTTGATTATTTAAGTGATCGCACGGAGTATTACAGCGTAAAAACCGGGTTAAAATATTCCTATATTAAAATAACTTCCGCCGAAAAGAGGTTCGGCAGCTGTAATTCGAGGGGCGGGATATGCTATTCGTACCGCCTTATGCTCTGCGATAAGCGAGCCGTAGATTACGTAATTGTCCATGAACTTTGTCATACCGTACATATGAACCATTCCGCACGGTTTTATGCGTTGGTTCAGAGTATTCTTCCCGATTGGAAAGAGCGGGAAAGGCTTTTAAAGAACGGATGACAGAAAATGAAAAGGGCAAATCTTATAATAATTCAAATTCTTGTTTCGGCGGTGAGTATTATCTGCATTAATATTTTATCGTCGGACATGAAGAACGCCGACAGACCGTCGAATGCCGTTCTTGTGAATTTCAATTTTTGTTTTAACTTGGAGGAGATATGAATGATAAGAGATGTTACAGCCGCGGTTTTTATTAAAAACGGCAGATTTATGATATGCCGCCGTCCGCCGAATAAGGGCAATGCGCTCAAGTGGGAGTTTCCCGGAGGTAAGACGGAGCCGGGGGAAACTCTCGATGAATGTCTTAAACGCGAATGCATGGAGGAGCTCGGAATTGAAATTTCCGTCGGCAGGGAGATATGCGTTACCGAGTATGAATATCCGGATATTAATGTAAGTGTTCATTTTATATTGGCGGATATCACCGGAGGAACGCTTCAGCTTAAAGAACACGTTGATTTGAAATGGATAACCGGCGGCGAAATACCCGATTTTGAATTTTGTCCGGCGGATAAGGATATTATAAAAATACTTGCGGAGGAGGATTATCTTGGCTGAATTTATTATGAAAACATTCAGAGTAAACGATGTTGTATTTGTAAATAAGCTTGTGCCGAATACTAAAATCGAAATCGGAAACAAGTATTCGTATAACGTCGGATATTCAAAAAACGATGTATGCCGTGGCGAATTTTCGGCGGAGATTTTCGACAAAAACGATAAGAATAATTTTTACATAAAGGTTGTCCTTGTCGGAATTTTTTCGTTTAAGGACGGAGCAAAGAAAGAGAAGCTTCATGTCGATACGTTCAAGGCGCTTTTCCCCATAGTGCGTTCGTATGTAATAACGCTTACCTCAAATGCCGGTATTCCGCCCGTCATAATTCCGAATGCGGATATTGATAATCAGGATATCTACCGTGTGGATCTCAATAACAGGGAATCATAAATATATTTATATAAAACAAAAAGGTGCGGATGTCTGAACACAGTCCGCACTTTTTTTGAAGTTCTATATAAATCAAATGGCTTTGAACGCTTCGTCGAGAGCTGCGATAAGGTCGTCGGAATTTTCGATTCCGACAGAAAGCCTTATCGTATTCGGCTTGATTCCCTGCTCGGCAAGCTCCTCCTCATTTAACTGCGAATGGGTTGTGCTTGCGGGGTGGATTACGAGCGATTTAACGTCGGCGACATTTGCAAGAAGCGAGAATATCGCAAGATTGTCTATGAATTTTTTAGCTTCGTCCGCTCCGCCCTTGATTTCAAACGTGAAAATAGAGCCTGCTCCGTTCGGAAAATATTTTTTATAAAGCTTGTGGCTCGGCTCGGATTCGAGCGAGGGATGATGGACAGCTTCAACCTTGGGATTTGAATTTAAATAGTCAACGATTTTAAGCGCATTCTGAACGTGTCTTTCAACTCTTAACGAGAGCGTTTCAAGCCCCTGTAAGAATATGAACGCATGAAACGGAGAGAGCGTCGCGCCCGTATCTCTTAAAAGAATTGCCCGGATATATGTAACGAATGCGGCTGACGGTACGGCGTCTGCGAACGAAACGCCGTGATAGCTCGGATTCGGGTCGGATATCCACGGGAATTTGCCCGAACCCTTCCAGTCGAATTTTCCGCTTTCGACAATAACTCCGCCTATCGCGGTGCCGTGTCCGCCTATGAATTTTGTTGCGGAATGGACTACGATATCCGCGCCGTGTTCAATCGGTCTGATAAGATACGGCGTTGCAAATGTAGAATCGACTACGAGCGGAATGTTATGCTTATGTGCGATTTCTGCGACGGCTTCGAGGTCGATAATGTTTGAATTTGGATTTCCGAGCGTTTCAACGAATATCGCTTTCGTGTTTTCCTGTATCGCGTTTTCAAACGAGCCTTCCTCCTCGGGGTCGACGAACGTTGCGTTAATTCCTGCCGAGAGGGGGAGCGTGTGCGCCAAAAGATTGTATGTTCCGCCGTAAATTGTTTTTGAGGCTACTATATGCTCACCGCTTTTTGCCAGAGCGCAGAGCGTGTAGTTGATAGCCGCCGCGCCGGACGCTACGGCAAGAGCGGCAGAGCCTGATTCGAGAGAAGCGATTCTCTGTTCAAAAATGTCCTGTGTGGGGTTTGTAAGGCGGCCGTAAATATTGCCTGCGTCCCTGAGCGCGAATCTGTCCGCCGCGTGCTGTGAATCATGGAAAACGTACGACGTTGTTGCGTATATCGGAACCGCTCTTGCGTCGGTGACGGGGTCGGGCTGTTCCTGTCCTATGTGTAACTGTTTTGTTTCAAAGCTCCAATTTGCCGAATTTTTTATATCTGCCATTTTCAATTCCTCCGAAATATGTTTTTTTGTTGATTAATTAATTAGTTGATACAATCTGAGTAATTTAAAATCTTCACATTCGGTTCAGACTCAGAAGCGTATGAACCGACATTGTTTTGCGTTTGAATTTTACGTTCATGCCGTTCATCTCCTTACGTCCGTAAGTATATCAGAAGCCGTGCGTTTTGTCTAATACATGAATTAAATTATAGCATATAGATAAAACCTATATGTGTGGTATGCTTTGTGCTTTGACAGGCATCTTGACCGTTGCCTGACTTTCTTTGCTGATATCTTTTGATAACGAAACAGAATTTATTGTTATTTAAAACGTCTGCAATTCGCCTATAACAATATAAAAAGCCCGCAAACCCGGTTAAGTCAATGGGTTAGCGAGCTTTTTTAAATGGTGCCGGCGGCGGGGGTCGAACCCGCACGGGTTATTAGCCCAACGGATTTTGAGTCCGCCTCGTCTGCCAATTCCAACACGCCGGCTTTTTTTGCCGTACTTTTTCAAGCACATTGGAGATTATAACCTAAACGCAGAAAAAAATCAAGTATTTTTTAACAAAATCAGCGTTCACAATTTATTAAAAACAATGAAATTTATTCCGAACTCGCCAAATCGACAAAAATATCAATTATGTCGCTTGCTTTGTTTTAATTAAATGTATATAATAAGAGTGGAGTATATTACAGTGGTGTTTCTGTATATATCACAAAATTTTTAAAGGAGATGACACTACATGAAATTAACGAAAAAAGTTCTTTGTGTTTTACTTTCAACTGTTTTCTTATTTTCGGCAGTGTCCGTCGGCTTCGTTTCTTATGCGGACAACGAACAGTTAGAGTCGAGTTATAAGACTCTTGCCTATATGTTCTTTAAAACGCATACGGCGTCCTCCGGCGGTGTAAACAAAACCGTGATTGATGTTGATGACGACGGTATCAAGCAGGCAAGTCTGATACGTGATTTAAATCAGTATACGGTCGAAAATGAGCAGGGAGATTACGTCTATAACGACTCAAGCTCCAATACGGTACGTTCGTTTGCGTACACCCATAAGGTTACCGCACTCGACGACAGCTCAAATCATATCAGAAACGCTGCGATTCAGTTTTACGCAATTGCCGATAACGTTATGAGCACGACCTACGGCGTAGGAAATTATACAATACCTATGGTTTCCGACGCGGTTAAGGATAAGCTCCGCAATATGAAGGATAACGACGGCAATCTGCTTTATTTCGACGGTTATTCGTATTTCGTTGACGCTCTCGGCGAGCTTGTAGGCGTTTCAGACCATAAGACGTACGAGATTGATTCAAACGGCAATGAAGTATGGTATAACGCTCAGAAAGCCGACGGCACATGGTACTATGACCCGACGATAAAGACCGAGGATAAGTCCATTGCCGATAAGATAAGAGACGGCGAGTACGGCGACGATCTCAGAAACAGATTTAAAAACGGTGATATCGAGGAGAAAACTCTTTACGAATATCTTAACGTTGAAACCGTTATCGACTATTTCTGCGGTAACTGCACGACGGTAAATTCGGGCAACTGGTTCCATTCCTATGAGTTTTACTGCTATACGGACGTAGATACCGTTCTTCTTGCCGAGGATATAAAGCCTGCCGCCATTACGATACGTTATCTTGACGTAAAGTGGAGCATGGACAGAAGCTTTGACGATTCCGGCACGAAGCCTCAATATTATAATAAAGGATATACTATTGATAAAGACAGAAATTCGGTGGATAACTCGAGAGCGGCTCTTTATAAGCTCAAAACCTCTCTTCCGCAGTATTTCTCGAAATATTACGGTCTTGCCGACGGCTCGACGGACGGCTCATCCAAACTTGAGCTTGAGACGAACGCAGATCTTATGACCAATGCCTATAACGACATCATGACATATTATGATGTTTTCAATTCAATTTCCAATGAGGCTAAGATTAAAATTTACGGTGACGACGCATACAGCTACATTAACCTTGTAACTCAGTTAAAGCCCATCGCCATGGATCAGAAATATCTGCCCTCGAGAACCGTCGGCGATTATGTCGACAGATCGACCGGCGACCCTGTTACATACGAGGTTACGACTGAGAAGGTTACGACTATCGTTGATACTATCGACAGTCTTATGTCAAGCAAAAAACTTGCAGGTTCGCTTCATTCGTTCCTTCCTCCCGAGAATGAGCTTTTGGGCGGCAAGGATTACAGCACGCCTAAGGAAATGGTTACAAATATCCTTGATAACATGCTTTATCAGGATTCGATAATCAACCTTATTATGGGCAAGATTTATCCGATGATTACGAATCTTCTCGATGAGAACATTACTGACGCATTTATTAAGAATACTCTCGGCAGTGCGGGAAGCACTTTAGTCGGCTGGGTTGTTGACGACTCAAACGGATGGCAGGCACTTGTTTATGATTTGCTTATAGATTCTAATATAGGTATCACCCCCGCAGGTATCGCTTACCTTATGGAGAAAACAGGATTTAATTCAAAATATCCTGTGGTATACAATCAGTTAAAGAACGCCAAGGGCGGTGCTGTTGCATATAACGGTTATTACGCCATCGGTAAGGAAAACGACGAGTATATGGGACAGCGTTGGAAGGATGTCAACTTCGATACTCTCTATTGGGGTATCAACGGTGACAGAGGTAAGTTCCAGGAGGCTCTCTCCGCTGTTCTTCTCGGCGCGGCTCCTCTTCTTGCCGCTGTTCTTGCTAATCAGGAGTTCAGCATAGAAGTTACGACAGTTCTTTGGTCCAGACTTTATGCAAGAATCAGAGGCGCTCAGGGATGGAACGATATTCTTCTTCCCTTGTTTGAAACTCTCGGTATCGGCTCTTCAAACGGACTTGTAAATCAGGCTGATTTCGAGACGAGCGCAAGAATAATGATAAGCGCATATCAGCAGTCGAACGTTACGTCGTTTATCAACCTTATTACCGGACCTATCTTTAACTGGATTGAGAATAACCTGCTTGACAACCCGGTTGAAACGATTCTCTCACTTCTTCCAAACCTTTCGTATTATCTTACTTCGGGTACTCTTCTTTCTACACTTAATACCTTCCAGCTTGTTATCGGTATTAAGTGGTCGAGTATTGATACAAATGTTTATACGCTAAATGTAGGCGACCTTTTGGGCGATAAGCTTAACTTCCTTAACTCTCTTGACAATGTTCTGAAGCTTATTTCTCTCGGTGCGGAAACCGGTAATCCGATTATCGGTTATGTTGCAAACGGTAAGACTGCTCAGGGCGCGCCCTACAGCGGATCGGCTGTTTATAAGACCGAGGATGAGGCTGTTCAGGCCGCGAAACAGTACGGCTGCGAATCGAGTACGATTGAAACGGTCGGAGTTAGCGAGGCGTACGCAAACACGAGCGGAAACCTTTCGCTTTATCCCGACTCGGAGTACACCGAAAAGGTAACCGGACTTAACGCAGACGGCTCGATAAATCTTGAAAGATCCGTTTTGGAGGATATAGCATACTCGAACGCGGCGGGCAAGGTACTTGACGCGTCAGAGCTTACCACGACGGAGCTTGTCGAGGAATATAAGAATAAAGTAAAGATTTATTACAGCTATTATATTTATGACGATCCCGAAACGGGTGAAGAAACGACCTCAGGCGATAAGCCCGGCGAGGATATTGCGTTTACTCAGGTAAGAACGATAAACAAGCCTGCCGATACGATTAATTATAAAACGGAATACTCCGTGGTAATGGAGAAAAACGACGTTAAACTTCCCGCTCTTATGGACTATAAGCTTCAGGCTACAGGTACCGAAAGACAGGTTTCGTCACTCAGAAATACCGCTCTTACGAACAGTAAGGAAACATGGGCGGCGAATACGAGAAAGTACATCGAGATGACCGTTGACGGACAGGAGTCCTACGGACTTGTTCTTCTGTACATCTTCCGTTACCTCTTCTCGGCTCTCAACTACAGAGCGTATGACATGACAACAAGCGAGTTCGCTACCAACCTTACGCTTCTTGACGCATTCGGTCTTGGAGATACGCTTACGAAGAACCTTTTCTACGGTCTTAAGCTTGAGGATATCATCAATAATATCACGCTTAATCCCGACGAGGCTATAGCCGCTCTTTACGAATTGTTCTATACGAACGAGTTCGGCAGCGTTCTCACCGTTCAGGAGAACAGCGACGGCACAAAGTCCGTTGTTGCCGGCAGAAACTACACATACTATCTTGACCCCGTAGACTATAAGACGGATGAGCTTATGGAATATGCGGATAAGTATAATGACTATACTTTCGGCTCGGGCGTTCTTTATACCAAATACTGGACAAAGGAAAACGCTCAGTATGTAACGAACAACCTTGACGGTCTTATCGAGAACGTACTTGCAATGCTTAAGATAGAGGATCTCGATTCTCTTACCGGTTTCCTTGAGGATAAGCTTGCTGACTTCCTGTTCAATAACGAGATGCTTTCAAAGATTGCAAATCTTATTTACGGCATGATAGGCGGACTTAACCTTGAGTCGCTGCTCAATAACGCTCTTGATATCGACTATTCAAAGCAGGCTCTTGCGGACGCTCTCGATTATGAGTTCAGCTACACCGACGCAAGCGGCAATTCCAAAACAACCTTTGCCTCCGGCTGGATCAGACGAGACGCTTCAAATGTTCTTGAGGACGGCACGTTAAAGGGCAATACCTACGATGAAGCCACGTTCTATCAGACTACAGTAAATGAGGATACCGGCGAGGATTCGGTTATAGCCATCGACTGGGGTTACAATAATGATGAAATAACCTCAAGATATTCCGGACGTGAAATCTTCTTAAGAGCAATCAGCGCAATAGCTTCACCGCTTTCGCTTGTATTTAAATTCCTTGCTCTTGACCAGAACCTTTCGGTATTCGATCTTGTAACCATCCCCGGCTATGCGGGCTACTACTATGCATGGATTCCTCTTATGGAGGCTCTCACGGCTAATGATCTTTTGACCTATCAGGATTACTATGCGAGAGTATATGCGGGCGAGAGCAATGCCTCTCAGAACTGCGACTGCGTATACTATCTGCTTAAGCCTCTGTTTACATTCGTTGAGGATCTTCTTGCCGATCCCGTATCGGTACTTCTCAACATGATACCGAACCTCATGTTCTTTATAACGATAGGCGGTCTTAACGATACTCTTAACAATCTGCTTCACTTCGTATACGTTCTCCTTGATATACTTCAGCCCGTATACGACGCATATCCGCTTATTAATAAGTTCCTTTCAAATATTAATGTAGGCGGAATGGCTCTCAACCTTTCTGTACCTCTTGACTTCGATGCTAACCAGCTTATCAATTCTCTTATAGAGTCGCTTGTCGGAACTGCGCTTTCGTTCGATATCGAGAATAAGAATATAGTTCTCGGTACGCATAAGGAAACGCAGGAGCAGCCGAAGCTTGACGAGGACGGCAATCAGATTCTTGACGACGAGGGCAATGTTATTACCGAAACCGTTGAGGTAACCGTTACCGATTATGCGGTAGGTAAGCTCAATATTACGCTCCCGTATATTGACCTTTCAACGCTGTGCGTAGGTACTCTTACAAAGGTTACCTCGAAGAATAACGAACAGATTATATTCCTTAACTCATCCGGCGGCGCGGATTTGCTGACGCTTGCGTTAAGACTTGTAATGCAGACGCTGTTCTATGAGTCGAATGCTGTTAATCTGAGCAACTTCCTTATTACATTCTGTATGCTCGACGATGAGGATTCAGCTCTTCTTACGAAGATATTTACATTCCTCAACCAGGCGGCAAACGAAAACGAGATACCCGATAAGATAATGGGATTCTTCTATACTCTTATCTCGTTCCTTGTTCCCGTTGCCGACAATATCGGAGACAGATTCAGAAAAGTTGACTTCAGCATAACCGATCTGTTCAAGGCGTTTGGTTCGGACAATTTCATGACCTATATCAAGGCTTTGCTTGACGCAGGCTCGTCGGGAGGCTCGGAGAAGCTTTCGCTTATTGCGAGAATCCTCAAAATGCTCAAGAGCCTGTTTGAAAAGATTGCTCTGTTCTTCAAGAGTATTTTCTCCGGAGCTTCAACTGCAAAAGCGTAATTAAAAAGCCTTAAATCAAAACAAAATAATGCATTTAATGAAATAATGCAAAGCGCAGAGGGCGTTCGGGTAAAACCGGACGCCCTCAGTCTGCCGACAGTGCGGCTTAAAAGAGCATAATGAAAAATGCGTCTTGGTTTTTGAAATTATATTTTAGTTCTGACGAAATTTAATTTTACAAAACTGCCCGTTTGGGTAGGGCGTTTTCTTATTTAATAATGTATAATAATTTTGTAAAATATAATTTGTATTTTATAGGATTTATTAAATAAGGAGGCATTTTAATTATGAAAAGAATTAAAAGTACGTTCAGCATAATTCTTGCTTTGGTTATGGTACTTTCAATCTTACCTCTCGGATTGATTCCCGCGTCTGCTGCTTCCACCGGACCGGAGTTGTTAACCGTAGCAGGCAAAACCTATCGGCTGGGTGTGGATACTCTTCCTGCAGGACTTTCGTTTGACTCGGAGGATACGCTTACGCTCAATAATTATACCGGCGGAGCAATATCGCTTGAGGCGGGCGGTGCCAACCCCTCGCACTATCAGGCGTTTATCAAGCTTATCGGAAAAAACGAAATTTCGACAAGCACGGGAAACGAAATTTACATGAAGAATTCAAATGCCGCGCTGTATTCACAGGGTGAGCTGAGTATCTCCGGAGATAATAACGCTTCGCTCAGCATAAATTTCGACAGCAGAGTATCAGGCGTCGATTTGTACGGCATTTATGTTGACAAACAGTATATAGGCGGTACCGGCGAAGAGGATCCTAAAAAGAATTTCACCGTAAGCGATGCGTGCTCCGTAAACGTATTTTTATCATCCGATGTTGAAGGCGAAGAAATGTGCGGAGTATACGCCGGAAACATCAGGGTTTACTCAAACAGCGCTCTTGACATTGAGGTTGAGGATCTTCAGAAGTCCAGACGGTATGTTTACGCTGCTTATTCAAGAGGATATTTCGATATCAATACAAACAAATGGGTACGACTTGACGTTTTCGGAGATGAAAGCTCTCAGGCATTATGCGAGACTTCCAACGTAAGTCCCGTTATTTCAAGCTCATCCTCGATTTATCTGAAAAGTTATGACGCTCCTAATTTCAACGGAACCTCGCACGGAGTAAGATTTCCTTCGGGCGTAACGGAAAGCAACTTCGTTAAGTCTGTCTTTGAAGGAAATTATACGTCGTATGTGTCAAAAACAAGTACGCTGCTTAAGCCGATAACCGCCGATGATGTTGAGTCTGCGTTCAATTACCCCGTAATAAACAGCAAATTTAACAGCAGCTTAAAAAGCGATAAATTCTACGGAAGCGTACAATGGTGTTATAAGATGAGCAGTACGCCTCTGCTCGAAGATACAATCGCCGCTGATGGCGAGTCTTATAATGCAAAAATGTCACTTGTTCCCAAGGCGGGATACAAGCTCGACAGTTCTGCTCTCAGCCAGGCTCAGCTTCACAGCGTTTTCAAAAACAGAGACGGAAATATGCAGTATTATTATAATTCGTCCTCGTCGTCCGGCGGTTACAGCTACGGTTTTATCGGCGGCACATTTAAGGCGGAAAAAATCAAGGTTGACCGTATTGTTATTAAGGATGCAGGAGTCCCGGTATCGGGTCAGACACTGCCCTCCACGTTTACCGTAGACAGCAATGCGCCTTATGAGTATTATTATGCGAAATGGTATAATGAGACGGAAAATAAATGGGCTGACGGTGAAGAAGCAAAGAAAGGCAACACGTATGTCTTTTATCCCTATGTAAAAATAAAGGATAAAACCGCATACACATTTGACGCTCTGTCAAACATAACAGCATCGGTCAACGGAAATGAGTACACAGAGATTTTCTCCGGATCCGCAGAGTCGGCGGACGAAATCGTTTGCGTAAAGAGTATGCGATATACCGCAAATAAAACTCTGATAAAAGACATAACGATAGATATCGCATATGACCCCGTGGCAGGTGAGTTTGCTGTTCCCGCACTTATTCTGCCCGATGATGCGCCGTATGAGGTCGACACAGCCGAGGACAACGGATGGTATAATCAGACCGATTTTGAAGTTCTTGCAGAGGACGATGTATTTGAAGCAGGCAAAACATACAGTTATATGCTCAATCTTAAAATTAAGGATTCAACGCAATATGTCTTTGACAGCAATTCAAATCTTAGTATTGAGATTAACGGCATTGCCCCTTCAACTAAAAATTCTACCGGCGAATCATTATATATTATGTCAATGCCGTTTCATGTGCATGAGTATACAGACTGGAAAAACGACAGCGTCAATCACTGGAAAGAGTGTTCGTGCGGAGAGAAAGCCGAAACGGCAAACCATACTTCAAGCGACTGGATAATCGACAAGGCTGCAACAACGTCCGAGGAAGGCTTAAAGCATAAGGAATGCACCGTTTGTAAGTATGTTTTAGAGAGTGAAACGATAGATAAGCTTGCGCCTGCGCATTTCCACAGCTATTCTTCCGATTGGAAGTCGGATAACAGTAATCACTGGAAAGAGTGTTCGTGCGGAGAGAAAGCCGAAACGGCAAACCATACTTCAAGCGACTGGATAATCGATAAGGCTGCAACAACGTCCGAGGAGGGCTTAAAGCATAAGGAATGCACCGTTTGTAAGTATGTAATTGCAACAGAGAAAATTGCGAAGATTGCGGAAAATCCGGTTGTAAAGCCGACAGAGCCTACAACGGCAAAACCTGCCGAAACTACGACAGTGAAATCCGCCGAAACTACAACGGCAAAACCTGCCGAAATTACAACGGCGAAGTCCGCCGAAACTACGACGGCAAAGTCTGCTGAAACTACGACGGCGAAGTCCGCCGAAGCTACAACGGCAAAGTCCGCTGAAACTACAACGGCAAAATCCGCCGAAACTACAACGGCGAAGTCCGCCGAAGCTACAACGGCGAAGTCCGCCGAAGCTACAACGGCGAAGTCCGCCGAAACTACAACGGCAAAACCTGCTGAAACTACGACGGCGAAGTCCGCTGAAACTACAACGGCAAAGTCCGCCGAAACTACAACGGCAAAGTCCGCCGAAACTACGACGGCGAAACAGCCTGAAACCACGACAGCGAAACAGCCTGAAAATAACACGGCAAAGCCTGCCGAAACTACAACGGCGAAGGCTGACGAAAAGCTTGAATTTGCCGATAAAGCAGATGTTAACGGTAAGATTGACGAGGAAAATAAGAAGGTTTCGATTTTACCGAAAGAAACCAAGGGTATAACTCTTGATGATTTCAAGGCTATGTTCAAGTCTGCTATCAGCGTTGCCGAAGAGAAAATCGAGAAAGTATACAACGGCATGAAATTCATGTTTAACGGCAATGAATATACGTTCATTCTCAAGGGTGACGTAAGTGCCGACGGTAAAATCTCGGCGTCGGACGCAAGAACAATTTTAAGAATAGCGGCAAAGCTTGAACAGCCCGATGAAGTTACAAAAGAATCGGCGGATATTAATTCCGACGATAAGGTAACAAGTAAAGAGGCAAGAAGCGTTCTGAGATTTGCGGCAAAGCTTCAGAAAGAAATCTACGAATAAAAATAATAAAACGCACTGACAAAGCGGACGCCCCCGAAATCCGAGTGATTTCGGGGGCGTCCGCTGTCGCAAGAGAGAGCCGGAGTTGTTTTTTTTCATACTCTCTCCGCTTCAGCTGCGTTAAAAAATTGAAAGCCGTTATGTAATAAATCCGGCTGATTAAAAACGTAAAACGGATTCGCGTTTGATTTTCATTTTTGCGGGTCTTTGCTTTGAAATGTCGACCGAGCAGATGACGCCCCTGTCCGTTATATAACAGACCTCCGCCGTTACGCAATCCGGAATTTTATCATAAAGTCTGCCGGCGGAATAGCACTCGCCCAATACCGTTTTTACGGAATTTGCAACATGTCCGATTTGTCCGAGTCCCGGAAGCTCGGCCTTTATTGCTTCCTTATCGTATTCGTTGTCGGGGTCTTTTGTAAGCCTTATTTTCATTTCGGGCTTAAGAAAATCCGAGCCGTAATTGAACTGAAGCCCCGTGATTGTTACATAAATTAAATTCATAACTGCGTCCTCCTATTTATTTTCTGATGATATTGTATCATTTTTATAGGGTAAAAATCCTCTCTTTGCCCCGTTATTGTAAAAAATATTGACGTGAACGGCATTATAAAGTATAATTTAATAAAACATTTGTACGGAGGCTTTGATAATGACGATTCAGCAGATTCGTTACGCTATCGTAATTGCGCAAACAGGGTCTATGAATAAGGCGGCGGAGAAGCTGTATATAACACAGCCGTCGCTCACGGGCGCGGTTCGAGAGCTTGAAAAGGAGCTTGGAATTACAATTTTTTACAGAAGCGGTCGGGGCGTGTCTCTTACAAACGACGGACAGGAATTTCTGATGTATGCGCGTCAGGTTTACTATCAGTACGAAACGCTTGAGGAACGCTATTCGGGCGTTCATGAGCTTAAAAAGAAATTCGGAGTGTCTACTCAGCATTATTCGTTTGCCGTTAAGGCGTTTGTGGAAACCGTCAAAGGCTTCGATTCCAAGAAATACGAATTTGCGATAAGGGAGGATAAGACGAAAGAGGTTATCGAGGACGTAAGGACGTTGAGAAGCGAAATCGGCATTATTTATTTAAGCGATTTTAACAGAAACGTTATAACGAAAATTTTGAAATCAAATGAGCTTAAATTTAAAAAGCTTATAGAATGCAGTACGTACGTATATATGTGGAAAGGACATCCGCTTTCTTCCCGCAAGTCTGTTTGTGCCGATGATTTAAAGGACTATCCGTGCCTTACGTTTGAACAGGGTGTGGACAGCTCGTTCTATTTTGCCGAGGAGATATTCAGCACGGTTGAATTTCCGCGTACCATAAAGGCGAACGACAGGGCGACAATGCTTAATCTTATGATAGGGCTTAACGGATTTACTCTCTGTTCGGGTATAATCTGCGAGGAATTAAACGGAGGGGATTATGTCGCCGTCCCGTTTGAGAGTGAGGAGGACGGCATTATGGAGATAGGCTATATCATGCGCGGCGATCAGATACCGTCCGAAATAGGTAAAAAATATATCGAAAATATAGAGACTTATTTAAATAAGTGCGCGCAGTTATAGTTCCGACCTATAACCTACTATTTATATATGGTTTTTGACATTTCATCTGTTTTAACCTATAATGACTTATGTCAGATGAATGGGGTAAACATTAACGTTATAATAAACCTTTTGAGAAACGTTTAGTTTTTTATACTTATGATACATGTTTTTCCTCTTACCCGCCTTATCGTCGGAACGGCTGTATCAACTACGGCTTCGATAGTTCCTCTTGTTATCGCTTCGTTCCCGTTTATCGCAAGGCTCGCAGAGAGCGGCATGAGAGAGATTAATCCCAATATCACAGAAACTGCTCAGAGTATGGGAGCATCGCCTTGGGAGATTATTATTAAAGTAATGCTTTCCTAAAGCGTTTCCTCGATTATCTCGAATGCTACGATAGCCGTTACGACAATACTCGTATATTCGGCGATGAGCGGTATTATCGGAGGCGGCGGACTCGGTAAAATGCGACAAAAGACTTAAAAACAGAAAAAAATAATTTTATATAAAAGGAGATTCTTTTATGGGCTTTTCTATACCTATGACGGATTATGAATCCGCGGATGATGAAGTAAAAAGAGAATATGACGACCAGATTGCAAAGCATGGCAGAATCACTAATATGAAGCGTACGCTCCTGCATTGCGTTCCGGCATTCAAGGCTTACATGGAGTGGTACACGCTTTATGACTTGCTTGTACCCGTTATCGGAGAAAGGGCGATTTCTCTTTATTCGTACGCTATTTCAAAAGGTAACGAGTGCCTTATATGCTCGACGTTTTTCAGAAAAATTCTTATCGATTCGGGCGATGATCCTGACAATCCGTCTTTATCGGAAACGGAAAATTTGCTGATGGATCTCGGCAGCGCAATCTGCAACGACCCGCATAATATTCCCGATGAAATATACGACGCTCTTAAAGCAAAATTCAACGACGAACAGATAGTTCTGCTTCTTTCGTTTGCGGGAATTATGTACGCTACAAACCTTTTCAATACGATTGCCAAGGTTCCGCTCGACGAGGTTTTGTATAAATACCGTTCGGCGGTCAATACTGACGAGGAATAATTTTACGGGGGTTCAATTATGAAAGAATTTGAAAACAAAGTTGCGTTTATAACGGGTGCGGCTCACGGACAGGGCAGAGCGTGCGCTCTTGCCTTAGCCGAGGAGGGCGCGGATATCGCTGCGTTTGACGTTGCGAAGAAAATCGAGTATCCGGCATATGAATTCGGAACAAGCGACGAATTGAAAAGCCTTAAAGAGGAAGTTGAAAAATCAGGCAGAAAATGCGTAATCTGCGCAGGTGACGTGCGGGACGATAATTCTGTAACCGCCGCCGTGGAAAAGACGATTGCTGAGCTTGGAAAAATCGATATTCTCTTTAATAACGCGGGAATCTGCGCTTACGCCGAGGTTGACAAGATGACCGACGATGAGTGGAACGCCATGATAGATATAAATCTTAAAGGACCGTTTAACGTTACAAGACGCGTTGTTCCTTATATGAAGGAAAAAAAGAGCGGAGTTATCATCAATAATTCGTCCGTAATGGGACTTAGAGGCGGAAACCGTCTTTCGCATTATACCGCCTCAAAATGGGGGCTTACGGGACTAACCAAGGCATGGGCTATCGAGCTGGCTCCTTATAATATCCGTGTTGTAAGCATACATCCCACGGGCGTTAACACTCCCATGAACGACGGACTTGCCGCCATGGAGGGCATGACTCCGATTGAAATTGCGGAGCGTTCCGCAGGCAATCTTCTTCCGGTTCCGTGGATTGAGCCGGAGGACGTTGCAAATCTCGTCAAGTTCCTTGCAAGCGATAAGGCAAGATACGCTACGGGTTCGCAGTTCGTTATTGACGCGGGGCTTCTGAGCGTTTAAAAAAAATATGCTTAATCAATTTTCAAGAACACAGCTTCTTTTCGGCGGGGAGGCTATGGAAAAGCTTAAAAATTCCCGCGTCGCCGTTTTCGGAGTCGGGGGAGTGGGCGGCTATGCAGTCGAGGCTCTCGTGCGTTCGGGTATAGGAGCGATTGATATAATCGACGACGATAAAGTATGCCTTACAAATATTAACCGTCAGATAATCGCTTTGAGAAGCACTGTCGGCAGGTATAAGGTTGACGTTGCCGAGGAGCGTATAAAGGATATAAATCCCGACTGCACTGTGTATAAACACAGAATGTTTTACGTTCCGGAAACAAGAGATCAATTTGACTTTACGCAGTATGATTACGTTGTTGACGCTATCGATACCGTCAGCGGAAAAATCGAGCTTGTCATGCAGTCTAAGGAGGCCGGCGTGCCGATAATCAGCTCCATGGGCGCAGGCAATAAAACAGACCCGACGGCTTTTAAAGTGTCGGATATTTATAAAACCTCCGTTTGTCCGCTTGCAAAAGTCATGCGGTATGAATTAAGGAAACGCGGAGTAAAACATTTAAAAGTCGTTTACTCCGAGGAAATTCCGATGAAGCCTAAGGACGATATGTCGTCAGGCTGCCGTGAGAATTGTATTTGTCCGCCGGGAACTCAGAGAAAATGCACGCGGAAACGCGCCATACCCGGCTCGACCGCTTTTGTTCCGTCGGCTGTCGGACTGATAATCGCCGGAGAGGTTGTAAAGGATTTAACAGAATTTAAAAAATAAACAAATCTCCGAGGATGCGGAATGCAGAATCCCCTATACTGTAAAGCATATATCCGCCGCGTCGTCAAACAGAATTTTTGTCCCGTCCTCGAATATTATAACGCGGTCAAATTCGCTGACCGTCCGTACATTTCCGGTGTAGACCTTATAGGTCCCGCCGGTTTTTTTATTATCCGGGACAAAATATGTCACCGTTATAAGAGGGTGCTGAAACGCACGGCGCATTACGTTTCTTACTTTTTCGTTCAGTTCTTCGAGATCCGCTTCTCCGAGATGGATTCTCTCGTCCGTTTGTCTGCCTGTTTCCGTTATTACCGCGCCGAAGCCCGTAAGCGCCGCGAACGGAGCGAACTGAGCCGCCCTGCCCGGCATGGACATATGCGGTCTGTTGGCGGAAACATGATGCGGCATATTTATTATATCGTTGTATCTGTCGGTCATTCCTTATGTCCTCCTATTTGCCTGTTACGCTCCATTGCGGTCGCGCCTTCTTCTAAATTCATACCTTTTAAGATTGCATTTTTACCGAATTTCTTTTTTATATCTATTACCGTTTTCTGAATTTTCTTTTCCTTTTCATCGCTTTTTTTATTATCCTCAGCCGGTTTTTCCGCGTTGAGAACGGCGGAGAAAATATCGAGCTGTCCGCTTACTCCGACGTCGGCGGAATTTTCATCCGTTACGTGGTTTGCCGTGATATATATCCTTCTTACGCTCAGCCGTTTATCAACGATTTTTTCAAAAAGCTCCTGTGTTTTTTTCAGTATAAGCTTGCCTGAGGATGAAAATTTCCCTAAATTAACGGAACCGTGCGCCTGCCTGGGCATTTTTCGTCCGTAGCGGTCCGTTTCCTCTGTTATATCCGAATAGCCCTTTTTCATATTTTCCGTATCGTAACACACGGTTAAAACTATTTGATCGGTAACAAGCGATTTGTCAACGAGGTCAAGAGTCAGCAGATCCGTCATTTCCTTTAAAACAAGCAAAGCCTTGTCGTATTTGTACGCCTCCTGAAGAACCTGTCCCGAACTTATCGAATTTGATACAGCCTTATAATTTTTTATATCCTTAATTTCGCATGGCTCATATCCCCAGGCATGGTCTATGAGAAGCTCGGCGTTGACTCCGAACATTTTATACAAAAGATCCTCGCTGTAATATTCTCCGCTCTTTCCGACAGAACAGCGTGCGATATCGCCCATTGTATGCAGTCCGTGATCTGCAAGTTTTTTGCTGCAGCCCCTGCCGACGCGCCAGAAATCGGTAATCGGCGTATGATCCCACAGTTTTTTTCTGTAGGACGCTTCGTCAAGCTCGGCTATCCTGACTCCGTTTTCGTCTGCCGGAATATGCTTTGCCAGTATATCCATAGCTATTTTACATAAGTACAGATTTGTTCCGATTCCTGCGGTTGCGGTAATCCCCGTGTTTTGAAGAATATCGAGAATTATATACATTGCAAGCTCTTTCGGCGTTTTTTTATATGTTTTAAGGTAATTCGTAACGTCCATGAAAACCTCGTCTATGGAATAGACATGGATATCCTCGCCTGCGATATATTTTAAGTAAATCGAATATATTTTTGAACTTAAATTTACGTAATAACCCATTCTCGGCGGAGCGATAATAAAATCAAGCTCAAGCGTCGGATTGTTTTTTAACTCCTCGCCGACATATGATTTTCCCGTAAATTTGCCGCCGGGGATTTTTGAACGACGTTCGGCATTTATCTCCCTGACCCGCTGAATAACCTCGAAAAGTCTTGCCCTGCCGGAAATTCCGTACTCCTTGAGAGTCGGCGACACGGCAAGGCATATCGTCTTTTCCGTGCGCGCAGGGTCAGCGACGACAAGGTTTACTTTCAGCGGGTCGAGATTTCTCGAAACGCACTCCGCAGAGGCGTAAAATGATTTTAAGTCAATAGCAATATACGATTTATTCTCCACGGCGTTTAAACTCCAAACAAATGTTCTGTTTTTATTGTACGCTTTTTTTCTGAAAAAAGCAATAGTCAAATTTGATTTGTTGACATTAAACCGAATGTCTGTTAAAATTATATTTATTACGATTAGGGGGAATGGGTATGGTATACGCCGTAATACTTGCGGGCGGAAGCGGTACGCGTATGGGCGCAGATATGCCGAAGCAGTTTTTGAATATATGTTCGCGCCCCGTTATAATAAGAAGCGCGGACGTATTTCTCAATTCTGGTATGTGCGATTCGATTATAATTACAGTTCCCTCGGAGTATGCCGATTATACGCGTTCGCTTGTAAATCGATACTGTCCCGACGGAAAAATTGACGTTATCCCCGGCGGCGGCAACAGAAATTCATCACTGCTTAACGCTCTTGAATTTATAAAGCTGAATAAGGAGTACGACGGCGATACCGTTGTTTTGACGCATGACGCTGTTCGCCCGTTCATAAATAACAGAATAATTGCCGATAATATAAAAGCCGTCCGTGAATACGGCGGATGCAATACGGTAGTAAAATGCGTCGATACCGTTCTTGTCAGCGAGGACGGAAAATTCATTTCGTCCGTTCCCGAGCGGAAGAAGCTTTATAACGCGCAGACTCCGCAAAGCTTCAATTTTACGGAGCTTCTTAATATATATGAGAGATTGACCGACGACGAAAAGGAAAATATGACCGACGCGTGCTCTGTTTTTTTGAAATACGGCAAAAGGGTCGCGCTTGCAAAAGGGGATCAGGATAATATTAAAATAACATATAAAAGCGATATCGGCAGAGCCGAACAGATAATATTGAACAGTACGGAGGATTGACGGCATGGTAAAGCTTTCCGTTATCATACCCGTTTATAACGGCGAAAAATATATTGAAAAAACGCTTGACTCTCTTGTCGAACAGACTGTCGAAAATTTCGAGGTTATAATTATAGACGACGGCAGCGATGATAAGACAGGTGAAATTTCAAAAAAATACTGCGAGGAGTATGTTGATTTTTTCTATATAAATCAGCCTCATTCGGGCGTGTACGCGGCGCGGAACGCGGGAATAAAGAAAGCAAGGGGAGAGTATCTTCTGTTTCTTGACTGCGGGGATATGCTGACATACGAATCTGTTGAAAAACTGCTCGAAAAGGGCGAAAGCGATTCCCTTGATATCGTTCTCGGCAGACAGTGGCGCTTCGGCGATATAGAATATAAATACTATAAACGCGACGATACGCTTGTCGTTATGAACGATGTCGATAAGCATGAAACAAGTCTTTTATACAGCGGAGAGCTTGGAAATAAGGCTGTAAAAAAGAAAATAATAGATTTATATAATGTTTCGTTTGCGGATTTGAGTGCGTACGGCGAGTATCTTTTCGTAATGCAATGCGTTATGAATTCCTCTAAAATCGGAGGATGCACGGAGTTTATACTTGAAAAGTGCGTCTCCCATATTACGGACGGATACTCATGTTTTGAAAAGCCGTCAATGGAGAACTTCAAAAGCGCGGCGTATGTATGCAATGAAATATACGATATTGCAAACGACTCGATAGAACGTCTGACCGGCGGACGTACAGACGGCGACGAGGCGTATTTGCAGGCTGTAATGTATCATAATTACGCTTTGATGATTGAAAACTTTTACAGACGTTTCTGGTTTGCGGGCGAAGAGGTTCTTAACGGTATGCGCGATGAGTTTAAGCGTATGTCCGCAAGGATAAAAAAGGAAAAGTTTGAACAACTCGTAAAAGACAACCCGGACTTGAGACTTCCCTATATATATGTAAATAAGGATGAGGCCGTCGGCGAAAGCCTTATATCGGTCATGTTTGATATTTCGGGAGAACATATGACGGACGTTATTAAATCGATATATCTTCAGGATTATCCGTTCTTTGAGGTGTTTATAAGACAGTCCGATTATCAGAGCGAGTATTTCCCCGAAGAGCTTAAAGGTATGAAGAATCTTACCGTTATCGATGATAAGGATTTTTTCAGAAATGCGCGGGCAAAGTCGCACGGCAAATATGTTCTGACCTTGAGAGGAAAGGATGTTATCGATTACAGAGTTTTTTCCTCACTTGCGGTAAGTAAAATTCCCGCCTCGTTTGTTCAGTATGAATTTGCGGCGAGAAGAAGAAGTCTGCAGGCTCGCAAATCGCTTAAGGACAGGGGACTTAATATTAAAGATAAATAAAAATAAACTGCCGAACCGCAGATCCGAGAGGGGAGCTGTTCGGCATATTTTTTTTGATGAAACAAAATAGCAGGTGTATATAGCAAAAGAGAGCCGAACCCATAAGGTTTATATCCACCCTCTTTCCGTTTCGACTGCGTTAAAGAAACTTGAAAGCCGTTAGGCTTCCTGCGTTCCTTTGTCTTGCCGAAACGAAAATATGATTGATATAACTGCTGTTGCAATTGTTCGCACACACTGCTCCTTGCAATCAAATCATATATGCCTTTCTCTTTTTAATCGCTTATAACGCACAGCGCGTATCCGTTTTTTGTTAAGCTGATAACGTTTTCGCTTCTCTTTGTATAATCGACGGTTTTCAGCCCGGCGCCGATTCCGTCGCCGGTCATTTTGAAATACGCTTCTTTATATGTCCATATTTTATAGAAGGATTCAATTCCCGTTTCGTTGATATATTTTATTTCATTATCGGTGCAGACATGTCTGATAACGCTGTCCCTGACATCCGAAATATTTTCAATATCGATTCCGACAGGGGAGCCGGACACGGCTGCGGCCGCGTATTTTCCGGAATGACTGAGGCTGAAATAAAACGGATTGTTATTAATATAAGGCTTTCCGGTTTTTGTGTAACAAAATTTAAGATTATCATTATTGACAATTCTGCATAAGAGCATGTACGCTCCTATGCAGGTTTTTTTATCGTCAATATTTCTCAGTTTGTTGTATTTGTTTTTTCTTTCGTCGGGCATTAAGGAATAGTAATATTTAAACTCCGATTCCCTGATATCGTCTGTGTTAATAACCGAATAAAACATTAATCTTCTATTGCCGCTTTTTTTGAAAGCACGGCTTTAAATTTATTGCAGTCGAATTTCGGTGTTCTGTCATAGTAATAGAGTCCGTTTCTCTCCTGTTCTACGTCCGTAAGCTGCGTATAGCAAAGACCGAATATGTTTTTGTTGGATAATAAAGCGTCGGCAAGCCCCTCAAATCTTGCAAAAAATTCGTCCTCTGTCTTCGGCGCGTTGCCGTAGCCCCAGCCTTCGTTCTCTTTGCTCCACTGAATGCCGCCGTATTCGCTCATAAAATAGGGCTGTCCTTCGTATTTCTGTTCGCGTGCGAGTCTGTCGTAAAATTCTCCGCCGTCTGCAAACGGGTCGAAATGTTCTCTGAATTTTTCGGGGTCTTGTTCATAGTCGTGAGTATCGAAAACATCGCATATGAAATGCGTACCGCCGCTTGTATCGATACAGGGTCTTGTTTTATCTATCGCTTTCGTGATTGCATAGAGATTTCTGCATGTATCGCCGTCCGGGCGATCCCATGCCTCATTGAGAGGACACCAGCCTATAATAGACGGATGGTTAAAATCGCGTTCAAGCTCTTCTATCCATTCATGCTCTATATATTTCATCTTCCTATAGTCGTCGTTTACAACGCCCCATGAGTAATATTCGCCCCAAACGAGATAGCCTTCTTTATCGCAGTAATAAAGAAAAAGAGGTTCAAATATTTTCTGGTGAAGTCTTGCGCCGTTGAATCCGCATGCCTTTGAACGCAATATGTCATTATGAAGCTCTTCTGCGTTTTTTGCCGTATAAATTCCGTCGGGATAGAATCCCTGGTCGAGCACGGTTCTCTGGAAAACCGATTTTCCGTTTAACATGAATTTTTTTCCGTCAAACCAAATGTCCCTCAAACCGAAATAAGAATAAACTTCATCTTCGCCGTACGTGAGTTTTAGAGTGTAAAGCTGACCGTCTCCGACGTTCCAGAGATGTTTTTCGGTTAATTGAATGTGTGCCGCCCCGTTTCCTTTTTTGATGATTACGGACGCGCTTCCGGTAGTTTTTCCGTCAAACGTCGTTTCAATATTTAATTTTCCGTTTCCTTTTACTTCGGCTTCAATGGTAATGCTTGAATTTTCGGCGTCCGGATAAATTTTAAAATTTTTAATGTAATTTTCGGGAACAAATTCAAGCCAGACTGTCTGCCATATTCCGGTGGTTCTTGTATACGCGCAGCTATACGAATAATATCTGTCGCTCTGTTTGCCGAGAGGCTGGTCGTTATCGAGCGCTTTATCAATCGCGCAGACGCAGATATTATTTTCGCCTTCGTGTACAAAGTCTGTTATATCGCATGAAAATGAAATTTGTCCGCCCGTGTGCTTAAATGCCTGAACGCCGTTGATGTATACATAGGATCTGAAATCAACCGCGCCGAAATGAAGTATAATTCTTCCCTTTAAATTATCGGAGTTTAAATTAAATTCGCGTGCATACCATACGCAGTTCATAAAATCTTTATAGCCTATGCCCGACAATTCGCTTTCGGGGCAGAACGGAACGTTTATTTTCTTTGAAAATTTATCATTTTCTTTGTAAATTTCTCTGTCTCTTCCGCTGACTCCGAAATCAAATTCAAAACGCCATTCGCCGTTTAAATTCATCCAGTTTTTTCTTTCAAACTGGGGATTCGGAAATTCAGGTCTTGCAATATTCGCAATGTTCATAATATCGGTTTCTCCTTTTTATTTTTTTGTCAGTATATCATATTACTTTATAAAATGCAACGAATTGTTATACTTTATTGTTTGTTTGTATATTTAAGATAAGTTAACAAATATTCAATTGACTTTGATGAAAAACTTAGTTATAATATCAAATAAAATCAGGAGAGGGGTATTTTTTCTTATGAAAAAGGAAAAAGTTAAAAAGAAACCGATTTTATCATTCGGATCGATGCTTATGTATTCGCTCGGAATATTGGGGATACAGACGTTTATAGGTTATATAAACAGCTATCAGTCTCAGTTTTATACAAGCATTCTCGGTGCAAAACTGACGGTATGTGCGGTTATAATTCTTGTATCGAAAATAATATCTTCTCTTGCCGACCCTGTTATAGGTAATATTATCGATTCAAGCCATTTTAAATCGGGCAAAATGAAGCCGTTTGTATTGATGAGTTCAATTCCGCTTGCGGTGCTTACGACAATAATGTTTGTAAAAATCAATTTCAGCTCCGACGCTTTAATGTATACATATATTACGATAACTACGGTGCTCTGGAATATTGCAATGTCGTTTGCGGATATTCCCTCGCAGGGTATGCTTGCTTTGCTGAGCCCCGAAGCGGAGGAAAAAAATTCATGCGCGGGTATTTCAAATCTTGCAAAATCCGCAGGTCTTGCCGTTCCCAATGTTCTCATCCCCGTTGTATGTATTTTGACAGGTTCCGACGTTATAGGCACAAAGGAGTATCTTTACACGGCTCTTGTTATATGTGCGCTCGGCGCGGTTTTATACGTTATAATGCTTGCCGGAACAAAGGAAGTAGTCAGAAGCGAACCGAATAAAATGTCGTTTAAGGAGATGTTTACGGAGCTTAAGGACAATAAAATGCTCATGATTGTCTTTTTGATGTTTATGCTCGGATTCGGCAGAAACATAGGTATGAGTATAGGCGTTCAGGCCGCCGCCGTTCTCTGCGACGCGACTACAATACATATAGGTTCGTTCAGTTTTACGCTTGCCGGTGAAAATTTGCCCCTGCTTATAGGTATTCCCAGCGGAATATCATCGGCGACTTCACTTGTTATTGCGCCGATAATTAACAAAAAGCTCGGCGAAAAGAAAACGTATATTGCGTTTGCCGTGTACGGATTCATAACCGCCTCGGCTTCGTTCCTGCTCTTTACATTCGGAGGTAAAAATCTCCGCGGGCTTGTTGCGATACTGATTTATCAGTTTGTCATAGGTTTCATGTTCGGTACTCATACTTATTCGCCACTTGTTATGCTCAGTGATATTGTAGATTACAGAGAGATGAAAACGGGAAAAAGAACAGAGGGAACGCAGTATGCCGTTTTAAGTCTTTCGGTTAAGCTTTCCAATGCATTTTCGGTTGCATGCGGAATTTTTATTGTCGGACTTTCGGGTTATACGGGTTCCATGACATATGCCGATGTGACCCCTCATATGCAGAATGTCGTAATGGCAGCATACTGGCTTATACCCGGTATATCGACAATGCTCAGCGCAATCCCGGTATTCTTCTACGTTATAGACAATAAGGTAAAAGCTCAGATAAGGGAATATAAAGAGAAAAACTACGAAAAAATCGGCTAAGCGTCACGTTAGCACTTAAAAATCAAAAACAATTTGTAAATATTAGCACTCTTGAATTAAGAGTGCTAATATTTACAAACAGATAAAACTTTTGCAACAAATATGTAATATTTCAGTATTATTCTATTAATTGAGGATAAGGAAATATCCTCAGAAAAAAATAAATGTTATAAGCCTTTAGGGAGTGACATTATGAATATACAGAAATTTACACAGAAAAGCGTCGGCGCACTTCAGAACGCCGAAACAAAAGCAAAGGAGCTTAATAATCAGCAGTTGATGCCGATTCATATGCTTTATGCTCTGCTTGATGATAAGGAAGGACTTATACCGTCGATTCTTACGTCCATGCAGACCGACATATCGGGACTTGAAAATGCGATTAACGGCGAAATATCGGCTTTGCCGTCGGTTACTTCATCATCCGGAAGTGATTTGTATCTTTCGCCGGCACTTAATAATATTCTTGAAAAAGCCGAAAAAATCAGCGAAAAAATGGGTGACGAATATGTTTCCGTCGAGCATATCATGCAATCTCTTATTGAAAATGCCGATTCAACCGTTTCGAGATTGTTTTCTTCATACGGTATAACGAAGGATAAATTTTTAACTGCGCTTAAGGCCGTCAGGGGCAATGCAAGAGTTAATTCCGACAATCCGGAATCTACCTATGACGTTTTGAAAAAATACGGTCAGGATCTTGTAGAGCTTGCAAGACAGCAAAAGCTTGATCCCGTTATCGGCAGAGATGAGGAAATCAGAAACGTTATCAGGATTCTTTCGAGGAAAACTAAGAATAATCCCTGTCTTATCGGCGAACCGGGCGTAGGAAAAACCGCAATAGCCGAGGGTATTGCTCAGCGTATTGTTAAGGGCGATGTTCCGGATAAACTTAAAAACCGTACTATATTTTCACTTGATATGGGTGCTCTTGTCGCGGGTGCAAAATACAGGGGCGAGTTTGAGGAACGTTTGAAATCCGTTCTTAAGGAAGTTCAGAAGAGCGAGGGTAAAATTATTCTCTTTATCGATGAGCTTCATACGGTTGTAGGCGCGGGCAAAACCGACGGAGCGATGGACGCGGGCAATTTGTTAAAGCCCATGCTTGCAAGAGGAGAGCTTCACTGTATAGGCGCGACAACGCTTGACGAATACAGAATGTATATTGAAAAGGACGCCGCGCTTGCAAGACGTTTTCAACCTGTTACGATTGACGAACCGAGCGTAGAGGATACTATTTCAATATTAAGAGGCATTAAGGAACGTTATGAGGTTTATCACGGCGTTAAAATTGCCGATTCTGCCATTATTGCGGCGGCAACTCTTTCCGACAGATATATTCAGGACAGATTTTTGCCCGACAAAGCTATCGACCTTATTGACGAGGCGTGCGCTTCGATAAAGACCGAGCTTGATTCCATGCCTCATGAACTTGATGAAATACAGCATAAGATAATGCAGCTTGAAATTGAAGAAGCGGCTTTAAAAAAAGAAACGGATAAGCTTTCCGAGGCGCATCTTTCCGAAATACAAAAGGAGCTTTCCGAGCTTCGGGACAGCTTTAAAGAAATGAAGGCAAAATGGGATAACGAAAAAAATTCCATTGACAAAATAAGAAATCTTCGCGAGGAAATAGATAAAGTCAATTCACAGATAGAAAGAGCCGAAAACTCGTACGATCTTAATCTTCTTGCGGAGCTTAAATACGGTAAGCTTCCTCAATTAAAGAAAGAACTTTCCGACGCCGAGGAGACAAGTGAAAATTCCGGCTTATCAAGACTGTTAAGAAACAAGGTTACAGAGGATGAAATTGCCGAAATAGTCGGCAGGTGGACGGGCATACCCGTTTCAAAGCTTGTTGAGGGTGAAAAACAGAAGCTTCTCGGACTTGAAAGCACGCTTCACAAACGCGTTATCGGTCAAAATGAAGCCGTTGAAAAGGTTTCGGACGCGATTCTTCGTTCGAGAGCCGGTATAAAAGATCCGAGAAGGCCCATAGGTTCGTTTATGTTCTTAGGTCCTACCGGAGTAGGAAAAACAGAGCTTGCAAAAGCTCTTGCCGAGGCTCTTTTTGACGATGAAAACAGTATGGTAAGAATCGATATGAGCGAATATATGGAGAAATATTCAGTCTCTCGTCTTATCGGTGCGCCTCCCGGATATGTCGGATATGAAGAGGGCGGACAGCTTACCGAGGCGGTAAGAAGAAAACCATATTCCGTAGTGCTTTTTGATGAGATTGAAAAAGCGCATCCCGATGTTTTCAACGTTCTTTTACAGGTTCTCGACGACGGCAGAATTACCGATTCGCAGGGCAGAGTTGTCGACTTTAAAAATACTGTCATAATTTTAACGTCAAATCTCGGTTCCGATATAATTCTTGACGGCATCGGCACGGACGGAGAGATAAGCGATGAAGCTAAATCAAAGGTTTCCGCACAGCTTAAATCCTCGTTCAGACCTGAATTTTTAAACCGTCTTGACGAAATTGTATTTTATAAGCCTCTTACAAAGGCAAATATTGCAGGCATTGTTGACTTGCTTATTAACGATCTTAATAAGCGTCTTGCCGAAAGTCAGTTAAGCGCGGTTGTTTCCGACGACGCGAAGGCATATATTATCGATCACGGATTCGACCCTGTTTACGGCGCAAGACCGCTGAAAAGATATTTGCAGTCGAATGTCGAAACGTTGCTTGCTCGTAAGATAATCGGAGAAAATGTCGCGCCCGGCACGGTGCTTCATATCGATATGCGCGACGGCTGTCTTGTATGCAATTAACAATAAAATATTTCGGAGGCTCGGTGCTTAACCGGGCTTCTTTTTTTGTAAAAATTATATTAATTTATTTTTAAATATTGATATTGGTTGTATTATAAGTTATAATTGAAAAAATAAGGAGGCATATATTATGAACCCCGAATGTAAACATGAAACGGTTGATCTTTCATTATTGGACGGTATATTAAATGAATATGCGGATATTGAAGGAAGTTTAATTACAATCCTTCAAAAAGCGCAGGATGTTTACGGATATCTCCCGATTGACGTAATTTATCGCACGGCGGAAAAAACAGGATGCTCGCCTGCAAAGGTTATGGGTGTTGCAACGTTTTATACGCAGTTCAGACTTACCCCTGTGGGTAAAAATCTCATTATGCTTTGTAAGGGTACGGCTTGCCATGTAAACGGAGCCGACAGTATTGAAAAGGCTTTATGCGGAGAGCTTGGAATTTCCGACGGCGAAACTACGAAGGACGGACTTTTTTCACTGAAAACCGTTGCTTGTCTCGGATGCTGTTCATTGTCTCCGGTTATGATGATAAATGAAAATACTTACGGTTCGCTTACGCCCGAAAAAGCGGTTGCGGTAATCAGAGACATCCGAAAGGAGAGCGTTTGATATGTACAACATCGTTATAGGCAGGGGCAGCTGCGGTATTGCGGCAGGCGCGGATAATGTTATGTCTGCGCTTAAGGAGAAATGTCCTGACAGTATAAAAATCGGCTCTGTCGGATGTATCGGAATGTGCTTTCTTGAACCGATTGTCGATATATATGACGGTAAGAATTTAATACGAAGGCTTGTAAAGGTTCAGCCCTCGGACTGCGGAAGAATTGCAAAAGCGGTTACGGAATCCGATTTATCAATTCTTGATGATATAACAATAACTGATGAGGATAACGCATTTTTGTCAAAGCAGACAAGAATTGCGCTTCGTCACTGCGGACTTATCGACCCTGAGGATATAAATTCATATTGCGGCGCCGACGGATATAAAGCGGTTAAAAAGGTTTTGAATGAAATGTCCCCTGAGGATGTTATCGAAACGATAAAAATCTCCGGTCTTGCCGGACGCGGCGGAGCAGGATTTCCGACGTGGTTTAAATGGAATGCGGCCAGACAGTCGCCGGGCGATGAAAAATATCTTATATGCAATGCCGACGAGGGCGATCCGGGCGCATTTATGGACAGAGCGGTTATCGAGTCCGACCCGCATTCTCTTATCGAGGGAATGCTTATAGGCGCGTACGCAATCGGCGCGAAGGAAATGATTGTTTATGTTCGAGCCGAGTATCCTCTTGCAATTCAGAGACTTTCAAAAGCCATCGAGGACGCGCGAAAAGCCGGCTATCTCGGCAATAATATATTAGGCTCTTCATTTTCATGCGATATGAGAATTAAAGCCGGCGCGGGCGCGTTTGTCTGCGGAGAGGAAACAGCTCTTATCGAATCGCTTGAGGGTTCGCGCGGTATGCCGAGACTTAAACCGCCGTTTCCCGCTCAGGAAGGATATTGGCATAAGCCGTCAAACATTAACAATGTTGAAACCTTTGCAAACGTTGCATGGATTATAAATAATTCCGGCGAGGCTTTTGCTTCTCTCGGTACTCAAAACAGCAAGGGTACAAAGGTTTTTGCTCTTACAGGTAAAATCAAAAAGGGCGGACTTGTTGAAATTCCCATGGGAATGACTCTGCGTGACGTTATTTACGACATCGGCGGCGGAATCCGTGGGGATAAAAAGTTTAAAGCTGTGCAGATGGGCGGACCGTCGGGCGGCTGTATTCCCGAAAGTCTGCTCGATACTTTGATTGATTATAAAGAGCTTTCCGCTACGGGCGCAATAATGGGTTCCGGCGGAATGGTAGTTATGGACGAGGACACCTGCATGGTTAACATGGCAAAGTTCTTCCTCGACTTTACTACAAAGGAATCGTGCGGTAAATGCGTTCAGTGCAGAATCGGAACCAAGAGAATGTATGAAATTCTTACAAGAATAGTTAACGGCGAGGGCAAAGACGGAGATGTCGAGCTGCTTGAGGATTTATGTTATGCAATTAAGGACGGTGCGCTGTGCGGACTCGGACAGACCGCTCCCAATCCCGTTTTGACAACGATTAAATATTTCAGAAACGAATATATTTCTCATATTAATGACGGGAAATGTCCGGCCGGGGAATGTTCCGCTTTGTTATCGTATGAAATTAACGCGGATAAATGCAAGGGGTGCTCTCTTTGCGCAAAAAAATGTCCCGCAAACGCAATTTCCGGAGAGGTCGGGAAAACATTTTTCATTGACGGGCTGAAATGTATAAAATGCGGACAGTGTATAAACGTATGCAAATTCGGCGCGGTTCGCAAGGTTTAAGGAGGGTATACCGATATGAAAGAAATAAATTTAACTATTAACGGAATACCCGTAAAATGCAGCGAGGGCGATACGATTCTTGACGCGGCCGAAAAAAATAATATATTTATTCCGACCTTATGTCATTCCGAGTATGTCAAGGAATACGGCGCATGCGGTTTGTGCGTGGTCGAGGCTCAGGGAATACCAAAGCTTCTGCGCGCATGCTCCGTTAAAGCCGCCGATTCAATGGTTATAAATACCGAATCGGACAGAGTTGTGCGTTCACGCAAGGTAACGCTGGAGCTTCTTATGTCCGATCACAGGGGCGACTGTCTCGGTCCGTGCGTGCTTAACTGTCCTGCCGGCACGTCATGTCAGGAATATGTAAAGCAGATAGCTTTGGGCTGCAATGAAAAAGCGGTTGAAATTATAAAAGAAAAAATTCCGATTCCCGCAAGTATAGGCAGAATATGTCCCCATCCTTGCGAAAAAGCATGCAGGAGGCAGTATGTCGAAGAGCCTGTATCGATAGCGTTTTTAAAGGCATACGCGGCAGATAAGGTTTTATCCTCGGGAAAACACATACTCGGCTCAGTTGAAAAGGATACCGGTAAAAAAATCTGTATAATCGGCGGAGGTCCGGCAGGCTTGACGGCCGCATATTATCTCAGACTTAAGGGACACGAGGTTACGGTTTTTGATAAAATGCCCGAAATGGGCGGAATGCTTCGCTACGGAATCCCCGAATACAGACTGCCGAAAAAAGTCCTTGACGAGGAAGTAAATGAAATTGCTTCACTCGGTATTGAAATGATTAATAATTTTAAACTCGGCGAAAGTGAATCGCTTGACAGTATTCGCGCTCGTTTTGACGCCGTTATATTGGCTGTCGGCGCATGGAAAAGCGGGTCGGCGAGATGTAAAGGCGAGGAGCTTGACGGCGTAATCGGAGGAATTGATTTCCTCAGAGAGATTGCACTCGGAAAAACAACGGATATCGGTAAAAACGTTGCCGTGGTCGGCGGCGGAAATACCGCAATGGACGCTTGCAGGTCGGCTGTAAGACGCGGCGCAGAGAATGTATACGTTATATACAGACGAACGAGAAACGAGATGCCCGCAGAGGATATTGAAATCGAGGAAGCGATGGAAGAGGGCGTTCGGTTTAAATTCCTGACAAATCCCGCCGAATTTATCGGAGAGAACGGAAGAGTAAAGACTGTTAAGCTTCAGGTTATGGAATTGGGCGAACCGGACGAGGGCGGAAGACGTTCCCCCGTTCCCGTAGAAGGTAAATTTGAATATCTCAGCGTCGATACGGTTATCAATGCGATAGGTCAGAAACTCGATTCCGACGGTTTGGGCGAGGTAAAGCTTAACGGCAGAGGAAATATTGATTCAAATGAAGAAACGTTTATGACTGATATTGACGGGGTTTTTGCAATCGGAGACGCAATTAACAGGGGAGCTTCGATTGCGATTCAGGCAATTGCTCACGCGGACAAAGCCGCCGTTTGCGTTGACAATTATTTAAAAAATAAACCTCTTGTTTCATTTAAGCCTTATGTATCGCAAAAAGACTTTGACCCTGCGTCTGTTTCCGGCAGAGAAAAAACAGCGCGTGTGAAAATGCCCGTAAGGACGCCGGAAGAGAGAAGGAAGGATTTTTCATCCATTTATCTCGGTTTGTCGGACGAACAGGCTCAAACGGAAGCAAAACGCTGTCTTGAATGCGGTTGCTTTGATTATCATGAATGTTCTCTTATAAAGAATGTTCACAGATATAACATAAATCCCGGACGTTTTACAGGCGAATATCACACATCGTTTAAAGAAAACAGACTTGTTTCGATTGAACGTGATCAGGGAAAATGCATATTGTGTTCGCTCTGCGTCAGAACGTGTGACGAAAATGCGAAGCAGGGCATTCTCGGACTTGTCGGCAGAGGTTTCAACACGGTTATAAAACCTGAATTTAAAGACAGCGTTAAACTTGCTTTCTGCAAGGACTGTAAAAAATGTGCAAAAGTCTGCCCGACCGGCGCACTTAGAATATTATAATAATTTAGGAGAGATAAATTTATGAAAATTACGTTACTGTACAAAATTATTGCGCTTTTGATGACAATAATGTCCGCCCTCGGAATCGGATTAACCGAGCCGCCCGCAACGGATGATCCTATCCGGATAAATGAAGAGGCTAACATGACATTTATCGCGTGGGGCGATCCGCAGGTTTCCAATTATCTTCTTTCAAGAAATCAGTATACGGATAACGCTTGCACGGATCTTGCAAATTCCGGAATAAATTTTGACGCGCTTCTTATTGCCGGCGATATGGCTGAAAACGGACTTACCGCAGAATATGCAACGCTTACCGATTATCTCTCAAAGGTAAATACCGACGCCTTCCTTATTTGCGAAGGAAATCACGATATCAGATTAAAAGCTTATTCCTTACAGAGCAGGAAAATAATCAATTTTATGAACAATCTTAACAAGGATAATGAAATTACCGTAGACAAGCTTCATTATACATATGAAGTTAACGGATATAAATTTATTGTTCTCGGCTCGGACAGAACGGAATTTGAGGAAAACTGGTTCTCGGACGAACAGCTTGAATGGCTTGATGAAGAGCTTAATGCTTCGGCGAACGACGGAAAGCCCGTATTTGTGGTAAATCATCAGCCGCTTGCGTATACAAACGGACTTCCCGATACATGGGGCAGTCCCGTTGATACCGCAGGAAGCGTAGGAAAGCAGTCGGACGAATTATTTAATATAATGAATAAATATCAGAATATTATTTTCATTACCGGACATTTGCATACCGCGTTCGGTGAATATCTCTACGAAAAGAAGGACAATGTTCATCTTGTCAATGTTCCGTCCGTAGGAATTTCAAATAAAGACGGCATTTACAATCAGGCAGGAATCGGATTTGTTGTCAGCGTAACCGATAATCAGGTTATTTTTAACGCAAGAGATTTTGCGCTCGGCAAATATGTTCCCGAGGGCGATATAGTTATAGATATCGCCGAATAAAAAAACTGTTTTATCGTCTGAAACAGAATAAATTTCAAACCTTCGTTAATAATTATATTGACTGTACAAGTCAGTAAATTAACGGAGGTTTTGTTATGTCCGAATTAACAAAAAAGGAATTATCCGCGCTTGAGGATCAATTAAACAGCGAACAGCTTTTGATAAAAAAATATAAAAGCTATTCTCAGTGTGCCGTAGACCCTCAGATTAAGGCAACATGCGAACAGCTTGCGGCACAGCATAAAACGCACTTTAATACGCTTATGGGACACCTTTCAGGATGCTAAGGAGGAAAAATTAATGGATAATAATTCTGTTTTACCCGACAGAGATATTCTTGACGATATTCTGTCATCTCAAAAGCATATAACGGACGGATATAATACTTTTTCAAACGAATGCGTAGATCAGTCGTTAAGAACCGATTTTCTTAATATTTTGAGAGATGAACACAATATTCAGCAGAGTGTGTTTGACCAGATGCAGTCAAGAGGCTGGTACTGCCCCGCAAAGGCTCAAAAACAGGAAATCGATACGGCAATGTCGAAATTTAGGAATATATCGTCAACATTATAATTTTTAACTGCGGTTTGTTTGTTAAACTGCACAATACTTCTTTTTTTAATACGCCCCTCTCTGTGATAATGAATCTTTAAGATTTTTCCGCACAGAGGGGGGGATTGTATTTATGTTCCGCTTTTTTGATAATTTAAGCGGAGGCGGGAGAGATGAGATTATCATTTGAAATTATAGAAAGGTTTAAGGTGTATTTGGTTGATAGCGGCAAGAGCGGATATACGGTTGAGAAGTATGTAAGGGATGTGTTGAAATTCAGGGGATTTGTCGGTGATGAAGAGATAGAAAAGGAAACGGCAGGGGAGTACAGGGATTATCTTTTGAGAGAAGGATACTGTGTGCGGAGTGTAAATTCCATGCTTTCGTCTGTGAATGCTTTATTTGAATTTTTGGGCAGACAGGATTTAAAAGTAAAGACTATAAAAA
>CAVGCY010000024.1:0-30726 GCA_963627915.1 Bacteroidaceae bacterium | reverse complement strand
ATGTTCAAGGGCGCGGTATCCGTTACCGGCGAGATAATAGATAAAGTCTTTAACGGCATGAAATTCATCTTTAACGGCAGCGAGTATACGTTTATTATCAAGGGCGATACGGAAGCGGACGGAAAAATCACCGCGAAGGACGCAAGAGCGATGTTAAGAATCGCGGCAAAACTCGAAAGCCCCGACGATATTACAAAAGAAGCGGCGGACATAGATTCCGATACAAAAGTAACGAGCAAAGAGGCAAGAAGCGTCCTGCGCTTCGCTGCAAGACTTCAGTCTAAAATTTACGAATAAATGAAGTAAGGTGCTGTAAAAAAACAGCCGAAAAAAATCCGAGATTCGATTAATCACGAGTCTCGGATGGTTTTTTTTGAATTGTTGAAATATTTAAAAAAACGACTTTTTAGATACAATAACCAAGCCTGAAACAGCCCTGAATGAATTGGAACGGTTTTTGACGAAATGGGATTCAAAATATCCGGAAAATTTCAAAGTCATGCAAGCTCATTGGGCTGAATTATCAACGTATTTCAAGTATCCGCAGTCGGTCAGAACGCTTATTTATACTACAAATTCTATAGAGAATTTCAACTGTTAGTTCAGAAATATAATTTTGTTTTTATAGCAAAAGAGAGCCGAACCTCATAATTCCAAAACGCTTCGTCTCACGCCTGCGGGAACTGTTTTTTTCTTGAAATACGTCAGACCTTCAAGTTTCTTTAACGCAGTCGATACGGAAAGAGGGGGGATATAAAAACCTTATGGGTTCGGTTCTCTTTTTTCTATTTCGTAAGGATTCCTCCGTCGGAATACAGAAGTATCAGAATTTTGTCCTCCTGCAGCGTCAGCGCGTCGATATAAACGAGAACGTCCGTGCCGTCCGGCGCGGCGCATTTAAATTCGTACGCGAAGTTTTCGCTTGCCGAGTCGGAGGGAATAACGGCTTTTTTAACCGACTGCGGGGTAAGACGGGAGCTTATGCACTCTGCCGCGGCGGAAAATCCTTTTTCATCCTCGGGAAAGCTTCTGTCGGCGTGATTCATCAGATATCCGCGTGCGTCGAATCCCGTAACCGAACCGTCCGATAGCGAAACGCTTACTTTTATAAGATCGGTATAGCATGTGACATCTCCGAATTTAAATGCATAATTAATCGTGCATATTCCGTCGCTGTCGGCATAATATGTGTCGGTCATGTCCGTATAGCCGCATTTGCTTAAAAATTCGTAACCTGTTTTTACGGCGTCGTCTTTATTCATAATTTCTTCATGCGCATAGTCGTCGGATATTATATAACTCGGATATCCGCCTTTTTTTGAAATTGAAACGGTTTTTGAACCGACTGTGAAGACGTATGAGGCTATTGAGGACGCGTCGTCGTATGAAAATTTAACGTCATTTTTGTCCGAATCTGTAATCTTTGAAGCAATTTCGGCTGCCGCAGCCTGTGAAATTTCAGTCTTATTTTCTAAAAATGAAGATGATTTGTTTGTTATATTGTCCGAAAACGGACCGTCGTAAATGAGCGTCGGAAAGTCTGCGAGAGCTTCCTCCGTTTCGTCAACGGTATCGGAAAAATTGAACGTATCATTGTTGTCCGCAGAGGGAAGGGACAGATATGAAACCGATTGTTCAAAATTAAGTCCCGCGGAGAAGGTCATTTCCTGCGCACGGCTTATCTGTCCGGAAAGCGTTGACGCGTATTTGTATAAGTTCTCCATTGTTTCATATTCTTCATCGGAAATGTTTTCGCCCATTGCGGTCTTATGGTTAAGAGCGTCCGTAAAAGCTCCGACCTGAGTAAGAAACTTATATGCGTTATATAATTTGCCCTGTGCGCTCGGCAGTCTTGAAATGCATTCGAGCGCGCCCGACGACGAGGACAGAAGCGAAGCGGAAAGCCTGCCCGTCATGGCGGGAGTAGAGGCGTACATCCCCTTATAAAGATCGGTTTTTATTGCGTCAAGATAAGAGCCGAGTCCCGATATCGCCTGCTGGTACGAAAGATTTACTTGATTTTCGTATTCATCGGCTTTTTTCTTTTCGAGCGCGCCGAATACTGAAAGAGACATGATAACGGCGCATACGTATGAAACGAGCCTGACGCGGGCGCGTTTTGTTTTTATTGACATTAAAAATCACTCCCGACGATATTTTCGGCGGAAGATGTGAAAGTATACAAAGAAAAAATAAACAGTATTTACATGCGTATTTTATCCGGCAAACGGATATGTTTTCAGGTAGATTCGAGCCGTAATTTTATTTGAACATTTTACATTGTAAAGCAGGGAATAAAGATTCATTCAAAAGACATACTTTTTATGAGGAATTTAACGCATTGTGACATTTATTCACATAATGCGGATTATTCTTCCCATTGGGATTATTAAATACCGCGCCAAACTTTTACATCTTTTGTGCAATGCAACAAATATTTAATTTTTTCGTATAAATTAAGAAAAAAACCTTTAAATTTATATCATTCGGTGATATAATACCTAAGGTTATGATTCTATATATAGTACCCGAATATTCGTATGCGGATATTCGATACTGCATTCGGCGTTTTACGCGCCGTCGTTTTAATTATTGCTAAGGAAGTGCCGTTGTGGAAAAATTCGTAATTGACGGTGGATACGAACTTCAGGGCGAGCTTGAGATCAGCGGAGCAAAAAATGCCGCTGTGGCTATACTCCCGGCTACCATTCTTGCCGAGGATATTTGCAGAGTTGAAAATATACCCGATATACGCGACGTTCAGGTCATGGTAAAAATACTCAGGGACATGGGCGCGTCTGTACGTTATATTAATTCAAACACCCTTGAAATCGATACCAGATATATTAATTCATATATTATACCCTATGAGATGACAAAGCATTCGAGATCATCGTATTATCTCCTCGGCGCGCTGCTCGGCAGATATAACCACGCCAAGGTTGCAATGCCCGGCGGATGCAATTTCGGCGGAGTAAGACCCATAGATTTCCATCTCAAGGGATTTGCAAAACTCGGAGCAGAGATATCAAACGATAACGGCATGGTTGACGCCAAAGCCCAGTCGCTGACAGGCTCGACGATTTACTTTGACAAAGTTTCCGTAGGAGCTACCATAAATTTAATGCTTGCTTCGGTTAAGGCGAGAGGACTCACGATACTCGAAAATGCGGCGAAAGAGCCTCATATCGTAGATCTTGCAAACTTTTTAAACCTTATGGGCGCACAGGTAACAGGCGCGGGTACGGACGTTATAAAGATAAGAGGCGTGGAGCGTCTTCACGGCTGCTCATACTCGATAATTCCCGACCAGATAGAGGCCGGTACGTATATGGTTGCGGCGGCTGCCGCAAGGGGAAACGTTCTTATTAAAAACGTTATTCCCAAGCACCTTGAGTCTATTACAAACAAATTGAGAGAATGCGGAGTTACCGTAGAAGAGTACGAGGATTCCGTAAGGGTCATAAGCGACCGCCGTTACGACGCCTGTAAAGTCACGGCTACGCCGCATCCCGGTTTCCCGACCGATATGCAGCCTCAGATGACGACATTTTTATCGATATGCAGCGGCACAAGCATAGTTACCGACAGCGTTTGGGATAACAGATTCAGATATGTTGACCAGCTTATCAGAATGGGCGCGTCCATTCAGATAGAGGGTAAGGCGGCTATAATAACGGGCGTTGAAAAGCTTCAGGCGGCGCCGATTAAGGCGGACGATTTAAGAGCCGGCGCGGCAATGCTCATAGCGGGCATGTGCGCTCACGGCACAACTCAGATAGAAGAGATTATTCATATCGAGAGAGGTTACGAAAACGTTGTTGAAAAACTGCGCGGCATAGGCGCGCACATCAGCAAAATCAACTTCCCCGACGACACGGGCGAAACCATCGTCAGTAACGCGGGATAATAACGAAAAAGACGGGGGGACTGTCGCTTGACGCGGCGGCCCTTTTTTAAACGGAGAAACGATAATGGCGCAATTTTGTACGCTGTGTTCATCAAGCAGCGGTAATTCATCATATATAGGATATTCCGGCGGAGGAATACTTATCGACGCGGGATTAAACTGTAAACAGCTCTGCCTGGCAATGAATCGGACAGGCGTTGAACCGAATTCGATAAAAGCAATATTCATAACGCACGAACACACGGATCATATCGGAGCGCTGAGAGTTTTTGCCTCGAAATTTTCCGTCCCCGTTTATGCGTCTGATGGCACGCTTAACGCGCTTGAAAAAACGGGATGCATTAACGGGAAATTCAAAACCGGCGTTATAAGCGAAACCGGCACGGATATAAACGGCATGTTCGTAAAACCGTTCAAAACATCGCACGACTCGGCGCAAAGCTGCGGCTACACCGTGAATATGCCGTACGGGCAGAAGATTGCGGTTGCAACGGACACAGGCTGCGTAACGGATGAAATGAAATCGTCCCTTATCGGGTGCGACCTCGTTTTGCTTGAATCGAATCACGATTTGAATATGCTGAAAACAGGTCCTTATCCGTATTATTTAAAACAGAGAATTTTATCAGAAAAAGGACATCTGTCAAACGATGACTGTGCCGAATTTGCAAAATATTTAGTACATAACGGTACGAAGCGGATTGTTCTCGGGCATTTAAGCAGGGAAAACAACGATCCGGCGCTTGCATTTGAAACAACAAACAATGCGCTCGGCGCGGCAGGACTTCTCGAAAACGAGGATTATCAATTATATGTAGCTCCCGTATCAAATTCCGAAAGGATGTTTAAGCTCTGATGCAGTCAGTAAAAATTATCGCAGTCGGTAAATTGAAGGATAAATTTTATTCCGACGCTTCGCAGGAATATTTAAAAAGGCTGCGTTCGTACTGTAAATGCGAAATAATCGAAATTCCTCAAACCGTTCTCCCCGATTCTCCCGCCGAGGGGGAGATAAACTCCGCGCTCGAAAAAGAGGGCGAAGCAATTTTGAAAAAAATACCGTCTTTGTCGCTTGTCACGGCAATGTGCATTGAAGGCAGACAGTATTCTTCCGAAAAGCTTGCGAATCTCATATCGGACGCCGGAGTGAACGGCAGAAGCACGCTCGTATTTATAATCGGAGGTTCGTTCGGACTGAGCGAAAACGTTAAAAGGAGAGCCGATATTCGCATGTCAATGTCGGAAATGACATTCCCTCACAGATTGGCGCGGGTTATGCTGCTGGAGCAAATTTACAGAGCATACACGATTAATGCCGGAACCAGATACCATAAATAACCCGGATATATTAAAAAGATTCCTTTAATAAATTCGATACCGAATCAGCCTTATACGAAGGGCTGATTTTTTTTACAAATAACGAAAACCGTTTGTCAGTTACCGTTTTCCGTTCTTTGAAAATGGAACATATACTGCTGAGCTATACCTGAATATCCTCGTACGCACGAGGGCAGTCCGTTCGGGTAGAACTGTTCTTCAATCCGTTTTATGTGCCTGTCGACGGGGAATGAATCTATAAATCCCAGACCGTACAAAAGCGCGCAGTCCGCTACCTTTTTACCGACGCCCTTTATCGTCATAAGCTCATTTCTCGCTTGCTCGATATCGAGCGTTTTTATTCTTTCAAAATCGATTTTTCCGAGCGCGACGGAACGAGCGGCATTCATAATAAATTCGTTACGGTAACCTGCCCGCAGAACGTCAAGCTCCGAAATATCAAGCGACGCAATTTTCTCGGCTGACGGAAAAGAATATCTGTTATTTAATTTTTCACCGAAATTTACGCAAAGATTTTCAATAATTGACTTGATTCTGGGAATGTTATTGCAGGAGGATATAATAAACGAACACAAAGCCTCCCACGGTTCCTGATTTAATATTCTGATAACTCCGTAACGGGAAACGGCGTCCTTCAGTAAATTGTCGGAGGAGAAATTATTGAGTATCTCCGTATAATTTCTGCCGAAATCAAAATAATCCCGGAAAACGCCGTTAAATTCATCCTCGTTTATCGAATGAAAAATAAGTCCGCCGTCGGTTTGCTCAATCTGTGTTTCTATTCCCTTGACAACTCCGGAAAACGTCCCGTTTTCATTTTTCCGCCACCTGAACGCCTGTCCGCAGTCGAGCGTTATATTAAGATTTATGCCGTCCGGAATTATGCAGAAAATACCGTTGTTCAAAACCTTTGTTTCAACGTTTTTCATCGTATTTCACCCCCGCCGTGTCAATAGAAATATTAGACAAATTTAAGCTTCTTTTTTTGTTGTAATTATACTCCTAAATGTATAATTCGTAAAGCATGTAAAACATTTTGTATACAAATTTTTCTCGTAAAAAAGTTTTGAACATCTCTAAAACAGTTCAAAACCCCTGTTTTATCCCGTGTTTTACGTACTTTTGAACATTTTGAACATACTTTTGAACGGTTTTGAACCTTTGAACATTTATACTGTCAGTATAATTAATCGCCCGTTTGTTCGATAAATTTTAAGTCAAACAATCATTTTTTATGTTTTATACAAAAATATATATCTATAATCTACATATTTGTCCGTACAAATAAAATTTGAAATCCGGGGGAGTTTTCTTATGATAAAAGGAGTCAATAAACAGGTCGTCGAGGTCGTTGAAACGGGGAGCGACTATTTTGAAAGAGCGTTATTTTTTGTCGCTCCGAAATACTACGGAATAAGCGAGGGCAAATTAAAAGAAAAAGCCGGACTTATAGCCGGAAATGCGGGTAAACCGCCCGAAAATAAAAAAATAGGACGAAAAGGGCGAATAAAAAAAGCGGTCTGCCTTTTTGCGGCGGCCGCTGCGGGCAGTCTTGCGACAGCCCTGATAAATTTTATATTCTGACTGAATTAAAAAAAGACGTAAGAACGTTTTTACATTCGTTTTCCATAAAACCGGCGGTAATTTCGGGCTTATGATTAAAACCGTATCTGTTTAAATCAACCGCGGAGTCAAACGCTCCCGCTTTATAATCATATGCGCCGAACACGACGCGCCTGAGCCTTGCGTTGATACATGCCCCCGCACACATCGGGCACGGTTCGAGGGTCACATATAAAACGCAGTCTTCGAGCCTCCACCGTCCAAGCATTCCGCATGCCGAATTTATAGCCTCTATTTCCGCATGGCAAAGCGCATTTTTTAATTTTTCGCGTCTGTTTCTGCCTGTCGAAACTATTTCGCCGTCTAATGCGATTACCGCGCCGACAGGCACCTCTCCGTCGCAATAAGCCTCGTTTGCAAGGCGAAGAGCTTCGTTCATAAGTTCTCTGTCCGTCATATTATTTACCTACGCAGAATTTTGAAAATACTTCGTCGACAATGGTTTGAGTTGCTTTTTTTCCCGTAAGCTCGTTGAGCGCGTCAATAGCCGCGTCAACGCTGACGTTCACCGCGTCGAGGGTCATTCCGAATTTTAAAGCCTCAACAGCTTCGTCAACGCACGATTTTGCCCTGACGCAGCAGCTGCGCTGACGTTCCGTCGTAAGCATTACGGCGGATGAATCAAGACTGTCGAGCGAAAGTATTTTTTCAACGGCGTTTTTCAGTTCTTCAAGTCCGCCGCCGTCCGAGGCAGACATTTCAACAACGACGGGAATATATTTTTCTATCGTTTCTCTGTCGTCAGCAACGCCCAAATCCATTTTATTGATAACGGCGACTGCGCGTTTTTCACGGCATTTTTCCAGTAAATTCATATCCTCGTCCGACAGCGGAATACTCGCGTCAAACACTGCTATGACAAGACCTGCCCTATCTATTCTCTGTCTTGCTATCGAAACGCCGATATTCTCAATCTCATCCGAACTGACTCTCAGTCCGGCAGTATCCTGAAGCCGCAGAACCGCGCTTCCAAGCCTGACCGTTTCCTCTATAACGTCGCGTGTAGTACCTGCAATATCCGTCACGATCGAACGGTCATAGCCCGTGAGCAGATTCATCAGCGTAGACTTGCCGACATTGGGATGACCGCATATAACGGCGCTTATGCCCTCTGTTATCGCATGTCCCGCCTCAAATGAGGAAATAAGCACAGCAAGCTCTTTTGATACATTTTTAAGTGATTCCGAAAGCGAATCCGTGTGAACCTCGGGAATATCCTCGTCCGGATAATCCGTCCATACCGCCATTCCCGCTCCGAGGTGCGTAAGGGATTTGCATACCGAATCTATCTGTCTGCTCAACGCTCCGTCAAGCGTCGTAACGGCGGCGTTTAATGCGTCCTTACCCTTTGCGGATATAATATTCATAACCCCTTCGGCCTCTGTAAGGTCTATTCTGCCGTTTAAAAACGCTCGTTTTGTAAACTCGCCCGCCTGTGCCGGACTTGCGCCCGCCGATAAAACGGCTCTCAAAACTCTGTTTGTTACATACAGTCCGCCGTGACACGAAAGCTCAACGACGTCTTCTCCGGTGTAGCTTTTCGGCGATTTGAAAACCGTGGCAATGCATTCGTCGATAAGCTCGTCCGAGTCGTAAACATGACCGAAAGAAGCCGTATATCCTTTTAAACATGATAACCTTTTGGACGAAACGGATTTAAAAACTGAGTCTGCGATTTTAAAGGCGTCCTCGCCCGATATCCTTATAATTCCGATACCGCCCGGCGCGTTCGGAGTCGCTATTGCGGCAACAGTAGACATTGTTTCACCGTCATTTCTTTAAATAAATAATCAAAACGGAAATATCCGCCGGGCTTACGCCCGAAATTCTCGACGCCTGACCGATACTGTGCGGTCTTATTTTATTCAGCTTTTCGCGCGCTTCAAGCCTCAGACCGGTAACGGCGTTGTAATCCATATCCTCGGGAATGATTTTAACCTCAAGCCGTCTCATTTCGGCAACCTGAGAAATTTGGCGTTTGATGTAACCCGCATATTTCAAATCTATTTCGACCTGCTCGAAAACATCGTCGGGAAAATCGGGTCTGTCGAGATCAAAAGGCTTTAATATTTCATAGCTGAGCTGCGGACGTCTTATCAAATCGGCAAGCTTTACTCCCGTTGTAAGCTCAGCCGTGCCGTGCGCCGTTAAAACGGAATTGATACCGTCGGACGGCGCGATAACCTTTTTCTCGACGCGCCTTTTTTCTTCGCTTATAAGTTTCAATTTTGTCTGTAATTTTTCGTAACGTTCCTCGGAAATAAGTCCCAGTTCGCGTCCCATTCCCATCAGTCTTATATCCGCGTTGTCCTGTCTTAAAAGAAGTCTGTATTCCGATCTTGAGGTCATCATTCGATACGGCTCGCTGCATCCCTTTGTAACGAGGTCGTCAATGAGCGTGCCGATGTACGAGCTTGCCCTGTCGAGTATAAACGGTTCTCTGTTCTGCACTTTAAGCGCCGCATTTACGCCTGCAACAAATCCCTGCGCGGCGGCTTCCTCATAACCGCTCGAACCGTTGAACTGTCCCGCGCCGTAAAGCCCGGGGAGGTTTATAAATTCAAGGGTCGGTTTTAATGAAAGAGGGTCGACGCAGTCATATTCGATTGCATATGCATTTCTCATAACCTCGACATGCTCAAGTCCTTTTATGGTTCTTAAAAATGCAAGCTGTACATCCTCCGGAAGAGAAGAGGACATACCCTGCAAATACATCTCCTCCGTATCGAGGCCGCACGGCTCAACAAAAAGCTGGTGACGCTGTTTTTGAGAAAATCTGACTATTTTATCCTCAATACTCGGACAGTAACGCGGACCTATTCCTTCTATCATACCGGAATAAAGAGGCGAACGCGATATATTGTCAAGAATAATTTTTTTCGTGTTCTCATTCGTATATGTCATATAGCACACGGCTTTGTTTTCGGGCGGAACATCGGTTGAGAACGAAAACGGAGTAACTTTTTCGTCGCCGTACTGAATCTCCATTTTATCAACGTCAACGCTGCGTCTGTTAACTCTCGACGGCGTGCCCGTTTTGAATCGTCTTAACGGAATATTAAGCTTCAAAAGCGCGTCGGAAAGACCGATTGCGGGAAATACCCCGTCCGGACCGGATGAATAACATTTATCGCCAACATATATTTTTCCGTTTAAAAAAGTGCCCGTCGCAAGAATAACGCACTTTGCCTTGTAGAGAGCGTCAAGCTTTGTTTTTAAAATCCAGTTTTCGCCGTCGTTGTACAGATTGACAATTTCACTCTGCTTTAACTGCAAGCCCTCGGTTTTTTCAAGAGTATGTTTCATGTATTTTCCGTATTCGCGTCTGTCTATCTGCGCTCTCAGTGAATAAACGGCGGGACCCTTTCCGCGATTGAGGATTCTCGACTGAATAGTCGTGTGATCCGCGGCATTTCCCATTTCTCCTCCGAGCGCGTCAAGCTCCCTTACAAGGTGTCCCTTGGATGTTCCTCCTATCGACGGGTTGCACGGCATGTTGCCTACCGAGTCCATGTTTATTGTAAAAATGACGGTTTTGCATCCGAGTCTTGCACTCGCAAGAGCCGCCTCGATGCCGGCGTGCCCCGCGCCTATAACCGCCGTGTCAAAGCTGTCAGCATAAAATTCCATTTTTATATCACCGAATATATATAATAGTTATCAATATATGATACCACGCATTGAAAATAAATGCAACATTCACCGCAAGCAAATTGTTGCCGGAAAAGCAAAACATTATCGGCGGGTTATTGCTGCACGTAATTCAATTTATTGCTTACGGTGAAAACAGCCCGCCGAAAATCTGAAAGGCAGCCCCGAAGGACTGCCTTTCCGTATGCTGATACTAAATCTAATCAGGTTCCGAAGATATCGTCAAGATCTCCTGCATTACCCTTGAAGAGATCTGCGAAGTATTCGATAATTGATCTGATAACCGAGAAAATCTGCTGAATAAATCCAACAACGTCGTTCATAGTTCCGATAAGCTTATTGGATGTAACGCCTATAACCTTAATGGTGAGAGCCTGCTGAACGCCGCCTGCCGTAGCCATGTTTCCGTCTGCGTCGATAGGTCCGGTAACGTCATAGTAACCGTATTCGTCGGGCTGAATCTCCGCGGTATTAACATATACGGAGTAGGTAGACTTATCATAATCGGAGCCTACAACTACGTGGAACTGAAGGGTCTTACCGAACTCAACGGTAGTTTCGCCTACGGTACCGTCCATAAGCGCTACATAGTAACCGTCGGTTTTGGGAAGTTCGATTTTGAAGAGTTTTACGACATCCTCATATTTTGTGGATACAACATTAAGCGTCATGGCATTCATGGGAGTAATCATGAATACGCCTCTGTCGCATGTTACGGTCTGTCCGCCCGCTGTAAGGAGCATTCTGCCGACATCGATGAAGTCGCCGTCTCCGTCGGGTACTTCGATTTTAATATAGATTTTGGTATTGTGCTCAACGTAAACGTCCGTGTATCCGCCCGCAACGGTCTGAACCGCGGTGTACTTTGCGGTCTGATACTCCGTATCCGACTGCGCGCCGGCATCAAGGAAGTACGAGGGGGAGAACTGGATTGTCATAGCTTTTCTGTTCCAGGTTTCGCTTGCCTTGTAGGAAGTTGAGAAGCTGTTGGGTATGGAAACTCTGTGATAAAGATATCCTTTTTCGCTTATACTGATTCTTGAAATATTCTCTATAACGCCGTTGTTGTTACACTTTGCGCCGTCGTTAATGTTGAAGCTCGAACCCGATTTAAGGTCGATTGTTCCGTTGTTTTCAAACGAAGAACCGCTCTGCATTAAAACTGTACCGCTTGCGTCAACATAAACGGTAGAATTTTTTGAAATAACAAGCTTAGCATTTGCGCCGGACATTATAAGCGTTCCGGTTGACGCAATTTTGAGAGTTACGCCTTCGGTAACCGTAAGTGTGTTTTTTACGGTAACCGTACCGGTAACGGTAACGGTGCCTGTGCCTGTCGTGTTGATAGCTTCCTCATATTCGCCGGTGCCGATGCTGGAACCCGAAGCCCATGTGCCTGCGGCAAAGGAAACCATCGGGCAAACTGCAAGGATCATTATGACAGCCAAAATAACCGATATTGTTTTCTTCATAAAAGTGTGCCTCCTGTTCAGATTTTTATCCACTTTAAGTAATTCTATTATAAATTATGTGATATAACTTGTCAATACCCATATGTGAACAAAAAAAGAACGGATTTTTTGTAATTTTAAACGTAAAATTAATATACCAAATATACACGTTTCATAAAAAAGCCGATTAATATGCAAAACGAACCGTTTCGTTTTTCTTTATTATTGAAAAAATATTTAAGTTATGTTATCATACTATTTACCTAATTATAACGTTATAACGGAAGTGATTGACATTGCCCCTCAAAGCTGAAGAGAAGACAACCAAGTCAAAGGAAAAAAAGAAACCGGCGGGACTTTTAAAGCTTTTAAAGCTTTTGAAGCCGTATTCAAAGTTGTTCTGGATTTCCATATTTTTTATGATATTGCAGTCGCTGTTTCAGATAATACTGCCGATGCTTACAAACTACATGGTAACGTACGGCGTAAACGGCGCGTCGGACGCTAACGTACGGCAGTCCGAGTTTTTATCCGAACTCGGAATAGCGGTCGGCTCGGATACAATACGTTTTATCGGCATGATAATGATTGTTTTTTCTGTTCTGTCAATAGGCGTATCGCTCGGAAATACGTATTTTTCATCGAAGGTATCGTCCGGTTACGCTAATATTTTAAGACGAACCATGTTTTATAAGGTTCAGTCTTTGTCCCAGACCGATATCGACAAAATAGGCGTCGCTTCGCTCATAACGAGAACGACAAACGACGTTTCTCAGGTTCAGGATATGATTCTCAACTCCCTGAGAACCATTCTCACCGTTCCGATAACGCTTGTGCTGGGTCTTGTATTTGCGATAAGCCTGAATCCGAAGCTGATGGGCTTTCTCGGCGTTGTAATACCGATAATATTGGTATTTGTCGTGGTAATGTTTGTTTTTATTGTTCCGATTTTTTCAAAGGTTCAGAAGCTGACCGACAAATTAAATCAGATTGTCAGAGAAAAAATAGGCGGAATCAGAGTTATAAGATCATTTAACAAAACGGCTTTGGAGGATGAAAAATTTTCAAAAACAAACTTTGAACTTACCTCGCTGAGTCTCAAGGCAACGAGAATTATGGCTTCGCTTCTGCCGTTTATGGTTACAATTCTTTATACGGCTGTTGCGATGCTCATGTGGAAGGGCGGAAAGGTTATAGAAACGCTCGACCCTGCGCTTGACTATGACCGAATAAATGCGACCGTCGGCAATCTGCAGGCGTTTATGTCGTATATGATGCTTATTATAACGGGCGTAACGTCCATTGCCACGATTTTCGTTTCGATTCCCAGGGCAAACGTATCGGCAAGGCGTATAAACGAACTGCTCGATATGGAAAACTCCGTACAGAACCCGGAATCCCCCGTTGAACCCGATGAGGAAAACAGAGGCGTTCTTTCATTTAACAACGTATCGTTTACATACCCTACGGCGAAGAAGCCGTCGCTTGAAAATATTTCGTTTACATGCCGTCCGGGAGAGGTTACCGCGATTATCGGAATTACGGGAAGCGGTAAAAGCTCTGTTGTAAATCTGATTCCGAGACTCTATGACGTAAGCGAAGGCTCGATAACTCTCGGCGGCGTCGATATAAGGGATATGTCCGTCGAACAGCTTCATTCGAGAATCGCCGTCGTACCGCAGAAGGCGTTTCTTTTCAGCGGCACGATAGAGGATAATCTGAAGGTCGGCAAGCCCGACGCGACAAAAGAGGAAATGGAGCTTGCGCTGTCCGTTGCTCAGGCGAAAAACTTTGTTTGCGCGCTTCCAGAGGGGTTGAACGCTATGGTTTCTCAGGGCGGAAATAATTTCTCCGGCGGTCAAAAACAGCGTCTTGCAATTGCGCGCGCCGTTATCAGGGACGCGGATATTTATATTTTCGACGACAGCTTTTCAGCTCTCGACCTTGCGACGGACGCAAGACTCAGAGCGGGAATCGGCAAGGAGCTCGGCGATAAAAACATTATAATAGTGGCTCAGCGTATAGGAACAATAATGAACGCCGACCGAATTTTGGTAATGTCCGGCGGCAGGCTTGTCGGAATGGGAAAACACGACGAGCTGTGCGAAACGTGTCCGCAGTATAAGGAAATTGTCGACTCTCAGCTGGGCGATAACGACGGAGATGACGATGACGACGGATTTATGCAGGAGCTTTTGAATCCGGGAAACGAAGCCGGGGAAAATCCGAAGAATACCGAATCAGCCGAAGATGAAACCGAAAAGGAGGGATCCGACGGTGAGTAAGATATCACAGCATGACAGACAGACAAAAGAGATCGCTCTTAACTATATTAAAAACGGCAGCGGAAAATATGCGGCTTACAGAAATAAAGAAAAAAGCGGAGAGGACAAGCCGACGGATTCAAAAAGAACTCTTAAACGTCTGATGGCTCTTTCAAAGCCCTTTATACTTGCTTTTACGATATCGTGTGCGGCGGCTGTCGCCTACACCGTTATCAACACATACGCGCCGGGCATACTCGGCGACGTTGTCGACGCGATTCAGGCTCAGGTGCAAAACAGACTTCGCGGCGCGCCTCTCGATTTTTCCGAGGTTAAATCGCTGCTTATAAAAACGGTGGTTCTGTACGTAACCGCGGGATTGTTTCAGTATGTTCAGCAGTTCGTAATGGCGGGCGTTTCGCAGAAAATGCTCTGTTCCATGAGAGAACAGGTAAATTCAAAGCTTGCGCGTCTTCCGCTGAGTTTTTACGACTCTCATACGAAGGGCGATCTTTTGAGCCGTCTTACAAACGATATTTCAAACCTTTCAAACATTCTTCAAAACAGCATACTCACTGTTATAACAAGCGTTATTCAGGTTGTTGCCGTTGTGATTATAATGTTTTTCCAAAACTGGAAGCTGGCGCTTATTACGGTTATAATATCTCCTCTCGGCGCGGTATTCTCATATTTTGTATCGAGAATTTCACGCAAATGGTTCAAACGCTACTGGAACACGACGGGTGATTTAAACGGACATATCGAAGAGATGTACACGGGGCATACCATAAACAAAACGTTTAACAATGAGGAAAAGGCGAAAGCCGAATTTGATGAGATAAACGACGGACTTCAGTACATAACCGTAAAGGCGAATTTCATATCGGGAACGATAGAGCCGGTTATAAGCTTAATAAATAACGCCGTCTACGTTATAATATGTATAGTCAGCGGAAACATGATTGTCGCAGGCGCGGCGGGATTTTCGCTCGGCTCCATTACAAAATTCATATCGTATAACAGTCTGCTTTCTTCGCCTCTTACAAGTCTTTCAAAGCTTATAAATTCGATTCAGTCCGGACTTGCTTCGGCAGAACGCGTTTTTGAACTTCTCGACGAGGAGGAGGAAGCTCCCGATTCTGACAAGGTTACATCTCTTGCCGCGGACGGCAGGGTTGAATTTAAGAACGTTTCGTTCAGATACCGCGATGATAAACCGCTTATCGAAGACTTCAGCATGACTGCAAATAAGGGCGATCTTATCGCTATCGTAGGACCTACGGGCGCGGGCAAGACGACTATAATAAATTTGCTGATGCGTTTTTACGATATACGTTCGGGCGCAATTGAGGTTGACGGCGTCAATATTACGGATATGCCCAGAGAGCTTCTGCGTTCTCAGATAGGTATGGTTTTACAGGATACATGGATTTTTAAAGGCTCGATACGTGAAAATATAGCCTACGGAAAAACCGACGCTTCGGACGGGGAAATTATAAGGGCGGCGAAGATTGCAAGGATTCACGGCTTTATAATGAGTCAGCCGGACGGGTACGATACAATGCTCAAAGAGGACGGAACGAATATTTCGCAGGGTCAGAAACAGCTGATAACGATAGCGCGCGCCGTTCTTGCCGACCCGCCGATACTTATTCTTGACGAGGCTACAAGCTCGGTCGATACCAAGACGGAGCTTCAGATTCAAAAAGCTATGAAATTCCTGATGAAGGACAGAACAAGCTTTGTTATCGCGCACAGACTTTCGACGATTAAAAACGCGGACAGGATTCTTGTAATGAGAAAGGGCGGCGTCGTCGAAGCCGGTACGCATGAGGAGTTAATGGAGGCGAAAGGCTTTTATGCAATGCTTCACGACTGCCAGTATCAGGGCGGAATACCTCCGGAGGATGATGAATAAATATTAAAATAATTGCAATTAATAAATTTTCAGGCGTTTCCCATATAAAAAACGAAACGAGAATGTCCCGAACATCTGCATTTAACCCGAAACGGTTCTATGTCAAGTGTTGGGGTAAAACCGAAAAAATAAGCAAACCGTACAGCAGTCATCAGCAGGTGACTGCTGTTAATTTATCCCGTTGATAAGAAAACATATGTAGGATTTTGTTTATGAATCTTCTGAAATTACGATAGCCGTATGCGTTTTTTTTCAGAACTTTCATTTTGTTGTTTTGCCGTACCCCAACATTTATTATAGAGCCAAAAGTAAAACTTCCCGTTTTGTCGTCAAAACAGAACGGGAAATCCTTCAACAATATATTACATAAAAAGCGTTTAAGTTATACGGTTTTAACCGCTCTCTTTTCGCTTTGACTTCGTTAAAAAATTTAAAAGCCGCACCGAATGTCAAATTTGAAAACGCGGTTGAATAAAGGCCGCACGAAGCAATTACTGTAAGCCTTAGGGAGTACAGAGCGCATGAGACGGTGCGTTTCCTTTTTTATGAGATTTGGCTCATTTTTGCTATGTCGCCTACGCCGTTTAAAACTATGCTCGGTCTGTATGCGTATGTATTGAGCGTTTCGCGTGTTGAAACGCCCGATAGAACGAGAACAGTCGTCATACCGCTCTCCATACCCGAAACCACGTCCGTGTCCATTCTGTCTCCTATCATTACCGATTCTGCGGAATGACAGCCCAGTATGCGAAGCCCGGTACGCATCATCAGCGGGTTCGGCTTTCCGCAGAAATATGCCTTTGTTCCCGTAGCCATTTCGATAGGTGCGGTCAGCGCTTTGCACGCGGGCATTATTCCGTTATCGATAGGTCCGGAGACATCGGAATTTGCACCGATGAGCTTCGCTCCCGCCAATACAAGATTGGTCGCTTTCGTAAGAGTGTCGAGTGTGTACGTTCTTCCTTCTCCCACAACGACATAATCCGGGTTTACGTCATTCATTGTAATCCCCGCGTCATACAATGCGTTTAAAAGTCCCGCTTCGCCTATCGCAAATACGGAACATCCCGGGCTTTGTTCCTTTAAAAATTCCGCCGTAGCCAGCGCGCTTGTATAAAAATGCTCCTCCGGAACGTCAAGTCCCATTCTCGCAAGCTTCTGATTCAATTCACGTGGAGTATATCCGCTGTTGTTTGTCAGAAATAAATATTTTTTCCCTTCGCTCTGGAGCCAGTTAATAAATTCCGCGGCGCCGGGCAGAATCTGATTCCCGTGATATATAACGCCGTCCATATCGCATATAAATCCTTTTTTTTCGTTAAAATCAATTGTATTATTCATTAAATTCCCTCCTTTTCATTCTTAAGTTCAGTATATCATGCGAAACTGAAAAAATCTACAAAAAATTTATAAAAAACGCCTCGCCGGAGCGAAGCGTTATTTTTAAATTATATGCCGTTGTGACCGTTATTGTTATTATCGTGATACGGGTCGTACGGATTGTTCTGAGTCGGCTGCTGAGGATTGGGATTTTGATAAGGCGCGCCGTTGGGCTGGTTGTAACTTTGCTGATAGGGGGGCTGATTCTGAGAGTAGGGAGCGTTTGCGGGGTTTGAATAAAAGTTGTTTCCGCTCAAGTCAAAGCCTGCGTCAACGAGCTTGTTAATGTCGTTTTGCATAAGGATAAAATCGACAATCGAAAAACCGAAAATGCCTAATACAAGATAAATAATTGAATTGTCGGTATGCTCAATTCCTTTTGCCTTCAAGCCGTCAGTCAATTTCTTTTCCGCAAGATAGAAGCCTACGAACGGGAGGAAAATAATAAGCAGAACCTCCAAAAGCCCGTCGTCGTTTACATCCTTGATATGAACAGCGTCCTTGCCGAGTTTAACGCCCCAGTAAATACCGTAAATTCCGCATGTAATAATCGTGAGAATTACGCATTTTACGAGATCTCTTTTTTCAATTACCATAAATAACACCACCGTTAATTTTAATTTTATATTATCACAGACGTTGAAAAAAGTCAACGAACGTAATATAATTATAAACAAATATTAATGTAAGTTAATGTTCGGGTGAGAAAATGAAGAGAAGAATTGTAAAACTTATCCTCGCCGTCATAATCGCCGTTACAATTTTTATGCTTGCCTTTAAATTCTATTCGGTAACCGATATTTCGTGGAGATGTCCGTTTAATTTTATCACGGGACTTATTTTTAAAAACGGGGGTTTTTACTGTCCCGGATGCGGTTCGACGCGTGAAATAAGGGAATTTTTAAAACTGAATCTCTCAGGCGGAATAGAATATAATCTGCTTTTTCCGCTCGAGGCATTATATGTTGCTTTTGTACTCTGCGTTTCCTGTGTTTCATATATAAAAAGCGGAAAATTCAATTATATTCCGCCGAACAGAACGTTCGATATAATCGTGCTCATAATAGTTATTATATGGGGAGTTGTACGTAATATCTTTAATATATAAATACGCTTTTATTATTGAACATATATTGAAATTTTTCAAAACAGTGTTAAAACCGATGTAAACCTGTTTACGCATATAAATATTAAATGTAAACACCGCCCGACAGAAAATGCCGGGCGGTGTATTAATTTTATCCGTTTAATTATTTATACTCAAAGTTTGAGTAAACAACAGTATCGCATCTTACGGCGGAGCAGCCTTTATTGCCCTTGCCGTCCTTAATCGGGATGGACATAATCTTGCCGTCGGAAACCTTGATATTATAGTTCATGCTGTATTTAATGCTTGCGATATGGTTTGTCTCGGCTTCAACCTCCATTGTCATGGTGCAGTCGGTATAAGTCATATCGAAATCAAAGCTTGTACCGGCAGCCTTGTACCAATATTTGCCCGCAAGTTTATTGAGATAATAGTTACAGTCGATAACGGGCATAAGCTTGGCTGTCTTGGAACCGGAATCGGGAGTTTTGCTGCTTACAGTCTCGTCATTGAGTACTATTGTGATAACATACTTGCCGTCCTTGAGCACGCAGGAACATGACTTAACAGCGGACGAATCGAGGAGAGAAGCTTCATAAAGATTCTTTACAGCGTCATCCGAACCCGCTTCGTACTTAACAGCCGCGGCGTCCTTCTCGCTGACAAGCTCCTTTTTAAACTCATTGAAATATGTTTGCGGATTTACAGCCATCGTATATTCTTTAATCGACTGATATGAAAGAACGGAGTAGCCCGCCTTATCCTTTGATTGATCGAGAACGTCCGCAACATACTTTAATGTGTCGTAGGTTGATCTGGGCATTGAAGCGTTATCCGAGGTCGAATCAAGCTTAGCCGCCGTTCTGAGAATCATTCTTGCGTCCTCAGCGGTAATCTTACCGTCGTTGTTCATGTCGCAGCACATAAGAGCAAGTCCCGTGAGAGGCGCCTCAAGCTTCGAGGCAACGCGAAGAACATAGCGCGCGTCGCCGGCTGTTACATTGCCGTCAAGGTCGGCGTCGCCGTATGCGCCCGCAGTTTCGTATGCAATTTTGTTACCGTCAAGATATTCCTGAGCCTTGCTTCCCTCGTAGATAATAAGGTCGGGATATACCTTGTCCGCCGACTCGTAAAGGAAGAAGCATTCCTTGCCGAACTCCACAACGGAAGCGGGGACATAAATTCTCGAAGCAATATCCTTTGACTTGACTTCAAAAGCATAATCGCCTATTTCAGTAACGTTTGAAGGAATAACGACTTCGGAATCCGTGCCCTTATATCTTACAAGAACAGAGCCGATAATAACGAACTCGGAGGGATAATCGCTGAGCCATTTCGTGCCGTCAAACGCAAAAGAACCTACGGACTCAATCTTGCTGTTAATCTTGAATGATTCAAGATTCTCGCAGCCGTAGAAAGCGTAGTCGCCGATTTCGGTAACGGAATCGGTGAAAACGACCTCTTTTACGGAGGTGTTGCCCTTAAACGCACCGTTGCCTATTTTGGTAACGTTATAGGGAAGATAAACGGTTTCATCGCATCCCTTGTAATAAAGGAGCGTTGTGCCGTTCATAATGAAATCCTGTTCGTGGTTTTCATACCATTCGGTATATCTGAAAACATCGGTGTCTATATCGCAGTCGGGATTGTTTATCGTAACGTCGGCAATATTGACGCAGCCGGAAAATGCGGCGGCTTCAATAAGAATAACGCTTTCCGGAATTTCAACCGCAGTAAGCTTGTCAAGCTCAAAAAATGCGTATGAACCGATGCCTACAACCTTATAACCGTCATACTCCGCGGGAATGACAATTTTGCCGTCCGCGGGAACGTCTGATGTAAGATCGTCGATAATTATCATTGTGTTGTCCGAGTCGGCGAAATAATAACCGAACGTAACACCGTCGTCGGCAAAAGCCGTTACGGGCAGGACGCTCAGAAGCATTACAACCGCAAGAACGAGAGCCGAGATCTTGGCTGAGATAGTTTTTTTCATGCCGGAATTCCTCCTAAAAACATTTATTAAACGAATTCTGCTTTTGACAATAACCCATTTTTTTTGATTATACAACAATATTTATTGATTGTCAATATAGACTAAAGATTAAAACTTGTTAATAAAATGTAAATTTACACTGTAATTTCCGCGCCCATGCGAATATTGCCGTACCTTTCGATAACGGGAGCGACCTCGTTTTTTATAAAATCCTCTACCTGGACGGGCGCCATGCCTATATAATTTTCGGGTTTCAATACGGCAAGAATTTCATCCTTTGTAATCATAAACGCCTCGTCCGCGGCAATTCTGTCGATAAGGTCGTTTTCGCCGCCGTTTTTAACAATTCTGCCCGCCTCCATCGAGTGAACGCGTATCTTCTCATGCAGAACCTGTCTGTCCGCACCCTTTTTGACCGCCTCCATCATAATGTTTTCCGTTGCCATAAACGGAAGCTCTTTAATAAGATGCTGTTCAATCATTTTATCGTAAACGACGAGTCCGTCCGCGACGTTCAGATACAGGTTCAATATTCCGTCGACGGCAAGAAACGCCTCGGCAATGCTTATTCTCCTGTTGGCGGAATCGTCAAGCGTTCTCTCAAACCACTGCGTCGCCGCGGTAACGGCAGGATTTAAATTATCGCACATAACGTATCTTGCAAGCCCCGCGATGCGCTCGCATCTCATGGGATTGCGCTTGTACGCCATTGCCGACGAGCCTATCTGATTTTTTTCAAACGGCTCTTCTATTTCCTTTAAATGCTGTAAAAGTCTTATATCGTTTGAAAATTTTGCCGCGGACTGCGCAATTCCCGACAGAACCGAAAGAACGTTAAAATCGATTTTTCTCGTGTATGTCTGACCCGATACGGGCAGTACGCCGGGAAAATTCATTTTTTCGGCTATTTTTTTATCAAGACTTCTGACCTTATCGCAGTCCGAGCCGAATAGCTCCAGAAAGCTTGCCTGCGTTCCCGTCGTTCCCTTCGAGCCGAGCAGAAGCATCGTATCAGCGGCGTTTTTGACGGCTTTCAGGTCAAGAAGCAGATCCATTATCCACAGCGACGCACGTTTGCCCACGGTTGTTGGCTGAGCCGGCTGAAAATGCGTAAATGCAAGGCAGGGAAGCGCTTTGTATTTATCGGCAAATTCCGCAAGAACCTCAATAACCGACGCTGTTTTTTTTTCGATAAGTCTTAATGATTCGCGCATTATTATAAGGTCTGTATTGTCGCCGACATAGCACGACGTTGCGCCGAGATGAATTATCGGCTTGGCGTTCGGGCATTGAACTCCGTAAGCGTAAACGTGCGACATTACGTCGTGACGGCACTCTTTTTCCCTCTGCTGCGCAACGTCGTAATTGATATCGTCGGCATGAGCCTTCAGCTCGGCTATCTGTTCATCCGTTATTTCAAGTCCGAGTTCCTTTTCGCCCTCCGCCAATGCAATCCAGAGCTTTCTCCACGTTTTGAATTTAAAATCCGGTGAGTGAAGATACTGCATCTCCCTGCTTGCATAGCGTGAATTAAACGGCGTTTCGTATGTATCTCTCATTTTTATTTTTTCTCCGTTTCGGTTTTTTTGCTTTCAATTAATGAATATACTTCCCGCATCAATTCAAAAAGATTGTTTTCATCCTTTGAATACTCCGAGAACGAAACTTTGCCGAGATGTTTTTCAACAAGAGCCTTGACGGCGTTCCTGTCGGAATATCTTTCAAGCGTCTGAAGCGCGGTAAAATCCTGAATCGCGTCATAGAACACTTTAAGACGAAGCGAACATACCGGCGTTCCGTCGTCGTCCGGGTAAACGACATATGAATCTCCCGACGGGAAAAATCCGCCCGCGTCGGAGACTTTGTATGGATCGATTTCCGCCGTCGACAGTCTTGTATACCAGAAATTATAGCCCCAGTGAAGAAATCCGTCGACTCCGTAAACGTACATTATAACGCCGATGATACGGTTTCTCAGCGACGGCTGACAGAAATATCTGTTGGGCATATTGTTATTTCCGGGACCTCCGCAGTAATAAGTCCACAGCTCGGGAACATTGCCCCTGAAATCGTCTATCCTTTCCTCGGACGGAACGGGGGTTCTGATATATCCGAGCTTGTAGAACGTATAGTCGCTGAGCGCGTCGATATGGTTATACTCGCCGAAAACCTCGTCGATGAGCTTTGACGCTTTTCTGTAGGCTAACAGATGCTGAAGCGACGGCTCGTCCGAAACGTGAAAATAACATCTCTGACCTATGTCGTGCTTTTCGATAAATACCTTCAGCGCGCTTGCGAACTGACGGATAAAATCGGCGTAATGCCTGCCTGCGGCGTTCGTTTCCCAGCCGAAAATGCGTTCGTAACCGTTTTCGGTACGCGCCATGATTTTCGGCGCGTGCTCCGCGCCCCACTGGGTAAACAGATGCGACATTTCAAAATACTTAATACCGCATTTGTCGCATAATCTTATCCATCTTTCGAGTTTATCAAATTTAAAGTAATATTTTCCGCCATCTTTTTTTACATCGACAAGCTGAACGGTCGGACGTTCTCCTCCGGGTTCGGTATCGAGAGGCGGAGTGAACAGAGGCGTTAAAATCATGTTCACACCGTGTTTTTTCGCCGTGAGCATAAAGTTTTCGACAATTCTCCAGTATTCCTCGCCGAAAATTTCAACGTTGTAATAAGTCGCAAGACAATCGGTATGAAACCAGTTCGTATATTTAAGCTTCTGTTTCGCGGGCAGGGCGTCGAAAATGTGAAGAATAAGACTTTTTTCCGCCGTTTCGCCGTCTGCGTTTACCGTTATTTTAACCTCGTGACCGCCGGCGGAGCAGTCGGACGGGATATCAAATTCAAACCACAGAGCTTTATATTCCCCTCGGCTGAGAGAAACGGAATCCGAAACTCTCATGAGCGCGTCGGGATATTCGCCCGCCGCGCCGTTTCTCAGTATATAACCGTCCGCATTGTCCGGCTTGGTGTAAGACGCGGGAATATTTTTAACCTCGTAATATGAAATACATCCCGTAATATCGCTTTTCAGCAAAACCCGGCATTGAACATCCTTATCCGAAATTAACGAAACCTGAAACGACGAACGCTGATTTTTAAGCGTATACAATATTCCGCCGAATCCGCCCGAACATATTTCGTCGGGAAAAATTTTCGCAAGACTTGTATGAAGCTGAATATTTATCATTTACCGCACTCCTTTATTTTGTCGGGTTCCATGCCTTTTTTGATAAGCACGGCAAGCGGTATAAATACGAACAGCGCCGTAATTCCCGCGACAAGGAACATGACCGACGACGGCAGAATATTTTCCGCGCCGTATTCGTTTATATACGATATTGTCGAATTTTTCGAGGCTATCGAGCAGAGTCTCGGACCGAGAACCATGGGGATGAGAACGTAAAATATCATTCTGACTCCCTGGAAAAGTCCCGTCTTGTCCTTAGGAGTAAAGTCCCTTATTACGGCGTTGAGAGCGATTCCGATGACTGCGTAGCCGGTCAGCATCGGAAGCGCACAGAATACGAATTTGACGGCGTCGTGAGCGAAATACGCGGCAATAAGTCCGAACGCATAGAGTGCGGCGGCAATGAGAACGAATATTTCCTTGCCGAATTTGTTCGATTTTGTTACAAATACTATTATAAAAGCAAGTGCGGCAAGAGCAATTATTGCAATAGGTATCAGAGCCTTCATTTCAAGCAGCGACGGAATCGAATTCATCAAATCAACGCTGCTGTGCTGGAGGTATACTATTATATAAGGGAAAAAAACCTGAAGCGCAATCGAATAAATGCATATTGCCGCAAGAGTCAGGTAAAGTCTCGAATTTTCCTTTACGACGGACGGTTTGAAGCCGTAAAAGAGATCCGTCCAGTAATTTGAATTTGTATTCCTTATTCCGGAACGGGAATCCTTTAAAGTAAAAAGCCCTATAATTCCGCACAGTATGACTGTTCCTCCGAGAATGAAGAAAAATGCGGGATAGCCGACCTTTGAAACGACAATTCCGCCGCCTGCAAGGACTGCCCCCATGGCGGCGACGGGCATTACGGCAAGAACCGTCTCGGCGGCGGTTCTGTTTTCGGTTTCGGTCACGTCGGTTATCCATGCGTTGAACGCCGAATCGTTGCTCGTCGAGCCCATGAACGTCATAATGCAGTCCATTGCGATAACTATCCACACGGTTGCCGTCAGCACGGCAGCCTCGTCCGAAAAGCCGAACAGCTTCTGCGTGTTGTCAAGCGAAATAAATCCGAAACAGCCGGTAACGATTCCCCACAGAATGTATCCTCCGCAGATAAAAAGCTTACGGTTGTTCACCTTGTCGCTTAAATTGCCCATGATAAACGTTGTGACAACGGCGGTAACGGCGCTTAAAGCGACCATGTGCGAAACGCCGTCGACAATGCTTATCGCTCCCGACGTTGCCGCCTGAGAGGCATGACCGTATATGTAATTGCATAAAAACGTGTTAAAATACATGTTTTCAACGTTCCACGCAATCTGCCCCATGAGCCCGAACAGAATCAGGTTAAACCAGATGCGCGTTCCGTTCTTTTTCTTTGCCAAAACGAAAACCTCCCCCGCATTAAAAACACAAACGTAATTTTTCACAATTAACATCTTACCATATAAATAATTCTTTGTAAATACCGGTTGAACAATTCAGTTATTAAAAGTCGACGAAAAAAGCACGATTAAACCGTTAAATCAAAATAAATATTATGCAATTCGGAAAAAATCAAATTATACCGCAAAAACTGTTTGCTATTTTCAAAACAGTCTGTTATAATAATTAGCGGTGATTTATACCTTATTATCGTTATGCCCGAAATTCAGGGTAAACGAAGTTTCAAAATTTTTTTGGAGGAAGATTAAATGAGCAAAAAGTATTGTTATCTTTTCTCAGAAGGCAATGCTAACATGAGAGAGCTCCTCGGCGGTAAGGGCGCAAACCTTGCCGAGATGACCAATATCGGTCTCCCCGTACCCCAGGGCTTTACCATCACTACCGAGGCTTGCACACAGTACTATGAGGACGGCCGCGAGATTAACGCCGATATCATGGCGGAAATCAACGAGTACATCGTAAAGATGGAGGGCATCACCGGCAAAAAGTTCGGCGATAAGGAAAACCCGCTTCTCGTTTCCGTTCGTTCCGGCGCACGCGCTTCGATGCCCGGCATGATGGACACCATTCTTAACCTCGGTCTTAACGAGGACGTTGTAGCGGTTATCGCAGAGAAGTCGAACAATCCCCGTTGGGCTTGGGACTGCTACAGAAGATTTATTCAGATGTATTCCGACGTTGTTATGGAGGTCGGCAAAAAGTATTTTGAACAGCTCATCGACGAGATGAAGGATAAGAAGGGCGTTAAGCAGGACGTTGAACTTACCGCAGACGATCTTAAAGAGCTTGCAGGTCAGTTCAAGGCTGAGTACAAGGCTAAGATCGGCACGGATTTCCCCTCCGATCCCAAAGAACAGCTCTTCGGCGCTATCAAGGCCGTTTTCCGTTCATGGGACAATCCCCGTGCAAACGTTTACAGACGTGATAACGATATCCCCTATTCATGGGGTACTGCGGTTAACGTTCAGTCCATGGCGTTCGGCAATATGGGCGACGACTGCGGAACCGGCGTTGCGTTTACCCGCGACCCCGCTACCGGCGCAAAGGGACTTTTCGGAGAGTTCCTTACCAACGCACAGGGCGAGGATGTTGTTGCCGGCGTACGTACGCCCATGCACATCACCGAGATGGAGCAGAAGTTCCCCGAGGCTTTCAAGCAGTTTAAGGAAGTTTGCTCTACTCTTGAAAATCATTACAGAGATATGCAGGACATGGAGTTCACCGTTGAGCACGGCAAGCTCTTCATGCTTCAGACAAGAAACGGCAAGAGAACAGCTCAGGCTGCTCTTAAGATTGCCTGCGACCTCGTTGACGAGGGTATGAGAACCCCCGAAGAGGCAGTCGCAATGATTGACCCCAGAAACCTTGATACACTTCTTCATCCCCAGTTCGATTCCAAGGCTCTTAAGGCGGCAACGCCTATCGGTAAGGGTCTCGGCGCTTCTCCCGGAGCCGCATGCGGTAAAATCGTATTTACGGCAGAGGACGCGGAAGCATGGAAAGAGAGAGGCGAGAAGGTAGTTCTTGTCCGTCTTGAAACTTCTCCCGAGGATATCACCGGCATGAAGGCTTCTCAGGGTATACTCACCGTCCGCGGCGGTATGACCTCTCACGCGGCTGTTGTTGCCCGCGGTATGGGTACATGCTGCGTTTCGGGCTGCTCCGATATAGCTATGGACGAGGAGAACAAGAAGTTCGTTCTTGCGGGAAAGACATTCCATGAGGGTGACTATATTTCAATCGACGGTTCTACCGGTAATATTTACGACGGAATTATCCCCACGGTTGACGCTTCCATCGCAGGCGAGTTCGGCAGAATCATGGGCTGGGCCGACGAGTTCAGAACTCTTAAGGTTCGCACCAATGCCGATACGCCCCGTGACGCTAAGAAGGCACGTGAGCTCGGCGCAGAGGGCATCGGTCTTTGCCGTACGGAGCACATGTTCTTCGAGGCTGACAGAATCGCGGCGTTCAGAGAGATGATCTGCTCCGACACTGTTGAGGAGAGAGAGGCCGCTCTTGCTAAGATTATGCCTTATCAGCAGGGCGATTTCGAGGCTCTTTATGAGGCTCTTGAGGGTATGCCCGTTACTATCAGATTCCTTGATCCTCCTCTTCATGAGTTCGTTCCCACCGAGGAGGCTGACATTGAGGCTCTTGCAAAGGCTCAGGGCAAGACAGTTGAGCAGATTAAGACAATCATTGCTTCTCTCCACGAGTTCAACCCCATGATGGGTCACCGCGGATGCCGTCTTACCGTTACCTATCCCGAAATTGCAAAGATGCAGACTACCGCCGTTATCAAGGCTGCTCTTGCCGTTAAATCAAGACATGCGGACTGGAACATTGTTCCCGAAATTATGATTCCCCTTGTAGGCGAGGTTAAGGAATTTAAATTTGTTAAGAATATTGTTGTTGAAACTGCCGACGCTATCATCGCGGAGTCCGGCGAGAAGCTTGATTATGAAGTAGGTACTATGATTGAGATTCCGAGAGCGGCTCTTACCGCCGACGAAATCGCTAAGGAAGCCGATTTCTTCTGCTTCGGAACTAACGACCTTACTCAGATGACATTCGGCTTCAGCCGTGATGACGCAGGTAAGTTCCTCAATGCATACTATGACAACAAGATCTTTGAGAACGACCCGTTCGCAAAGCTTGATCAGGTTGGCGTAGGCAAGCTTATGAAGATGGCTATCAACCTCGGCAAGCCCGCAAATCCGAAGCTTCATTGCGGAATCTGCGGCGAGCACGGCGGCGATCCCACATCCGTTGAGTTCTGCCACGAGATCGGCCTCGACTACGTATCCTGCTCACCGTTCAGAGTACCCATTGCAAGACTTGCCGCCGCTCAGGCAGCTATCAAAAGTAGGTAGGAGTTCTCTTTCCTTTGAATTACCGCTTGGTTTCAAGGAAGCAGAAGCCTATCGAAAGGCTAACGGACAGTATTTAAGGAAAAATCAATGGAGAGATACCACCGTAAGGGTGCTTATCGACCTTGATTGAAAACCGAACTATAATAAGCGTATCATTAGAAATAGTGATACGCTTATTTTTTATCTCTTTGCAAAGTTGTTCTTCCACCTGCTCTTTTATATAATAAGATTAGCAAGGAGGTCGAGAGTATGAAGGACAAAACCACTCATCTATATGTAGACAGTCACGAAAGGACGCTGATATTACATAGCCTTGTGGAGCTGAAAAACGCTCTCATACGGCAAGGCAGATATACGGACTGCATTGACGAACTCATTTTCAAGGTAGCCAATGCGCCCGTCAAGAAAATGAAAATCGAATATGTCTAAGGCAATTCAAGTGCGAGCCGCTTATTCTTTTCCATAAGAGTAAGCGGCTTTTTTGCGTTCTCTGTACGATTTACATAGCCGCCTTGACAAAGCGGCTAAATCTATGCGAAAGGAGGACGCAGCTATGTCAAATTGCAAAGTGATTGCTCTGACCAACCAGAATGGAGCTTCAATGGAAGTTAAGATCAACCGAGAAATCCGCAACTATACGGAGGCAATGTTCTTTGGACTGTCTATGCGACAGTTCATTTTTTCTGCCTGTGCCTGTGCGGTGGCAGTGGGACTCTATTTCCTGCTCAAGCCCTATGTCGGCACGGAAACCGTATCGTGGATGTGTATTTTGGGAGCCGCCCCCTTTGCGGCTCTCGGCTTTATCAAATACAACGGAATGACGGCGGAAAAGTTCGTATGGGCTTGGTTCAAATCCGAGTTCCTGATGCCGAAGAAACTGACCTTCCGTTCCACCAACACCTACTACGAAATGATGAAGCCTGAAATGGAACACAAGCAGAAGGAGGTATTGAAAGCCAATGATTAAAACACTTCGCAACCTGCTCAAGCAGGACAAGGAACGATTTGTTGTGCCGAGAGGGGTTCAGGATGTGATCCCCATCAAGGCAATTTTCGACGACGGTATTTTTCAGGTGGGCAGAGATAAGTTCTCCAAGACCTACAAGTTCAGCGACATCAACTATGCCGTCGCCAGTCGTGAGGACAAGGAAGCAATGTTCCTTGAGTATTCGGAACTGCTCAACAGCTTTGACAGCGGTGCAACCACCAAGATCACCATTAACAACCGCCGCCTGAACCGTGCGGATTTTGAGAAAACCATTCTTCTCCCTCTGAAGGGCGATGCTCTTGACGAGTACCGTGAGGAATATAATCGGATGCTTCTTGAAAAGGCTACCGGCGCAAACTCAATCATTCAGGAGAAATATATCACCATTTCGGTGTGCAAGAAGAATGTTGAGAAAGCGAGAAACTACTTTGCCCGTGTGGGTGCCGATCTGATCGCCAATTTTGGGCGGCTCGGCAGTAAGTGCGTGGAGTTGGAGCCGGATGAACGGCTCCGCATTTTCCACGACTTTTACCGTGCAGGTGAAGAAACGGAGTTCCGCTTTGACATCAAGGAAACCCGCAGAAAGGGACACGACTTCAAAGATTTCATTTGCCCGGACTCGATGGAGTTTACGGGTGACTATTTCAAGATCGGAGAGCGTTACGGCAGAGTGCTGTTCCTTCGGGAGTATGCCTCCTATATCAAGGACAGTATGGTTGCGGAAATGACCGACCTCAACCGCAATTTGATGATGTCCATTGATGTTATCCCTGTACCCACGGATGAAGCCGTGCGGGAAGCCGAAAGTCGTCTGCTCGGCGTGGAAACCAATGCGACCAACTGGCAGCGTCGTCAGAACGCCAACAACAACTTCTCTGCACAGCTTCCTTATGACATTGAACAGCAGCGCAAGGAGATGAAGGAGTTCCTCGATGACCTGACGACCCGTGACCAGCGAATGATGTTTGCCGTTCTGACGATGGTTCACACGGCGGACACCAAGGAGCAGCTTGACAATGACACCGAAGCCCTGCTCACCACGGCAAGAAAGCACTTGTGTCAGTTCGGTGTTCTCAAGTTTCAGCAGCTTGACGGGCTGAACACGGCGATGCCTTTCGGTGTCCGCAAGATCGAATCGTTCCGCACGCTGACACGGCGCTTATGCGACCGGTATCACGCAGAATGTGGACGATTTGCTCCAGTCCCATACGGCAAGAACGATGTTGGCAAACTCTGAGTTCATTGTGATGCTCAATCAGGCGTCCACGGACAGATTGGAGCTTGCGAAGCTGCTGAACATCTCGGATACCCAGCTCTCGTATATCACCAATGTAGATGCCGGTCACGGACTTATCAAGGTCGGCTCCAGCCTTGTTCCGTTTGCCAATAGGTTCCCCAAGAACACGAAGCTCTACAAGTTGATGACTACTAAACCGGGCGAGGGTGCTTAACCCTTGCTTTACAGCAAGTAATCCGCAGTTGAATAAATTGTCGAAAAGTTTTGCGGTTTATAATCGCAAAACAGATTGACTTTTGCGGAGAATTGCGGTATACTATCTACAAACGGAGGTGGTCACGATGATTTACAGACCT
>CAVGCY010000023.1:0-50861 GCA_963627915.1 Bacteroidaceae bacterium | reverse complement strand
TCGAAGCGGAAAGAGGGTGGATATAAACCTTATGGGTTCGGCTCTCTTTTGCTATACCATGTCGCTAAGGCGCGTTGTGCCGAAGCGGTATGGTTCAATGTTCTGAGAAACACACCAAATCTCTAACTTGGCTTGTGTTTCGTGATGTTATTATACTTTATAATTTATAATCATGTCAACATTCTTAATTTTATAAAATTTACTCTTGAAACTTTACAGACATTGTGATAGTATCAATCAGGTGATATTTATGTATATTAACGATAAAATATTTACGACCGCTCCCGAATACGAAATTACGGAAAGTGAAAAGGCAGTTTACTCCGTATTGAACGAACTATGTATCAGCTTCAGCCGCGCAGAACACGACGAAGCGTCAACAATAGAAGACTGTACCGCCGTCGAAAAGGTTCTCGGCGTCGGAATATGCAAAAACCTGTTTTTGTGCAACAGGCAAAAAACAAAATATTATCTTCTTCTTATGCCCGGGGACAAGCAGTTTAAAACAAAGGATCTGTCATCTCAGATAAACTCCGCAAGACTCTCGTTTGCCGACTGCGAGGCAATGAAAAAATATCTCGGAGTCATGCCCGGTTCGGTAAGCGTTCTCGGACTTATCTTTGACAGGGAAAACGAAGTTTCGCTTTTAATAGATTCTGATTTATTAAAAAATGAATTTATAGGATGTCATCCGTGTAAAAATACCGCGACGCTCAAAATCAAATCGGACGATATACTTTCAAAATTTCTGACTTACGTAAATCACGAATATACAACCGTTAAATTATAAAGAACAGAGGAATATGCAGCATGGCACATCAATCACCCGTCACAGCAATAATAGTGGGCGGAGGTCACAGAGCTTTCATTTATGCTTCATATGCGCAGAAGCATCCCGATGAACTTAAAATAGTCGGAATAGCCGATCCCGACGCAGACAGATGCCAAACCGCGTCCGAAACCTTCGGATTCGGCAGTGATATGATTTTTTCTTCAGCGCAGGAGCTTGCAGAGCATGAAAAGCTCGCAGACGCAATTATCAACGGAACAATGGATAAGCTCCATGTAAATACATCAATTCCGCTGCTTGAAAAAGGATACGATATTCTGCTCGAGAAACCGTTTGCCTGTAATAAAGATGAAATGGACGAGCTTATTTCGGCTGTTAAAAAATACAACCGTAAAGTTATGGTCTGTCATGTTCTGCGCTATTCAAAATTTTACAATGAAATAAAAAAAATAATAGTCTCGGGAAGAATAGGCAAAATAATTAACATACAAACGCTTGAAGACGTAAGTTATCATCATCTTTCGACATCATATATACGCGGAAAATGGGCAAATTCCGATATTTGCGGAACGTCAATGCTTTTGGCAAAATGCTGTCATGACATTGATATCGTAACCTGGCTCATGTCAGAAACAAAACCCGTCAGGGTTTCAAGCTTCGGCTCTCTTTTTCAATTTAACAAAAAAAACGCGCCTGACGGAAGCTCTGAAAAATGTATAGACTGCAAATTTGCAGATTCGTGCAATATGTCCGCCAAAACAATATATCTCGAACATCCCGAACGGTGGACGTTTTACGTTTGGTCCGAACTTATGAAAGGAAATATAAAACCCACTCTCGAACAAAAGGAACAGTATTTAAAAACCTCTTCGCCGTACGGCATATGCGCATATAAATCGAACAACAATGTCGTTGACCATCAATCCGTCCTTATTAACTTTGAATCCGGAGCAACGGCAACGCATAATATGACGGGCGGTACTCCGTATTCGCAGAGAAAAATAAAAATAACAGGTACTCTCGGCTCGATTGAGGGCAGCTTTGAAGACAGCAAATTCACCGTTTACACAATATCGCCAAAACCCGAAAGCGGTTATACTTCGGAAGAATTCGATCTTACGAAAACCGCGTCGGCGTTCGAGGGACACGGCGGCGGAGATATGGCCATAGTCGAGGATTTCGTAAAATACATAAAAGGCGATGACGTTTCAATCGCATGCACAGGCATTTTTGACTCCATACTCGGACATGAATGCGTTTTTGCCGCCGACAAATCGATGCTCAATGGCGGAGAAAGCGTTGAAATAAAGTAACAAAAAATAAAACCTCCCATAAGATATTACTGAGAACGGCGTACATAAACCGACGAACTCAGAAAAATATCTTTAAGGAGGATTTTTTTATGAACGACAGAAACGACGTTTCATGCAGAAAAATAAAAGAAGCCGTTTGTATCGATACAGACAGGGTTTATGACTCATGCGCGGATAAAGACTGTCTTGCCGATTTAAGAGTATATTTCACGGATCAGACTCAGCAGTTAATCGACAACGCAGTATCCGTAAGATGCAGAGGATGCGAAGTACTCAACGTATGTACCGAAATTGAGCGAGTGCCGTTTAACAAGGGGTTCTATTCGGTAGACCTTACATTTTTCTTCCTCGTATCGCTTGACGTATTTACATCAGCGCAGTGTCCCGAAGAAACTGTCTGCGGACTGTGCATGTTCTCAAAGAAATGCATTCTTTACGGCAGCGACGGAAACGTAAAAATCTTCTCATCCGAATTTGCGGACAGACAGACCGACGAACAACTCCCGTACGCGACAACCAGTCCCAAAGCAAAGGTTCAAATCGCAGAACCTATCTGCCTTGACGCAAAACTCTGCCGTCCCTGTGACTGCTGTTCAAGTCTCAGAGACTCCGTTAACGTTCCCTCTTATATCAGAAACAGATTCAGAGGTTCGCTCTGTGCTCCTTCCGACTCAAAAGCCGTTAAGGTTACTCTCGGAGTATTTACTATCGTTCAGCTTGAAAGAAGCGTTCAGATACTTATCCCCGCATACGATTTCTGCATGCCGTGCAAGGAATGCTCATGCGATACGGAAGATCCCTGCGACGCATTCAGACGAATAAAATTCCCCGTTGACGAGTTCTTCCCGCCCAACAGGAGAGATACGGACATTTCGGAGCTGACGGACCCTCCCTCTTCGGGCTGCGGCTGCTCATCGAACAGAATCTGATACAAAATCCGATAGAAAAGATCCGCCGTTTCCAAACCGGCGGATTCTAATATTATTCTGCATTCTTTTTATCCGACTTTTTACCTTTATAATCGGGGTCAAGCTTCTTTGCACGCTGCCGAAAGAAAACAATTGAAACGGCATACGACGCTATTCGTATAAAAACGGAAAAATTCGTAAGAGCCGCGGATGTGTCTTTGTAAACCGCATTATAAAGCAATGCAAGAACGTTGACGATAACGGCTGTTAACGTAAATATCGCACAGAATAAAGCAAAATTATCGTTTTTATACTGCGCTTTTTCAATATTATACACGCGCATCATATAAAGACCCGTTATTGTCTGAAGAGAAAGTACCGTAACAAGACCGTAAACTATACCGTAGATAATCTGAACATTCTTTAAAGCGTTCACGAGCGTTAAATCGGTCGGAGAGGTCTGAAGCTGATTCTGCAAAACACTCGAGCTTACCAGAACAAAGCACATAACAACGGACAGCATTACGGATAAAATACAGAAAACGACGGATAAAATATTAAAATTGCGCCCGGTATTGGGATAAGCCGTGTCCTCAAGCGAATTTGCCTTCTTTAGAAGAGAAAAACCTCTGAATGAAAGAACATAAGCGGCAATCACCACAGCCATTGCAATACATAAAACATATATAAGAGCGCTGCCGCCGAGCATCTGTCCGACAGTTTGCAAAATATAAGATACCAGCAAAACAATACTCATTATATAAAGCATCTTATTGGAATATATTTTATAGTCTAAGGCCATTTTTTGTTTTTCGGTCATTATAAAACGCCCCTTTTATTTAAACTCTTCATATGCCTTTGCGGTAATCTCCGACAGCACTCCGAACTTTTTCTCTATATCCTTTGCAAGCGTAAACTGAGAACGACATCTGTCGAGATTATGCTCCGGATAAGAAATTCCGAAATAAACATCTCCGTCTATATAATCGTTTAAAAATCTCATTCCGCATTCAAAAGTCATCATCCATGCGGACAAGGGAAGAAGCTCAACCTCTTTTTCGGTAAGTGATTTTGCCGCCTTTGACATATAACCTCTTACATACTGTCTGTAAAGCTCTTCATCAAGAGAAACCCTGCTTAAATCTTTTTCGTCTTCCGCTCCGGTGTTCGCGCCGTAGCGTATTGCGTCACCGAAGTCGTACAGTGCGCTGCCGGGCATAACGGTATCGAGATCCACGACGCATACCGCTTTTTTTGAATCCGAATCAAACATTACATTATTAAGCTTGGTATCGTTATGCGTTACCCTCATCGGAAGTTCGCCGGAGGAAAGCATATCTACTATTATTCCGGTTTTGTCCTTGCTGTTGAAAACATATGATATTTCATCGGCAACAAACGAAACTCTTCCTGCAGTATCGTTTTTTACACTGTTTTCAAAATTAAAAACTCTTTTTCTCGTGTCGTGAAAATCGGGTATCGTTTCATACAGCTCGTCCATCGGAAAATCGGAAAGAAGTCCGAGAAATTTTCCGAATGCCTCTCCTACCGAAAAGAAAAGCTCCGGACTTTCTATCGCATTGTATGTAAACGAATTTTCGACAAAATTATATATACGCCAGCATGAACCGTTTTTGTCAAAATAACAGTTCTCTCCGCTCTTTGTCGGAAATACCGTAAGAGTTTCACGTTCCGCGTCTCCGCCGATCTGCGTGATTTTATCCTTCAAAAAGCCGGTGACCTTAATGACGTTGGACATCAGCTGAATCGGGTTTTTAAAGACGGAAGTATTTATGTTCTGAAGTAAAAATCTTCTGTTTTCACCCGAATCGGAACACGTTACATAAAATGTTTTATTTATATGTCCGTTATCTATAACTCCGTATCCGATTATTTCCCCGGGAATATTAAAATTAGATGAAATAGTCTTAATTTTTTCAAATAGCTCGTCCATATTTTTTCCTTTCAAGTTTTGTTACATGGATAGATTATATACTTTTAAAACTTATTAGTCAATAATTATCGTGATTAACTCTTTACATAAGAGAAAAAATATTGTAAAATGTATGCATATAATTATATTCGGAGGTCTGTTATGAATCCAAAATACAAAAGAATACTGCTCAAATTAAGCGGTGAAGTTCTTGCCGGAGAACAGGGACACGGTTTTGATTTTTCGGTTATTTCCGCAATAACCGACGTTGTCGCAAAATGCGCCGAAGCCGGAACGCAAATCGGAATCGTCGTCGGCGGAGGCAATTTCTGGAGAGGTCGCTCATCAGGCTCCATGAACAGAACAAAAGCCGACCACATCGGAATGCTGGCAACCGTTATGAACTCAATTTGTCTCTGCGACGCCCTGCGTCAGGCAGGAGTTAAATCCAAAGTTCTCTCAAGCGTTGAAATGACGCCTATCGCAAAGCAGTACTCTTTTGAGTTGGCGGAAGAATATCTTTGCTCGGGTTACGTTGTAATTTTCGGCGGAGGAACGGGTTCTCCTTATTTCAGCACGGATACTGCCGCCTCTCTCAGAGCCGTTGAAATCGGCGCGGACGTTCTTTTAAAGGCAACCAACGTCGACGGCGTTTACAATAAAGATCCGAATAAATTTGTCGACGCGGTTAAATTTGATATACTTTCTCATGACGAAATAGTTTCAAAAGGATACGGAGTTATGGACTCAACAGCGGCGGCTATGTGCAAGGATAATAATCTGCCCGTACTCGTATTCAATCTCACAGACCCCGAGAACATTGCAAGAGCCGTTTCGGGTGAAACCATCGGAACGCTCATCGAAAACTGATTAATAATTTGATTTAAATTCAGGAGGCTTACACATGGAAGAATTATTTAACAAAACAAAAGAAAGAATGGACAAAAGCATCAACGCACTCAAGAGCGAATATGATTCCATAAGAGCCGGACGCGCAAACGCGAAGGTTCTCGATAAAGTTTACGTAGACTATTACGGCACGCCTACTCCCATTAACCAGATGGCCGCAATTTCGGTGGCAGAGGCGCGCGTACTTGTAATTCAGCCGTGGGACAAATCCACATTAAAGCCCATAGAAAAAGCGATTCAGGCTTCCGACGTCGGCATAAACCCACAGAACGACGGAAACGTTATTAGACTTAACTTCCCCGCTCTCGACGGAGACAGACGTAAGCAGTTAAGCCGTGATGTTGCAAAAGTCGCAGAGGAGACAAAGATTGCAATAAGGCAGATAAGACGCGATTCCATCGACGCGCTTAAAAAGATGAAAAAGGACAACGATATAACCGAGGACGATCAAAAAAACGGCGAGACAAAGATTCAGAAAATCACCGACGATTACACGAAGAAAATCGACTCGATTGCTGAAGCTAAAACCGAAGAAATAATGTCTGTATAAGGCGGTTATAAAATTGGATAAAGAATTACCTGAATTTGAAGTACTGCCCAAGCATGTCGGCATTATCATGGACGGCAACGGCAGATGGGCAAAAAATAAAGGGCTTCCCAGAAGCGAGGGACATAAAGCGGGCGCAAAAACGTTCCGCAGAATCGGCGAGTTTGCGGCTGATATAGGCGTCAGATATCTGACATTCTATGCATTTTCAACAGAGAACTGGAAACGTCCGGAGGAAGAAGTCCATGCAATAATGGATCTTTTCAAGGATTATCTTGACGAGGTTATAGACAGAATTCTCGAAAATCAGGAACGCGGAATCAGACTGCATTTTATCGGCGACCGCTCCGCACTGAGCGAAAATCTGCGCGATCTGATGGAAAAAACAGAGGCAATAACCGCAGATAAGGACAAGGTTCACCTTAACATAGCGATAAACTACGGAGGCAGAGCGGAAATTGTAAAATCCGTAAGGGAAATTGCCGAGCTTGTAAAAAAAGGCGCAATTTCCCCCGATGAAATTACGGATAAAACGATTTCGGAACGCCTTTACACTTCAGGTCAGCCCGACCCCGATTTAATTATACGTCCGAGCGGTGAATACAGACTGTCAAACTTTCTGACATACCAGTCCGCTTATTCGGAATTTTGGTTTTCGGATATTTTATGGCCCGACTTTACCGAAGACGACTTTGTTACTGCATTAAGAGCCTTTGAAAAAAGAAACAGACGCTTCGGCGGAGTATAACTATATAAAAAATTCGGCTTGTTGTTTGAAAGGTTTATTTTATGAAAACAAGAATTATTACAGCTCTTGCGGCGGCATGCGTTTTTATTGCCGGACTTTGCGGGATGTTTACCCCGTTTTACCCGTGTTTTGTAGCTTTGATATGCGGAATCGCTTCATTTGAAATAGTAAGAGCAACGGGTATAAAAAACACGCTTTTAAAAGTTTCAAGCGTAGTTACAAGCTCGGCAATCCCGTTTGTTTGTTATTTCAATGACAAACTGCCTGACATTCCACTCTTCCCGGTCGCGGCTGTTTATATTGCTCTTTATCTGATTATAATGGTTCTTTCATTTAAAAACACATCGTTCGAGGATGTGCTCGATTCGCTTTTCGCCTCATTTATCATACCTCTCGGATTTTCATGTATGATTTTCATAGGCAAGCTCTATGTATACTATCCCGATAAGTATACTAAGGCAAGCTGTGTTTACTATACTCTTTTTGCATATTTCTGCGCGTGGATGTCTGATATATTCGCATATTTTGTAGGCAGAAAATTCGGCAAACATAAGCTTGCGCCGACCGTAAGCCCGAAAAAATCCATAGAAGGTGCAGTCGGCGGTATTGTCGGCGCGGTGCTTTTAAATATTGCTCTGCTTGCCGTTTTTGACAAATTTTTCTTTGAAACTCATCACATAAAATACACGGAAATTATCATTCTGACAATCATTCTTTCCGTTATGTCTATATTCGGAGATCTTTCCGCTTCCGTCATAAAAAGAAAACACGGAATTAAGGATTTCGGAAACATTCTGCCCGGTCACGGCGGAGTAATGGACAGATTCGACAGCTGTTTTTTTGTACTTCCTCTGCTTTATTCGGGCATAATAATACTTAATACCGTATGGGGATAAATCAATGAAAAAAATAGCAATATTAGGTTCAACGGGGTCAATCGGCGTTCAGTCGCTCGATGTCGCCGAAAAACAAAATTATAAAATAACGGCTTTAACCGCAAATACAAACGTAAAAAAGCTTGAGGAGCAGTCTCGCATATGGAATCCCGAATGCGTCGCAATGTCGGACGAAAGATCTGCAAAGCTTTTAAAAATCGCTCTTGCCGATACCGATATAAAGGTGTATTCGGGAAGTGAGGGCGTGTGCGAGTGCGCGTCATGTTCGAGTGCGGATACCATAATAAATTCAATAGTAGGGCTTGCGGGGCTTCATCCTACTCTTTCTGTCATAGAAGCGGGAAAAACTCTTGCGCTTGCAAATAAGGAATCTCTTGTTGCAGGCGGAAAACTTGTCACCGATTCGGCGAAAAAAAATAACGTCCCGATTCTGCCCGTTGACAGCGAACATTCCGCTATATTTCAATGTTTACAGGGCAGACCTGCAAATAATGCATTGAAAAAAATAATTCTCACAGCGTCCGGCGGTCCGTTTTTCGGAAAAACAAAGGCGGAGCTTGAAAATGTAACAGCCGAGCAGGCTTTAAAACATCCAAACTGGAGCATGGGCGCAAAAATTACCATAGATTCCGCAACCATGTTCAATAAAGGACTTGAGCTTATCGAAGCCGTATGGCTTTTTTCGATGAAACCTGAGGATGTGGACATCGTCGTTCACAGAGAGAGTATCGTTCATTCTCTTATAGAATATGCCGACAATTCGGTTATTGCTCAGCTTGGACTGCCCGACATGAGGATACCCATTCAATATGCTTTGACATATCCCGAAAGATACCCATCTCCGGTCGGTGAACTGAATCTTGCCGATATCGCCTCACTTACTTTTTACAGACCTGATTATGAAGCGTTTGAATGCATTAATATCTGTAAAAAGGCAATTTCACTCGGAGGACTATATCCTGCCGCAGTCAATTCGGCAAATGAGGAAGCTAACCGTCTTTTCCGCGAAGGAAAAATTAAATTCGGACAGATTCCGGAATTAATTTCAACAGCGTTTGACATAGTTGAAACAAAAAATACATATACTGTTTACGATATCGACAAACTCGATGTTCTTGCAAGAGAACGCGTCAGGCAGTCGGCACTGTAAAGGAGAATAACCGTTGAGCCATTTATTACTGAACGTAACATTTGCCTCCGTCTGGAGCAAAGCATGGCCGATAATAGTTGCAATACTGTTTTTCGGTCTGATAATAGCTATACATGAATTCGGTCACTTCATAACAGCAAAACTCTTTAAAGTAAAGGTTAACGAATTTGCAATAGGCATGGGTCCCGCGCTTTTCAAAAAGAAAAAAGGCGAAACAACCTATGCATTAAGGCTTTTCCCTGTCGGCGGGTATGTAAGCATGGAGGGAGAGGACGAAGCAAGCGAGGACGAGAGAGCATTCTGCAATAAAAAAGTATGGCAGAAATTTATTATCGTCGCCGCGGGAGCAATCATGAATCTGATACTCGGATTTATATTCGTTGCAATTCTTACATGTCAATCCGACCTCATTTCCACAACCTACGTACGAAACTTCTATGATAACTCTGTTTCATCTCAGTTCGGACTCGAAGCGAGCGACAAAATAACGGAAATCAACGGAACAAAAATATTCTCGACTACCGATATAAGCTATTCGTTCGGACGCTCCGCCGACGAAATTCAGAAAATCAAGGTTATAAAAGACGGGGCGGAAACAGAAATCAACGCAAAACCGTTTGATATAACGGTAAAAAGAAACGGCGAAAAAAAAGAGCTTAAAAACGTCTATTTCGAAACATACGAAAAAGACGGTCAGACAATTATAATATATGATTTTGTCGTAATCGGCGTCGATAAAACGTTCGGTAATGTAATTAAAGCTACGTTCAGGGACTCCGCCTCTTATGCGCGTCTTGTATGGTTAAGCCTGTTCGATCTCGTAACAGGGCATTACGGACTGAATGATTTATCAGGTCCGGTCGGAACGGTAACGCTTGTAGCGGATACAATATCGGACGCGGCGCAGTCGGCGGCAAGCGGAGGTAAGGTTGATCTTTCGTCAATTTACATTATAATGGCATTTATTTCTATAAACATAGGAATATTCAATCTCATGCCTATTCCAGCGCTTGACGGAGGCAGACTGTTTTTCCTTATAATAGAGGCTGTACGCAGAAAACCGATTCCCGCAAAATATGAAGGACTTGTCCATGCAATAGGACTTGCGCTTCTGCTTCTGCTTATGGTTGTAATTTCATTTAACGATATTCTTAAACTGATAAAAGGATAGTGCTTTTAATGAGAAGAAAAACAAAGGAAGTACGTATAGGCAATATAAAAATCGGCGGAGATAATCCGATAGCAATTCAGTCAATGCTTAATACTCCCGCGTCGGATTCCAACTCCTGCGTAAGACAGGCTGAAGAACTTGAAAAAGCCGGATGCGAAATAATCAGAACGGCTGTTCCTAATCTTGACTGTGTTAAAACAATATATGCTCTTAAGGAAAATGTAAACGTTCCCATTGTCGCAGATATTCATTTTGATTACAAAGTTGCGCTTGAGTGCGCAGAAGCCGGAGTTGATAAAATTCGAATCAACCCCGGTAATATCGGTTCTGACGACAGGGTTAAGGCGGTCGCGGACAAATGCCGTGAAAAAAATATTTCCATTCGCGTCGGCGTAAATTCAGGTTCGCTCGAAAAAGAGATACTTGCAAAATACGGTTCTCCTACTCCCGAAGCGCTATGCGAAAGTGCGCTTTATCATACGTCGCTTTTAGAAAAATTCGACTTTGACAATATCGTTATTTCTTTAAAATCATCCGATGTACAAAAAGCCTATGACGCATATACGCTTATTTCACAGAAATGCGATTACCCGTTACATATCGGAATCACGGAAGCCGGAACTCAACGCATGGGCATTATTAAATCCGCGGCGGGTCTCGGCGCACTTTTATTAAACGGAATCGGCGATACTATGAGAGTTTCGCTCACTGCCGACCCCGTAAAAGAAGTTTATGCAGGATTTGATATATTAAAAGCTCTGGGAATAAGAAAACACGGCGTTAATATCGTTTCATGTCCTACGTGCGGAAGAACGAAAATCGACCTTATTTCTCTTGCTTCAAAGGTTGAGGACGCACTCAAGGACAGTGATAAGAAAATTACAGTCGCGGTAATGGGATGTATAGTAAACGGTCCGGGAGAAGCAAAAGAAGCCGATATCGGAATCGCCGGAGGCGACGGATGCGGACTGATATTTAAAAAAGGAGAAATTATGAAAAAACTTCCCGAAAATGAGCTTCTCCCCGCTCTGCTTGACGAGATAAATAAACTGTAATTTATGTAAAGAGATTTTAATGCTCACAGCCGATGATTCTTTCACATCTGAATAAAAAAGCCGAGACTTGATTTTTTAACCAAGTCCCGGTTTTGTTGTTTTATCGGTATGTGTTTGACCGACCGTACGTTTACCCTTGATATGAGCCGGGATTTATGCTATTCGGGCAGTCTGTCAGCAAAATAACTACAAGCCTACCTTTTCAGCAGACTTGCAGTTATTTTTTTTCAATTAGACTGTTTTTTACAGCCTTTTTTCATATCTTATTTTTATTATTCAAAAAGCTTACTTTGAAGTCTTGCCGCGAATCTTAAAACGCTTCTCGCCTCTTTGCTCGTTACATTGCCGTCAAAGTTGATATCCGCCGCGTCATTGGTAGCGTCATCGGGAGTTTCAAGTCTTGCATTGATTCTTAAAATCATTCTTGCGTCCTTTGCGGTAATTTTACCGTCAGGCGTCGTATCGCCTTTGAGAATGAACGTATATTCTTTTCCGTTGAATATAAATTTCATTCCGTTGTAAACTCTTTCGATATTCTCTCCCTCAACGGTTACCGCGCCCTTAAACATGGCCTTAAACGCATCCAAAGTTATACCGTCTTTTGCATTATCCATATTCGGAACTACAGAAACCTTACTGTTCTCCTCGTCAATTTTGCCTTCGACATTCAAATCCTCTGCAAATTCAAGCTTCTCCTCAGCCTTTGATTCCTGCTCAGTCTGTTTGGCTGTTGTGGTTTCATCAGCCTTCGCCGTCGTAGTTTCATCAGCCTTCGCCGTTGTCGTTTCGTCAGCCTTCGCCGTCGTAGTTTCGTCAGCCTTCGCCGTTTTGGTTTCGTCAGCCTTCGCCGTTTTGGTTTCGTCAGCCTTTGCCGTTGTCGTTTCGTCAGCCTTTGCCGTCGTCGTTTCGTCAGCCTTTGCCGTCGTGGTTTCGTCAGCCTTTGCCGTTGTGGTTTCGTCAGCCTTTGCCGTTGTGGTTTCGTCAGCCTTTGCCGTTGTGGTTTCGTCAGCCTTTGCCGTTGTGGTTTCGTCAGCCTTTGCCGTTGTGGTTTCGTCAGCCTTTGCCGTTGTGGTTTCGTCAGCCTTTGCCGTCGTGGTTTTGTCAGCCTTTGCCGTCGTGGTTTCGTCAGCCTTTGCCGTCGTGGTTTCACCGGACTTAACCGTTGAAGATGCTACTTCATCTGTGATATCCTCACGGTCCGAAGTATCATCGCGGTCTGATGTATCCTCAATTTTACCGCTGTCATAGGATTCGCACTCGCCTGTGCTGCACTCATAGTCGTAATCGCCGGCAGTCGATTTTACGCTGTCCGCAAATGCCATTCCCGAAACACTTGACAGCGCCGTAGTCAAGGACAAGATAAGAATGACTGTACGAATTTTAATTCTTCCCATAAAATAAAACCTCCATAATTTTACTTCTGAACATAATAAATATTATGTTGCACTGACAAAACGGAACATATGTTATTTGTTACCGCTGTGAAACAAGTATAACTCATATTAGCAAATATTGCAAGTAAATTTTAATAAATTTATTAAAATCTGAAATATATTGCAAGGGAATTAAGCCCCTATTTAATACAATTATACAGCAACTGTCATAATATTAAAGAGATTTAAAACCGTGGTTTTTATTTTAAATCCGAATACGAATTTACCGAGTAAAATCCGATATCATCCGAGGCGGTTTTATAAATTTTATTGCCTTCCGCAAGCATAAAATATACATTTCCGTCATTGTCTGCTTTTGAAACAAGCACATCAAGCGATTTATCCTCACCCTCTTTTGTGTATGAAATCCTGTATTCTCCGTACGGGGATGAAAGTCCATACTCATTAAGCTCGTCGTCCGTCGGTTTATAGCATACAAGATCGGATGTGTCAAGACCGGTAAGGGAACTTATCTTATCGTTTATACTCTCATAGTCAAAGCTCTCTTTATTATCCGCCGACTCGTAGCTTATATCATAGGATTCGGACTCTTTTTCCTCTTTTAAAAGATTTAGCAAGGCATTAAAATCTCCGTTTTTGATATTAACGCTCTTTATATCGTCGGAATCGATTTCCGATATCGTATCTCTCTTTACAAGCGTGAGCCTGTCAGCATTGAGAGAATCGAATACCGTGCTTTCAACGTAATAAAGCGAATTATCTCCGCTGACGGAAAAATAATACATGGACGTATTTTCATTCAAATTGCCGAATTTAAAAGTCTTGTCATTACTGTCGGTTGTTTTTACCTCGATTGTCAGTAACGGAGCGTCAAGTCCGTACTTGGATTCGTCTGCAATATCGTCGGAAATTTTCTGCGACGCATTAAGCGAAGCAAGCGTTTCAAAAATAACGGCTGTCTTGTCGGAATTTATTTCAAAATCAGTCTCTCCCGAAATATTAAAATTGCCGTCCGAATCCTTTTCGAGAGTAACGGTATCGGAATCCTTTGTTATATTAAGGCTCGTTATATTATCCTTTTCTTCACTGTACAGTGTGATACCGTCCGCCGAATCATTCTTGTCCGCTATATTTTTTACCGTAAAATATCCTGCAGCGGCAACAATCAGGACAGCTAAAAGTATCAGCAGCTTTTTAGACCTTTTCATCAACGGCTCCTCCTCTTATACCAAACGGCGGCTCCGAATATAACTATCGCCGCAGGGACTATGATAAGCATTATAACTCTGAACGCCGAATTAAACGAATCCGAACCGAACGTAAGCTTTGACTCTGTCGAAAGCGCTTTAGCATGAACGCTTATCGAATTTTCCTTATCGCACAGCCAGCTTATACTGTTTTTGAACAAATCAATATTAAGAGTAAACTGCTCTGTAAGCGTCGAATCCATAAGCATGTTCGTTCCGAATACAACGGCGTCCGATCCCGTCGATGTATTCTGAACAGCGACGGCGGGATAAAGCTCACTCTTTTCATCTTCCGAAGAAGTATAAGCCTTTGACGAAGTCTTTAAAAGAGGAGAAAAAGTTATATTTTCTTTATTATCGTTTATAACGGCCTTAGAATCCTGAATACACGAATACATATCAAGTCCGCCGAAAGGATAAACTATGGGATGCTCTTCATCGAATATCGGACAGAGATAAGTATCCCCCTTACTGAATGTCCTGCCGTTCTGAGTGTCATGAATCACCGAATCGGAAAGCCCAACGCCCAGCAGAGAGAGCAGTCTTTCTGTATTTCCGATATCTTCAAGGGACGAATCAACCTCGACATAAATTTTACCTCCGCCGTTTATAAATTCGGCAAGCTTATCATACACCGCGTCGCTTATGTCGCTTGATGAAACGGAAAGAACAGCGCAGTTTATGTCGGAATCTATATCCTGCTCGGCAGGGTCAACTTCAATTGTTTCTATATTTTCCTGTTCAAGCGACGATTCAAGAAGCGAATAATCACTGTCATTGTAATTTATAAAACAAACCTTATACGTTTTGTCGCTCGTTACATAGTCTATCGCATTTATAAGGCTCAGTTCGCCGTTGAAATAAACGTTCGTATTATATCCGTACTGCTGCAGATAGTAGATATAATTTTGATATGAACCCGCCTCGTATGTTATCAAATCATCGGAGGTTATGATTTTTATCTTATCTCCGCATTTTACAATAACGCTTCCGGGATAAACGGTATCGTCCGTAAACTGTTCACAGAAAGACGGCTCAACGTCGGAATCGACAGTCTCGCTTGAAACTTTCGGATTAAGCGCGGTTATCTTTGAAATAAGAGTTTCAACATACGATATCGTTGAATCGGACGTTGTATAATAATATATTTCGACATCCTTATCAAGGTCTGAAACTATTTGTTTTGTCTGTTTTGAGAGCGAATAAATTTTATTTGCCGACACATCGAGTTTTGTTATTCTCTCAGGTATAGCTCCGACAATAAGATTTAAAACTATTGCAATTACTATAATAACAGCCGAAGCCGCCGCTGAGTATCCGCCGACCTTCACGTATTTTGTCGAAAATGATTTGCGCATATTTTTCATTTTGTTCTTTTTCTCCTCTTTCATCACGACCACCTCTTTTTCTCAACGGACTGCACCGTAAGGAATAAAAATACGCAGGTAACCGATATAAAGAGGAATACAGACGTAAGATCAAAAACTCCGCTTGAAAAATCGTTAAAGCGCGAAAACAGAGAAAGTTTTTCGGCAATTGACGGAAGAAGCCCCTCCAGCCATTCTTTTTTTACAATATAAATTACAGCTATCGCAAGATCAATAACAACAGCCGATGATAGACCGATAACCGTATTTTTTGTAAGGAAATAAACGATAAATCCGACAAACAGACCCATCGCCATAAATACGGCCGCGCCCGCAACGGCATTCGATGAGATATATTCGGAAAGCGACGGCAGAAGTTCGCCGAGAAGGATAAACACAAGCGTGATTATCGCCGATACGACCTGACTTTCGGCAAGGGACGAGAAAAATATTCCTATCGATATAAGCGACGCACCGAGCATAAAAAATCCGAAGAGCGACGAATACGCGCTTAAAAAGTTAACGTTTCCGTACGAAGAGAAGATCAGCGGGTATATTCCCATCAGCACAACCGGCACGGCAGTGACGGCACAGCATGATAAAAATTTGCCGATTACTACTCCGGACGTTTTTACGGGAAGCGAATAAAGGAGCTGATCGGTTTTCTGTTTCTTTTCCTCTGCAAACGTTTTCATTGTAATAAGAGGAATTAAAATTAAAAAATATATAAACGCCATATTTACGAACGTCGACGAAAAATCACCCGAACCGCCCTCTACATTTATAGCGTAAATATATATTCCCGACACGAGCATCATTATAGCGGTCGTTATATAACCCGTTATCGAGGTATAATATGATTTTATTTCTTTAATAAATACAGCGTTCATCATTTTGCCTCCGACGTAAGCGTAATAAATACATCCTCAAGAGTTGGAGTAACAAGCTTCATCTCAAGAACCGAACAATCCGCGTCTTTTAACGAAGCGAAGACGTTTTCCCTTACGTCCTCGCCGTTTTCGGTAAGCAAAACGTACTTGTCTCCGGCGTTTTCATCCGCACTCTTGGTAACGGTAACGCTCTTTACCGACGGAATTGACGAAAGAATTTTCGCCGCCGTATCCCTGCCGCCCTTTATGACGATATCAAGCTTTGACTTTGAAGCAAATTTTTCATACAGTGCGTTCGGCGTATCCGAGGCTACGAGCTTTCCTCGTGAAATTATAAGTATATGATCGCACATCGTGCTGATTTCCGAGAGAATATGACTCGAAATAATAACGGTGTGCTCCTTGCCGAGCTCCCTTATAAGATCCCTTATTTCCGTTATCTGTATCGGGTCAAGTCCTACGGTCGGCTCATCGAGAATAACAACGTCGGGCTTTGCGATTATCGCCTGTGCAATTCCGACCCTCTGTTTAAAACCTTTGGACAGATTTTTGATAAGACTCTGCTTTTTCTCCGTAAGTCCCGTTTTTTCGCATGATTCGTCCGCCGCCTTCTTTAAGTCGTCGCCTTTCAGCCCTTTTGCGCGCCCTACGAATTTTAAATACTCCGTAACGGTCATATCCGGGTATAGCGGCGGTATTTCGGGAAGGTAACCGATTTTCTTTTTAGCCTCGGTTTCATCCTCAAAAATATCCTTGCCGTCAATCAGCACTTGTCCGTCGCTCGAGGCAAGACATCCCGTCATTATATTCATAGTAGTGGATTTACCCGCGCCGTTTGGACCGAGCAGACCGTAAATACAGCCGTTCTCTACAGTGAAGCTTAGATTTTCCACCGCCGTAAACGAGCCGTATTTTTTAGTCAGATTTTTTACTTCTACCAAATTTATCTCCTCCGTTCAACGGGATTATAGACGTAAAAGATTTATTTAATCTTAAACATACAAAATTTTCGTATTTTATTTAATTTTTTGTTTTTAAGGAAATTTTAAGGAACATGGGATATACTTAAGTCACAGTAAAACAATTGCAAGTTTTCATAATACTATATATACCCTACCTCTTTCAAATTTACTTGAAGAATAGCCCCGGTTCGCCATCCGGGGCTTCTTCATTTGCATTCTCGTTTAATGCGGTTATCTGCACATCTCCTCAAACTCATCCTCGCCGATTACCTTAACTCCGAGCTCGTTCGCTTTTTTTAATTTGCTTCCGGCGGATTCTCCCGCAAGAACATACGATGTTTTCTTTGAAACGGACGAGGACGTTTTACCGCCGAATTTTTCTATAACGGCGCTCGCTTCGTCTCTCGTATATTTTTCAAGCGTGCCCGTAAGGACAAATGTCTGTCCAGCAAAACGTGCGTCGCCGGCTGCGTCCCGAGCCGTCATATCGACCCCAAGCTGCGAAAGTTTTTCTATTAAATCATGAGTTCCCGGTCTTGACATAAACTCCGCGATACTCTGCGCCATAATTCCGCCGAACCCGTCTATCGTCATAAAATCGGCTGCTTCGGCATTTATTACATCGTTTATATTTTTGTATTTCGTACATATAAGCTTTGCGGCCTTCTGTCCTATATGTCTTATGCCAAGCGCATAGAGAAAACATGCAAGCCCCTTTGACTTTGAATTTTCAATCGCATTGATTATATTTTGCGCCGATTTTTCCTTAAATCCGTCAAGAGCCGTTATATCTTCGATTTTAAGCGTATATATATCGTATATTCCGTTTATAAGACCTTTACTGACAAAAAGCTCTATGTTCGCCTCGCCCATTCCTTCGATATCCATCGCGTCGCGTGAGCAGAAATGAATTAAATTTCTGACCGTCTGCGCGGGGCATTCGGGATTTACGCACCGAACGGCGGCTTCACCGTCTTCTCTGACGACAGGATTCTTACACGCCGGACAGACAGACGGCATTACAAATTGAATCGAATCGGGCTTATGATAGGATACCTTTAAAATTTCGGGTATAATATCCCCTGCTTTTCTTACAACGACTCTGTCGCCTATGCAGAGTCCTTTTTCTTTTATATAATCCTCGTTATGAAGAGTTGCACGCTCAACCGTGCTTCCCGCAAGAAGCACGGGAGAAAATACCGCTGTCGGAGTGAGAACGCCCGTTCTGCCGACGCTTATTTCTATATCGAGAAGCGTTGTCTCCTTTTCTTCGGGCGGATATTTAAACGCCGCCGCCCATTTAGGGAACTTGGCCGTACTGCCGAGCTTCACTCTGTCTGAAAAATCGTTGACCTTTACGACAGCACCGTCGATGTCGAACGATAAGGAATTTCTCATCTCGCCAATTTTTTTTATTTCGCCGACAACCTCGTCTATCGTATCGCACAGCGTGTAGAACGGAACCGTTTTAAATCCGAGCGACTTTATATAATCAAGAGATTCCTTATGCGACGTAAGCGTTTTGCCCTCTATTCTCTGTATATTAAAAACGAATATATCGAGCATTCTTTTTGACGTTACTTTCGGGTCTTTCTGTCTCAGGCTTCCGGCAGCGGCGTTTCTCGGATTCTTAAAAGGCTTCTCTCCGTCCGCGTCCTGTTTCGCAACAAGACCGGCAAATACCGAACGAGGCATGTACGTCTCGCCCCGAACCTCAAGCAGCGGCAGCTCGTCGTTAATTTTTAGAGGAATCGAACGGACAGTCCTGAGATTAGCCGTTACGTTTTCACCGACGTCGCCGTCTCCGCGCGTCGAACCCAAAGCAAATACGGAGTCCCTGTATTCAAGAGAAACGGAAAGTCCGTCGATTTTAGGTTCAACAACGTATTGTGCGTTGGGACATACGGATCTTACCCTTCGGTCGAAATCCCTTATTTCTTCATAGCTGAATGCGTCCTGCAAGCTCTCCATTCTGACAGCGTGTCTTACGCTCTCAAACTGTCCGTCCGCACTTCCTCCGACTCTCGACGTAGGCGAATCGGGCGTTTTTAACGCGGGATAAACGCTTTCGATTTCTTCAAGCTCACGCATTAATTTATCGTACTCGTCATCGGAAATTTCATTGTCGTTTTCGACATAATATTTATATATGTGATAATTTAAAGTTTCTCTCAGTTCCTTTGCTCTCTTTTGAGCGAATATCAAATCCACGGTTTAATACCTCCGATATATTATCGTTAGTATTTTAACACATAAATTCAAACTTAGCAATCGATTTTATCACATAAATATATCGGCAAGCAAAAGCAATACTACGCCCGGCGCGCTTGTAACCGCGCTGAATATAAGCGAAAACGGGTTTACGTTTACATGGACATTCAAAAGACAGCCTATTAAATTCACTCCGTACAGCACCGCAATTCCCTGCAAAGCGGATAATAAAATTCCGACAAAAAATCTTCCGCTTTTTATATGCGCATACAGTATTGCGGCCGCGCCTGCCGCCGCGGCGATATACATAATAATCATTCAAAAACTCCCCTCCCGTAAAAACATATGATAAGGACAAACAAAAATATTACTTTAAATTCGGCTTGACCGAAACTGTTTAACAAATAAAAAAACGAATATACTATTACTACAGGCACAAGAGAGGAGCGTCGCCATTATGAACGTGAACAGTCATTCAAAAGCAATAGTTCAATATTGCAGCGTACTTGATAAAAACATAGTTTTGGAAGAAACGACTTATTATAACGGAAAACGGTCGTTAAAATGCCTTAACAGGAGCCGCTGCAGGGAGTGCAAAAATAAAATTTTAAGGGAAAGGCTCGACGGCGAAATGACGGATTGACAATAAACCGTTATCTGTTATAATATATTAGGAATTTTATTTTATACAAAAAAACGGAGGACTGAAAAATGTCTGCATTTTTACTTACCCCCGCAGCTAAACAAACCATTTGGGGCGGAAACAGATTAAAAAAAGATTTTAATACAGAGAGCGATTATGACTCTGTTGCCGAGGCATGGTCGCTCTCATGTCACCCCGACGGCGAATCAACGGTCGCTTCGGGCATATACAGAGGCGAAAAATTATCGTCCGTTATAGATAAGCTCGGCAGAAAATGTCTCGGAACACACTGTGAAAATATTGAAGATTTCCCCATACTTATTAAACTTATCGACGCCGCCGATAAACTGTCGGTTCAGGTTCATCCCGACGACGAATACGCAAGAGCGCACGAACGGGAAACGCACGGAAAAACCGAAGCGTGGTACATAATCGACTGCGATGAAGGAGCGGAGCTTATATACGGATTCAAAGAAAATATTACAAAAAAGCGGTTTGAGGAAAGCATAAAAGATTCGACGCTTCTCGATTACGTAAACCGCGTAAAAGTTAAGCGCGGCGATGTCGCTCTTATCGAGGCGGGCACGCTTCACGCAATCGGAGCGGGCATTCTCTTAGCTGAGGTTCAGCAGAGCTGCAACACAACCTACAGAGTATACGACTATAACCGGCCGGGACTTGACGGCAAGCCGAGACAGCTTCATATAAAACAATCGATAGACGTTACGAAATGCGAAAAGCCCTCGCGTTCGCTTAATCCGGAGGGCGAAAAAAAAGTATTCGACGGTTACGCGTCACGTTTGTTATGCTCATGCAAATTTTTCAATATGACCGACGTTGAAATTACAAAATCATATATTGATTCCGCCGATGAAACGTCGTTTGTTTCGCTCCTCGTTCTCGACGGAGAGGGTGAATTTTCTTCATTGGGAGAAAAGCTGAAAATCAGGAAAGGATCAAGCGTATTCGTTCCCGCCGGGGACGGTGAATTTAAAGTTTGCGGAAACGTTAAGCTTCTTCTTACGCGAGTATAAGACATGTCAGTTATCAATGCATACGACCTCACGTTCGGTTTTCTCGATTCGACTCTGTTTTCATCCGCTTCGTTCGACGTTGAGGAAAATGACCGGGTCGGACTTATCGGAGATAACGGCACGGGAAAAACAACGCTTTTTAAATTAATATGCGGTGAATACGAGCCTAATTCGGGCAGTCTTTTTCTCTCTAAGAATACGAAAACCGGATTCGCCGAGCAGTTCGCATGCGCAGACAGCGATAAAACGGTTTACGATGAATTAATGACCGTTTTTACTCCGCTTTTCAGACTTGAAAGCGAGATTGAAGCGCTGCATTCCGAAATTGAAAAAAATCCGTTGCCCGAGCTTATAGAAAAACAAAGCCTGCTTACGGAAAAATTTCAATCGGACGGCGGGCTTACATTTCGCTCTATGGGCAAATCCGCGCTTATCGGGCTCGGTTTCCCGGAGACGGATTTTAATAAATCCGTACGCGATTTAAGCGGAGGACAGAGAACGAAGCTGAGTCTCGGCAAACTGCTTTTATCCGACGCAAATCTTCTTCTGCTCGATGAACCGACAAACCACCTTGATATTAAGAGCGTCGAATGGCTCGAAGAATTTTTAAAAAAATACAACGGCACAGCTCTCATCATTTCCCACGACCGTTATTTTCTCGATAAGGTAACGAACAAAACGATGGAGATTTCTCATAAGAAAATATCGATTCGCAAGGGCAATTACTCTCAGTTTATCAAGCTTCGTGACGAACAGATTTTATCGGATAAACGCCGATACGATAATCAGATGAAGGAAATTAAACGCATCGAGGGAATTATCGAGCAGCAAAAACGATTTAACCGTGAACGCAATTACATAACCGTTGCAAGCAAGGAAAAGCAGATCGAGCGTCTTAAGGAGACTCTGCCCGAAACGAATACCGACATTCCCGTTATAAAGCTTAACTTTTCAGTTAAATCAGAGAGCGGAAACGAAGTTATAATCGCAGATTCGCTTGAAAAAAGCTATAACGGAAAAACGCTTTTCAAAAATGTAACGCTCGATATAAGAAAGGGCGAACGCGTATTTTTGATAGGTCCGAACGGATGCGGAAAATCGACGCTGTTAAAAACGCTTATCGGCAGAGCTTACCCCGATAAAGGCTATTCCAAATTCGGAGCAAACGTTAAACCCGGTTATTATGACCAGGAACAGAAAGGTTTAAATCTTCCGAAAAGCGTTTTGCAGGAGGTTTACGACCGTTTCCCGAATTTGACCATAACTCAACTTCGCGGATATCTTGCGGGCTTCCTTTTCAGAGGCGACGACATCAATAAATTGATGAGCAAATTAAGCGGAGGAGAAAGAGCGCGAACTGCATTGCTCGAATTGTCGCTCTCACACCCGAATCTGCTTATACTTGACGAGCCGACAAATCACCTTGATATCGAATCAAGAGAGGTTCTCGAGGACGCGCTGGAAAACTACGACGGCACAATGCTTTGCGTTTCGCATGACCGTTATTTTATAAACAGAATCGCAACTAAAATCCTTGCGTTCAACGGCACGGCTATAGAACCGTTCGAGGGAAATTATGACGATTACGTCAGCAAGGTTATGTCCGAACAAATCGCAAAAGCTCCGAAAGAAAAAAAAGTCAACGAATATCAATTAAAAAAAGAGCGCGAAAGCGCGGAACGGAAACGCCGAACAAAAATCAAAAAACTCGAGCAGTCCATTGCCGAGCTTGATATAAAAAAAGACGAAATTCAAAAGGAACTTGACGAAAGCTCCTCCGATTACGAAACAATCCTCACTCTGACTTCCCTTCTTGACGACGTTACAAAGCAGCAGGAGCTTCTGTACGAGGAATGGATGAATCTAAGCGAAGAAGAATAAAATATCAGGCAAAGCCGCCGATTGATTCGGCGGCTTTATGTATTGTTTCGATTCTCTTTTGCTTAATTCGTTACTTCGATTATTCGTCGCTGTTGACCGTCGAAATTCCGGGCATGGTTTCCTCAAGTACGTCAAGCACTATTTTAACAGTATCGAGCGACGTAAACATAGTAACTCCGTTCTGAACGGCGCACCTTCTTATTTCCACGCCATCCTCATAATGAACGCCCGACAGTATAGCTCTCGTATTGATAATATAGCTGACATAGCCTGTCCTGATAGATTTTAAAATCTCATCGCTTCCGTCGCTTATTTTACCGCGTACTCGAGTTCTGATACCGTTTTTCTTTAAGAACTCGGCTGTTCCTATCGTCGCCTCTATATTAAATCCGAGTTTATAGAATCGTCTTACAAGCGGGAGAGCTTCCTGCTTATCCTCGTCGGCTATCGTTACTATGACAGTACCGTAATCTCTCATTTTTATGCCGGAAGCCTGAAGAGCCTTATACAGTGCGCGGTTAAGACGTTTGTCATATCCTATCGCTTCGCCCGTAGACTTCATTTCCGGTGAAAGATATGCGTCCATCCCCGTAAGCTTTTCAAATGAAAATGCGGGAGCCTTTACATACCATCTGTCCTTTTCGGGAATGGTGATACCGTCGTATCCCTGTTCTTTAAGACTTCTGCCGAGCATTACCTTTGTCGCAATATTTACAAGATTGACATTTGTCGATTTTGATAAAAACGGAACGCTTCTTGACGCTCTGGGATTTACCTCTATAACGTAAACATGCTCGTCATGATCTACTATAAACTGAATGTTAAACAATCCGATAATTCCGATTCCCAAACCGAGTCTCTTAGTATAGTCAAGTATAATATCCTTAACGTTTTGAGATATTGAAAAAGGCGGATATACGCTTGTGCTGTCGCCCGAGTGAACGCCGGTACGCTCTACAAGCTCCATAATTCCGGGAACGAAAACATCCGTACCGTCGCAAATAGCGTCAACCTCAACTTCTTTTCCGACAATGTATTTGTCGATAAGAACGGGCTTATCTTCGTCAACCTCAACGGCGTTTTTAAGATATTTTCTGAGCATCTTTTCGTTGGCGACTATCTCCATGGCTCTGCCTCCGAGAACGAAGCTCGGACGGACAAGGACAGGATATCCGATACGCTGCGCCGCTTCAACTCCGCTTTCAATATTCGTAACGGCCTCGCCCTGCGGATTGGGGATATTAAGAGACTTGATAACAGCGTCAAACTCATCTCTGTCCTCTGCCTTTTCAATGCCCTTGCAGTCGGTACCTATAATTTTAACTCCGCGTCTTGTAAGCGCGTCGGCAAGATTTACGGCAGTCTGACCGCCGAGAGTAGCAATAACCCCCTCCGGCTTTTCGAGGTGAACGATATTCATTACATCCTCGGCCGTCAACGGTTCAAAATAAAGCTTATCGGCTGTCGTATAATCCGTTGAAACCGTCTCGGGATTGTTATTTATAACTATAGCCTCGTAACCCATTTCACGGATAGTATGAACGGCATGAACAGTCGAATAGTCAAATTCCACGCCCTGTCCGATACGTATGGGCCCTGAGCCCAAAACAATTACCTTTTTTCTGTCAGAAACTATAGATTCGTTTTCATCCGCATATGTCGAGTAAAAATACGGAACGTAGCTGTCAAACTCGCTCGCGCATGTATCTATCATCTTATAAACGGGGAAAATATCATGCTCTATTCTGTAATTATATACTTCATCCTCGCTCTGATGCCAAAGCTCGGCAACATAAGAATCGGAAAATCCCATTCTTTTCGCCTCTCTTAACAGTTCGGGCGAACACGGATTTTTCTCCATTTCTTTTTCAAAGTCGACTATCTTTTTTATCTTATCAAGGAAGAACATGTCTATTTGCGTAATATCGCATATAAGAGAGTGGTCCACTCCCATCCACATAAGCTGGCTTATCGCATAAATTCTGTCGTCCGTACCTTCTTTTATATAATCAAGCAGCTCGTCGACGCTCATATGCTCGGAATCGAATTTTTCCATATGAATATGGTTTTTGTTTGATTCAAGCGAACGTATCGCCTTCAAAAGACTTTCCTCGAACGTAACGCCTACGCTCATTACCTCTCCCGTCGCTTTCATCTGCGTCGAAAGAGTGTTCAGAGCCGCCGGAAATTTATCAAACGGAAACCTCGGCATCTTCGTTACGACATAGTCGAGCGCGGGTTCAAAGCATGCGGGAGTGTTCGCAAGCTGAATCTCATTGAGAAGCATACCGACGGCGATTTTTGCGGATACTCTCGCAATCGGATATCCGCTTGCCTTTGAAGCGAGCGCAGACGAGCGCGAAACTCGCGGATTTACTTCTATAACATAGTATCTGAATGAATGGGGATCTAATGCGAACTGAACGTTGCATCCGCCCCTGACCTTCAGAGCGCGGATTATTTTAAGCGCGGAATCCCTTAACATATGATACTCTTTGTTCGTAAGCGTCTGGCTGGGCGCAACGACTATCGAGTCGCCTGTGTGAATCCCGACCGGGTCGAGATTTTCCATATTGCAAACGGTAATAGCCGTATCGTTCGCGTCGCGTATTACCTCGTACTCTATTTCCTTATATCCCTTAATGCTCTTTTCAACGAGAACCTGATGAACGGGAGAAAGAGCAAGCGCGTTCTTCATCATCTCCCTAAGCGTTTCGGGATCGTCGGCAAATCCGCCTCCCGTTCCGCCCAATGTAAACGCCGGACGGAGAATAACGGGATATCCTATTTCTTCGGCGGCTTTCAAAGCCTCTTCAACCGAATATGTAATCTGCGACGGAACGACAGGTTCGCCTATCTCCTCGCAAAGCTCCTTGAAAAGCTCTCTGTCCTCGGCTCTCTCGATACTTTTTGCGTCCGTGCCGAGCAATTCTATCTCACACTCTTTAAGAACACCTTTTTTCGCAAGCTGCATTGCAAGATTAAGCCCCGTCTGTCCGCCGATTCCCGGCACTATCGCGTCGGGACGTTCAAATCGGCAGATTCTCGCAAGATATTCGAGAGTCAGCGGTTCCATATACACCTTATCGGCAATCGACGTATCCGTCATAATCGTAGCGGGGTTTGAATTGGCAAGTATTACCTCATACCCCTCTTCCTTAAGCGCAAGACATGCCTGCGTTCCGGCATAGTCAAATTCGGCCGCCTGACCTATAACGATAGGACCGGAACCTATGACCAGGACTTTCTTTATATCGGTTCTCTTAGGCATTGTCTTTCGCCTCCTTCATAATATTTACAAACTGACCGAACAGATATGCGCTGTCCTGCGGTCCGGGTGCGCTTTCGGGGTGATACTGAACGGAGAATATTTTATCCTTTTCGCATTTCAGACCTTCTACAGTATTATCAAGCAAATTTATATGCGTAATTTCAAGTCCCGTGCCCTTTACGCTGTCAGGGTCGACGGCATAGCTGTGATTCTGCGACGTAATCTCAATTTTACCGGTTTGTAAATTCATGACCGGGTGGTTTCCTCCCCTGTGACCGAATTTAAGCTTATATGTTCTCGCTCCGTACGCAAGAGATATCATCTGATGTCCGAAACAGATTCCGAATATTGGGTACTTTCCTTTTAATTTTTTTACCGTTTCAATAACAGGCTTAACATCCTCCGGATCTCCCGGACCGTTTGAAAGAAATACGCCGTCCGGCTTCATAAATTCAATCTCCTCCGCCGTAGTATCATACGGTACTATCGTTACGTTACATCCGAATTTATTAAGACATCTGACAATATTCAGCTTTATTCCACAATCAACGGCAACAACGTTGTATTTCGGGTTCGACGTGCGCGAATACCATCTTTTTTTACAGCTTACCCTGCTTACCGCGTCATGCGGAACAGGAGTCTCGCCGATTATTTTAAGGCATTCGTCCTTCGGTCTTCCCGCATTCGTTATAAACACTCTGCACGAACCGTTATCTCTTATTCTTCTCGTAATCATTCTGGTATCGACGCCGGAAATACCGGGAATGCCGTTTTCCTCGAGAAGCTCCGAAAGAGTCTTCGTGTATCTGAAATTCGACGGCATATCGTTGTAGTCGTGTACGATAAGAGCTCCGATTCCGGGAGTTTTACACTCAAAATCATCATCGGTAATTCCGTAATTGCCGATAAGCGGATACGTCATAACAACGCTCTGATCTGTGTACGATAAATCGGAAACTATCTCCTGATAACCGACCATTGACGTGTTGAAAACAATTTCACACACCCTGTCGCTCACACTTCCGAAGCTGAAACCGTAATACTCCTCGCCAAACTCGGTAACGATCTTACGATCTGCTTTTTTCATAAATTTTCCACCCCGTGTTCAAAATCTCTTTTAAAAACTATTATATCATATTTCTTTATTTTTTTCACCGTTATATTGCATGAATACTTAAAATATTTTTGAAAAAATTTCAAATCATTTGCATATTAAATGATAATATATTCACACTTATACAGATTTTCTCATTAATTTTATTAATTTTATTCACACAAATACATATTTATTCATTTTATCGTCTCCTTTTCAAAAAAACAAAAAAATAAAAGCAAAGAGTTTTGTTAAAAACCCTCTGCCGAAATAATATCGATAATCGTACCGCCGCCGATAACGGTATCCCCGTCATAAAGAACTGCCGACTGTCCGCGTGTGACGGCTCTTTGCAAATCGGAAAAAATAACGATAACATCGCCGTTTTCCTTAACCTCGGCGACTGCGTTCTGTTCCGGCTGACGATAACGAACCTTTACACTGCACTTAAATTTACCGACGGGGACATCCCCGCTTATAAAATTAAAATCGGAAACCTCCGCGCCCCTTGACATAAGCTCCTCGCTTCTTCCAAGAGTCACGGTGTTGTTCTGTGCGTCGATAGCCGTAACATAAAACTTAGCCCCGAGAGAAATACCGAGCCCGCGGTGCTGACCTATCGTATATCTTATAATTCCGTTATGCTGTCCGAGAACATTGCCCTTTGAGTCAGTAAAACTGCCGGGAAGCGACTTTTTACCCGTATATTTTTCGATAACTGCGCTGTAATCGCCGTCTGGAACAAAGCAGATATCCTGACTGTCGGGTTTGTCGGCGTTTATAAATCCGTATTTCTGCGCTATTTTTCTCGTCTCGGTCTTATTTAATTCTCCTAAAGGAAAAAGAGTACGCGAAAGCTGCGCCTGGGTCATATTCCACAAAACATAGCTCTGATCCTTTGACAAATCAACGGCCTTCTTAAGCAGAAACTTATCCCCGCTTTTTTCAATCCTCGCATAATGCCCAGTAGCGATATAATCGCATCCGAGCAAATCGGCGCGCTCAAAAAGCTTGTCAAACTTCATATATCTGTTACAGTCGATACAGGGATTCGGGGTAAAACCGCGGAGATACTCGCTTACGAATTTATCGATAACTTTTTCTTTGAAATCATCGGAAAAATTAAAAACATAGTAAGGCATTCCCAGTCTGTGAGCCACGCTTCTCGCGTCCTCGACATCGTCAAGAGAACAGCATGCGTGTTCTCTCGGAATACCCGCGTCTTCATTATTATATAATTTCATTGTGCATCCGATGCATTCATAACCCTGCTCGGTAAGAAGCCCGGCAGTTACGGAGGAATCAACTCCCCCGCTCATTGCGGCAAGAACCTTCATTATTTTCCTCAAACTCAAAAAACGAAATAATACCGCCGTTTGTTAACGACGGTACTTATTATATCACATCTTTAATCATTAAACAAGGGGGTAGATAAATATCTGTCGCCGGTATCCGGGAAAAGAATAACTATTGTCTTGCCCTCATTCTCGGGTCTTTTCGCAATCGAAATACCCGCGCTCAGCGCCGCGCCGGAGGAAATGCCTACGAGAATACCCTCGTTTTTTCCGACTTCCTTACCGAATCTGAATGCGTCGTCATTCGATACGGGGATTATCTCATCGTAGATGCCCGTATCGAGAACATCCGGAACAAAGCCCGCGCCGATACCCTGAATCTTATGCGCACCCGCAGTGCCTGTCGAAAGTACGGCAGAACTCTCCGGCTCAACGGCAACAACCTTAACGCCGTCAATCTTCGATTTCAGATATTTGCCTACGCCCGTAACCGTTCCGCCTGTACCGACTCCCGCTACGAAATAATCAACATTTCCGTCCGTATCGTTATAAATCTCCGGGCCGGTAGTCTCAAAATGAGCCTCGGGATTCGCCGGGTTTACAAACTGTCCTGGAATAAAACTGTCCGGAATTTCCTTTGCAAGCTCATCAGCTTTTGCAATAGCGCCCTTCATGCCCTTTGCGCCCTCGGTAAGGACAAGCTCTGCGCCGTACGCCTTCATTATCTGACGGCGTTCAACAGACATAGTTTCGGGCATAACTATAATAATTCTGTAACCTCTTGCGGCGGCGACGGAGGCAAGACCTATACCCGTGTTACCGCTTGTCGGCTCGATAATAACGCTTCCGGGCTTTAACTTACCCTCAGCCTCCGCTTTATCAATCATCTTCTTTGCAATTCTGTCCTTAACGCTTCCCGCCGGGTTAAAATACTCGACCTTTGCAAGAAGCCTTGCATTAAGATTATATTTCTTTTCAATATTTGAAAGCTCCAAAAGCGGAGTGTTTCCTATAAGATCTGACGCTGATTTATATATTTTTGACATAATAATTATCTCCTTTTCATCAATCAAAAGAAATGTAAATCAATTTACAAATACAATAAACGGCAACATCGAAAACACATTCGTTCATCATGATACGCTGATATATTTTTCACTTTTTCGAACCTCCGTTTTTCTTGATGAATAGATAATATCACCTAATTCCTACTTTGTCAATAGGTTTTTAGGATTTTAAGTAAATTTATTTTACGCACAGCAGATTATACGCGTTATCATACAGAATTTTCCTGTTTTCCTCCTCGCTGAGTCCAAGCTCAAGAAGTCTCTCCACTTCATCTTTCGTATCCCACATCGGATAATCCGTGCCGAACAGAACCCTGTCGACGCCGTAGGTATAAATAATTTCTCTCGCCTTTTCCCTGCTTATCGCATAAAACGACGACGAAGTATCAACATAGAAATTCTTATGTTCCGCCATTTTTTCAACGTTTTCGTTCCACACCGACCACACGCCGAAATGCGCGCCTATGACCGTAAGAGCCGTATAAATATCGAGTATCGGAACAAGTCGGTTCGGATTTGAATTGTCAAAACGTCTGTCTCCGCAGTGCATAAGAATCGGCGTACCCGTTTTCTCGCACAACTCGTATATTTTAAGACATCTGTAATCGTCAATTTTAAATCCCTGCACGTCAGGGTGAAGCTTTACGCCGTGAAGTCCAAGCTCTTTTAAATGCTCGAGATCTCCCGCGATATCGGGACTGCCGGGATGAAGCGTTCCGAATCCGACATAACGTTCGGGCGCGGAATTTACCGTCGAAGATATAAATTCGTTTATAGAACGAACCTGATGCGGAGTCGTCGCAACCGACTGAACGAGATATTTTTCCGCTCCCGCCCTCGCTCCGATTCTTTCGAGCGTCGAAACCTTACCGTCGTAACGCATGGGCATATCGTAAAATCTGCCTATACTCTCCGCCGCTTTTTCAGCTATTTTATCGGGATATATGTGACAATGCGCGTCAAATACTTTATACATATTTACCTCTGAATGTTTTTCTTCAATATTTCTTAAAAAATGCAGCCGGATTATAAAACCGGCTGCATAATTACTGATATTTTTCAGCTTATTTTTACTATCCAGTTATGGGTATCGGGTTTAGTTCCCCACTGAATGCCGGTAAGTTCATCGTAGAGCATCTGCGTCGTCTCTCCGATTTTACCGCCGTTGATGATATAATCCTTTCCGTTATAGCCGAGTCTGCCGACGGGAGAAACGACAGCCGCGGTACCGCAGCCCCACATTTCTTCAAGCTTTCCGTTTTCGGCGGCCTCAATGAGTTCATCAACGCTTAAACGTCTCTCCTCTACCTCAAAGCCTTTATCCTTAAGAAGCTCAATAATGGATTTTCTCGTAACTCCGGGAAGAATTGAACCGAGAAGCGCGGGCGTTACGACCTTGCCGTCAATCTTGAACATAACGTTCATAGCTCCGACCTCTTCGATGTACTTTCTCTCAACTCCGTCAAGCCACAGAACCTGCGAATATCCGAGCTGTTCGGCTCTAAGTCCGGCTCTCGAGCTTGCGGCGTAGTTTCCTCCGCATTTAGCATAACCCGTACCGCCTCTTACAGCGCGGACGTCGTCTGTTTCAATCATAATCGAAACGGGATTAAGGCCCTCCTTGTAATAGCTGCCGCAGGGAGATGCGATGATCATAAACATAGCTTTTTTAATGGTATGAACACCGAGCTGAGCCTCATCGGAAAACATGAACGGTCTTAAATAAAGCGACGTTCCCGGAGCGTGAGGAGTCCAGTCCTTTTCACAATCTACGAACGTTGTGTAAATTTTAAACGCGTCGTCCTCGTCTATTTGAGGCATTGCAAGTCTTTCGGCTGAATTGTTCATACGTCTGATATTCTCAATCGGTCTGAACATCTGAACGCCGCCGTCAGCTCTTCTGTAAGCCTTAAGACCCTCAAAAATCTCCGCTCCGTAATGAAGCGCGACTGCCGCGGGCGAAAGCGTAATATCGCCGAACGGTACGATTCTTGCGTCATGCCATCCTTCTCCGTCATCCCAGTTCATAACAAACATGTGATCCGTATAGTAGTTGCCGAATCCGAGATTATTTTCATCGGGCTTTGCCTTGGGAGCACTTGTTTTTTCAAATCTGATTTCCATTTTATCAACACCTCTGAAAATTAATATTCGTAACCCTTCTGCACAGCGTCAAAATTATGCTGAAGCATATCAAGATGTCTTGCCGAAACTACCTTTTTAAGCGCATCCTCTATATGCTCGTAAGGTATTTCGTCAAGCTCTTTTATAAGTTTTCCGGTAATAATCATATTTGCAAGCGAGGGAATACCGTTTTCCTCCGCTATTTTTGAAGCGGGTATGTAATAAACGTCCACATCGTCTCTTTTGACTTTTCTTTCCACAAGAGAGGAATCGACAAATATTCTGCCTCCGCTGACAACCGAATTTTCGTACTTATCAAGCGACGGAAGGTTCATAACTACAAGCACGTCGGGATCGCTTACTATCGGCGAACCTATAGGCTCATCCGAAATAATAACGGAACAGTTTGCAGTACCGCCTCTCATTTCCGGGCCGTACGACGGAAGCCAGCTTACTTCCTTATTTTCTATAAGTCCTTTATATGCGAGAAATTTTCCGGCAAAGAGGATTCCCTGTCCGCCGAATCCCGCAAAAAGTATACGCGTCGTACTCATTTTCCCGCCTCCGAATCTGCATAAATATCCTTGTAAACGCCGAGCGGATAGTAAGGTATCATCTTATCCTCAACCCATTTCATGGCGTTATCCGGAGTCATACCCCAGTTGGTAGGACATGTCGAAATAACCTCGACTAAAGAAAATCCCTTGCCTTCAATCTGATATGTAAACGCTTTTTTGATAGCTTTCTTTGCGTTTTTAACATTTTTAACATTATTTACCGCTACTCTTTCAAGATACGCAGCTCCGTCGACATTTGAGAGCAGCTCGCAGACCTTGACGGGATAACCTACGGTATTTACGTCGCGTCCGTAAGGAGATGTCTGCGTAACCTGTCCGGGGAGCGTCGTGGGAGCCATCTGTCCGCCCGTCATACCGTATATCGCATTATTTACAAAAATAACGGTAATATTCTCACGTCTTGCGGCGGAATGAACCGTTTCTGCCGTACCGATTGCGGCTAAATCTCCGTCGCCCTGATATGTAAATACTATATTATTTTCCGGGTCTGAACGTTTAACGCCCGTAGCTACGGCGGGAGCTCTGCCGTGCGCCGCCTGGACGCAGTCGCAGTTGAAATAGTTATAAGCCATAACCGAGCATCCGACAGACGCCACTGCTATGGTTCTGCCCTCGATACCGAGTTCATCTATAACCTCGGCAACGAGACGGTGAATAATGCCGTGCGTACAGCCCGGGCAGTAATGAAGCACCGCGTCTGTAAGCGCGTGCGGTTTTTTAAATACTACAGCCATTACTCGTTACCTCCCTTTTCGTTTACATCCTTTATCATCTTAAGAACGTCTGCGGGATCCGGAATCATTCCGCCTGTACGGTTACAAAGATAAACGGTCTTTTTACATCTCTGCGCAAGCTCAACATCCTCTATCATCTGTCCCATATTCATTTCAACGCATATAAACGCCTTGCATTTGTCTGCGGCGTTTCTCAAAACCTTTTTCGGGAACGGCCAAAGAGTAATCGGTCTGATAAGTCCTGCCTTAATTCCGGCTTTTCTTGCCTCGTTTACCGCATTCTTTGAAACTCTTGCGCTTATTCCGAACGCGACAAGACAGATATCGGCGTCGTCCATGAGGTATTCCTCATACATAACCTCATTTTCTTCGACAGCCTTATATTTATCATACCTCTCAAAATTCTTTTTTTCAAGCTCTTCCGGGCTTAAAAATAAAGAATTTACGATATTATGCTCTCTTTTCATCTTTGTTCCCGTCAAGGCCCACGGTTTTTCGTATTTTTTAACTTCTCCGATTTCAAGATCAACAGGTTCCATCATTTGTCCCATAGTTCCGTCTGCAAGAATCATCGAAACCATTGAATATTTATCGGCAAGCTCAAATCCCTTAACGGTCAGATCGGCCATCTCCTGGACAGAAGCGGGAGCTAAGACTATATTATGATAGTCGCCGTGTCCGCCGCCCTTTGTCGACTGAAAATAATCCGACTGACTGGGCTGAATGCCTCCGAGTCCGGGTCCGCCCCTCTGAACGTTTACCACGAGAGCGGGAAGGTCACATCCGGCAAGATACGAAATACCTTCGCTTTTAAGCGAAACTCCGGGACTTGAAGAGGAGGTCATTACCCTCTTTCCCGTTGAGGAAACTCCTATTACCATATTAATAGCCGCAACTTCGCTCTCCGCCTGCAAAAACGTACCGCCGACCTTCGGCATACGTTTAGCCATATATGCGGCAACCTCCGTCTGCGGAGTTATGGGATATCCGAAATAGTGAAGACATCCGCATCTGATAGCGGCCTCCGCTATCGCCTCGTTACCCTTCATCAACACTTTATCTGCCATTTTTTTTCTCACCTCTCCACCGTAATAACGCAATCGGGACACATCACCGCACAGGACGCACAGGCTATGCATTTGGACATATTGTCAATTTCAACGGGATGATGTCCTTTTACATTAAGCTTGTCCCGCGACAGCTTCAAAAGCTTTTTTGGGCATGCTGAAACGCAAAGTCCGCAGCCCTTACAGAGGTCGGATTTAAAAGTAATTTTTGCCATATTTATACCTCCTGAGTAATTTTATGCTGTAATTTAAGAGGAAAGAGATTGTCTATAACATCTTTTAATTCTCCGTACAGACGCTGTTCAACGCTCGTCATTTTTACATCGAGTCCCGTTATAAGCGAAACCTCCGACGCGTAAGAAACGGAATCGAGCACCGTCCGAGCCGTCGTTTCCTCTCCGAGGTTTGAATTGTTAACAATTCCGGTAAACCTGATACCGCCCGCCAGCTCTATCTCTCGCATAATCTCGACAACGCTTTCGGCGTCGGCGGTAAGGGGTCTGTATTTATTGATAACCAAAAGCATTTCGTAGTTATTTTCTTCCTTTATAAACGGAGCATATCTGCCAAGCGCATATGCGCCTCTGTCATCTCCGCCTATATCAAGCACCGCCGATTCGCTTTTATTGTCGGTAACCTCATACATATCCTGCGGCAGTGCGGGAAAATCGACATTTGAATTTGCAAATTCGGACGAAATAAGTTTAATGCCGTTTTTGTCAAGCTCATCCTTGCTGTCCTTGGTTCTGAAATACGGATTCACAATATCAAGATCTGCGATTATAACATTTTCACCGTCTTTTTTTAATTTCAAAGCGTAATTGACGGCAATATTCGTTTTTCCGCTGCCGTAGTGACCTGCAAAAAGCGTTACTCGTTTATGCTCCATAATAATAACTCCGAAAGCTTGACTAAAGCTTGTTTCTCTGAATTTTTCCGCTTATCGTCTTGGGAAGCGACTCCTTAAATTCAACTATACGCGGATATTTGTAAGGCGCCGTCTTTTTCTTGACGTAATTCTGAATCTCCTTTTTGAGTTCGTCCGTGCCTGATGTTCCTTTTGTGAGAACAATACTCGCTTTTACGACCTGACCTCTGATTTCGTCCGGAGCCGCGGAAACGCCGCACTCGAGAACATAGGGAAGCTCCATAATAACGTTCTCAATCTCGAACGGTCCTATACGATAGCCCGAAGATTTGATAACATCGTCGGTTCTTCCCACATACCAGAAATTGCCGTCCTCATCTCTCCACGCAACGTCGCCCGAATGATAGATTCCGTCATGCCACGCTTCGTTTGTCTTTTCCTCATCTTTGTAATAACCCATAAACAGACCGTTGGGTACGAATTTATCCGTACGAACAACGATTTCGCCCGACTCGCCTATGCCAACGGAATTTCCGTCCGGGTCGACAATGTCGATATCGTATCCGGGAACGGGTTTGCCCATTGAGCCCGGTTTAGGCTCCATGCCGTAAAGATTCGCAATGGTAAGAGTCGTTTCCGTCTGTCCGAAGCCCTCCATTACCTTTAAACCGGTAGCCTTTTGGAACTGATAAAATACCTCGGGGTTGAGAGCCTCGCCCGCCGTCGTGGCATACTGAATTGACGAAAGGTCAAACTTTGAAAGATCGTCCTTTATAAACATTCTGTACATCGTCGGAGGCGCACAGAATGTGGTAATGTTGTACTTTTTAAACATCGGAAGAATGTCGTCCGCGTCAAATCTCGTAAAGTCATACACAAATACCGCACCCTCGCAGAGCCACTGTCCGTAAAGCTTGCCCCAGAGAGCCTTTCCCCAGCCCGTTTCGGCAATGGTAAAGTGAAGTCCGTCTGTCTTAACTCTGTGCCAGTACTTGGCGGTTACAAAGTGACCGAGGGGATATTTGAAATTATGAGTAGCAATTTTGGGATATCCGGTAGTTCCCGAGGTAAAGAACATAAGCATGGGATCGCCGCCGCACGCGCTGTCCGCCGTCCTCTCAAATTTTCTCGAGAAAAGTACAAATTCCTTATCGAAATTATGCCAGCCCTCGCGCTCTCCGTTTACCATTATTTTAGTCTTGAGAGTGGGAGAATTTTTATGAGCAAGATCAACCTGATGCGCGGTATCGCCGTCTGCGGTACAGACGATAGCTGAAATTCCGCCCGCATTGAATCTGTAATCAAAATCATGCTCTACAAGAAGGTTCGTAGCCGGAACGACAACCGCGCCGAGCTTATGAAGTCCGAGAATAGCGAACCAGAACTGATAATGACGCTTCATAACGAGCATTACCCTGTCGCCCTTTTTGATTCCCAGCGATTTAAAGTAGTTTGCCGCCTGTGCGGATTTCTGCTTGATATCCTTAAATGTAAAAACTCTCTCCGTTTTATCGGCGGAAATATGAACCATCGCCGTCTTATCGGGGTGAAGTCTTGCAACCTCATCTACGATATCGAACGCAAAATTGAATTTATCCGCATCCGAAAACGAAATATCTCTGAGACATCCGTTTTCGTCCTCAACCGGATGTATAAACTTCTCACAGACAAGATTTCTGTGTTCCGCGGGAGTAAATTCCTTTATAATGTGATGATCCGCAAAAGGTTTGAAGCCGTCTTCGCTCGCAATAACCATTGCAAGGAATACGCAGTCCTTGCCGTCAACCGCTATCATTCCGTGAGGAGTCGAGCTGTTATAAAAAATGCTGTCGCCCTCATGAAGAAGCTCCTTATGACCGCCGACCTGAACAAGAAGCGTTCCGCTTATAACAAGATCAAACTCCTGACCCGAATGAGTCGTGGTATGAATCGGCTTTTTCTGAAGTTCGTCGGAATACTCGTATCTTACCCAGTAAGGCTCGGCAAGTTTCTTTCTGAACATCGGAGCAAGGTTCTGAATCGTGATTCCCTCTTCCGTTGCGGTCGTCTGTCCTCTTCCCTTCCTCGTGACCGTGTAGGATGAAAGACGCGCGCTGTGTCCTTCCAACAGGTCGGTAATTTCAACTCCGAACGCGAGAGCGCATTTGTGAATGAATGTAAACGGGAAATCAAGTCTGCCCGCTTCATAATTAAGGTAGTTTTCCTCGGTGACTTCGGTCTTTTCAGCCATTTCGGCGGTTGTAAATCCCGTGATGTCTCTAAGCTCGTGAATACGCTGAGCAATTTCGAGGATTTTGGATTTTTCGTTTGCTGTTTCAGTCATTTTAATTCCTCCGCACTGCTTTGAGACAATAAAAAAACGTCTCAAAGCTTTAATAACTTTGAGACGAATAAAAATATCCGCGGTACCACTCAAATTGCACTCGGCTATCGCCCCGTGCCTCTCAAGGATCTATCAATCCCTTTCACACTAACGCAGTTCACTCGGGAAACACTACTGTAGTTTCGCATCTCCGGCTCGGAAGCGATGGGTCACGGGAACAGCAATATCGGTTCGCACCAAACACCGACTCTCTTAAATTACTCTAATCCCGACCGTCTTCGTCACAGCCTTTAGCAGTATATTAGCACCTGAAAAACAGAATGTCAATACCTGAATCGCAAATTTTTCATATTTTTTTCGATTTTTTTGTCAAAAAAGATTTACTGCGCCAGCGACTCGATAAGTCGTTTTACGTCGCCTACGGTTTCGATGTCGGACGCGTCACGGTCCGAAATCTCGATATCAAATTCATCCTCGACAGCAACGGCAATATTAACCATCTGTAATGAATTAAGTCCCAAATCGCCTTTTAAATTCGTATCCTCCGTAATTTTATCGGCGTCAACGTTTACGTATTCCTTTAAGATGTCAATTATTTTTTCATACATGGTATATTTCTCCTGTCCATATCGTGATATATTTTTATTACATCGTTTCTGATAACCTTCATGGTCGACGTTTTCGGCATGGGATTCAACACAAATTTAACCTCGTGAATCCTTTTGTATCCGGGAAGCAGACGATTTATTTTGTAAATCTCATTCATAACCGTCTCCATAATTTCATCCGGCGTTCTTCCGGCGAATTTTTCCGGAATAAGCCCCACGACCGCAGCCAGAACATTTGCCCTGCCTCCGCCGTCAAGCTCCTTCTCGGTTTGAAAAACGACCGCCTCTTTTATTATCTGCGAATTTTCCGCAATCGTATTTTCTATTTCCTCCGGATATATGTTTTTTCCGTTTTCAAGAATTATCAGATTCTTTTTTCGTCCGGTTATGAAAAGATATCCGCTCTTATCCTTCCTGCCGTAGTCCCCTGTCCTGAACCATCCGTCGGAAGTAAACGATTTTTCATTCGATTCATTATCGTTATAATATCCGTGCGTAACGTTTCTGCCTCGAATAAGGATTTCTCCCGCGCCGTCGTACGAGGGCGAATCGATTTTAATTTCACAACCGTCCATAGGCAGCCCAACAGACTCCGGACGCCCCGCGACGTCAAAATTAACAGCCGCCAGCGGAGAAGCCTCCGTCAGTCCGTAGCCTATTATGACGTTAAATCCGACGTCATCGAGAAATTTCATTTTTTCGACGTTTACCGCCGCGCCGCCGCACGCAATAAGAGGCAGTTTGCCTCCGAACGCGTCTGCAATATTCCTAAACAAAATCTTCCGCATGTCAACGCCGTATTTTCTTAAAGAATTGCTTATATTTACAGTCTTTAAAAGCTTATCCTTTCTCCCGTTTTTCTCGCTCTCGCTCATTATCGCGTCGTAAAATGCGTCTGCAATCAGGGGAACGGCAATCATTCCTTCAGGCTTAAACTCCGTAATGTTTTTCTGTATGTTTCTTAATCTGTCGTTAATATACAAAACTGCATTTATGTATATAGCTGTCAGAACGCTGCAACCGAGCTCGTACGCATGATTCATAGGGAGCACGCTGAACGCCGTCGAAACGTCTATCATTTTTGAAAGAGCGTCGACATTTGCGCACAAATTGCCGTGTGTAAGAACAACGCCCTTGTTAGCCCCCGTAGTACCGGATGTAAAAATAATTACCGCGTTGTCGTCGGATACAGGAATTGTACCACTAAAAAACTTCTCAGACCGTGAATAGGAATCGGATAAAGATTTAAATTCCTCAAAATCATAAATTCCGTCTCTCTTTTTTTCGGAAAGAGAAATACACTTAAAATCGGGATTATCCTCTCTCATACTCAACGCCGCCGTATAGTACGGAGCCGAGCAGAATACCGCCGACGCATCCGATTTTTTTAGAAGCTTTACTATATCCGCGTCGGGAAGCTCCCTGTCAATCGGAACGGCAACCGACCCGACCGTTGTCAATGCGAAAAAAACGACAATCCATCGATACGAGTTCTCCCCGACTATCGCAACATGCCTGCCGGTTAGCCCCGCCTTTTCAAGCGCGAAACTCATCTGTTTTACATCCCGTGCAAATCTGTCAACGGAATACGAAACCGTTTTTTTATTCTTTTTTTCGACAATGCAGTTTCTGCCCGAATACGAGATACGAACTCTGTCAAAAAGATCGCGCAAACTCGCAAGCTCTCCGCCTGAAAATACATTTTTTCTGCATTTATCGAGCTGCTTTAAAAAAGCGCGGTTTTGTCCGGTCATAAAATCGCTCCATTAATAAACAGTTTTACTTTATGTTAACATTTTATTAACATTTATATTTTATGAATTTCACAATGATAATATCATTTACGTCTATTCTTGTCAATTGCAAATATTTTCTGTCATTATTCCGTAACATTCTGTTGTTATTTTATAATCCAATAATGTATATTTTGTTGACATATTTTTAATAATTTTTTACGCATCTAAAAGTTTACACTGCGTTCACACACGGATAACGAATTTTAAGATTCTTTAACACAGAACACAGCCGAAGCAAAATGAGTGCGGATATTTCAAAATTGACAATGCGCCCAAAAAAATACTTTATTTTACCCGTGTTGATATCACGAAAATGCGGACAGACAGACGCAGAGCACGGAGCAAAATTCACTCCCGGCTTGAAGTTTTTTCGCAAAAAATCTGCCCTGACGGCAGATATCCATGACCAATATATATTCTGTTTTTTACCATTGGAGGATGTTTACACAAAATTTGAGAGAGCGGAATTTATTATTTTCAAATAAAAAATAAGGCTTCATCGATTTTGTCCGAAGCCTTAAATTATTTGTTTAACAACCTGTCTGGCACATCAAGCATCCTTATACCGTCATAATGATTTACCGGATTTGGCGTACGTGCCATCAAAGAAATTATTAATGTGCTTTATTTATCCGCACCCGCTATTTTGCCGTCGTTTTTCTGTTCGAGTACGCATAAAGCGTTATACAAAAACTCGTTATACGGCGTCGGAACACCCGTCTCTCTGCCGAATCTTATTACAGCTCCGGACAGCATATCCTTTTCCGTATGTCTGCCGGCAAGAATATCCTGATTCATTGACGTTCTGCTTTCGCTCGGAAAATTTTTTAAAAAGTCAAGCTGCTTCACGGCATAATCGGGATTGATATCTATTCCCTTTTTTCTTGCTATCTCGACGGCCTCAAGAGCCGTGTTTACTCTCAGAGCGTTTGCCTGTTCCGACGTCCACCACGCCCCGAACGGGATATCGAGAACAGCAGTAACCTGATTTTCGCTTACGTTGCAGATAAATTTCTCCCACTGAGCCTTTATCATATCCGGATGTATTCTGCATGTGATACCGGCTTTTTCAAAAAGAGCGCGAACGGCCTTGACATTGTCGCTGAGATTATCAAGGTCGTTTTTTATATCTCCGAATTCGACAATAGCAATTTTGGGTTCAAAATTTACAACGTTGCCCTTTTTAACGCTGCTGATTCTTACGAACGAATACAACACGTTCTTTTCGCCGAAAACGGATTTAACCACATCCTCGCTCTCTACGCCGTTAAGCGGCGCCATTATAATCGTATGTTCGTCCACTCGGTTTTTAATGTCGTTAAGAGCGTCTTTAAGTCCCGTCATTTTTGTTATTATAATAACAAGATCATCCTTTTCGCCTTTTTCATCGGGCGAAACGACATTAAAAAATTCCTGCTTTCCGTTAATTACAAGTCCGTCTTTTTTTAATCTCTCGGCACGCTCTCCGCCTGCAATAACATCAAGCCGAACCGAATTTTTAAGCTTTGAGGCAAAAAACGAGCCGATTGCTCCGACTCCAATTATACCGACTTTTTTGATTTCATCCATTTTTATCACCTATATAATTATAACTCAGTTATTCGTTCATTTCAACAAAGCAATGTGTAAGAAATATGCATAGATATGTTAATATATTCCGTATAAAATAACTTATATTAATCATCCGAATGATTTTAATAGCGATAAAAAACCAAATAATCAAACAAATATACAACGAAAGCACAAGCCGTATTTCAGGTTTGCGCTTTTCTATCTGTATTGTTCTTTTATTTACGCCTTTTTTATAATTCTTCCGGCGGCGGAGGAAATAAAAAACCCCAATATATCCGCCGCAACAACCGTCGCGCCGACCGGCGTCGAGGCTGAAACCGAAATAAATATTCCGGTAACGGAGCATAAAACCGAAATTACGGCAGAGACGATTACAACGGATTTAAAGCTTCTGAACATACGCATAGCCGAGAGCGCGGGGAATATTATCAATGCGGAGATAAGGAGAGAGCCGACGAGATTCATCGCAAGCACGATTATAACCGCAGAAGAAACGGCTATCATTATGTTGTACAATCTCGTCTTTATACCCGCCGAACGTGCGAAATCCTCATCGAACGTAACGGCAAATATTCTGTTATAAAACAGAATAAAGAGTACCAATACGGCAACCGACATTACCGCGCAGACAATAACATCCGTTTTCGTAAGCGTCAGAATCGAGGACGAGCCGAAAAGCGTCGAGCATACATCGCCCGATATATTCGACGTTGAAGGAAATATATTCATCAGCAGATATCCGACAGCAAGCGCGCCGACGGATATCATCGCAACGGACGCGTCGCCTTTTATTTTTGTATTTTTACCGGCTGACAGCATAATTACCGCGCCTGCAACCGTTATTATCAATGTCAGGGGCATATTATTGCTAAGCCCCATAACGCCTGCGACAGCCATCGCTCCGAACGCCACATGCGATAGTCCGTCGCCTATAAACGAAAAACGCTTAAGCACGAGCGACACGCCGAGGACAGAGGAACAAAGCGAAATAAGCACGCCCGTTATCAGCGCATATCTTACAAACGGATAGTCAAGATATGTCGATATATTTAAAATGAAAGAAGTCATATCAGTATTCTCCCCTTTCATTTTTTGAAAAGAAATAATCGTCCCTGTCTGAAAACGTTACCTTTTTTCCTATATGAAGAATGTGTTTTGCGTAACGCATTGCCGAGGCAATATCGTGAGTTACCATCAAAACGGTAACGCCGTCATCTCTGTTTAGCTTTTCTATTATCGAATACATAACCTCCGTTGATTCCGGGTCAAGTCCTGCGGCGGGTTCGTCGAGCAAAAGCATGTCGTCCGCGGCGCACAGCGCACGAGAGAGCAAAACCCTCTGCTGCTGACCGCCGGACAGCTCGCGGTAGCTTCTCTTTGAAAGATTTAAAATATCTGTTTTCTTCATTGAATATTCTGCGGATTCCTTATCCTTTTTAGAATAGAACAATCCGCCCGCCCCCTGACGTCCCGACAGAACTATCTCGCCGACCGTCGCGGGAAAATCACGCTGAACCTCAGTCTGCTGGGGGAGATATCCTATTCCGTTTTTCTTACAGGCCTTAAATTCTATACTGCCCGATACCGGGTCGAGAATACCGAGCAATGTTTTTACAAACGTGCTTTTTCCCGAACCGTTCTCACCGAGAATACAGATATAATCCCCTTTTTCTATCGTAAAATCTATTCCCCCCGCAACCGATTTTGAATCATAACCTACCGAAAGATTATGGCAAATACATTGGGTCATTCAGTTTTCCTCCGAATCTAAAGCCTCAGAAAGAGTTTCCATATTATTTTTCATAACCGACAGATACGTCTTTCCGCCGTCAATATCTTTTTTTGATACGGTCTGCATGGAATCGAGAGTCAGAATTTTAACTTCTTTTTCATCCAAACACGACGCTACCGTACGCGCAAGCTTTTTATCCGAGCCGTCGGCGATTATAAGACAATCCGTTTTTACCTCGTTTGCCTTATCGATAAGAAACGAAACGGTATTGAAGCTCGCGTCCGTTTCAGACGTACAGCCGGAAAACGCCGCGTAATATCCGATTGAAAATTCCTCGGTAAGATATCTGAAAGGAAATCTGTCACAAACTATCAGCGTATTCCTTTTCGCATTATTAACGACAAAACGGTATTCTTTTTCAAGCTCGGAAAGTTTTTTTTCGTACGCTTCGGCATTATTGTAATAAATATTTGAATTTTCGGGATCAATCGAAGCAAGCCGTTGTGCGATAACAGAAGTAAACGCACGCGCATTTTCAAGCGACAGCCAGACATGCTCGTCATTTTCGGTTTCGCCCGCTTCCTCATGAGCATGGGAATGCTTATCCCTTATTCCGGGCAGCTCCTCCTCTGCAAGAAGATAATTCTCAAGCGCGTCCGTTACCGACAAAGCCTCTGTTTTAGACTCGGAATCGTTTTCCAAAGCCTTCTGCGCCCATTCGTCGCTCTCTCCGCCTATAAATATAAACATATCCGATTTCGTAATTTTCAATATATCCGCCGCCGAGGGATTATATGAATGCATATCCGTACCCGAATCAATAAGCAGTCTGACATTAACCCCATCAGAACCGCGCACGACCTCCCTAACCCAGTCATACACGGGAAAGACAGAAACGGTTATTATCTTTCTGCCGTCGGAAGTATCCGAAACTTCAGCCGTACCCGAACATGACGAAAAAACAGTCATAACGCACAAAAACAATATTATAATAGAAAATAAAAATTTCTTCTTCATTATACAGCACTCTCTCACGCCTCCGCGCACCTCGAACAAACTCCGAAAATTACAGTATCGGACATATCGATATAAAATCCGTCCTTTTCGGCGACGCGCGAAAGCATAAGTCCCGCCGTCGACGGATTCATGTGAAGCACGCGTCCGCATATTCTGCATGTCAGATGAAAACATCCGGCGCACTTTCCCGCCGCCGTATACTGATAATAAACCTCACGCGAACCGTTTTTAGAGCATCTTTTTACAACTCCCTCCGACTCCATATCGGCAAGATTTCTGTATATCGCGCTGACGCTTATACCGCAGGACGTCAGGTCGCAGGCAATACGCTTTGCCGTCACCTGTTCGTCTACATGAGTCATAAAATAATCGGTAAGCATTTTTCTCTGTTTCGTCATATATTTAGACATATATTTTCGCCGTCCCAATTTGCGATTTGTTCGCAAATTATTATATCATTCAATTTTGTTATTGTCAATATGCAAATCATTCGCAAATTGAAACATATAAAAAAATAGTCAGTTTATATGAAACTGTCTTTTTTTGCACTCAGGTTCAAATTATGCTTTACATTCTCGTCCGGACAATGTATAATGATAGAAAAAGAACGGAGACATAAAATGGAGCATAAACACCGCCTGAAAAAACGCGAAAGAACACACAAGGCGATAATGCACAGCGCAAAAATGCTTTTTGAAGAAAGAGGCATTGGTAATGTCACAATAGACCAGATAAGCGAAAGCGCTGACATTTCGCGTTCTACGTTTTTCACGCACTTTACATCGCTTGACGATTTAATGAATCAGATTGCGAATGAAGAAATCGGCGACATTTTAAACGCGACCGACGCGTCGCACAGCATAAGTTCAATTTTTAAACGGCTTACGTACGATACGTATCCGTATCCGAATTTAATGATAGATTTATTCATCAGGAGTATTCTTTACGACGGCAGAAATTCCGTTGCGCAGATAGACGCGATAATGCGTTCCGAAATATCTGAATCGGGTTATGAAAAGCTTAAGGAGAATTTTACTCCGAAGGATATTTCCGCTTTTATTTTGGGATCATATTTCGGACTGATTTTTCAAAAGTTCATCAACAAGGAACCTTTTGACAACCGGGACGAAACTAACGATAAAATCCAGAAATTTATTAATTTTCTGAAAGATCAGGAGGAAAATAAACATGAGTAACGGCTACGCTATCAGCAACTGGCAGGATGCTAAAGACATCTATGCAAGACTTAACAACCTTACGTCTCAGCCCATCTACTGTATTTCCGACGATGAGCTTGCAAGGGTTCTCGATCATTTCGAGACAAAATGCGCAAAATCAAAGGAAATCACAACAGAAGCCAAGCAGTATATCCCCGGAGGAGTTCAGCATAATCTTGCTTTCAACTTCCCGTTCCCCATCTGCGTAACAAAGGCGGACGGAGCTTATCTTTACGACAGAGACGGCAATCAGTATATCGACTTCCTTCAGGCGGGCGGTCCCACCATTCTCGGAAGCAATTATAAACCCGTTCAGGAAAAGGTTATCAAGCTCATCAAGGAGTGCGGTCCGGTAACCGGACTTTTCCATGAAGGCGAACTCCTTCTTGCAAAAGAAATTAATAAACATATGCCCAACGTAGAAATGTTCCGTATGCTCGGTTCAGGTACGGAATCCGTTATGGCGGCTATCCGTGTTGCAAGAAACGCTACAAAGGCAAAGAGAATCATTAAGGTCGGCGGAGCTTATCACGGCTGGTCGGATCAGATGGTTTACGGTCTTAAAATCCCCGGTTCAAGAAGCTTCCTTGAGTCCCACGGTATTCCCAGAAGCTGTTACGGTACTACCGACGAGGTAAGACCCAACGATCTTGACATGCTTGAAACCATGCTCAGAATCAACATGCTCAAGGGCGGCACTGCGGCCGTTATCGTAGAGCCCGTAGGTCCAGAGAGCGGAACCAGACCCATTGATTTTGATTATAACAAGGGCGTACGCAGACTTTGCGACAAATACGGCGCACTTATGATATTCGACGAAGTTGTCACCGGATTCCGCGTAGGTTTGGGCGGCGCTCAGGGCTATTTCGGCGTAGTACCCGATCTTACAATCTTCGGTAAAATCGTTGCCGGCGGATATCCCTCGGCAGGCGGCGTAGGCGGTAAGAAGGAATATGTCAGCGGTATGGCGGCAGGCGTAGGCACAATGATGAAGCGCGCATATGTCGGCGGTACGCTCGCGGCAAACCCGCTTTCATCCTATGCAGGCTACTGTGCTATCCAGGAAATTGAAAAGACAAATGCATGCGAAAAAGCCGGTCTTGCGGGCGACAGACTTGCAAAAGGACTTCAGGAGCTTGTCGACAGATATGCCCTTCCGTTCGTCGTATATAACCAGGGCTCTATCGTTCATCTTGAGTGCACGGGCGCAATGAGCTATGACTTCAGCTCTCTCAACCTTATTAAATCCGTAGTTCCCATGCTCAAGGCTAAACCCGAAATGCTCAGAAGAAAAGTTGCAATGGAGCAGATGGGCGCGGCATACATGGCTCACGGTCTTGTTACTCTTGCAGGCAGCCGTCTTTACACATCTCTTGCGGATACCGACGAGATTGTCGACGAGGCTCTTAACAGATTCGAGGATGTATTCAAGACTGTTACGGTCTGCACAAGAAATCTTGACAAATAAGAATTTCACAATATTGAAATGAAGCGGGGGCTGCCCATCGGCTAAGCAGCCGAGCTCTCGCACCGCCATGCGTATGTTTTTGCACACGGCAGTTCAATGATAATATGACTACAAAGACTTGTACGCTTCGGATATATATAATAATATCCTCTGCGTGCAAGTCTTTAGTCAGCCTCAAATAAAGAATGACGCTTTATGCTTCTGCTTAAACGCTGTCTTTGATACAAGGGAAATCCCCAACAAACAAGGGCTTTCAGCGGTATCGCTCCGCCGGAAGCCCTCTTTTTTTATGTCCGTTTTCAGCTTTTCAGCGATTTGCCCGCGAAAATTTGAACCACTATTAATCCGCAATTTGAACCCATTCTGAGGAAAAATCAAAATGTATAGGCAAAATCATAAGGTACACATCAGCCTCTGTAAATGAACTTCTTCCACCTTCTGAGTACATCCTTCAACGGCTCATCCAGATAGGAATACGCCTTGTCCTTAATCCGGTCGGGAATACCGTATGCCGCCTCTGCGATACTGCCCGTGATTGCCGCAAGAGTGTCGCTGTCGCCGCCATGCAAAGTTATGATTTTATTGTACCATAAGCGTTGCCAAAGAGCGACACTTTTTAAAAAATAATTACCGCTCGGCTGAAAATTTCTTTAATGGTATATTCTTCTTTCGTGTGTTAACATTCAGAGACAAAAGCATTATAATAAAATATATTTCTCAAGAAAGTCGGATATTTTAAGCGATACGTTATCTGAATCGAAAAAAAGTATTTTTCGAGAATAAAATTTACAAGCGATCTCAACGCAAAGACGCTTGATGCCATGTGGGATGACCTCGTAAATTCTTACCCCGGAATTTTTACGCCGGAGAATTTGGAGAAGGATTCGTTTCATCAGCCGTCGGTTCTTGCCTTTGCTGTTGAACGGGACGGAAATATGTATTTTTCCGATATGGGTAAGGGTAACAAAGGGAATTTTGCGGTTGCAATGGCGACGAACTTTCACCGCAGGATTGTTACGCATACCGAGCACACATATACCCGTAAAAAATACCGGCTATTATCGAGCCGGCGTTATATTTTTATATCTTCTCGGGTGAAGAAATTTTCAAATAGGAAAGCATATTTCTCAGCGGACCTCTGAATACAAGATTTCTTTTATACAGAACCTCAAAATCATCCGGTTTTACAAGAGACGAAAATTCCTTGCTTTTCGGATTAGACGCATTCTTTAAAACGTCGCTTACAAATCCGGAGCATGTGTATTGATTTTTAAGTTTGACGCTCATTCCGAAAAACATCATTGACAGTCCGAAATAGCTGTACTTATATGAATCGCTTCTGCTTATATGATATTTAAGCTTATTTGTTATTTTGGTGCATTCCGACTCCGAAACGGGAATCGAAAAAAGGGCGCACGGCACGTCGGTTCCTTTGTAAGTCGGGTGAAGAACCGGATCTTCTATCCTGAATCCTTTCTTACCGACAAAAGAGAAAAACTTTTTATCCATCATACTTGTGCTGATAGAAACATGAGAATAATGCCAAAATCCGATTCGTTTTAAGAACTTTGAAACGTTATCGGGATAATCCGTCAAAAGAATATATATTCTGTGATCATTTTCATTTATTCTGAGTTTTTGCATTTGAAATTACATCTCTCCGATTGTCAAAATTGCTCTTATTATAATAACACATACAATATGTCGATTACAATACGTTTGAGTTTATTTGTATATAAATTTTTTGTAAATTATTTTTCAAATTTACTTAAAACCGCGTCATAACCGCCGGCTCCGTAATTTATACATCTGTTAACTCTGCTTATTGTTGCCGCGCTGGCTCCGGTCATGGACGATATTTTACTGTAAACAACCTTATCTTTTAAAAGAAAAGCAACATGAATCCGCTGCGATATATCGAGGATTTCCTTTGTTGTCATAACATCCTCCAAAAAAGCCTTGCACTCCTCCTCGCTGTTAATTGCCAGTAAAGCTTTAATTAAATAATCCGTTTCATTATTATCAAATATCTTCAAAAAAAACATCTCCGAAATTATATACTCAACTAATTTAATACTTTATCATATTAAACTGTTTTTTTCAAGTATAAATTGACAAGAAAATATTTTAATGATATTATTTCAAATGTAGTATATACTTACTTTTGAGGTGAAATATTTGATAAGCAAAGAGGATTGGAAAAAAATCAGAGGCTCGTCCGTTAATCCCGATCATATAATGGTCAGTATTATCGACGACGCGGAAACGTGCATGGCGGTAACATGGAGAACAAATCTTGACATTAAAGACGGATATGTAAATTACCGTAAAGCCGGCGAATGCGAATGGAAAAAATGCGCAGCATTCAGTGAAGAATTTCATTCGGATATGGATGACAGCAGAATTTTCTGGGCGCATTTATCGAATCTTGAATCGGGAACAAAATACGAATATAACTGCGGTAACGATATAAACAGAAGCGATGATTCGTATTTTACAACAGCACAAAAAAACTGTGACAAATTTAAATTTTTGCTTTTATCGGACGTTCAGACAGGCGACTGCGAACCGCCTGCGGATTATACGATTTTAGGTGAGATTGTTGATAAGATTTTAAAAAAACACAGCGGCATTGATTTTATTCTCACCGGCGGAGACAACACCAACTGCGGGCAGACCGATATACAGTGGACAGGTCTACTTGACGGGATGAAAAATATTATTAACCATATCCCGTTTATGATGGCTATGGGCAATCATGACGATATGGGATTTGACAATTATTTTACAAAGACAGGAAAATACTATTCCGATAAAGCGACGTATTTTTCATCACAATTTAAAGGCTCTTATAATTATAACGGTCCTGAGGACTGGAAAACGGCAAATTATTCGTTTGATTACGGAAATGCGCATTTTAACTGTATAGGACTGAGCGGTCCGGAATATGTTAACGAATGGCTGATAAAAGATATCGGCGCGTCCGACAAAACATGGAAATTCGGTTCTCATCACTTCCCCGTCTGCTATGCCGGAACAAATCTTGCATGCGAAGACACATATCCTGTTATGATGAAAGGACTTGAAAAGCTTGATATTCTGTTTTCCGGACACGAGCATTCATTTGCAAGAAGCTTTCCGAGAAGAAACGAAAATCTTTATTCAAAACCGTCCGAAGGAACGATACATTACAATTTAGGTTCCGGCAACCGCAACCCTCCGGGAACACGCGTTGTCCCCAAGGTATGGAACGTATGCACTTACGAGCATGAAACAGAATTATCAATGTACGCAATCGCCGAGGTTAACGGAAATGTTCTAACTCTTACTTCCTATCTTGAGGACGGCACGATAATCGACAAATGCATTATTGACAAAAACAATGATGAAATACTCCCCTGCAGCGTTGCGCCGAAGTATAACAAGACGAGAATCAAATTCAAGGGGACAGATCTCGGAATAGGTGCGTGCGAAACTTTCCCCGAGCAAATAAACGGAAAATGGTTTATAGCTCCCGCTGTAATGTTTGCTCTTATCGGAGGAGACGTAAAACGCAGTGAGGGTAAGGTCAGAATTGAAGCGTACCGCCATTGGATTGAGTTTGTCGAAAACAGCGATACCGCCATAACGGACAAAGGCGAAATAAAAATGTGCGCGCCGGTTTACCGCTCGCAGAGAAATCAGCTTTATGCCGATACGACAGCTCTTTGCGAAGCGTTCGATATGAGAATGAATTATTTTGAAGTTAACAATTTTCTCTCTTTTGAGCTTGAATCCGAACATATACAGGTTCCCGTTCAGCCGTAAGACAATGTGATAAAAAATTTCATATCAAGTATGCGTCATCGAACTGTATACAAAACCCGGGGCTTGATTTTACGTCAAGTCCCGGATTTCTTCATTTATTCGTAAATTTTAGACTGAAGTCTTGCGGCGAAGCGTAAGACGCTTCTTGCCTCTTTGCTCGTTACCTTACCGTCGG